>AFUT01000001.1 GCA_000223255.2 Streptococcus infantis SK970 | reverse complement strand
CCATTCTCATCTTTCAAGACGAAGCTGAACTCACCAGCTTTAAGGGTACGTCCTGCAAGAGCCTTACTGAAGTCAAATTGTGCAGTGACAGGAGCTACCGCATAGTTGTTAAATTCGCTATCAGCTGGCATTGTGACATTGGCTGTCAAGACACCAGTTGTCGCATTCTTAGTGACATTAACAGTCACTTCTGCGTTCATACTATCATAGTCAATGTCTGTATCTGTTCCTGCTACTTCACGAACAGTGTAAGTATGAGTTCCTTCTTTATCATATGAAATGGCGTCAAATTGAATCGTGCCGTCTGCCCCATTCTTCTTCGTTTGAATGACGGTGCCATTTTCAAGCAATTCAAAGGTGAAGGCATCGGCTTCAAGCGTTTTTCCTTCCAATTTCTTAGTGAAATTGAATTGTGCACTTGTCGCACCTGGTGTGAAGGTATTATTGAACTCAGTATCTGTTGGAAGTGCTTTGGTTGCTGTAAGGGTATGACCATCTTTCGTTACAGTCACTGTAACCTCTGCCTTCATTGGGTCATAAGTCATTCCTGCTTCTGAACCAGCTACTTCTTCTACAGTGTACTTATGCTCGCCAACTTCATTGTTCTTGTATGTGAGCGCATCGAAGGAAACTTTACCATCGGAATCATTGGTCTTCGTTTGTAGAACCGTACCATTCTCATCTTTCAAGACGAAGCTGAACTCACCAGCTTTAAGGGTACGTCCTGCAAGAGCCTTACTGAAGTCAAATTGTGCAGTGACAGGAGCTACCGCATAGTTGTTAAATTCGCTATCAGCTGGCATTGTGACATTGGCTGTCAAGACACCAGTTGTCGCATTCTTAGTGACATTAACAGTCACTTCTGCGTTCATACTATCATAGTCAATGTCTGTATCTGTTCCTGCTACTTCACGAACAGTGTAAGTATGAGTTCCTTCTTTATCATATGAAATGGCGTCAAATTGAATCGTGCCGTCTGCCCCATTCTTCTTCGTTTGAATGACGGTGCCATTTTCAAGCAATTCAAAGGTGAAGGCATCGGCTTCAAGCGTTTTTCCTTCCAATTTCTTAGTGAAATTGAATTGTGCACTTGTCGCACCTGGTGTGAAGGTATTATTGAACTCAGTATCTGTTGGAAGTGCTTTGGTTGCTGTAAGGGTATGACCATCTTTCGTTACAGTCACTGTAACCTCTGCCTTCATTGGGTCATAAGTCATTCCTGCTTCTAAACCAGCTACTTCTTCTACAGTGTACTTATGCACGCCAACTTCATTGTTCTTGTATGTGAGCGCATCGAAGGAAACTTTACCATCGGAATCATTGGTCTTCGTTTGTAGAACCGCACCATTCTTATCTTTCAAGACGAATCTGAACTCACCAGCTTTAAGGGTACGTCCTGCAAGTGCCTTACTGAAGTCAAATTGTGCAGTGACAGGAGCAACAACGTGGTTGTTGAAGATTCTGTCATTTGCATCTGTTGCTTCACCACCTGTTGCAGTCATCTCTGTTTTGGCAGTTAACAGACCTGAATCCTCATCTTTTGTTACAGTCACCTTAACTGCGACAGTCATTTCATCGTAGTCTACATCAGGTTTGTTACCCTTCACTTCTTTAACAGTGTAGTTGTAGACACCTACTTGATCGAATGACAATTCACTGAAGTTAATCTTACCGTTAGCTTTGTTGCTTACAGTTTCATTTACATTATTATCACCAGTCAATGTGAAGCTAAAGTCATCAGCATTCAATGTACCATTTGAAAGTTCTTTATTAAATTCCAGATTTACCTTAACAGGAGATGATTTGAAGGTATTGTTGAACTCTGT
This sequence comes from Streptococcus infantis SK970, assembly GCA_000223255.2. Taxonomy (GTDB): domain Bacteria; phylum Bacillota; class Bacilli; order Lactobacillales; family Streptococcaceae; genus Streptococcus; species Streptococcus infantis_G. The sequence continues at coordinate 521,338 of AFUT01000001.1, read as the reverse complement.
ATCTCCTGGCATCGTTGTTTGAGCTATGTATGAATCTCCGTTTGCATTTACCGTGATTGTTACATTAGCTTTCATTGGATCATAAGTCATACCAGTTTCTGAACCAGTGACTTCCTCAACTGTATAATGATAGGTCCCTACAGAATTAAACAAGAGTGGATCAAAAGTAATATTTCCCAAACTATCATTTTTTTGAGTGTCAACAACTTGACCCGTACTATCGTCAATCAAATTAAAAGTGAACTCGCCACGTTTTAAATTTCTTCCTTCCAATTGTTTTGTGAATGATAAATCGACCCTCGCTGGTTTTTTTGCTTTTGTCGCTGAGCCAGATCCTCCTGCCTTGAAGGCAAAAGTTGCTTGGTAACTATACTCTTCTCCATTGTTATAAGTTATTTTAATATCATTCCCGTGTTTTTGTTGCAATTCTTCAAGTGTAGGGTTATCTGAAACATTCTTTAATCTAGTCATATAACGGACGTATATCATTTCGTTCAGTTGTGCTATCTTGAATGAAAAACCAGACGAACTTGTCTTGATATTCTCTAATAATTGAATTGCATTTCCTTTAGATACCCACGGTGAAATCGATTGCACCTTTTCGGCTCTAAGAGCTTTTCCATTCCACAAATCCACATGGTCATCAGGAATTGGTGTTGCATTCCCTGCTCGCCATGCTGCTTTTGTATTATTATCAAACTCTGTTAAAACTGCATCACCATCTTGAACCAATTCTTGATCATCCGGAAGACTATCAATCAATTGGTAGTTATTTAAAACCTGTGGAGCTACTAGGCTTCCTGCATTTACACGGATGGTCCATTTGATTAATTCGGGATGTCCTGTTACTGCTTCTCCGTATTTCTCAACCTTTGATTTTGCTTTTGGTGTTGGAGCATTTTCGGGACCTACTGTTACTGTAATCTTACTTCCACTATAATTTAATTCCATTGGAACATTTGGCTTGACAGACGCTTTCCAACCTGTACTAAGGTTTAATGTATAATTTTTTCCGAGATTATTTTTCTCAAAGTAATCTGTAAAAGTTGTGATCACTTTGTTATTGATTGAATCCAAAAACGCATTGCCGATCACTTGACCATCTGGCCCAGACACATCATAGTGTAAACTTGTAGGGATTCTCACAGCATCCGGGATATCAACTACCAGTTTATCATTTCGATTAATGATTAAACTATCAGGCATATTCATGCGAATGATTGTTTCTACTGGGGCATACAATCCATTACCATTTGGGAAATTTACTTCAACGTCTGGTTTTTGTACGGTAATCGTATCACCTGTTTTTACAAAAGTTGTTGTATCACCTGATGAAGGTAGTTCTCTTTTAGATCGTCTTGACCTAGCTGTAGGTTGTACCCCAGTTTTTTTATCACTAGCCGTAGATGAAGAAGCTTCAGTACTAGCTTGTGAAGTTTGTGAAACTGATTCAGCTGGTGTAGCACTACTGCTAGTAGGTTCTATGATTTCATTTGATTGTTTTTCAGTTTTTCCTTTTTAGTCACATGTACAGGGCCTTCGCTACTAGCTTGCGAAGTTTGTGAAACTGATTCAGCTGGTGTAGCACCACTGCTAGTTGGTGCTACGATTTCATTTGATTCAAGACCAGATTCCTTGTATCTCTCGCCTTGATTCTCTTTTGCGACAACTAAAGTTTGTGAACTTGTATTATTATTCACTTCGTCAGCATAAACGTTTCCTTCCACAAATACCAGTGTTGATAATAACACAGAAGCAACCCCGATAGTGTACTTTCTAATAGAAAAACGTTCTTTAGAATCAGAGAATATATTTTTCATGCTTTTTCCCCCTGGTTAGTTGCATTATAGTAATGACATTATATCATATTTCTCTTTCAACAACAAGCGTCTAATGCTTTCTTAAATCATTTTCAACACTGAGAAGTTCCTTAAAATATTCCTAAATATGACTTATATGAATTCAATAATACTACTTATATGAATTTAATTTACTATTTCAGTTAATTTATAAGCTTAATAGATATATTTCCCCCACTGTCCTATATTTGTCTTGTTTTAAAATATTTGTATTTAAGATTTTAATAATTAATTTTTGAATCTAATACATCGACATTCACCATTACTTTTAATATAAATACCTTCACCATAATTTGAATTTCTGGACGGGAAAAATCTTGATTTTAAGTAAAGTGGTTAATAAAATGATAAGAGAAAAACATTCAATTCGTTACATATATAGTAAAAATATCTAAAATTCGTATAGCGGTTGTCTTTCTGGCGACGATAGGTTTGATGAACTCTCTTTATATAGATATAAAATCTTTACCTAGCAAGATAGTAGTAATCTCACTATCACGAAAACACTGCTAATTATACACTAAATATATCTGAACTCTCTGACTATTTAATACCCTTTTAACGATTACATTTTTTTAAAGTTGCCTAGTTTATTTTTATAACTTGAAGTCTATCTACAAACCTAAGTAAAAGCCTTACAATCAAGGCTTTTCATTTCCACTTTTGTTACAGGTTTTTACGTTTTTACCAGCAAAGTTACATACACGCAAAGAACTTTTTTTAACTATTGCACATCTTCCATCGCTTCTTTCACATACCCTTCGACATCTTCAATCTCTACAAACAGCGGGTCTAAGTGGCATAAGAAGTGCCAATCTTCGGTGCCTCGTTTTCTGTATAGATTCGCTTCGCCGTCTTCACTTCCGAAAAAGCTTCTATCGACTTCATATCCTTTGTTTTCTAAGAAAGCTTTTGCCTTGCGGAAATTTGATTCTCTGGCTTCGACATAAGCTTTCACTTCATCGTTGTTAACGACATAAGCATCGATTTTTGTAGCGCCTTCAATCACTTTATCGTTTTTAACCGATAGATTCGAAATTTCTTTCCAAATAATGTCCACATTTTCTTCAGGATCAAACGAAAATCTAGATAAAGGGACAATGTTGCCGTTGAAGACAATTTCCATATAATCCGGCAATTGTTTGGGTTTCACATACTCCACTTCAAACCCATCTTCGTTTTCTAGAGTATATCCCGGGATTTGAGCAACAAAGGCTCTCCCTTCTTCTAAAGAATCAAACGCGACTAAATCCTTTTGATAATCACCTTGAGACAATTCCAATATAATCATCTATCATCCTCTAATCTTAACTGTTTCTATTAATTCTCATCATTTTTACGTTATTACTATCTCAGCCTGTGCTACTTCTGTTGAAAATTAAAAGTAAGATATTAAATTTTGTTAATCTCCTGCTTAAACTTTAATTCAAGTATTTTATTATAACCTTCATAAAAACGATCTCTTGTTACCACTTCACCTGGATATTTCTCTTCTAGAAGTTCATAAATTTCAATTGGTCTAATCCCTTCTTCCGCCAAATCTTGAAGGAATGGACTGCATAGCCTCATCTCACCTTTACTCGATTGTTTTAATAAAACTCCGTATATAGGAATCTTAGTTAATAGATTATAGGTACTCTTTTTCATAATATTTATCTCCCACATAAATTTGGATTAATTAGCAAGCCTACTTGACAAAATGATCCTGCTCATAGCTTGACTTAATATTAGAAAAGAGGCCAGTAACAAACTTAAGCCCAGCCTCTTAGATAATCATTTTTCTTTGTAGCAAATAATGTATGCTTTGATGAAATCACTACCCACGACAATGGTTAACGGAACACTCAAAACAACTTCATCAGTTTTGCCATTCTCATACTCTTGTCTTTCTTCAGGAGAGTATAGGTACATAGCTATTGAATAGGTGTTCCCAGCCTCCAAGTCAAGATCCATACTGATATTTTCTGATTTGATATTGATTGTTTGATTCAGTCGAGTCTCAGTCGTTTTATAAACGCCCTCAATTGTATATCTCCCTGGAACTAAAGCAACTACCTTTTCTAGGTTTTCTCCAGTTATTGGATTAAAGTCAGCAAGATTCTGTCCATTAATTTTAGTTTTTGAACAGTATAAATGAACAATAGCTTTATCACTATTATCACTAACAAAGCTAACAGCTTTTTTCTTTCTATTACCATTTGCAATCATAAAAACAACAAATAGCAAGAACCAAAAAACAACAAATCCTACGATAATATACATTGTATTCATCATCTATCTCCTATGTTTTCTTTACTTTTTAACTACATTATAGCACCAATCATTGAACAAAGCAAAAAGATATACTAAATGCAAGTAATTGTTTTGGGACTTCTCTTTCAAATCCTTTTTGTCACCTTAAAATAGGTGTTTCTACAAGCATTTTTAATTATATTAACTGTATGAGGTCAATAGAAAAATCTTTAATCAATAATTTTTATAAAGCGCTTGTTCATGACCTTACGTAACGATGTATAATTAGTATGAGGAGGTGGGTAATGATGGCTAAATACAGAGCAATACCGGAAGGATTTATGACAATTGGGGAACTTGCTAAGAAAATGGGGGTTACCGTCCGTACTTTACAATACTATGATAAAGAAGGGGTGCTTTCCCCATCGGCAGAAAGTGAGGGAGGTCGCAGGCTTTATACCGATAAAGACTTAGTGCTACTCCATCAGATATTGTCTTTAAAATCATTAGGTTTTTCTCTCAAGGATATAAAGGGGCGTTTGATCTCTTTGAAAACACCTGATGATGTTGCCAATGCTCTTACAGAGCAAGCAGATACTATTCGTAAAAATATTGAACAACTTAAGGATTCTTTGGTCGCAATAGAGCAGTTAAAGGCAGAAGTTTTACAGATGCAAACGGTTAATTTTAAGAAGTATGCTGATATTATTGTTAATCTACAGATGAAGAATGAGTCATACTCTTTAATTAAGCGCTTTGATGATGATACGCTGGACCGTATACGCAGTCGATTTGACAAGAAAAGCGGATCAGACTTTCTGGACAGATTTAATCGCCTGAGTGATGAGATTGTGAAGCTCCAAAAAGAAAAGGTGCCAGCTGGAAGCGAAAAATGCCAACATGTTGTACAAGAATACTGGAGCTTGATCATGGAGTTTACAAATGGAGATATGACTATGCTTCCGAAGTTGATGGAAGTCGGTAATATTGACACCGCTACTAACGCTTGGGAGGAAAAGCAAAAAATCGTTAACTCATATTTAGAGCCCGCTTTGCAAGTTTATTTTTCAAGACTTGGAACTAATCCCTTTGAGGAGGTGTAGCCATGAAATACGCAATAGAGGTTCGTAGATTAGAGAAAAAATACGGAAGTAAGATGGTCCTAAAAGGTCTTAATTTTCGAATCGTAAAGGGAGAAATTTTCGCTTTACTTGGTGTGAATGGAGCTGGGAAAACAACAACACTTGAATGTATCGAAGGACTGAGAAAATATGATGGAGGCACTATTGTTGTAAACGGCAAAATGGGAATTCAACTGCAGTCATCTTCTTTGCCTGCCCATATCAAACCCATGGAAGCGATAAAGCTCTTTGCAAAATGGAATCATACAAAAATTGATGATGATATGCTTAAAGCTCTGGAAATAAAAGAATTTGAGAAGTTACAATACCTGCAATTATCCACGGGACAAAAAAGAAGACTACATCTCGCTCTTGCACTTATCGGCAATCCCGATATTATTTTCCTCGATGAACCGACAGCGGGACTTGATGTTGAAGCAAGACTATCTCTCCACGAACACATACGGAATCTCAAATCACAAGGGAAAACAATCATTTTGGCAAGTCATGATATGGCTGAAGTTGAGACCTTATGTGACCGCATTGCTATTTTGAACAGTGGAAAGATTGTCTTTTGTGGCACTCCTTCAGAACTGACAGACAAGGTTGGAAGAAGATACTATATCTATTTAAAGACTCAAGAGGGAGTGAAGTCTTTTGAAACGACTAATATTGAGGATACCTTAATTTCATTATTGAATGAATGCAAACAGAAAAAATCCAAATATTGGATATTAAGGTTGATCGTGGCACATTGGAACAGCATTTCATCAAAATTGCAAGGAGGGAATCAGAATGAACTGTTTTCTATATAGTTTAGTATTACAGTGGAAATTAGATATACGAAGCAAATCTCTCTTGGTTACTTTCTATATTGTACCGCTTATTTTCTTTCTAATCATGGGTGGTATTTTTACTTCTGTTATTCCTGAAATGGGAAGCACGCTCATACAATCTATGATAGTCATGAGTGTCTCAATGGGGGCCTTTCTTGGCTTGCCACCTTCATTGGTTGAAATTTATGGAAGCGACATTAAAAAGATTTATAATGCTAATGGTGTCCCTATTTATTTAGGATTGGTGACCATACTTCTCTCAGCCTTTGTCCATTTGATGATGACCTGTATTGTGATCCTTCTACTTGCCCCTATTTTATTTAAAGCAAGTCTACCGACTCAACTTCCGATTTTCTTACTTTCACTTACCATCTATATTATTGTATCATTGAGTATTGGATGTATACTGGGACTTACTTTAAAAAACCAGGCAAAGCTGACCATGCTAGCTCAACTTGTATTTTTGCCTTCAATTATGCTTTCGGGGATTATGTTTCCAATTAGTTTGCTACCTGATTTTCTTCAAGTAATAGGCCATGTTTTTCCGGCTTGTTGGGGATACAGATTGATGCTAGAGAATGGTTTTAGTATTGAAAACCTGTGGTATATGATTTTTATATTTTGTATAGCAGTAATGATAGGTATCTTACTACTGAATAAGCAAAAATCTGAGTAAATAGCTTAATAAAGCAAAATGGATCAATTTCCGCATTAATTTAAAAGCAAAAAGCGACGAAATTATTTGTTATCTCGTCGCTTTACTATTTTTCAGGAGTCAACTCATGACTTGGTTAAGTTTGTTTCTGCCTTTTCTTTTCAAAAGGTTATAATTCTTTATCCTAGTATTTGCTCAACTTCCTTAATCTTATTTTTCAGAGTTTGATATTGACTAGTTAGTATCTGTTATGATATTGAAACTTCTTTCTCCCATCGTCTGAGCACCTCTTTCAAAGGCTCATCGAGATAGCTATAGGCCTTATCCTGAATCCACTCAGGAATTCCATAAGCTGCCTCAGCGATACTTCCTGTGATTGCAGCAAGAGTGTCGCTGTCTCCACCAAGAGAAATCGCATTTCGAATCGCATCTTCAAAATCTGTACTTTCTAGAAAGGCAACGATGGCCTGAGGAACCGTATCCTGACACGTTTCATTAAAATGGTACGTAGGACGAATTTCATCCAGCGTTTTAGAAAGATCATATCCATACTCTTTCTCGATATGTTCCTTAACACGTCTTTTAATCTCTTCAGGATTACCGACGCCATCACCATCAAAGAAATAACGGCACATATAAATTGCATCTGCTGTGGCCATTGCGCCTTTGATTCCTTCTGGATGGTTATGCGTTACCTCTGCAGAAAGTTGCGCCAGACGTTTTCCTTCGGACGGCAACTCACCTGTTGTAGCATCCATCACCCAAGCGCACGGAGAAACACGCATCGCAGAACCATTCCCAAAACTATTGTAAGGCTCACGGTTATCGGTCATAAGCCAGCGGTTAAACCTGGCACCGTAATCCGCGTTTGGATACATTCTGCCGTACTTCTTCATGGCATCGATAAAGTCATCCTTGCGTCCCCCATTCATGATTGCTTCCGCCACAGCACAGGTCATCACCGTGTCATCTGTGAAAAAGCAGTCATCACGAAATAATGGAAAGTCTTTCGTTTTAATGTTGTCCCATTCATAAACAGAACCAACAACGTCTCCAACTATTGCTCCTAGCATCAGATTCCTCCTTATGATATATCAGATTCATTACACATTTCCAATGAATCGCTCTTTAAAAATGGCACTACCAAATTAATCCACTCTTGAGGCAGGTAAGCTGATAAATAGCCGTGGTTATAGCCCTTAGCTTCATACAAAATCGTATTTGGATGCAGTTGTTGAAATAATTTCGCTGATGCTTTCACACAGTTCAATTCTTTTTCACCATAAATATACAGAACCTGCGCCCTGCTTGCAGAAATCGTATCCTTTAGCTTGTAATGCCCCATATAGGTTTTGTAAATAGTCACTAATGTTTTTATAGGCGTTCTTGGCAAATCCTCCAAAAAATAAGCTTTTATTTCCTCTGGATAAGCCAGTTTAGGATAGAGTTTGTTCATCATGCTTAACTGAAGTTTACAAGAGAATTTACTAAACATCAGTTTGCCAAATAGACGTACAAGAAAAATGCTGATATTAGCTAATCTTGGTTGAGGAATACAGAGGCTTCCGTCTATGATGGCCTTCTCAGCTATATTGCTATCTAAGGACAAAAGCTCCATAGCAATTTGACCACCAAGTGAAACGCCACCAATCGCAAACAATTTCCCACCACAGTTTGCTTTGATATAGTCTAGAATCTCCAAAGCAGAATCTTCAGTAGAAATATAATCAAGTTGATATTCTTCGCCGTGGCCATTCAAGGTGGGTAGAATGACACGGTATTCTTCTGACAAGATCCGTGCTTGACAAAGATAATTCCACCAAGAACTGCCACCGCCATGTATCAGCAAGATAGAAGGCAAATTCTTATCACCAAATTCATGGAATTTCATATTTAAACTCCTTACTAAAGGACTTTCACTAGATATATACTTGTTCAATCAGTTTGAACAAGTAGTGATGACTAATCAAATAAAAAGTCTCTAACATTGATTATCTAGAATGACCACACGTTACTTTCAATAATGGATACCTAATCTAAATTTTAAAATGTTGTTTCCTTACTAATTCTATTACTCGCCAATATTGAATAAATTAAATAAGCAATAAAAATAACATAGTGGCTAGTCTTACAACTTACTACTTTTCATATGATAATTTACAAATGTCTTTCCAGCCACTCGATCTTTTTAAAATCCTTATTGTTATTTTGTTCATTTCGATAGGAGTCTTGAGAAGAAGCTTTGTAAATACTTAGATACTGCTCCAGACTTGGAAGACGAAAAGTGATGCCTTCAATGTGAATAAGCTCTATATCCGATTCCGAAACTCCTGCAAAATCAAGTAAGGAATCGATACTTCCAAATTCAACATTCTCTCTATCCTTTTGGAATTCATGCTCATGAATATCTATTAAGACGTAGCCTAAGTCTTTCATCACTTTCATTATCTTGTCCCAGTCATAAATTCTGAGATGGTCAGGTGCTTCCCAACCTCTAGGGTCACCAGGTACATGAATGTCAATGTCAGACGGCCCCCAATTTTCTTTCGTTCTAAACTCCAATCCCAAAGACCCCATCAGTGTCGGTGTAATTCCGACTCGATTTAAACGGAAACAAATGGTTTTAAATTCTTCAAATAAGAGACTCATGTTTACTCTAAACCTTTCATCTAAATGTTCGTTATTTCTACTTTATTCCCTTGAACAAAATCATCTTCATTTTCTAGAGTATATCCAGTTATTTTGGATACAAACTCTTTTCCTTACTAATTCTATTACTCGCCAATATTGTATAAATTAAGTAAGCTATAAAAATGATAATAAAAGTAAGATTAATCTTCAACACAAAATAGAAATTTAACAAATTTGCGAACGCGTGAAATAATATGCAGTAACCGACAGATTGGGTTTGACGGTAAAGAAGTCCTAAAACAAAACTTAAAAATAATGTATATATAAAAATAAAATAAAAGGAAATCCTTGATGACTTTCTCCAACTATAAACCATAAAGGTAGATGCCATATTCCCCAAATTGATCCTACAATCAAATTAGATTGCCAATATGTATATTTTTTATCAAGTAATGGTTGTAATATTCCTCTCCATCCTAATTCTTCATGTCCACCACCAAAAAAATTAGTTGTATAAAGAATAATGGCATCAGATAAATTGATACTCCATTTAATTCTAAGGAAGATACAGAAAATAGTATCAAAATTGCTAACAAATGAATAATGAAATAAATACTACTATTTTCTTTCTTACTAAATAGAAAATGTTTAAATTTTATATTATTCCTTTTCAAATAAAAGCTACTTGCAATAGCTGGACCAAGTGCACCTACTATATGTAATGTTCTTCCTATAATTGTTTCTAATCCAAAAATATGAGATTGCGTAAAGATGGCAAGAATCCCCCAAGCTATATAAGTAATTCCAAATGTACAATAAAGATAATTTTTTAAATTCTTTTTGTCAATTTCTGTCATTTTATCTTCCTTATTTTGATTATTTTATATGTAATATTTGTTACTGCTTCTTAGTTGCTCTCGATTATAACTACTTATATTCTATCACAAAAACACAAAAAAAGCCTTACAATCAAGGCTTTTCATTATTGATTCATACCAAGCTTTCTAGGCTTTTACCAGCAAAGCTACACACTCAGCGGTTCGCTGTTGCCGTATCGTTTCGTCGTAAACTCCTTACTCTACGACAGCTATCCCATGGGCAGAACATCTGCTTCTACTTCGCTGATGCCTCAGCTCGTACAAGCAGTGATACCGCCTCAACATGTGGTGCTAGTAAACTTCTATATTATAGAACGAAAGGGATAGAGTTAATGTTTAAACTTAAACTTTAGAATGAAAATATTTTTTCTTTCTTACCCTACAGTATCCGTACAAATTTTATAGGCTTCATCTCATAAAAACTTGTACCTTGCTAAATTCACCAAACTGAAGCTTGTTTGTCTCATTTAGCTTTCTTGGGTTTCTTTTCTGGCAGTTCCGCATACATACCTTTCAGTAGCTCAGTAATCAAATCCATATCCTCAAATCTGTCGAATGCATACATCAATGTCTTTGAACCCTCATACGGATAACGCAATTCTGAGTCTGCAAGAAGTTTGTCCGATGTCGGCGTTCTCTTTAAAAATAGTTCATTATCGCAAATGTCACCTATCAGCTTACCGTTAAAATATATAAGGTAGCCGCCCATCATCGATCTTATGACAATATCACCTGCTGCAGAAAAAATCTCACGAACAAATTCATTAAATTCATTCACTATAATTACCTCCTTCAAAATCAAATATTCCTTACTTTATGGCAAACTCTTTCCCTATTTATCCTCAAAATTTCAGCAATCCATTTTCATCAAATTGAAAATTCGGTCCCCATGAAACTTCCCAATAGTATCCATCTAAATCCGAAAAATATGCGTGATATCCACCCCAAAAAACTTCCTGTGGCTCTTTTACAATTTTTCCACCTGCTTTTCTTACTAATGCAATTACAGTCTCTACATCTTCTTTATGTTCAACATTGTAGGCTAATGTAATTCCTGAAAATCCATTCCCTTTTGGTGGATTATTTTCATCAATATCTTTTGCTAATTGTTCCAAAGGAAATAGTTCAAACTTTGTTCCCGGAGTATCAAAAAAGCATACTGACGGATTATTTTCTCTGCAATCAGTCTTATATCCTAAACCATCTCTATAAAACTTTATTGACCTTTCCATATCTTTCACACCTAAACAAATACAAGTAATCTTGTTCATCGTTACCTCCTATGAATTCTTATTTGTCATACAATCAATTTACTTGCCAACTTGTAAACTTGTTTTATCTCTTTACTTTCTAATTTCCAGCTATCAAGCTCAATTTTAATCAACTCTGGAAATTTTTTGCTAATATCCCTCAAAGAATTGCCAACTGATTTTCTAACATATTCACTAGAATCTTCTTTTAATGTTGCGATTCGTTTAATAGCTTCATCTGGATTATCCTTGAAATATGGTCTACTCGTCCATATTCTCAAACCTTCTGTAACAGCTCTTCTAACGTTTGGATTAGTGTTTTGTAACCATTCGTCAATAACCGGAAGTGATTTTTCATAACCTGTTTGCTTACAAAATTCATCAAAAGCCTTCGCCAATACTTCCTGAACTCTCCAATTATCATCTTTTGAGACTTCATCTCGCATAAAAGCTAAAATATCATCTTGTTCTGATAAGTATCCAAAAAGAAATACACTGTACATTCTAACTTGATATACATTGGATTTAAAGGCTCGAAATGCTAATTCTTTGGTATACGTATTGTCGTTTGATTGATAGTCAGCAAGAGCTCTTTTCTCTTCCTCTTTAAATCCATTTTCTATTAAAGAAAATTCTTTTTCTAAACTTAAAATATATTCTTTCATGTAACTTCGGTTCCTCTTAGAATTTTAAGTATTATTCTATACAAGTTTTTAACGCTTTTAGCAGTAATTCTAAACACTTGACGTAACTTAATAAAATTAGAAATAAGAAAAAGTTCGATATTTTGATTTATTAGATACTTACACACATAAAAATGTTATGTATTAAACCAAACTGACAAATCCTCATCAGATACAAAATATTTCCAAGCAACTGTAAATCCATAGAGTTCCTTATATTTTTCAATCCATTCCGCATAATATGGAACTCCAACGGGTGTTTCAGAGACTTCCTCTTCTAGATAAGAATATGGATGAGCCACAATACCTAAATCAATATTATCGACTTGCCAATTATAACCCTCTTTATGCTCACCTCCTAAATTATCTATTAATCTAGAACTTCTTAAATCAATATCTGAACAGATTGTCAATGATCTAAACTTTTCAAAATCTGGATTGAGAGGTTTTATGTAATAAGAAGCCTCCACATAGTATTCATCATCATAATTTGGATAATATGCACCAATGGAAATTTTTATGGGGGAACCATTAAGCTCTAACCAAAAGTTTCCGATTGGCGTTTTTAGGATATCATAAGCTTGCTTAGAGTTTACTATATTTTTAGCTTCTGATAAATCGCAGATAATTCCTTCACTTAATAGACTATTTTGAGTTTCTAAAATTTTTCGTTTATAGTAGATAGTTTTCGTTCTACTTTTTTATTTTTTCAAGAGGAAATGGCGGTTTATTGGCTTGTCTCTTGAAAACTTCAGTAACTTGTGCTTCTTTTAAATGAGATTTGTTCCCAACAGGAACTTCTATCCAATCAAATTTCTCTATTGACTCATCAGGACAATAATACACATATTCTTTGTCATTTGGAAAGAATCGAACATTACAAAAATTCAATTCTTTACTTGGTTTCCATAACAACTCTGGTTCTAGGGGTCTTTTTTTAAAATAGTGTGTTTCATCTCTATCCCAAAAATCTTTATACATCCATAAATTACAATAGGGGCAAAAATACTCATCATAATCGTCCAAATAGCATTGATTAGCACCACATGTCTCACATATAGAATCTTCATCAATAAACCCCTCAAGTTCAACACCATTAACATACAGAGCATAATCATCCTCTGGTTCATAAACAGTTGTCTCAACGGAATGTGGCAAACAACTCAACCAATCATCAAGTGGCAAAGAATTGATACTATAAATAGTAACTTCATCCCACCTCTCTTTTAGCGATTTACCATCATAAATCCTTGCTTCAAAAAGTTCATCAGCTGTTCGAAATCTTCTACCATCAGGTAAGTCACATAGACCCGCCCAATATGGCAAAGGCTCATTTTCTGAATAACCAATATAGCGTATAAAATCCTGATTATCCTTCTCAAAAGAAAATGAAGTTTCATCAACATTCATACCCGCTTTAAACTCTTGAATAAGGTAGTCAATTTGTAAAGAAGAAACTTTAGGGACAGAATTTTGATTTATTTCCTGAGGAATACCTAAAGATGCAGATTCCATTTTAAATGAAAAATATCCGTTGACGAGTTGAAACTGAATATCATCGTCATCCATCAGTATTTCAGAAATCCACCACTTGGAAAGGCCATCCATATCTTCCATTAAGAAATCATGCACTCCCTTACACTTTAAATCCCAAATAAGGGAAGGCGAATTGGAATTATCAGTTGAAGTAAAATCTTCCTCAATGGTTAACAAAATGGATTTTTGCTGACTATCATAAGAGAATGACCCAATTAAAAAATCGTGAAAGAAACCGTGCTTTTTCAAATAGTCCGAAATTTCGATAAATTGGGTTAAATACTGTTTGCGTTCAGTCCACATACAAACCTCTCAATTTTTATTAACTATAGAATTTAGGTAATTGTAAATAAGGTGACTAAGGAATACAAGTCACAGACTTTTCAGACACACAAGAAAAAGTCTTAACTTCAAAGATTTTCATAATCCCTTTCGTTACAAGGTTTCTAGGCTTTTACCAGCAAAGCTACACACTCGGCGGTTCGCTGTAACCGTATCGTTTCGTCGTAAACTCCTTACTCTACGACAGCTATCGCATGCGCAGATCATCTCCTTCTACTTCGCTGATGCCTCAGCTCGTACAAGTAGTGATACTGCCTCAACATGTGGTGCTAGTATACTCCTATATTATAGAACGAAAGGGATAAAGTTGTTGTTTAAAATTATACTATAGAATGAAAATATTTTATAGTTACCATTTTTAACTTTATAGTTTAGAATTATCATTTAATAAATTTACTTGCTAGCTTGTAAACTTGTTGAATCTCTTTACTATTAATATCCCAACCATCAAGTTCTTCTTTAATTAACTCTGGAAATTTTTTGCTAATATCCCTCAAAGAATTGCCGACTGATTTTCTAACATATTCACTAGAATCTTCTTTTAATGTTGCGATTCGTTTAATAGCTTCATCTGGATTATCCTTGAAATATGGTCTACTCGTCCATATTCTCAAACCTTCTGTAACAGCTCTTCTAACATTTGGATTACTATTTTGTAACCATTCGTCAATAACTGGAAGAGATTTTTCATAACCTGTTTGCTTACAAAATTCATCAAATGCTTTTGCTAATACTTCTTGAACTCTCCAATTGTCATCCTTTGAAACCTCATCCCTCATGAATATCAAAATTTCTTCATACGATGACAAATGGCCGAAGAGAAATACACTATACATTCTAACTTGATATACATTGGATTTGAAGGCTAAAAATGCTAATTCTTTAGTATACGCATTATCGTTTGATAGATAGTCAGCAAGAGCTCTATTCTCTTCCTCTTTGAATCCATTTTTTATCAAAGAAAATTCTTTTTCTAAATTTAAAATATATTCTTTCATGTAACTTGACCCCGAAACAACATTCCAATTTTCAAGATATTTCTCGACAGGTATCAATAAAGAATTGAATTCGTTATAATCTTAGCAAATAATCTTGACATTTTTCAAATTGATATTTAATCTCTTTTATTATTCAGCCTTTTTCTCAATCAAATACCAACTAGGAATAATTTGCTTCAAATCATCATACCATTCTAAAATTTCCTTAGCTTGATTTTGCATTACTGCCATTTCTTCAACTCCGTAAGGAACAGACCATGGAAGAGCACCAACTATGTTATTTATAATATAGATAGCAAGAAGTTTCCAAAATAAATCTGGAACCTTACTATCAAAATATCCATTAATCATACCAGATGCAAAAGAGGGAGAGACTTGAGCGGACCACACAATACGATTGAACTCCTCCCAAGGATCCCCAAGATCAAATCGATCAAAGTCAATGACATAAATTTTGCCATCTTTTCCAATCATGAAATTCCCGATATGATAATCTCCGTGTTGAAAAACCTGAGGTCTATCTTTTAACCATTCTCGATTTGCATTTAAAAAATCAATAAAGATCTGACCATTTTCATATTGGACGGTACATTCTTTGTATTTTGCGATTTTGTCATCAATTTTTCGATTAAAAAAGACCTCCCAATCTTCACGGACTTCTGTTACAGGGAGTGAATGAATTTTATAAAGGATTCTTCCTGCTTCTACACCGTACGTGTATTGTTGTTCTCTCGAAGTAGTTAAAATGGTTTCTCTTGCATCTTTCCCGTCTATCCATTCGTGTAAAGAATATACTTTGTCATCGCAGAGTTCTATGCTAATTGGTTTACACATCGGAACTCCAAGAGAAGCCACTTTCTCCATCATCTCAAATTCAAATTTTTTAGAATCTAACTTATCCTTATCAGAAACACGCAAGAAATATTTTTTCTGATTTTGATCTGTCACACAATATTTTTATCATCTGACCAGCCTTTATTTATGGCTATCTTACTACTAAAATCCATCAATAACTCCTCGATTAACTTTACAACATTACTATATTCTTAAATAATGAAAAGTAATTCGTGGTCCGTCCATTCTTTCACACTTCCTAAAGATACATAAATGTTGACCACGTTCTGAAATTATAATTTCTTCTTAAAATGAATAATTCTATTTGCCTCCTGAAATCCAATATTGAGATGAAATCTTATAGAATCCGTATTCGTTAAAGTACAGTCACTTGCAAATTCCTTACATCCTTTATTTTTCGCCCATTCCTCACATTTTGTACAGAGGTTTTTAGCAATATCCTTTAAACGATATTTCTCGTCGACAATAATCCCTTCTAAGAATCCAACAGGACTATATTTACAACCTTCAACATAATCAAATCTGAGTGAACATAGTGCTAGACCTACAATTGTGTCACCTTCAACTTCAGTAAAGATTGCAGTATTCTTGCCATTCGTATATTTTTTTAATTCATCAATAGCTTCTTTATCGGTCAATTGGGGCCATAATTGTTTCATTAGTTTAGCCGTTTTTATAGAATCATTTGTTATTCCATCCATATTGATGTTCCTCCGCAAATTCCAAGCAAATGTTTCGAATCATGCTGTTACTTTGTTACTCATTGATTGATACCAATACCATCCCCTTCTACTTTTTGACTGTCTCAGTTCGGAAGAGTAGAGCCACACACTCAGCGGTTCGGACTTACCGTATCATCTCGTCGGTGTCTCTCCTCATTCTACGAGTCCTATCGCATGAGCGGACTCAAAAGATTTAGGGAACCTTTTGAGGTTTAGCAACGTTACTCTAATAAACTTACACACCAAATGTGAAACGAATGAACACTAATTATGTCAGGTATTCTTGTTTGTATAAGAAAACATTTTCACATACCTTTTAATGATTAAATAAGGTTATCGTTAAAAGGGATTACCTCGACAAACTGAGACTTTATTATTTCTTTTTCTTTGGTTTTGGTGCAGGTAACTCATCATACATTGAATTAAATAAGCCGGTTAAATATTCTTTGTTGTCAACATCATCTACCAATAGCATTTCCTTTGCACCTTCATACGGCAATTCGTATTCTACATTCGGAATATACGCTATTGCAGATTTGACAGGCTTCACTAAAAATCTATCATCATAAATTCCACCCATGATTTTCCCTCGATAATAAATTATATATTCACCCATCATTGCTCTATATGATATTTCTTCCAACTCGGACAATTGTTCTAAAATGAAATCTAAATATTCTTTACTTGAAGCCATACTCCATCTCCAAAATTTGCATTTGTCTACACCATTTTAATACTCATATTATATCAAAACATCGGAGCTTCCGTTTGCAGTAGTACACAGCCAATAGCACTACGCTTTGTAAAAACTCTATTAACCAAGTTACCAGTAGTATCTTTTCTCACTTAGATATTGTTCTTTTTGTTCTCTAGAATTTTCATGTTTTCTGATTCCTAACAATTCATCTGTTGAAGAAACTATTGGGTCTATCCAGTCAGCTTTGGATCTAATCCAATCAATTTCGTCCTTACTAAGTTTCCCTGCTATCTCCAGTTTATCAGCCATCAATCTTAAATCATTTGCTGTATGAAAATCTTCTAGCATATTAAGAAGAGACATTGTCCGCTTCTTCTCATCTTCGATTCTATTTTGTAATTTTCTTTTTCGCTCTTGTTCTTCTTCGTATAGTCTTTCTCTCTCTTCACGTTCAAGTCGTAAATTCTTAACTTTATAATACTCTTGGTAAATTAAAACGATTATTTCTGGGATTGATTGTTCAAGTGTGAATTCTTTAGTATCTTTAATGTATTTACCATCTATTATCTTAAATCGAAATTTTCCATTTGGAATATAGTCATACTTCTTTATTCTTGGTTTAAAAGCATATCTATTAAACTTAACTCTATCATTGTACTCTGCTAGTTCTTTAGCTTCTTCTTTTGTTAATTCATGACTTACTTTGTCTGTTGATTCTATAACTTCAAAACGAACAATATCTTTATTAATTTGAATTTCCCAATTTGAAGTTACATTATCACCGATTCTTTCAATTACAGTAACTAGGGTATCTAAAAAGCGATATAAACGTGGAATAGAATTTAGTGAAATACTTTTTACAAATTTAGGTTCTTTCAAATCATTATATCTGTGCCTAGAATCAAAGTAAGAATAAGAAGCTGCTTTTTCTCTCTTATTCCACTCTGTAATTTTATCTCTTAGATTAGCTACGGATTTATGTAATCTCTTATTTGGAGCCTGGTTTAGGTTTAAAACTGCTTCAATAATACGCTCTATTTTATCGTCCTCTATAAATGATAATGAACTTCTTATACTAGTTGTATCAAGTTTAAAAATATCTTTATTTTTATCTTCCGAACTCTCTTCTTTATGTTTAGCAGGTTTTATTCTATTGTTCTTTAGACTTTTTCTATCAATATGTACTTCATTTACGTCATTTTGTGGTAATGGAACAATAAGCTCACTTAAATCTTGTCCAGTATTCTTACGATACCAATAACTACCATTTGGAATTGGAATTTCAAATTCTTTGCATTTCCTAAGTAAGTCTGAATAGCTTAAATCATATTTCAATGAAACTTGTTTTGCACTTATCTCCCAGATTTCTTCATAGAGTTCTTCTCTAGAGAAGGTCTTTATCATCTTCATTTGAAACACCTTTACCCTTATACTTTACATCACCGTTTTTATATTTACCAAGCGAAAACGCAAATTCAAAAATTTCTAATTCTTCACTTCTGCATTTTCGCTTAATATAAAAGTAAATCTTGTTTTAAAGCGTTAAATTCCTCTATAATTTTATCTAAACTAGTTTCAATATTCTCAACACGGATCTCTGATAGTTTTCCGTGGTTGTAAGAAATCATTCTTTCAGCGATAATATGATATGACCAACTCTCAGTGAAACGTCTGTCTCTTTCTTCGTTATGAATAGCAAAACCAATTGGAAGAAGATTATTTCTAAGACCTATAGCAACTGCCTGTGAACTTATACCTAAATAATCACCAGCAATTTTTAATGTGATTTTATTTAATTTTCTAATATCTTCGTCGGTATATTTCGGCATGTTAGTTCTCCTTTGTTATAATTCAAAATGCAATATCATCTATGTAAAAATATCTTGATAGAATGCTGTATAGTGCTTTCCTTAACTATAAAATTAATATGTGGCACATAGTACTCCGAAGGCTAATAATCTATTCAATTAAAAATTACTATCAATCAAAACTAATCTCCTCGGATTCATAGTTACGATGTTTTCTATGGATTCCAAAAATCTTTTTCGGTAAATTATCTCTAGTTAAATAAAACTTTTTATCTTCTAATTCACCTTTATCAATCTTTTTAAGAGAATCTTGAAATTCGTCTACTTTATAGAATAAAAGGCCATCATAATGTTCTACACCATCATCATTAAATTCAATAGTGTTATTATGAATATCATATACTAGATTTTGTTTTATACCATCGTCATATTCAAATTCAAAATATATATTATACTTCTTGAATTCTCGGATTTTTTTACAAAGTTCATCAAATTGATCATGGTGAATAAGATTTAACTCATGTTTCCTCTCTTCTGGAATAATACATGATCCCAATAAAACGAAATAAAGGTAGATTGCATTTCTACGTATTTTTTCAACTAAATCCCAATCATTTAAATTATGAGTATGAAAGAAACCGTTTCGACATTCAATTCTAAAACAACTAATCATGTCAGTAACTGTTTTTGCATTATCCGGATTTGAAAAAATATGCTTATTACATCTTAAAAAATACTCAAAAGTTCCAATAGAACTATCCATGAATTCTTTTTGATGTTCCGTAAATTCGATATATGGATAGTTTGTGAACCTATAATTGTTTCCGGGAACTTTATTAAATTTGTTATCAATCAGCTTAAAAACTGGGATATTCTGTCTGAAAGCTTTTTTCAACATATCTCGTTTCATTGCTATTTTACAATCGTTATCAATATTGAGCATAACAATCTTATACAATAACTGTTCAATAGACTTTAAGTATCCACTTACGACAGAGGTGTAATCGAAGTTCTTTTTACCCTTAAACGAATCATAAAGCCATTCCGATGTTATAAAACTTGTAGCATATTCGTTCGAACTTACCATTGTTTCATATAATTTATCGAAAATATATGATTTATGCATATCATCCAGATTTTCAAAAATAATATCTTTTTGAGTGAGATATAAATAGTTCTGGACTTTCTTATCACTTGCATTAATAATCTGATACCTGTAATTCAAATAATCCCAATCTCTAAGCTTTTTCTGTTCAAAAATTTTTATTGAAGCCAGGTTCATTTTAGAAAGAAATTTAACAGATTTATAACCTGTGATTTCCTTTGTAACTTTTAGGTAATTATCAATAGAATCAATAAACGCTTTATATTCTTCTTCACCAAATTGTTTTAAATAAAATTCATGAATAGATAATGCTCTTATATTTACATTTGCATCTTTATATTGTTGATTCTCTAGCTCAATTAATTTATTTGTTTGCTTACCTTTTGAAGTTCTAAGGATAATCGCTTTATCGACATGATTAGATTTAAGAATACTATTGATATCTTCATCTTCAAGGAAATCTGCTAACCTATATCCTATTCGTTCATGATTTTCTTTAATTATAAAAATAAATGGAGCATCATGTGAATATTCTACATGTATATTATACTCCTTCAGTACTCGCCAAAGGATGTTAGTTAGTAATATTTTAGCAGCTTTTTCCTGTCTTTCTACTGCGAAACGATAAAAATAGAAATCATCATCAGCTAATTGAAAAAGTTCTTCATTCCGAATAGACTGGGATTTCACCCACGCTTCTATGAAATGCTTTAGCATGTTTAAATTTTTATTAATTTCTTCTTTATAGATAAATGAACAGTCAATTTTTTTCATTATTTTTCTATCCTTGAATATTTTATGAAACAAAAAAGCATAAAATCCTAAGATTATGTGCTTCTCCAAGTATATAGGAGTTAACAGTTGCTTTTAGTAGCAACTGCAAACTCCTTAGTAGCTTCAATCGCATGGATTGAAACACGCTCAGCTGCTGAAGAATCCATATTCAAAGCGAAAATGGTTCCAACCGCAGCTGTGCCAAGGGCAACAACGAACTTCCAGTCAATTAAGACAGTTAAGTTCATAACACACACCTCCTTTCAGGCTTTAAAGCCAAAAATATATATAGGTGGGTATATTGTCGCCCTATCCAATGTTTCCACTGGACTACTTTAGTATACTTTAGAGATTTAAATCTGTCAATGTTTTTAAAGCGTAATACACTAAAATTGGTAATGAAACAGAGTATATTTAAATCGTGGAAAATATATTAAATCAATTTAAGAGAATAAGAAACCACTAAGGTCTTATTCTTAAACCTGTTAATCATTTAACTGAAAACTAACAAGTCTAAGTTTTTGAATAGACAGTAAAAAGTATTAATCTGATACTAGTAGCATAGCATACAGATTCTGATCCAAAGTAAAATTAATACAAATTATCTTTTTTTAGATACATAATAAAATTTATTATTAGAATATTTACATACCACAAAAAGAATGATTTTCGTATAGAACCATCATCAAAATCTTGTTTTCCGAATGATTTTTCTACTAAGTTTAATCGTTTCAAGATATCTTTTCGAATATCTGATGGTTTAAAAATTTCTGAATTTGGTAAAATCCATGGAATTAGATTCGAAGAATCTGTTATCAAATAAGTTTGACTATCTAAATACTCAACCTCAATCCTTTTGTTAAAAATCATCCAATTTAATAACTTTATCATAAAGCTATTTGGTCTATAAAAGTAATATCTCCAACTACCTCTCTTTTTATTTAGATATTGAATGTTGGCCTCTATAAATTTCAAACCTAAGCATTTAAAAACTAAACTACGATGCCGTCCATTAGTGGATACCATAAATATACGACCTGATTCATTTGGTGCTGGATATTCATCCAGCCACAAATCTGACATAGAATTGATATGTAATTGGCTGTTATTTCGATGCTTTAACGCATCTGCTACTAGTTCACTTTCTGAACGAATTTTAAAAGTAAAATATTTGTTATGAACAACCTCATCATTAAGAATAATATCCTCTTTAAAATTACTATGACTGTATGGTATACAGAAAGGTTCAAAGACTGATTTTTCTATTGCTTCTTCTAGTCTTTTTTCAAAAATAATTTTTAATTCAGATTCTGATATATCGTCGTAATTAAATTGTTCTTTTAAACATATTTTATCTATGCTCATGTGATTTCTCCAAGCTTATTTTTATATTACCACTTATCATTTAAAATAGTTCTCAAATGTACTTTCATATTAAGAACTCTGTTTGTATAAAACTCTTCAAAATCAGAAAAATCCAAGCTTACTGACTCATCAATAAATAATCGTTTTTTAGAAATACCATTATTTTTAACCCAGATAGGTAAATCGTTATCACTTTTTGCTGTATTAAGTTCACTATTTAATAGTTGCAAATTACCCAATTTATTCCAATTTTTACCAACTCTTTTAATCATGGCACTATAAGGGCTATTTTTTCTTTTGAATAGTGTTTGAGGATGAATATGATCAACATGGAAATTTTGGTTAAAGTAATCTAAATCAGGATAGAATAATGATAGTACAAAAAATACATCTCCACCATATGTCCGTTCAAACAAATCTTCAATAAATTCAGTGTCGAAGTTATAGTTTTTTGTTGGATTTGATTTAGCTTTATCAATAATAACTTGCAAAGGAAAACTAGGACTGCTATTCTCATTAATAATCTTTCTAAGATCAACAAGAACAGTATCGGATTGACCACCAAATATTCTCTTCAGGAAAGATAAAATAAGCCAATGTTTAATCAATTTATGATTTGTGCTACCAAAGAATCTAACCTTAATAATCTCTTCTTCTAAGTTATTTTTATAAACATAATAAATAATGGGAATTGCAGCATTTAGTGCTGGAAAAGTTTGAGAATTAAATCCCATCCTGTAAAACATTTGGAAAGTATTGGAAATGCTTAATTTTATTCTAGACCAATTTTTAATTACAGAATTTAATAATTCTTCATCAAAATTTTTTACTCTATTTTTAATATCATTAGAAAACAACATTAAAATAGATTTAATTATTAAATCCGAACTAATATTAAAATCACCAAAGCTACGGACATCTTTAATCAATTCATCGAACTCATCCCTACTCTCTTTCCAATGAGTTGTTAAAACTGACATTAACAAATCTGAAAATGTTAATTTAGTCCCACCGTCGTTTGTGCGTATAAATATATCTAATACTTTATCAAGATCTTGTTCGGTTTCCAAGTAGTAATTAAGAATTTTATCTTCCCTAATTACTTTATTTAATTTTCTTAGTGTATTACGTGCGTATTTTTTATCTTTTATATTTATTTGTTGTTCAACAAAATCACTAATTTCTTCAAATATGTCATCAGGATTTATTTGAAGAATATCACCGACTTTATACCAAGTTTTATCTTTACTATTCTCAGCCTCAGATTTCGGCAAAAATCTGAAATTATATGCTCTGTCGATATCTGATTCACTTTGGTATTCCGAAGTAATATCTAAATATAAAAACTGTTCTTCAAAGTAATCAGATTTATCTACCCAAGGTCTATGAGGTTTTTTCATTGTATAGCTTCCTTTTAAACCAAGGTATAAGCTATTTAGTCTTTGTTGCCCATCAATAACAGCAAAAAAATCATCATCGGAAGCTGTTTTATTAATCATTTCATTTTCAACTTCAAATCTTTGTTTATACTTTCTCAAAAAAGAATAATAGTTATAATTATTTTTTATTTGAGGAGAATTTATTTCCCACAACATCAATGAATTAAAAGGGTAATCTCTCATAATACTGTCGAAAAGTAGTTCAATTTGATTTTTTCCCCAAACAAAACGTCGTTGAATCCCTGGCAAAACATATTTATTTTCATCAATTTTATCAATAGCTTCTTTAATGGTTATAGGAGTTTGAAAACCCTTTGGCATATTAACATCCCCTTGAATATTACTTTATACTATTATATCATTATTCAAAATAAAAAACTGCAACTTACTAGTTACAGTTACTCACAAATTTACTTCTGTACCTTCAAGAAATTTAATACTAATCTCCCCTTTTTCTGAAATGGTGATACTATCTAAAATCCGGCACATTTCAACCCCATTAAAATTCCATTTTTTCTAGAAACTATGTCTCTAAGTCGATTACTGTAATACTGTTTTAAACGACTATCAGTTTCTATAAGTTTGTTCCATTTACTTTGAAGAAGTTCTCTATTTTCCTTAAGAATACTTACAGCCATCATAACAGCTTTCTCAAGCATTTCTTCATCAATATGATTGTTTAAACATCCAATTTGGCCTTTAATCTTATATCGATTATTACACTGCCATACCTTCCGTTTACCACGACTTGTAGTCCAATTCTTCCTACCAAATGCTGAACCACATTCTGCGCAAAATACTTTTGTTGTAAAGGGATTGTTTTCTTTCTGCATAATATAAAATTGAAGCTTATGTTGTTCTCTAAATTTCTTTCTTCTTGCTATTTCTAACTGAACAATCTCCCACTTTTCCCTATCTAAGATTGGTTCATGATTGTTCTCGATGTAGTATTGATTAACTTGTCCATCATTATCTATTCGTTTCTTCGTCAGGAAATCAACGGTATAGGTTTTCTGAAGCAAAGCATCGCCCTTGTATTTTTCATTTTTAAGCATTTTCCATATAGCACTTGGGCACCACCTTGCTTTACCTGTGCAACCTGGTATTTCCTGTTTTCTTAGCTCTTTTGAAATAAATTCTGGACTGTAACCTTCTAGAAATCTATCAAATATATACCTTACGACATTAGCTTGTTCATGGTTTATAATGAGATTTCCTTTTTCATCTTTGTCATATCCCATAAAGTTTGTAGTATTTACCTGAACTACACCACGCTCAAATTTCTTACGAATTCCCCAAGTTGAGTTTTCGGAAATGGATCTCGATTCATCCTGTGCTAGTGACGATAGAATGGTAAGTAGTACTTCTCCTTTTGAATCTAGACTATCAATATTCTCTTTTTCAAACGTTACACCAATGCCTAGTTCTTTCAGTTCTCTTACATATTTGATGCAGTCCAATGTATTTCTGGCAAATCTACTAATAGATTTAACTAAAATTCTATCCACCTTACCATCTCTACAATCTTGTATTAGTCGGTTAAAAGCATCACGTTTTTTGTATTAGTTGCTGAGATTCCCTCATCCGCATAGATATCTACTAACTCATAATCTTCGTGTTTTAAGATGTATTCACGGTAATAATTAACCTGATTCTCATAACTTGATAGCTGTTCGTCTTGGTCTGTAGACACTCGACAGTAAGCGGCTACTCTGATTTTTTCTGAGTTTGAGATATGACTGTTTGCTGTAGCTTTTTGGCCGGTATAACCGTAATGTTTTTCTCCATCTTCTATCCTTTCTAACACAATTACTGGTGAACTTAGTTTCCAATCTTCAATATCCCTTTCAGGGACTCTCATACCTTTACATGAATTTTTTCCCTCTTTGATATATTTGGAACAACACCAAACAATCTTTTTCTTATAAGAAACTTGTCTTTTTAATGTTGAACCACAATATTGGCATTTTAACATTCTGGAAAATTTATAGGTTTTATTTGTACCTTGGATCCGAGAACGGCTTTTTATTTTTACCTGAACCTTCTCCCATATTTCCTTAGATACAATTCCTTCATGATTATCTTCGATATAGTATTGTTCAACCTGTCCTTGATTTAATCTTTTTGGACCGTTTACACCATCATGAAAGTATTTTTGAAGTAGTAAAGATCCTTTGTATTTTCGTTTTTTAAGATATTACGAATTGTGCTATCATACCATTTCTTTCCTGTTACAGTTGGAACCTTGCCCTCGTTAAGTTTTTTAGCAATCCTATGTGTACCCATTCCTTCTAAATAACTATAAAAGATGGTTCTTACTATTTGGGCTTCTGCTTTGTTTATAACAAGTTCACCTTTTTCGTTTAAATCATACCCTAAAAACCGTTTAGCATTAATGAGTAATTCTCCCTTCTGGAACTTTCTACGAAAACTCCATCGTTGGTTTCCGCTCATGCTTTGTAACTCTTCCTCAGCCAAACTTGCTAACACAGTCAAGACAACTTCACCTTCATTGGATAAAGTGTGGATATTCTGCTCTTCAAAAAAGATATCAATACCAAGAGTTTTTAATTCTCGACTTATTTCAAGAACATTGATGAGATCTCTTGCAAACCTTGATATTGACTTAGTATGGATAACGTCAATTTGTCCTTTTCTACAAGCATCTAGCATAGTTTGAAAATCAGGTCTATCATACTTTGAACCTGAAATCCCTTTGTCACAAAAAACACCCAAAAACTCAACATCATCACGTTCAGCATACAACTTTTCAAAATAGACTTTTTGATTCTCTAGCGAATCAAGTTGACTTCCGTTGGTTGTAGAAACTCGAACATATGCACAAATTCTCTTTTTTCTATTGTTATTCTTTGCTTCAATTTTTCTTATATTCATTTTTCCTCCTACAAGAAGTTTTTACACACTATATATCCCTCTAAACGCAATATTAGTCAAGTAATCAGCAACCCTGTACTTTAACAAAATGTCTTTATTGTCCTCTTACCTAAATAGGTACTTTCAAGATAGATTTTTCCGGTTTTAAGAAAAAATCAAAAAGAAAAAGCCTGATGTACTTCACCAGGCTTAGATTTTTTATTTGAAATTTAATCGCAATATGTTATAATAAACATAGAAAAAGGAGCTGAGCTACCAACTCAACTCCAACGTAGAACCGTTAAAAAGACGGTAGCTCGTATAACAGATTTAATCCGTCCTACTCGCTCAAAAGTGGGGACGGATTATTTTTTGTCCTTGTCTTTGAAGATTTTATAGCACAAGCCAATCAAAGTAATGGCAAAACTACCAAAACCAAGTATTGTCTGTACAACTTCAAATGCGGTCAAAAGAGTGCCCCTCCTTTCCGTCAGATTTTGATGAACTGCCCATAGGCATCACCTCTCTTTCGGTATAAGGAGCCACCGTCTTCACTTTTCTACAATAGATATTATACCACATAAACCACCAACTTCGGTGGTTTATTTTGTTTAAAGATTTATTTTAAGAGTAGTATCTACAAACTCTTAGTTAGTAGTAATCAAACCATCAGGTTCAATCGTAAATTCTGGTTTTACTGATAACGAACCATCAGACTTGAGATAGTACCATCCGTTTCCTGATTTAATAAATTGCTTAGATTTCATATCCCCATCTTTTTCATCCAAGTAATACCAAGTTTCACGATATTTTACCCAACCTTTAGCCATTCTACCATCCGACTTAAAATAGTACCAACGATGATCGATATGCATCCAACCAGTAACCATGGCACCACGCTTATCTAAATAAAACCAATCCTTGCCATCATTGAACCATTTATTGATGAAACAGTAACCTCTATTATCAAAGTAGAACCATTCTCCTTTGATATTTTTCCATTGAGATTTTGGATAAGAGCCATCTGCTTCTTCCCACCACCAACCAACTTCGTTTCGTTTCCAGTTTCCTTCAGTTAGACCAGATTCAATATCTTTCTTAAACTGTTCTCTACTAATGCCCCATTTTGCAAGGTATGGATAGGGATCTACATGATCACTTCCATTATTTGGTTGGTTGTAAGTACAAAATTGATGAGTTTTAATCCCAGCAAGACTACTAGAATCTAGAGTTTTAGGGATTCCAGCCTCGTCAGCTAACTCACGTAATAGCTTGACATAAAGTCGATAATCTCTCATGAATTCTTCTTTAGATTCATGACTTTCTATTAGTTCAACTTGAGCGTAACCTTCAACATTCCATCCGCCACCAACATCATAAGCACCTCGGTCTACTAACCAAGTTTGCAAGATACGACCATTCCCTACCACATGGGAGAAAAATCCTGACTCAACCGGACGACGCATATGGTAATCCGCTTCATTTTGTGCCGTAGAGTTAGGATTTCCTGTTGAGTGAGCATGAACTTGTCGATAGGGTTGTTCACCGATTTGAGGGAGATTTGTTCGTAATCTACTTTTATCAATTTCCATGATTATCCTCCTTATCATCGTTAGACTTTTCTTTAGTTAGATGTTCAAAAGCTTTTAAAATTGGTTTAAAAAGCAGGATATTCCCTTTTACTTTTTGATAGTTCTCAATTAGTGATTGAAAAGTGAAAACTAGATATCCGATATAAATCGAATACAGAAACATAAATCCAGTTTTTTCAGGCAACAAAACAGACATCGGAATCAATAACAGTAACATAAAAATCCCTAAGACTTTACGAATTAATCCATTGATTCCAATTCTACTCTTATACTCAACATCAGGATTTACAATGGCAGCAAATGTGCCTGATGCAAAGTCTACAATTTCCATGATGACAATTAACGCTAACGCATACAAAATAAGCCCATCTTCTGTTTCGATGAGCTTTCTTAAAAAATTAAACAATTCAATATCCATTTTTAATACTCCCTATAGTTCTTTTTTATTTGACTCAATTTCAGCTAAAACAGCATCTTCTAATTCATATCGTTTATCTCGGAACAATTTTTCTTGGTTTCTCATTTCGAAACGATGCTCCGCATAGAGCTCTGAATGATAGAGAAACTCAGATACTGTAGAAACACCATGTTCATCAACATCAACAGTATACTGCTTAACTACTTCATCACCAATCTTCAAATTTCCAACCAAACGTGTTGTTTTAGTAATTTCTAATGCCATTAACTTTCTCCTTTCTCTCTTTTAGTTTTACTTCCTCAAATAAGTCTTTTAGGTCTGAGTCGTATTCTAATACATCTTTCATTAACTGCAATTCGCTTGCAACAACCAAATAAAGAGCCTCATTTTGTGCTGCTTGACCTTCGGTTTGTGCTAGTTTCTTAGTCAACGACTCCATTGCTAATTGATGGATTAAATCTGTGTTCATCTTCTAACATCTCCAATCGTTTATTTAATTTTCGAATATCAAGTATTAACTCTTGAATTCCTTTTAAAGCGATATTCGTTAATCTTGTATTATCAAGATTCAGAAAACCACCATTTTCATACACAAGTGCCGAGTCAATTTGTTGAACATCTTGAGCGATGAGTCCAATTTTGGTATGAGCCTTTTGAATACGATTCCCTATTTTCTTCCAGTCATACTCTTTAAATTGAAATCTTTTGATAAAATCGAGTGCTTTATAGTTAGATAAGCCTATATTCTCTTTTAAGTTTTTATCAGAAAAATGTTGGTTAACAATTTGCCATAAGCTATAAGCCTTTCCGTTATATGAGTAGTAAATATCATTTCCTGATCCACCAAAGTCTAGAGACACATTATTAGAATTCCAATAACTAATAGTTCCTGTAGTTGAGCCATTAATGCTACTTTTGCCGTACTTTAACCAGCCAATTCCTTTTGCCTTAATGTATCCTTCGACCGTCAATAGAAAATCATCACTATCACTTGCAGTGTTTCCAGTAGTAAAATCTGAATCTTTGTAAATAAATAAGCCGTAAGGAACATTGTCTCCTCGGCCATAAGAACCTATAAATTGTACGCCTAAACCATCTTTAGAATTAAACTGACGAGGAACATTAATCTGTAATCCACCGTTGATAGCGTCAAATGAACCATAAGCACCTAACTTAATTTTTGTTTCTCCAGTTAATAATCCACCAGAAATTGTGGTTCCAGTTATTGTGCCACCCTGAATTCTGTCACCACTTAGTAAGCCTGACTTTATTTGACTAGCATCAATCCTAACACTTTGTACACTATTGATAAAAGCATTCTTAGCAAACAGCTGTCGTAAATAAGCTTCATTTGCAACTAACTTATTAAAAAACGCTTGATCCACAACAATTTTATCTGCAGTTACTGAATTTGACGCTAATACCATAGTAGTTACTGAACCAGATTCAAAGTTTGATGTCTTTAATTTATCAATCATTCCTGATTTAATGACTGCTCTATCAATTAAAGTATCCCCAGTGATATGAGTTGCCTTACCAATGATTCTATTGATTCCATTCGCGCCTAGATTAATACCTGAAATTAAAGAGCCTGCATTAGTTAAATTTTGAATCGAATAGGAACCTTGATGTTGCTGAACAAGACTTTCTGTTGCAATTTGTTGAAAGGATGTACTATCTACAAAGTTATTAGGTGGCTGACTACCTCGAACAATTGAAATTTGGCCAACTGCCACAGTGCCGTTCTTTTCTAGCCAAATATGAAGCCCAAAATCATCTGTTTTTGTCACGGTTTTATTTATCGTAAAAGTTCCTGTAAAAATTTGAGCTGCGCCCGTTCTAGCCGGACTAATGGTGAAACCTCCTATTGAGTTACCTGATTTAATTTCAAAACCAACTTTTCCATCAGGTAGTACATCTATCCATAAATTGACCCTATAAGAAAGTTTCTCACCAGCAACAAATTTTTGACTATGAAGAGGCATTTGGAAACCACGCCAACCATTTGTTGTCCTGCCACTTTGTGCAATTCTTAGCAGCTTGTATTCATTAGTTCCAGTCATAACTAAATTCGAATTCGGTTCACGTTCTTTATATTTACTAAAATTGGTTGGATCGTATACTAAGTTTTGGTTATCAATTAAATCACTGACTCTTGTAATCAGTCCTTCGGATGTTTGTACAACCTGACTAATTGTTTTGCCTTGTTCACTAATAGTTCTTGTATGACTACCTAGAGTATCTTTTACTTCGTTAAAAGCTGTTACGGTTGTTAAATCTTCGATAGGTTTAGTCCAATAATTTGGGAAGATATCTCCAGTAGTAATCATTAAAGCTCTCCAATGAAACTTACCTGAACTTGCTCCATCAATACGAAATTGTAATTCAAAGTTTTTAAAGTTATTGAACATCTCATCTGTTACCATTCGAGAAATCTTAATAAGATGGTAGTTTGTACCAGTTTTTAATGTAGTAGACCAAGAGGTATGAAAGGGATTAGAATGAACACTCCATACAGCACTATTATCTGATTTTTTATATCCTGGACCTTGTAAGATAATTCTAGGAGTAACAGTTGAATCTAATACAACATTATCGACAGAAATATAAACAAATAGATTGATTTTTGTCCCTGAATAAATGCCAGTCGAATCACCATAAGGAATTTTTCCTAATGTTTGAATCCAATTGAGTTTCGAGTTTATTTCTTTGTATGAAGTCCAACTATCACTGGAACCAGATGCTAAGTTTCGATGAGAAACACTAGTTGGTATTAAAGCTTTAGTTTCACTAATCGTCCGAGTGAAACTATTAGATGTTTCTCTAACTAAGTTTTGCACGCTAGAGTTCGTTACATAACCTCTGTCTAAAATATTTTTATCAACATCTGATTTAGTTTGAAATCCTTTTAAATTTATCACGGATTCTACCTGACTACTGGTCAATCGTTTGGCTATTTCACCTGCTTGAATTTTAATTGTTGTTTCAGTACTAGCAAGTCGATTTGTCGTTTGATTAAAATCTGTTTGTGATACTTTAGTATTTATAGCATCTGCAGCAACTTGTAAATCAGCTTTAGTTTTAGATATTGCTAATGCGTTCTCTGATATTCTTTGGAGTGCTTCACTAGCTGTTTGTTTAATATTTTCTACATAGGTCTTTTCAGCTTTTAGATTTATTTTATCCTTGGCTTGTGATATTTCCGTTCGTTGTTGCTCTACGGTATTTTTGATAGCATCAAAGTCTGTCTTTGAAGCCTTGTTAGTAATAACACCCGTAAGCTTATCAATTGAAGATTCTACTGTCGTAATTTGATTCAATAAGCTATTCTTGCTGAGTTCAACTAAACGGTTTGCTTCTGCAATGGCTTCTTTTTTATAATTTAAGGTATCTGTTAGCACTGTATTAGTAGTTTCTTTAACTTCTTTACTGACCTCTAAGGCATGATTAGCTAAATCTCTACTACTATTTGCTTTAGCCAATACATCGTTGTATCTATTTTCATTAAGTAATTCATTAGATAGAACTTTAGAATCAACATCAGCAATCTTTCCTTCAATCACTTGACGAATACCATCTGCGTAGACTTCTGCACTAGCTTTGACTTTTTCAATATCATCAAGGATTGATTCTTTTGTTTAGTGAATACGGCATCAAAGGCTGTGTTCGCATTTCTCAAAGCTTTTTCAATTGCGACTTCTTGTAATGTGAAACCAGAGTCTAAAATTGCATTTGCGACAGTTGAAATTCCACTATTCGAAGTTGAACCACCTACCATTGGTTTATCATCAAAAGTAATCGAGATATATTCTTGTGTCAGTGCGTCAAACTCATAAGCGACTGCCTTTTTCAGAATATCAATCTCATGTTTCAAACTCTTGATATATACAGTATCACCTAAATGTACAACCTGCCCATCGAGTTCATAGGCTTCAATCGTAATAGCATCCGATAACTTATCAATTCCTTCATTCTTAAACTTAGCCTCAGCCCACTTCCTTAACTCCTCAATGCTTTTAAGAGTATTATTTTCGTACTCTTTTTCATTGATATATGGATAGAAAGTGATTAGAGGACTATCGACAGTAATTTTAATTGTCTGATCTTTATCTTTACCATCTGGTTTAAATGTTGATTTTGCATGAATACGAGTAATGATTGATTGTGTCGATTTGGTTCTCTTGTAAGACTTTAGATTCTTATGTGTTGTTATGACAACACCCCTATTTTCACCTCTATTCTTCTTGATTGTCAGAGCCAAATTGTCACGAATCAACTCTCCTTCCCAAGTTCCTATAATAGAATGGGCACCATCCATTAAGACAGTATAGAGAGTTTTTACCTCATCTGTATTGAAAGTACGGCGATCTGTAACATCACTCGTAAATGAAAAATCACCAAGATTGGTCTTAGTATTTTGAACCATTTGTGATATGACCATACCACAAGTAAGATTAACAACACTAATTGGTTCGATAGACCGTTGCATAATATCATCTGAAATATGGTAGGCGGTTATATCCAAACTATCATCGTTTTCAATTGGCTTTTTAATACGAAATAACTGGAATCCTAAGACAGGCACAGGAGCCTTGATAAGCATATCCTCTTTTATTTGTTTATAGATACCAGAATCGGTAATTGGATAGCGAATAGATAAGGTGAAATCACCGTTCAGGGTTTCTTTTACAATAGCAGAGCTGGTTTCATGAAGAGGTAATCCATTCCACTTTACAGTTCTAATATCTTTGTTCAACAAAAATAGCATTTAAGCCCACCCCCAATTTGTTTCAAAGCTTAAAGAAGTAATACCTCTACCAAGAACAACACCGACTTCTTTTTTAACGCTTGGATCGATAGTGATAAAATCACCAGACCATTTGATGATTTTTTGGCTAGCCGTTAGAAAACTAGGACTATTTGGTTCGTTTACCATCACAAGAGGTTCTGTAACTTTTTCAATTTTAATAACCTGATCTCCAATCGTAAACTGAGTCTCAGTTGCCGAATTCCCCATTATCGTTATTTTGGGGAACGCTAGAGACGTCCCATGAACTCTAAGTACACCGTTTGATGTCAAAGTTTGTCTATCCATTGATTTAAAAAACTTTGTAGGATGACAAATAAAGGTAGCTTTCGTCGCATACACACCTTCTCTCTCTTGTTTTACCTCAGTACATTTTACTCGGTAACACCAAAGACGTGTGGTTTTCATCCGTTCACTCTCAAGCCAAAACTGCTCCTTGATAAATAGACCCATAAATTGATAGAGTTGTTCTTCTGAGGGCTTAACAATGTAAATCGTATATGATTTTTCAATCAAATCTCGGTGCCGATTTGTTTGCGAAAGAGCGCCACTCATTCCTTTATGTTCTAATAAACTCGTCTTACTCTCCGCTAAGATAACAGAAGGCGATTCGTGGACAATCACCTTAAAAGGAAAACTAGAAGTTCCAATTCCATCTATGACTAACTCGTTTCTTTTAATCATATAGTGGCTCCTCTCAATTGTTTTTGACGTGCTAATTCTTCTGCAATTCGACTTGCTACTTCATTTGCTATTTTTTCAATATCTGCCTGTTCTCGGATGATATTTCCAGTAATCGAAATGTTGATGTCTGGCATTCTTAAATCCATCGTTCTTGCAATACCTCTTCCAATTGCCCCAAGAGTAGATTCATTTAAAGGGAGTACCGCTTCGTTTCCTGCTTCTCCTCCTACCATTAGGGAATTCCCTATTGTTCCGAAGGCAGTTGGTTTTGTTAAAATTCCCCCTTTTGCATACCACTCAATTCCGATTCTAGGAATTTGTCCCTTTAACCAATCCAGAGGGTTTGCAGATCCTGACACACTAAAATGAGGTAAAGGAATGTGTGGCCACTGAAATCTAAAATTAAAGAGATTTTTGATAGCAGTTATAGCAGTTGAAACTGCATTTTTAGCAGTGTTAATTGCATTTGAAATCGTATTTTTTACTCCATTCCAAACATTGGACACTGTACTTGAGATTCCATTTAGAATACCTGAAATAGTTGAACTGATACTATTCCAAATTGTACTGACAACGTTACTAATTGTTGATAAGAGATTACTAATTGTGTTCTTAATCCCATTCCAGGTGTTGGATATAAGTTGACTAATAGTACTTAGAACTAAGCTTACAATTGACTTGATGGATTCCCATACTGTTGAAATAACTGTCTTTATTGTTTCCCATGCACCAGACCAATCTCCTGTTATAACCTGCATGATTGCTTTAATAATGCCTAAGACAAGATTGATTGCCGTTTCAACTACTTGTTTGATGATTTCCCAAGCTGTGCCGATAATCAGTTTTATATTTTCCCATGCTGCCTGAATATAGGGTTCTAGAATAGACATAACGGTAGTTATAACTGTTGAGATTGCATTCCAAACTGTGGTTGCAGCTGCAAGAATTAAATCTTGATTGTCAGTCCACCATGAAGTTAGAGTCCCCCAAATGCTTAAAATAAAGTCTGATATTTCTTGAATGATAGTAGATATAAAAGAATATATAGCATTCCAAATATCCATTACTGCTGTTCTAAATCCCTCGTTATGTTCCCAAAGTTCTTTTATTCCAACAATTAACAAGGCAAGAACAGCTATAATTCCTAAGACTATAGCTATAATAGGCGCTACACTTGCTATTAAGCCACCAATTGTGACACCCATTGCTAAGGCAGCTGCCTGAAGTGCTAAAAATATAGGGAGTAATAATCCTAATCCAGTAATCAGGCTACCAACAATAATGATAAATTGTTTTACTGGCGTTGATAAACTAGAAAACCACTCTGCAACTGAACGTAACAAATCAGCTAAAATCTCTAGTATCGGTGCAAAAGTCCCAGCTATAGCATCTCCAACTTCAGCTAATGCTAACTTAGCTTCATTTTGAGCAGTTGTAAATTTATCAATTGGATCCAGTGTCGCTTCATAAGTTGAGCTGACTGTTCCTGACGCTTTCTTTGCTGTTTCAGCTAAGTCATCGAAAGATAAAGCTCCACGACTAATAGCATCCACCATTCTTGGAGCACCCTTGGTCCCAAATATATCTGAAGCGATAGTTAACTTTTCAGTTTCGCTAGTTGAATTTCTAATTTTTTCTATGGTTTCAGATAAACCTTGCTGCAAAGTCTTTCCAGATGCTGCGTACTTCACAGATGCTTTTGATAGGGATGATAAAGAGGCTGATGAATCCACACCAGCCTTTTCAAATTTCCCCATTAAAGCAACACCCTCATCAAATGAAAGTCCTAATGCCTTAATTTGTGGTGCTCCAGAGATAACCTTATCCATCAAATCTTGGACTCCCACCCCAGTAGCTTGACTGGTAAAGGTGACAGTATCAAGAACACCAGACAAATTCGTTGCCTGTAAGCCATATGCTTCTATAGCTTTCTTAGCTGAAATAGCTGATGAGGTAACATCACTTCCGTTTATGGATGCGAATTGAATGAGGTAACTTGAAGCTGATTTTAAACTATCACCAGTTAAAACAAACTGAGTGTTCAACTCTCCGACTGCACTTCCAGCAGTGTTAAAGTCTGTAGGGATTTCTGTAGCAAGGTTCTTTGCGATAGTTGTCATTTCTTCTAAAGCTTGGCCAGTTGCTCCAGTTTTAGTGACAATGATATCCATCCCTTCATCAACTTCACTAAAAGCTTCAAGAGACTGTTTTCCAAAATCAATCAGTTTTTGTGATAATTCAGCTAAACGGTCACTGAATTCCATTAGGATATCTGCCTTTAAGAGATGATTGATTTCTGATAGATTATCCTTTGCACTTGTTGAACTAGTGCCCATCTCTTCCATCTCATTTTGAAGATGATTATAGGCCGTTTTGGTATCATTTAGAGTCTGTTCCAGTTTATTGGCTTCAATCGAATTTTCGCCATACTGAGATTTTGTTAGTTCTAGCTGTTTCTCTAAATTCTGAATCTGTTTTTCTAGTAAAGAAGAACTTTCATTTACTTTTCTCTGAGCTAAAGCTAGCTTTTCAGATTCACTAGCACTTGAAGAAAGTTCACTTTCTTGTAATTTAAATTGACTTGTTAATTTTTCACTCTCAGAAACTAGACGAGCTTGTTCCTGTTTCAGACTATCCCATTGACTTTTTGTAGTACCTACTCGATTTCCATTTTCTGATAAAGCTTGATTAACACCCTCTAGTTTGCTTTCATAACTTTTGAGTACTGTCTGAGTAGTTTCTACTTCCCTTTGAAAGGCTCGATATTGTTCCGCCCCAATATTACCTGACTTAAATTGTGATTCAACTTGTGCTTGTGCCTGTCTTAAGGTAGCTAACTTTTCTTTAGTAGTTTCAACTTGTTTAGCAAGCACTTCTTGTTTTTGAGTAAGGAGTGTGACATTTCCTGTATCAAACTTAAGAGCCTTATCAATTTGTTTCAATTCTTTAGTTGATTCAGCGGCTTGTTTATTTACCCCTTTTAAGGCATTTTGTAAGGGTTGTGTGTCACCACCAATTTCTATTGTGATGCCTTTTATATTTCCAGCCATGGTCACCTCTCCTTTCTATTAAAAATTATCAAAGTCACTTTGATTCGCTTTTCTAGATTGACTTGATTCATTTATTCTCAAGTTTACATAGTCAGTTTGATAATCAAGAGCCATCCCAATTGAAATATGTTTTAAGTCATCTATGGATAAACCAGTTTCCTTACAACAAAATAGATAGCTTTCTACCGTAAAGATTTCTTCACTTGCTGTTTCTGTTTGATCTGCTTTTTTCTTGTATTCATTCCTTGGTTAAGCATGTTCATTAAGATAGTTGCTACTTCTTGAACTGGAAACTCCTCCATCTCCATAAAGAATTCTTTGAATGGTTTAATTCTTGGATTAGCAGATTTCGCAAATACCCAAAAAATTCTGTGAAAAAAAGTCATATCAAAATTGGTCAGGATAGATAGATCAATGTCACCAGTTTCGAGTTTTTCTTCCTCATTTAGGTGTTCAATCTTATCGAGAATTGACTGCGTACTCACCATTGAAAACAAGTCTTGAAAATAATCTTTACCAAACTGTTCTTTATAAGCAATCGGTGTATAGGCATTAGTAGCTAATTCATAGGTCTTTCCTGAAATTGTAATACTATCTCTCATCTGTAACTCCTTTATTCACGAGGTTCAAAGACTTCCTTGAACCAATTCTGACGAATCTCATCACTTGTTTCTTCTGTCGTTTTGCGACGAACCACCTTATCAAGTGGCCGAGGACTTGCAGTAAAGTTTAGCTCAACCTCATTAATATCTGAACCAGATTTTGTTTTTGATCCCATTGACGGACGTGATGCGTAACAGTAATACAAAACATGAAGTGTTTCTTTCTTATCTCCTTCAAAACGAAACATCAGAGCGAAATTCTTCTTTTCAGCATTTGCGATTTCAGAAATTGTTTTCGTTGTTGGATCCAATTTTTCTCCCAACACACGAGTTAAAAATTCTTGAGTTAATAAGGCGAGCTTCAATGTTCCCTCATAACCATCATTTGATTCCGAAGTATAAAAGTTGATATTATCCGCCTTGTATGAACCTTTGTCACCAGTCGGTTCTAAGGTTAGTTCTGCTGCACCTCGTAATCGTTCAATCGTTCCATAAGTCAATGCGCCATTTGAAGCTTCAGTTGTAACTTCTGCCCAATGTACATCTTGTAGTCCAAAGGTGACTTTATTTTTTCAGTCATAACTATCCTCCTTTTAATGAAATGTAATATGTAATTTGATAGAGTTTTTCAGTTGAGATATAATTCTCTACTTTGTCAAAAAAATTGAATGACTATCAAATAAGTCATCCATCTTAGTTTCGATTTCTAAGTCCTTCTTTAAGGTATATAGTTCCACTTGAAGATTAAGAGTCTTATGATAGCTCCAATTATCAGCTCCAGCATTTTCAGAGTCCTTAACAAGATATACAATAAATGGTGGTGCTGGACTTCTTCCTTCTTCAAAATGATGATAAGCTACTGGCAACTTTATTTTTGTTAAAATCTTATAGAAATCTTTTAATGTCATGAAATCCTCACAATCTTTGTTTCAGCTTATCTTCAAGTGACTTAACAGCACTTTTTTCAACGATTTCAATATGTTTTTGCCCTTCTACTCGACCACCATTTTGTTTAGCGTGACCATTTTCTAGGAGATGAGTTAAGCCTGGTGTTCGGTTGTGAATAGACTTTGTTAAGCCTGTAGAACTATCACTTGTGGTCTTGCTTTTCCAACCTCGTGCATACTTACCAGTTTTTCGTGGAGAAGAGATTTTTAAAGTATCTACAGCATTGTCTGTAACTTCTTCCACTACTTCTCGCATTATAGATGTCGTTTCTTTAATGTAATCATCCAACTCTTGATCAATTACTTTTTCCAACCCATCCATTCCTATCCTGTTCATAGTCATTCTCCTTAGTTGCTACAATATAAATCAATTGCCTAGGAACGCTATCACCATCAATTGAATCTACCGTAAAGTAGGCGTCTCTGTACTTTATCCTAGTTTTTAATGAACTTAGATTTAGTACCGCTTTGTCGTACCTTAGTGTAAATTGAATTTTGTTATAAAGAAGTTTAGACACACTCCCCTCATTTTCTGTCAAGGTCAATGGGCGACTAGAACACCATCTTTGGAAAACCGTGTTCCAAACTGAGGATTCATTTCCAATTTCATCAACCACAATTTTACGCACTTCAAATGTAAGACGGTCACGTAACGGAGCGATTTTCATCAAAAAATATCCTTCCTATCAGCTAATAGTAGGTGATATAACATTTGTTTTAACTCTTTATAATTAGCTGTTTCACGGTGTTCATAAAGATAGGCAACCCCATACAGGATTGCCATTCTTAGAACCTCACTGTAAGTATTCTGCCTTAATGTTTCTTCACAGAGTTTTTTACTCGTATCAATCAATTGCGTAATCAAGTCATCTTCATCTGTGTTTTCTACCTTAAGGTAAAGTTTTGCTTCTTCTAGACTTATCATGATTATTTTGCTTTCACAGTTAAAATTTTTACTGCTTCTGGTAATACTAATTTCCCATCAACACGTTGAGATGCAAGAAAACCAATTTGACCATTATTAGCATAAAGTTCATTGAGACGTTTAAAAGTACGTCCTTGGCGGTCTGCAATCCAGTAATATGAGAAATCTCCAAATGCAATGGCTTTATTCCCCTGTTCAGGTAGAGGTGCAAAGGTAGATGTATAGTATGGACGGTTAAGAATTAAATCTGGTTGTCCAGCTTGTGTAGACGGTTGCCAAATATAATTTCCGTTATTGTCTTTCAGTTTACGGATTGCTTTGACAGTTGTATCATGAAGAATCCATACTGCATTTTTACGATACGGAGCAGGAAGAGAATGATACAATTCAATCATGTCATCAAACGTAATGTCTTTAGTCGTCGTTGTAGGACCAGTAACATTTGCTTGCGTAAAGATTCCTGTTGGTTTCTTTGAGCCATCTCCAATAAGGAAGGATTTCTCTTCTTCTGTACCAATACGTCGTGCAAACTCACTAGTCATATAGGATTCTAAATCAAATACTGAGTCATTTAACAATTCTTCTGAGATTCGAATAGCTGTTCCAATCTTATGTGAATCAAGTGTTACTTGACCAAATGTCTCATCAGTTTCAGGATAAAGTCCATTTTCATCCATCCATGACGCAGTTCCATGCCCTGTAACAACTGGAATCTTCCGCTCTCCACTTGATGTTTTAATGACGGTTGCTAGACTTCGGAAGAAATTCTCTTCTTGAAGACCTTGAACTAGTTTTTTCTCATACTCATCAGGTACTAAATGGCCACCCTCTGTATCTTCTCCAACACGAAGAACATCCTTAACATCAAAGAAGTTACGCTTACGGACATTCGTCCAAAAGATTTTGGAATAGACATCAGACTTAGTTCCCTTCTTCTCATCTTCTACCTCACTATCTTTTAAGACAGTGGTAGGCTGTCTTGTCAAAGCCTGAGAAGTTGGTTGAGCAAGTTCTAGATCAATCTTTTCTTGTCGTTCTAAGCGAGCGATTTCTTGATTATAGCGATTGATTTTACTTTCCATTTCATCATAGCGTTGAGAATCTTCTTCTGAGACTAAACCATCTTCAGTTCGCACTGAGTCTAGGAAAGTTTTTGCTTGTTCCCAAGCTTGATTTCGTTTTCTTTTAATTCAAGTAATTTAGACATAGGTTAGTTTTCCTTTCATTATTTCAATAAATCTAATCGTTTTCTTAACTGATTGAGAGGAGTCGTTGATAAAGGTTTGTAGCTATCTATTTTGGCTTGAAGTTTAACAACAAGGTTATGATCCGCAGTGGCTCTACTAAATGAATAACTGCTAAGTTCTAGCTCTTCTTTATGTTCATCTTTGCCGAATAAAATCTTGTCCGCAAAACCAAGTTCAACTGCTTTTCTCGCATTAAACCATGATTCAGAATCCATTAAATGTGAGATTTTTGCCCTAGATAATCCTGTTCTTAACTCATAGGCATTCATAATAGACTCTTTGATTTCCCCCAACATTTCAATGACCTTTTCCATATCCTTAGCTTCACCTTGTGCAATTGTCCATGGATTGTGAATCATCATCATTGCAACAGGACTCATGGATACTGTTGTTCCAGCCATGGCAATGACACTGGCAGCGCTAGCGGCAAGGCCATCAATTATGACATGCACATTTCCTTTGTAATCCATCAGCATGTTATAAATTTGTGCTGCAGCAAAAATATCACCCCCTGGACTATTTATCCAGAGGGTGATATCACCTTTTCCTGCATTTAAATCATTTTTAAAGAGTTGTGGAGTAACTTCATCTCCAAACCATGTTTCATCAGCAATCTGTCCTTCAATACGAAGAGTGCGAATATTCCCTTCGTCTGAAAAACTCCAAAATTTACGCATCTTCTTCCTCCTTTGGTTTTCTTGAGGTTGTTCAATTACCTGTTTTGTCATAAAACCACCAGCATCTTTTAATTTAGTCATATTTCCGTTAATCAAATAAAGGTTTCCTCCTTCTTCATCTGTTAAAAGATTTAAATCTTCAAGTTCTCGAATATCATTTGTAGATAGCCAGCCATTCTGTCTTGCAATAGCATACCCACTCATACGACTTTGATAATCTCCACGTAATAAACCATCTACATTGAACTTAACAAAGTACTTCTTCTTCTCTTCAGGTAAAAAAAGAGACCTCTTGAAGGCCTGTTCTAAACGAACTACCCAAGGGTCTAATGTGTATTTAACAAACTCTAGTGATTGTTGCTCGATGTTTGAAAATGAAGATTTTTCTAAATCACCAATCATATGTGGTGGTATCCTATACAAACGTGCAATCTCATTGATTTGAAACTTCCGAGTCTGTAAGAATTGCGCTTCTTCTGGTGGAATACCTATTTGAGTGTACTTCATCCCTTCTTCTAGAACTGCAACTTTATGTGCGTTTGTGACACCGTTATAAACCGCATTCCAAGAATCACGTACTCTTTTTGGATCCTTCAAAATCCCTGGATGTTCCAATACACCACCTGGATTTGCACCATTTTTAAAGAATGATGCTCCGTAATTCTCTGTAGCCAAGGTCATTCCAATTGCGTTCTTTGCTAATGCGATGGGAGAATAGCCAATCAATCCATCAAAACCAAGTCCGGGAATGTGAAGGACATCTTCTTGTTTTAAAATAACACTGCCTTTATCCCTGAAATTTGGATTTTCTTCGGTCTGACGTTGATATTTGTAGTAAAGTTTCCCATTTTCATCACGATGTACTGACATTTTATCTGGTAACAAAGGATACAAACTGATAACCTGACCGCTCTTATCCCTTATGATTTGAATATAGGCATTGCCCCATATCAAAAGATGAGTCATCAAAGTTTCACGAAAGACAAAAGAAGACATCTCTGGATTTGGTTCATCATGAAGTAAGAAATATAGAGGGTGTTCAAATTTTTTCTCTCTCCCATTAGATGTTCTTTCGTATATATGAATGGGTAGAGAAGCGACAGCTTCAGCTAATATTCTCACACAAGCATAAACAGCTGTAGTCTGCATGGCCTTAAACTCATCCACATTTTCTCCACTAGAAGTTCGTCCAAAGAGATAGGAAAAGTCCTGTCCCTCATAGCTATTACGCGGTTTATCTCGTGATCTTTTTCTTCCAATAAATTCTAAAAATCCCATCTAATCCTCCATTTTTGAGTACAATAAAAGCACCTCTTTTGTGAGATGCTCTACGAATTAAAATTGAATTTACTTATTGAATAACTTAGCCCAATTCTGCTTGGAATTTAAAATTCTGGAGACATAAACCTCATATTTGTCGATATAATAAAAAGCTAAGTAATTTTCAATTGGCATATATCGATAACGTTTTCCGTCATCAGTTAATTCACCGTAACCTCGGCTCGACACCAAAGGGCATGCTTCTGGAAAGGTTTCTAAAGTTTCTAGCGCCGTTAGAATAAGGTCTAATTTACTATCGGCAGATTGTTGGCTGTAAAAATTCAGTACAATATAATCATGTATTTCTCTCAAGTCTTTCTTAGCTTGATCCGTAAGAGAAACATGGTAACGTTTATGATTACTCAAGTCCAAATTCCTTTCTTACATCTGCTAAAGACGTTAGTTTACCTTGCTCAATTTCTTGATGGCCCAACAAGATTTCCTTTTTCAAGTCTTCAAAAGCAACCTGATATTGAGTCTCTAGTGAATCACTAAATACGAACTCTTTGGGATCAACCGCACCTGTCGCAATTTTACGAAGTGCAGCATTAAAGATATCTGACAGGGTTAACTTTTCATCAGCTAAGATTTCTTTCGTTTGTTGGTAAAAAGTCGAATCTGCTCTAAAATTAACAGGTTGAGTACTTGCCATGATTAATACCTCTTTGTAAAGATGATTTGTAAATACATTGTAGCATCTTTATATTTAAAATTCAACTAAAAGCTCAATATTCCTCGCTCATCATAAATACTACTATCATTATTTTGGTGTCTAATACATCTATCAATTCCCATTATAAGAGCAACAATTCCATCGATTTTTTCAATTGATTTCTCTTTATCTGGTTTGATATTGCCTGCAGGGTCTTGGCGCATAACTACGTTTTGCGACATCCATTTTAAAACAGGTTGTCCTCCGTGTTGTATACGACCTTCCATCATAAGTTTGAATAATTCCTTTGACGGTGGACTCATATCCTTGTACCCCTGACCAAAAGGAATCATCGTCAGACCCATATCTTCTAGATTCTGCACCATTTGCGTTGCATTCCATCTATCATAGGCGATTTCTTTTATATTGTATAGCTTTGATAATTCCTCAATGAACTTCTCTATAAAGCCATAATGAACAACATTACCCTCTGTCGTCTTTAGATAACCTTGCCGTTCCCATACATCATACAAAACATGATCCCTACGACAACGAAGTTCAAGAGTATCTTTTGGTAACCAGAAATAGGGTAGAATGATGTAATTTTCTAGTTCATTCCTAGGTGGAAAAACTAAAACAAAGGCTGTGATATCGGATGTACTAGACAAGTCTAGTCCTGCA
Organism: Streptococcus infantis SK970; assembly: GCA_000223255.2. Lineage (GTDB taxonomy): Bacteria > Bacillota > Bacilli > Lactobacillales > Streptococcaceae > Streptococcus > Streptococcus infantis_G. Next base: position 477,076 of record AFUT01000001.1, on the reverse strand, counting down.
TAACACTCACGACCTTTCAAACTTTCAAAATTGATTGGGGTATCCCCTTTGTTGTATACATGTTCTGGAATCCAAGCAACTGTAGAATTTGTCCACATATTTAGCCGTAGTTGCTTGAATACATTTTCTTCAGCAGGATTATCAAGTGCTTGTTTATATGCTTCTCTGACACGGTCTAAGCCAATGGTATGACCTAATGACGGATTAGCTTTTAACCAGTTACTTTCGTCATTCCAGTCCTCTTCATCAGATAAACCATAAACGATAGGATAAAAAGATGTATCTTTCTTTCTGCTGTTTAAAATATCAAGTGCTTTTGTGTGTAACTCGTAACAAATTGAATTCTTATCTGTTCCTGCAGTAGTAATGATGAAAAATAAGGGTTGTTCTCGTGCATCTCCTGAACCTTTAGTTAAGACATCATAAAGGTGGCGATTGGGTTGCGCATGAATTTCGTCAAACACGAGTCCTGAAACATTGAGACCATGTTTTGTACCAGTCTCAGCGGACAAAACTTGATAGAAACCTGCATTAGAGTAGTTAACAATTCGTTTCGTAGCACCCATTATTTTTGAACGTTTCTCTAAAGGTCGACTCATTAGTACCATTTGTTTTGCTACATCGAATACAATAGAAGCTTGATTTCGGTCACATGCTGCACCATAAACTTCTGCACTGGCTTCATTATCTGCATAAAGTAGATAAAGAGCTATTGCTGCTGCTAGTTCACTCTTCCCATTCTTTTTGGGAATTTCAATATAAGCAGTTAGAAATTGTCTATTCCCATCTTCTTTAACAATCCCAAATATATCTCGTACTATCTGTTCCTGCCAAGGTAAAAGTATGAACTTCTGACCTGCCCATTTTCCTTTAGTATGACAAAGGTTTTGAATAAAAGTCACTGCTCTATCAGCCTTACTTTTATCATAATGTGATGAAGCTAGCATAAAAGGAGTTGGTTCATAATGAAAAGTCATAGTAAACCTCCCAACAAATCTTCCATTTCGTCACCATTACCAACCTCTGAATCCATAGTAGCTAAACGATTCCTAGCGGATGGGGTTAGACCAAATTGTTCACAAAACTTCAGCATGATTTTTAAATTAGTTTGACTAATTGAAACTTGTGGAACTTGCTGTAAATACCCATTTGGTGTCTTTAAGATAGAACCATGTTTTGATAAAAACTCCTCTGCTTCTTTCCAACGTGCGTAAGCTTGACAATAACCTGCAAATGCGGTCATATCCATTTCCGTCAGTAATCCCATTTGTTCCAATATTTTTCCCATCCGCTTCCATTCCCTCTTAGCATCTTCTTCAAGCCACTGGGGGCAACGTGGAGCCTTCTTTTGAGGTTTTACTTCATTCGTTGGGAGAGGCCGTTTACCAGGATTACCTTCTAGAACTTTTAAATTTGTAGGTTTCGGTTTACGTCCTCTAATTGCCACTAATTCACCTCCTAAAATAAAAAGAACTCACATCGAGTTCCAATTTATAATTTATTGTATGTATCCACTATTTCTTGATAGATAATTTTATCCAAATCATCCATTCGGTCAGTAATTTTACCATATTCATAATGAAAAACTATTTCTTTATTTCGTTTAATTTTTAGGATTGCTATCCAAGCGCCATCAATATGTCGGTCATAGGTACTAAATTCTCTAAGAAACTCAATATGATAGTGCCGACCATTGCACTCTCTAGTTATCATTTCCCACATAACTATCCCAATTTTATTATTTTATCAATTCCGTAAAGTACATTTAAACTTTGTCCATTATCCCAACTTACTAAAATTGAACCAATATCATCAACACCAATTACCGTACCGAGAGTACCTATAGGTGGCGCAAATGAATCCTCCATTTCGAGTAATTTTACTCGAGTTCCATTGGGATACAATGATTTCAAAGTCTTCACTTTTAAGTCATCCATAATACAACCTCTTCTCTTTTGTTTAGTACATATTAACTCTAAAGTTCATTTTTATCCAGTTATTTCTGATAATATTTTGAAGATAATATGGCACAACCAATAGCATAAACAACTGGTACTGTGACTCCGTTTCCTGCTTGTTTATAAAGTTGTGCATCTGAATTTACAGCTTTTGCCTTTTCAAATAAGTCATCACTGAAACCTTGAAGTCTAAAACACTCTTTTGGAGTAAGTCTTCTAATTTTTACAACACGACCATTCCAAACAACTGCGCCCATCTGGCAGCTACATGAAAGGTTGTGAGCTATTCCTCTCCCTACTCTTGCCCTTCTCGTTAATGAACTTGGATAAGAAAGATCAACCGAGTCACCAACCACCGCCAATTGATAACCTTGCTTTGTTCCGTTCCTAACCTTGATACCTTGTGTCAAAATTGGTTGGACCTCAAGCACTCCAGAGTTCATTGCTGTTCGCTTTGTCGCACCAGCAGTATAACGAGCAGTTAAACATCTTGCTTCTTCAGTTAACTTTGGTTCAGTTAGTGATTGGTCAATCAGATAAAGACCTGTCTTAGCTCCTAGTCCCCCACCCTCTCCAACAAGTGTTGTTGCAATACCACTGGGGTCATAGACACGGTAGCTTTGCATACCGCCTACAAGTTGCTTAAGATGGCTACTGCTTTCTCTGCTGATAGGTAGTACTTGTCGTCGACCTTCTCTTCTAAGATGTCCGATAGTATAGATGCGTTCTCTATTTTGTGGTACTCCGTAATCTTTTGAGTTGAACACTTGCCATTCAAGGTCGTACCCTGATTCATCCAAGATAGAGAGATAGTCGAGATAATCTCGTCCCCCACCACTTGATAAAAGTCCTTTAACATTTTCAAGGAGAACCCATTCGGGTTTATCTTCTTCTTTTTGGCTTTTGATGAGTTCAACAAATGTAAAAAAGAGTCCACTTCGCTCACCGTATAGGCCGGCTCGTTTCCCTGCGATAGACACATTTTGACAAGGGCTTCCCGCACACCAGAGATCTGCTTTTGGTAATCGTGTTGGATCGATTGTTGTGATATCGTCATGAAACCATTCTCCTTTCGTATCATACATTGCTTCATAAGACTTGCGTGCAAACTTATCTTTTTCACAAAATCCTATACACTTCATTCCTGCTAATTCTAGCCCATGTCGAAAGCCACCAACTCCGGAAAAGAAATCTAGAAACGTTAGTGTCATACTTGTTCCTCCAACTCCTTTAACACTTGGTTATAAGTTAAAACCTCATGATTACGTTGTACGGTTACTTCAGTATCGCCTGTAACTTCTATATAGCGTTTAACAATGACATCCACAAACTTTTCATCCAGCTCGATTCCATAACAAATACGTCCAGTCTGATCTGCAGCTATTAAAGTAGAACCAGAACCTAAAAATGGATCTAAAACTATTGTTCCACGCATAGAAGAGTTTTGAATAGGGTAAGCCATAAGTTGAATTGGTTTCATGGTTGGGTGGTCTTTACTAGACTTAGGACGGTCATATTCCCAAATGGTAGTTTGCTTCCGATCACTAAACCATTGATGCTTTCCTTTTTCTTCCACCCATATAAACAAGGTTCATGTTGCCATTGATATGGGCTACGACCTAATACAAGTGAGTTCTTTTTCCAGATGCAACACCCACTCAAATAGAAACCAGCATTTTTAAAAGCTTTACGGAAGTTGAGTCCTTCCGTATCTGCATGAAAAACATAGATAGACGCATCATCTTCCATGTGATTTTCTACTTGAGTAAACATAGAAAGGAGAAATTGATAGAAGTCTCCGTCAGACATATTATCATTTAGGATTTTCCCTGCCGTCTCTTCAACGTCCACATTATAAGGTGGGTCCGTTACTACTAAATTAGCTTTCCTATCATCTAGCAACTGCTTATAGGTTTCAGCTTTTGTAGAATCACCACAAATGACTCTATGTTTTCCCAATTGCCAAATGTCCCCATTTCTTGATACCGTTGGTTTCTTCAATTCTTCTTCCACATCAAACTCATCTTCAGACAACTCCTTGTCATGGACATTGGAGAGGATGTCATCAATCTCTGGTGGCTCAAAACCAGTAAGGTCTAGATTGAAATCAGACTCCTGTAAATCTAAAAGTAAGTCCGCTAAGAGAGCTTCATCCCATTGACCTGTAATCTTATTGAGTGCAATGTTCAATGCTTTCTCATCTTCTTTGGGTAAATCAACGATGACGCACTTAGCAGTTTCATAGTCTAAGTCTTTAAGAACTGTCAAGCGTTGATGACCCCCAATTACAGTTAAATCTTCATTGACAATAATAGGGTCAACATATCCAAACTTAAGAAGCGACTGTTTAATTTTTTCATATTCTTTATCCCCTTTTTTCAGTTTCTTTCGAGGATTATAAGCTGCAGGCTTTAATTCTTTCAGAGGAAGTTCTTTTATTTCCATTGTTGGTTGGTTCGTCATTTTAGACTCCTTTGTAAAATCTTATCTGTATGTAGCAGGCATGGCTACAATACTTTCTATTGGGATTGGCATAAGATAAAAATGACCTACCACAACACTGGCAAGTCATTTCTTCATATGCAGTTTGTTCCTTATCATGCTCCTCTTGATGATTTTTCCACCAATTTATTCTGCACCTATCTGAGCAAAATTTCTTCGGTCGTCCAGTTTTATTAGGAACCATAGGTTGAAAACATTGAGGACAGTTTGTACCATCTTGAACTCGTTTCTCAACCATCAAATACGGTAATGTTCCTTGTCCCTTTAACTCAGGATGTCTTTTACAATACTTCTTAACAGAGTCTTTAGATAAACCAATTACTTGAGCAACTTCACCGTATCCTAAGCCATTTTTTCTAAGTAACCAAATTTGTTCTCGTTGAAAGTTATTCATACCTGTTCCTCACTTTTATACTAAAAAATAAGGTTATTTTCGTACCTAAATTTAAACAAATTTACGAAAATAACACTCACTTAATTCTATATTCTTACTGGATTCTTTACTATTTTGAATTGATTTTTATATCCCACCCTATCAATTTTGCGAAATTTTACGTTTGAGGGGGCGTCGGTCTTTTACGGACAAGGATTTAGAGATTTTAACCCCCCTACCCCAAATTATAAAAGAGAGATATTTTTAGAACGTAACTACAGTATTAAAACCGATAGGTATATTCCACATATAGGTCCGTTGTCTTGGTCTTTCTATCATGACAAGATTTACAGAGAGCTTGCCAGTTAGATTGATTCCAAAAGAGTTCTTGGTCACCTCGGTGGGGAGTGATATGATCAACCACTGTTGCCTTGGTCAGTCGACCTTCTCTTTGACAGTAAACACAGAGAGGATTGAGCTTTAAGTAACGAATCCGCGCCTTATTCCACCGTGAATTGTAACCTTTAGCTTTGGTTGTCCTGGCGTCAAGTGCGTGGTTAGTCTTGTGGTCATTGCAGTACTTGTTTCCATAGGTCACAAGGTTTGGACAACCATTCTGCTTGCAGGGAGTTCTTGGTCTACGTGGCATCTTACTGCTCCCAAGGAAGAGTTGGTTTCGTAAAATGTCCAAAACATGTAGATTGAGTGTAGTCTACGTTTAGAAGATCCAACTCCTTGATAATCCCTTTCGGTGTTAAATCGTACCGTTCTTTAATCATTCCTACCAGTTGTTTGCTCGTATAGTTACTTGTTCCAAATGTTTCCACATGAATAGAAACCGGTTCTGCGACACCTATAGCGTATGCTAATTGAACTTCGCATCGTTTAGCATATCCTTCACGAACGATGTCTTTTGCAATCTTACGTGCCATATAAGCTCCTGAGCGATCCACTTTACTTGGATCCTTTCCTGAAAATGCACCACCACCATGATGGGCAAATCCACCATAAGTATCAGCGATAATTTTTCTTCCAGTAACTCCAGCATCTGCATAAGAACCACCAAGAACGAAACGACCAGTAGGATTCACTAAAACATTAAAATCACGGTTTTGTTTATACTGTTTTGCTACTTTTATCATAGATTCTTTAACAATTACTCTTAGATTCTCAATTGTCATTTCATCGCTATGCTGAATTGATACTAAGAATGTTGTAATTCTTTTATTGTCATAATCATAAGAAACCTGTGCCTTAGCATCTTTCCCTAAGAGCGGATGCTGAAGTTCCATAAGATTCTCAAGAACACGAGTTGCTAAAACGTATGGAAGTGGTAAGCATTCGTCAGTTTCATCAGTTGCATAGCCATACATCATCCCTTGGTCTCCAGCACCACCTGTATCAACACCTTGAGAAATATCATCACTTTGTAAACCGATAAGATTCGTCACAATGATATTTTCCATTCCTAGTGGTTTAACGACATTTCGAACAACAGTTTTTAAATCAAACAAGGCTGTTGTTTTCATTTCACCAGCAACCACTATATGATTATCTTTGATAAGAGTTTCTACTGCAACCCTGCTATTCTTATCTTGTTCTAAACATACTGTTAGAACTGCATCTGAAATCTGGTCACAAATTTTATCTGGATGGCCATTAGATACTTGTTCACTCGTAATAATCATTATTTCCTCCACGCAAAAAGCCTCCCCATTTGGGTAAGGCTCTGTTTTTTTATTTTGCTTTTCTACCTGCTTCATAAGCTTGTTCAAGCATTTCTTTCAATGCCCAAACGCTGATGTCATAAAAGTCAAGTCTATCGCTATTTCTCGTTTCTAGCGTTTCAGCGCCAATTCTATTTTTTGCGATTTTTGTTAAAATATCCTCTTTCTTCATGGTTTTATCCTCTTTCTTTTTGTTGTAACCATATTACCTCTAAGAGCGGGATATATCCAGTCATTTGTGCATTATTTTAAAGATATTTTAAACTTTTAAAGTTTTCAAAATCACTTCAAGAATAGCTTCTTGTTCATCAGATTCTGGGTAGATATCCCATCCTCTGTCATAAGAAATGATAGTATTTTCAGCAACATCAACCTCTAATTTGAATACACATCCTAAATCAATACCTACATCTGAAGGTTGATCACTGACTTTTGCTATGTAATCAACTATTTGTTCGTGATAATGAATCTGACCTCTGGTCCACATAGTTATTCTCCTCTTATTTTTCTAGGTGTATATTACCGTAGAACCAGAATTTTATCCAGTGAAATTAGCCGATTTTCTATCTTTTTTGACATCTTAAGTATATCACACTCATTTTTAAAAAGCAGTACCATCTTAGTAACAACTTAGTAACAGGGTAGTACCACCTTAGTAACACCCTAGTATCATTAGCCATTTATACTCAAGGTTTTCCCAGCGAAACGGTAATATTCTTTTACTTGTTTTAAAGCTTTTTGTCTATATCGACTAACTGTCATTCTAGAAACATTATGCTTAGGTAGTAACTCATCCCATGTCAATCCAACTAAGACTAAATCAACTACTACATCCCTCATAATTTCATCAACAGAAGAAACAGCAAGTTCAAAGAAATCGAGATCGGTTTTTAAATGACAGTACTTTTCAAACAATGACTCCTGATATTCTCTTTCCTCTGCTAAGAACTTATCATGAAAAGATAGAGCCATATTTTCTGTCCTAACATTCGTTTTACTCGTTTTAACACGTTCTTCATTTGTCTGTCTAGTAGCAAGAGAGTATAGAAAAGCATCTTCTGAAATGGGTTTATAGTTTTCAATCAAGTTCTTTGCAATTATTAAATCTCTTTTTGCATCTTGATAGTGTTGGAAATAGTAGTCTACTTTATCCATATCAACCTCCTACTTGTGCTTTTACTGCTTCAATCAAACGTGATTGTTGTGCATCTTTGGCAGTTAAAGCTTTTAGAATATCAGCATCAATTGTACCTTCTGTTACAATATGCTGAATAATCACTGTGTTTGATTGTTGCCCTTGTCGCCAAAGTCGAGCATTGGTTTGTTGGTACAGTTCAAGAGACCAAGTTAACCCAAACCACACTAAGTGATGACCTCCCTTTTGTAAATTTAGACCATGTCCTGCGCTAGCTGGGTGTAGCAAACCAACAGTGATGTTCCCTTTATTCCATTCATGAATATCAGTTTCACTTTTAAGAACTGTACTTTTAACCCTAAGCTTGTTCAATCGTTCTTGAATACGAAGTAAATCATGCTTGAACCAATAAGCGACCAGAACTGGTTCTCCATTTGCGGCTTCAATAATATCTTCAAGTGCATCAAGTTTTTGATCATGTAACTTGATAATTTTATGATCATCAGAATATACTGCACCATTAGCCATTTGAACCAGTTTATTGGATAAACTAGCAGCATTTGCTGCTGTTACTTCAATTTCGTTAGAATCAGAAATAACAGATTCCTTTTTAAACTCTTTATATCTTTTTGCTTCTGCGTTTGTGAGATGGACTAATTTTTTAGTTGAGATTAATGTTGGCATTTGTAGATAATCCATTGCTTTCATAGAAATTGTGATGTCATCAATCTTGTCAAAGATTTGACACTCTGCATAGTCCATTGGAATATATTCATAGACGACGTTTCCATTTCTACGTCCCTCTCTAAAATAACGACTTCGGTATTCTCCGATAAAACGTCCCAAACGAACACCGCCATCAATGACCTTGAACTCCGCAAACAAATCCATTAATCCGTTGGAACTCGGTGTGCCTGTTAAACCTACCACTCGTTTCATGTAAGGGCGCATGGCCATAAAAGCTTTAAAACGTTTTGATTGCCATGATTTGAATGAACTTAATTCATCAATGACAATCATATCCCACTTGAAATGCGGATGACACTCTTCAACTAACCAAGGGATGTTTTCACGATTTACGATGTAGATATCCGCATCTTTTTGGAGTGCTTCTTGTCGTTGTTTTGGAGTACCCACAATTTTTGAATATCTCAGATGGGACAGTTCTTGCCACTGCTCTATTTCGTCACTCCATACTGTATTTGCGACTCTAAGCGGAGCAATTACCAAAACCTTTGAGACCTCATAACGGTCAAACATTAGTTCGTTAATGGCTGACAGGGTTGTAGCTGTTTTTCCCATCCCCATGTCTAAAATGACTGCTACATGAGGATTTCTTATGATGAAGTCTTTGGTGACTTCTTGATAGTCATGCAGTTTCAATTTCATCCAATATCCCCTCAATATCTTTCTTATTATCTAAAACATAAACTCGAAATCCTAAATGTTCAAATAACTTATGCCGTGATACCTGCAAAGCTCTAGGATGTTGATTAGGTGCTTTTACTTCCACCAAACCAAACTTGCCATTGGGTAAGAATACCAATCGATCAGGTACTCCTGAAAAGGAAGGTGATACCCACTTTGGACAGATACCACCACGCTTTAAAACCTCGCTTGCTAACTTTTGTTCTATCACTTTTTCTCTCATACTTGTCCTCTCATCAGATTTAAATGGTGGAGGTCTAATGAGGTCATATCCTAAACTTTCCTTATATACTTTTTCTTAGTTAAAATTCCCATAGAGATAGTTTTAGAAAAGACCATCATTGACTTACACTAAACAAAGAAATGGAAGTCGTGGAACTTAATCCATAAACTTTTTAACCATACTTCACAAATTACTTTTCACTGAATACTTCAACGACTTACACTCCAAAAATACTTGATTTAAAATCTAGTGGAGATATACCCTCACTTGTGTAAGTCATTAGTTTAGAAAATCATCGTCATCAGCTTTTAATGATAACCCCATAATAAAATTCCCTTTATTAGTCCGTTTTCGTTCATAACCAGCTTGATTAAGTGCAGCATAGAAATCAGTTGTACTTCGTGTGTATTCTAAATTTTGAAGGCAATATGCACGATACTTACTGTACAGTTCTCCTGATTTTTCGCTTAACTTTTCTCCCACTTCACAACTTTCAGTGATGAAATGCCCCAACCAGTCATTAGCTTCACGGTAGGATTTGACAGAATTTGTGACTGCTTTTGGAACTGATGTTTTAAAATTTGCTTTGATGGCTTTTTCCGCTCCTTCAATAATCCACGATAAAATTGCTGGCCCAGCATTATCGTACAGATAATCCGCAAAATTCTTGATATCTGAACGACCACTAATTTTTGCATTAAATGGAATAACGACCAAACGTCGCCAAGTTCCATCATCGTTCGCTCCAACTTTTGGTAAATGATTCGTATAAAGTACCAGCGTATGAGATGGAACAAAATGAAATGGATCCTTATACTTCTTTTCTGCTTGAATTTCGTCGGTTGAGGTAATTTGCTTCACAACTGCAGTATTCAATCTCATTCCTTCTGCCATTTCAGAAGCAATTACAAGTCGTTTCCCTTTTAACTCAGCCAGTTCTGGACTCACATTTCGTTTATTATTCATGGTTAAAGCATCTGCAGATAATTTGCCGGAATAGCTTCCAAGTACCCTTGCAATTGTATTCCAAAAGGTTGATTTCCCATTTGCTCCTCCGCCATAAGCGATAATCATATGTTCTTGATAGACTTTTCCGATTGCTGTCATACCGATGATTTCCTGTACATAATCAATCAGCTCTTGGTCATTACAGAAAAAAGTAGCTAAAGTTTCTTTCCATAATCCCAAGCCTTCATCACCTGGAGAAACAGTGGTTATTTTAGTGATATAGTCTTTTGGGTCATGTTCATGGTAATCCCTAAGTCCATTTCTTAAGTTGTAGGTAGCGTTGGGAGTATTGAGTAACATATCGTCCTTATCAAGTTCTGATAAATCAATGGCCAACATTGGTTTTGCAGTATTATGAGTCGCAGTAATATAGCGATAATCTCTTCGCTTCATAACAAACTGATAGTATGTTTTTGATGAAAGATAAATCGAGTAAAGTTTTTGTTGGATCGGTGTTTCAATCACTTTAGCAAGAGCTTTGCCACCTTCACGAACTACTGATTCATCAATTCCAGAGTTGACTAACTCTATAACGGACTTTTCGTATTGTTCAAGAGTATCTGCTAGTTGAAAGTCCATAAACTCAAGAACCTTTCCTATGGCCAATTGTTTATCTTCTTTCCAATACTGACCATTAAAAGTTAAATAGTCTGTCGCATTTGTATAAGCTAAAACATCACCATACTCTCTAGCTAATACTCCAGCTTCTCCGATATCAGAAAAATCATCCGGTTTTAAAGAAGGCCTATTGAAACTATCTGGTGAAATATAATCATCTGAAGATTTAATTGTCTTATTGTAGAATCGAACTGCACTTCCCCAGATTGTGTCTAGTTCAGATTTTTCTAGTGGCGGTTCACATCTAGATGCCTGTTCATCAAAACCGCTTCTTGCTTCTTGTGTAACTCCTAATCTTTTAAGAATTTTAGCCGCAAAAACTGACATGGTTGAATTTCGACTTCCCTCAGCGATAGGTCTTTTAGGTGATCTATAAAAGTCAGCATCAAAATCTTCTTCTACTTCTTGAAGTAAACCTTCGTCGATAGTCATCCAGGAATCATTCCATATGACTTTTGCATTCGGATTGCCAAAGAAGAACCTTGCTGCATCTTTTGCATTATCATCAAAAAATTGATACCTATTCGTAAGTTCTTCTTTCATAGCTACATAAGCTTCCCTATCGTTTGTTTCTTTAATTGGGAAATAAATATGAAATTTTGGACGTGCTATCATGGCACCCTTAGACAACATATGATTTCGGCTAGTAACTAGAGCAAAGTCATAATCAATAAAGATTTCTTTAAGGTTCTCTTCTGTAACCCACTCGTTAGGGTTATCAGTCTTGTCATTATCAATATCCATGACAATAACATCTGATTTTATAAAATTTGAGTTTGAGCGAGTATGATTGGTAAACTCTGCACCTACATGATCGTATTGAACTGTATTCAATAATGATTTGTCATCTGTTATTCTGACTTTATTGGGATATACAGTACTTGTTTGGATACCTGTCTTTCCAGAATGACATAACGAAAATTGCATCCGTAACTCCTCCTTAATCTGCTAATAAATTGAGAGTCTATTTCTCTTTCTATCTTTATAGGTAAGATTCGCCTGCTATTTTCCGGTTCAGTAGAAATTTATTTCAAAAAAAATACTCTTCCTTTATATGTCAAAGGGAGAGTTTTCTTTGTATTAAATTTTTTATTAATTTTTGAAAAACCGGAATTCAATCATCTCATTTCACCTATAAAGGTGTAAGAATTAGAAATCGAATAGAAAAATATTTTTGAAATCCGGAAATTCTAAAGTGATTCTTACCTATAAAGATAGGAGGATGTGAAATGACAAAAGAACAATTGATTGAACACGATGAACAATTAGTAGATACACTAACTGCCATCAGTGTTATCTCAAAACAACTAGCTAAAAAATTAAAGAGGACGAACAATATGAGCAAAATGAAACAACTGAATGACTTATTAAATGAGATGAAGGAATCAGCAAAGTGCCAGTTAAGAATTATAGAAGAGTTTCAAGAACTATTATCTGAGGAAAACACTACTTCAAATCACGAAAAAGTCATGGAAGAACCGAGACATGTTACCCTTGAAGAATTACGTGGTGTGCTTGCTACAAAAGCTAGTGAAGGATTTAAAGATGAGATTCGAGCTTTGTTAAAAGCTTATGGTGCTGATTCACTTTCAAAATTAGACCCTAAAAACTACTCAGCTTTAATGGAAGAGGCTGGAGGTATTGGTATTGACTAATCATGCTGTATTATCCGCTTCTGCTTCTCATCGATGGCTAAATTGTCCACCATCAGTAAGGTTAACCGAAAAACTAGAAGATAAGGTATCAACGTATGCTTTGGAAGGAACAGATGCCCATGAGTTGTGTGCCTATTTAGTTGAAACTGCACTTGGACGTAAGGCGCGTGATCCTACTGCAAACTTAACTTTCTATAACGAGGAAATGCAACATTGCGCAGAAGAATATCGGAACTATGTAGTTGAACAGATAGAAATTGCAAAAACATATTCTAGAGATCCAACCGTTCTTGTTGAACAGAGACTAGATTTCTCAAAATGGGTTCCAGAAGGTTTTGGTACAGGAGACTGTATTATAGTGGCTGATGGTTTGCTACAAATCATCGATTATAAACACGGTCTCGGTGTATTGGTTGATGCTGACCATAACCCCCAAATGATGTGCTATGCTCTAGGTGCTTTAGAAATGTTTGAAGGCTTATACAGTTTTGATAAAGTGACAATGACTATTTTCCAACCACGAAAGAATAATGTCTCAACATTTGAAATGGACAAAGAAAAACTACTTCACTGGGCTGAAACTGAACTATCTCCTAAAGGTGAACTGGCTTTCAGAGGTGAAGGAGAAATGAAATCAGGAAAACACTGCCAGTTCTGCAAAATAAAAAGCATCTGTCGCAAACGTGCAGAAGATAATCTAGAACTTGCCAAGATGAAATTTGCTGATCCTGCTACTCTTAGTAATAAAGATATATCGGATATTCTACCAAAAATTGAACTATTGATAACATGGGCTAACGATGTTAGAAATCATGCTTTAAATCTAGCTACAAATGGCCATACAATCCCAGGTTACAAGCTAGTTGAAGGACGTTCTATTCGAAAATTCTCAGATGAAAATAAAGTAATTCAAACAGTAACTGCTGCAGGATTTGACCCCTACGAAAAGAAACTACTGAACATTACTGGGATGACTAAACTGCTTGGAAAACAAGCCTTTAATGAGCTTCTTGGTAATCTAATTATAAAGCCAAATGGAAAACCTACACTCGTTCCAATTGATGATAATCGTCAAGAAATGAACCTAGCAAAAACAGATTTTATAGAGGACTAAACTTATGACAACAAAAGTTATTACAGGAAAAGATACACGTTTTAGTTATTTAAACGCTAATGAACCTAAAGCTATTAATGGTGGTAAACCAAAGTATAGCGTGTCACTCATCATTTCAAAAGATGATGTTCAAACTATTGATAAAATTAAAGCAGCAATTGAGCAGGCCTACAAAGAAGGCGAATCTAAACTAAAAGGCAACGGAAAATCTGTTCCATCCCTAGAAGTTTTGAAAACTCCACTACGAGATGGTGACTTGGAACGTCCTGATGATGAAGCTTATCGCAATGCCTACTTCGTGAATGCGAACTCTCCACATAAACCTGGTATTGTTGATGCTAACCGTCAAGAAATTATTGATACTTCAGAGTTATATTCTGGTATCTATGGACGTGCCAGCATCTCATTCTACGCTTTCAATTCAAACGGAAATAAGGGAATTGCTTGCGGTCTTAATAACCTCCAAAAATTGCGCGATGGTGAGCCACTGGGAGGTCGTACAAGTGCTGAAGATGACTTCGCTACAGACGATGATGATTTCTTAAACTAAGAAAGGAGATATGAAAGATGATTTTTTCAATTTTTATGACTATCTTAATGGCAGTTTGGCTATTCACTGGACTATATGCTGCGTTTATGACAATTCGAGATGATATCCGCTCAGAAAAAGTGAGAAAACAAAAATGGTGAATGCAAATGACAATAATTGAGTTTCTATGGACTGTTGCATCTTGTCTCACAATCGCTTTACTCAGCCAGCTTTTATATGTTAGTATTCGCAATGACATCAGATATGAGAGAGAACGATTCTTTAGTCGCAGAAATAAACACTAAAACATGGTGGCAGTTCTTCCTGCCACCTTTTTATGAAAGGATGAATTATGCAAATTAAAGAACTATCAGTAGACATAGAAACTTACTGTGATGTAGACTTACGGAAAACTGGAGTCTATCGATATGCGGAAGATGAATCTTTTGAAATCCTTCTTCTAGCAGTATCTATAAATAATGCTCCTGTAATTGTTTATGATTTGACTAAGGATAAACTACCAAATCTTATCCTACAAGCCTTAATTGATGATACAGTCATTAAATGGGCTTTCAATGCAACATTTGAACGCATTTGTCTGTCTAATTGGATTAAGAAACATTACCCTACCTTACTTAATGAGAATTTTTTATCCCCAAAATCTTGGCGATGTAGCATGATTTGGTCTGCTTACTTGGGATTGCCCTTGTCACTTGAAGGTGTAGGTACGGTTCTTAAACTTCGTGAACAAAACTAAAAGTTGGGAGTGAATTAATTCGCTACTTCTGCCTTCCTTGTAAACCCACAAAAGTAAATGGTGGTCGAACACGTAATTATGAAAATCACGCGCCAGAGAAATGGAAAAATTTTATCGAATATAATAAACGAGATGTAGAAGTTGAACTAGCAATCAAAAAGAGGTTGCAAAACTTCCCAGTTCCTGACTTTGTATGGGATGAGTACCTCCTTGATCAGAATATCAATGACTGCGGTATTGGAGTTGATGTTGACTTTGTCCAGTCAGCTATCAAAATTGATGCAGAAAGTAAAGCAAAAATCCAAGAAGAATTGAAAACTTTAACAGATCTTGAAAATCCCAACTCCGTTCTACAGATGATTGGTTGGTTACGTGAGCACAATATAGAAACAGATTCACTCGATAAAAAGACTGTAAATAACCTTTTACAAAAAGTTGATGATAAAACGGCAAGGGTTCTAAAATTACGTCAACAAGCAGCGAAGTCAAGTGTATCAAAATATCAAGCAATGATGAATTGTGTTTGTAAAGATGGACGAGTAAGAGGAATGTTCCAATTCTATGGAGCAAACCGTACTGGGCGATGGGCTGGACGATTAGTGCAACTTCAAAATCTACCTCAAAACCACTTAAAAGACTTAAATGAAGCGAGAATACTCTTTCAGACTGGAGATAGTGATACTGTTGAACTTCTCTATGATGTTCAAGATACACTGTCACAGCTTATTCGAACATCATTTATTCCTAGTAAAGATAAGAAATTTATCGTTTGTGACTTTTCCGCTATTGAAGCTCGAGTCCTATCCCATCTAGCAAATGAAACGTGGAGAACTAATGTTTTTAATAAAGGAGAGGATATTTACTGCGCCAGTGCCAGTAAAATGTTCCATCTTCCAGTACAGAAACATGGAGTTAATGCACACTTACGTCAAAAAGGAAAAATTGCAGAGCTAGCACTAGGCTATGGTGGTTCTGTTGGTGCTCTTAAAGCAATGGGAGCTATTGAAATGGGATTAGCTGAAGAAGAACTACAACCTCTTGTTGATTCATGGCGAACAGCCAATCCTAACATTGTCCTTCTGTGGTGGGATATCGATAAAGCCGTCAAAACTGCTATCAAGGAACAAACCGAAACGGAAAGTCATGGAATTCTATTCAGTGTTGAAAAAGGAATGTTATTTATTACTCTCCCATCTGGACGAAGATTAGCTTATGTGAAACCAAGAATTGGAGAGAATCAATTTGGAGGCGAATCAGTAACGTATGAGGGAACCGGTTCTGCAAAACGATGGGAAAGATTAGAAAGTTATGGTCCAAAGTTTGTAGAAAACATCGTTCAAGGGATTAGTCGAGATATCTTAGCCTATTCAATGGAACAACTAAAAGACAAGAAAATTGTTGGGCATATTCACGATGAGGTTATCATCGAGTGCTTGTCAAAGCAAAATCTGGATGAAATATCTAATCAAATGTCCATTTCTCCAAACTGGATGGGAGATATCAATCTACGAGCTGAAGGGTATGAATGCTACTTCTATCAAAAAGACTAAAGAAAATCCGCATCCTTGATAGGATAGCGGACTTCTTTTATTATTGGTTTAATTCTCTGTAGACTTCTTTAGCCATTGCTTGTGCTTTCTTAATAGCTTCATAACCTTGAGTTTTTTCATTCCTATTGTAGAAATAATATCTTGTTTTGCAATATCCATATTCTCATAAATAAGTCTTAGAATTTGACCATATTTCTTATTTCGACGTTCTACTTCTTCTATCAGTTCACGAATTGTTTCTAACATCATAATAATCTCTTCGTGAGAGTCTATTCCAGTAGGATCGAAACCTACTTCTTCGTTACTAGATATTTTATCCAACATCTCATCTAATGATAAGTCATTACCTTTCGTATAACGATTAAGATACTCGTTAACATCCATATTGAAGATTTTTATGACATTGTCAAAGTCCTCAATATTAACTGGTACAAAACCTACAAGTACAGCTTTTCCATAAAACTTAAATGTTTTTAAGTTTTTAGGGTTGATATCTTTACTCTGTCTCATCTCTTTATCTCTAATGACGAAAGGAGCGAGAACTTGATTAAGTCCACAAGGTACATCGTTATATGGCTTTTCTTTTGCATAACTTGATGGACTATACTTTGATTGACGTTTGTTTTCTTGAATTGCCATTGTTTGACTGACTTTCTGTTAATACCGAAAGCAGTTTTGACAACTCAATATGCATTAAATATATTATTGGCCGCATAGTACTTTCCTCTATGTATCCGTCAGCCAATTTCACAAGCTGAAATAGTTCCCTAACTTCTCCACTTCTGAAATTATGGTCATCGTCATGACTCAGTTTTAAAGTTAGTTTAGTTACATAGAAGATTACTTCTATAGTTATATTTTCCTATATTTAACAAGATTTTAGAATATACAAAAATACCAATGATTTTCCCAGAAAACATTGGTAAAATAATCAATATTAATGTTATAATAAATAATGTCATTGAAGTTTTTATGATTTCCAATATCAAGGAGGATGATTTATGAATAAAGGAAAGAGTTTTTTAGGAGAATTTACATTCCAGAATGACTCTATTTCATGTGAAATTGAAAATGTTATTGATAGAAACACTGGAAAAAAATTAGTCAACTAGCAATGAAAGCACAACATAAAACAACATTATGATGGGATATACTGCTGGAGAAGGTCTTAAACTAATTAATACCAGTAGGAAAAAAATAATCCTCTCGGAGAATTTTTAGGACTTAACGCTAATAATCTCGAAGAAATTAAAGATTTCATCTTAAAATATGGCTGTCTATATGAAGTTAAGGATTCGGAATACACAGTATTAAATATTGAAGAATTTATATTAATTCAAGAGCGTTTACAAGCTTTTATTCAGTTGATAAATCATCAATCTGAATTTCAAAATAATAACCATCAAGTACTTGAATCCGTTCTTTACTTACTACTAAAGAAATATAATAAAGATTATTCTTCATTAAACAAAATACTCTTTCCTATTGATTCGGATTTAGAAAAACTACTATCCTTGCCTCTAATACCAATAACAAAAGATCATCAATCCGTAATACTTAGGAAGAAAGAAGGTCAAAATATTATTGTTTCTTCTAAATTTTGCAGTACATTAAATAAGCAAATAGAATTTGAGTTACAAGATATTCAATCTATCTTTCATGATAATAAGACTCCTCACTGGTGTAAGTCTGTGCTATACAATTTCCTAAGCATGGATAATTTAAATTATGAAAAAGTTTTAAAATTAAAATAGACTTCTTGTTCGCATGCATTTATTTATTAAATCCGTTTTCTATTAATAATTTAAAAATCAACAACTTGTTTAATGAAGATTTTAATAAACAAATCGCTACAGAGGATAATTTTTTACAAACACTTAGAGAAGTCTCGAAGCTATTAATCAAAGAAGAATTTGAAAGGGTACTTCAAAATATAAAATTAACATATAATACCAACACAATGTCCCCAGACTGGAAACTCCCTTCGTTTATTGGTGCTCTATATTTCTCAGTTTATTATAAAAATTCAAAAGACATTATTTATCGTATTTGTGCTAATCATAATTGTAATCAGTATTTTCAAGTTTCAAGTACTAACGGAACAAAAAAACACTGTTGTGATAACTGTAGAGATAATAAAAATGCTAGAAATTCAAGAGCAAGAAAAAAACAAGGGAATTAGTTATTACCCTTGTTTTTTCGATGCTGTCTAAAATAACTTGAGATAAAGCATTTATCTCACTTTGATTTGGTCGTATTGCATTACTAATAAGATAATTTACATCAACCAATATACCCTGAACACGTTCAAAGTTCTCAGTTGAAGTCTTCCAGTCAGCAACTGCTTCTCCAATAGAATAATATTTGAATTCATTTTGATTAAATGGTTTACTTTGTGAATTAAAAGGCATAAGAAAAGCATTATAAACTTCCATTCCTTGTTCTCTATCTGCTTTAAATTTCTTATTGGAATGAATAAATTCAGCATATGAAATTTGCTTATTTATAGATGTCGATTCAGGCAAATGTCTAGAATCCAAGGTCGCTCCATATTTATAATATTTGGCATCCAGCACATAAATGTCACTATTACATTTCATAACAGTATCTGGTTCAATTGCATTATTTTCTCGGCTATTACCAATATTTAACAACCACTTAGTTCTTGGAAAGTAATCTTCTTTCTTCACATTTCCATATGTCTCATTTATAAGACGTTCCCAAATATATTCAAATCTATTAGTTCCGAAATAAAATTCCTCAGGTTCATCTTCTTGATTGGTAAAATTTAAGATATCAGACATAGCAGAAAATAATTGAATATCTCTGTCTTTTGTGGCTCGAAGTTTCATATCATGTAAATAATCTTTATAAACATTCAAGTCTGCAGTTCTATTCGGCTTATACACTTTTGGCATTTTATAAAGCCATCCTATTTTCACATAGCTTTCATAAACACAGTATTGACTAATTTCAGTAATTAACTGTTTATCTGTTTCGCCACGCTGACGTACTATAAACTGTGGATAAACAATACCTTTTTTGTCACCAGAGGTTCCACCCTTTTCCTGGTTCTATTCCAAGAAATGGCACCAGATTGACCTAGTTTAAATTCATCCTCAGACATTTTGTAATAGCCATTATTGAAATAATCAGAAATGACACGGATATATGCTTGAGCAGGAAACCTAACTGTTTTTAATAATTGTTCTGGAGAAATAGATGAAACTTGTGATTGATCATCATTATAATCTTGTAAGACTGCTAAAAGTTGGACAATCTCATTTCTTACCTTTGTTTCATCTTTTGAAATACGATAACCTAAAGGAAAATAAATAGTCAGAGTATGTTTTGATTCTACTAATTCTGATTTAATACCAACAAATGTGTCACCTTCCATATTGGTGGCATTTCTACAATATTCATATAGTGGTTTATCAAATTCCAAATCATCAAAACTACTGTTCATCTGCTAATACCTCAGTGTTAGACTCTGGCATAACATCGTTTGTAGATTTATTAGTTAAATTAGAATCAGATTTTGAAACCAATAAATTTCTAATATCCTCTTTAAAATTAAAAAGCGATTATTAGACTTTTCTGAGATAAACTTAGTAATGACATCTTCAAGGCTCTTTAACTCAGTTATATCAAACAACTTATCTCTTGAAAATTTAAATGCATCGTCCCATAAATATTTGATAACTTTTTCAGAGAATCTACTATCAATATCTTCTTTATTTCTTAAGTCGTATGGAGATATAAAGTATGCACCTAAACGCTTATCTTCTGATGAAAGCATTTGAGCATTACTACTTAATATCAAATCATTAATAACACTATTAAAAACTCCCCATGTCACAGTTGTATCGGAAATAGGAACATTTTTATGTTCAGCGTTATTAATATCATTAAAAATCATTTTCATATTCCAACGACGTTGAAAAGCGGTATCTAACGTAAATACGTTCTGATCAGAAGTGTTCATAGTTGCAATAAGTGTTAGATTCGATGGAATTTTAACAGGGGACGTTTCTTCATCATAAATAATTTTAGAGACATCATAATTAACTACTGAATACTTACTCTCACCAGTTTCTGTTCTGTCTAATAGTTGAAAAATTTCACCAAATATAGCAGGTGCATTTCCTCTATTAATTTCCTCAATAATTAGATAATACATATTATCTGGATCTTCATAGGCCTGTTTCATCACTTTTGTAAAAGGTCCTGGCTTAAATTCGTAAGTAACAGTATCATCATCATTAATTTTAGGTAGAATTTGACCAATAAAATCAGTATTCATAAAATCCGGATGGAATACAACACGAGTCATATTTTTATTTCCAAATTTAGAGTCAATAGTGTGACTCTTTCCAGAACCAGGTACTCCATAAAATAATAAGTTTTCACCTCCACTTAGGCGATGAATTTTATCTTCCTTATTATTTTGTTCTTTATAATCAGTATCTAAAATATTAAACAAAGATTTTGAAGAACCCAAAAACTCTATATATTCTTCATCAGACATTTTATTATCGTGTGCTTCAAAATAAGAAAGTTTTTGTTTTACCTCTTCGATATGTTCAGCTGATAAAATTATTGAATCATTTTCTACAGAAAGGGTAGGTAATTGTTTTAACGCTTGAATAAAACGATTATCAAATTTATTTCTATACTTCTCTAAAATTGAATTAACTGTCGAATCTTCTCTCAATAGACTTATAAGAAATAATGTCTTTAGATAGTCGTTGTACTTCTCTGTAGTTGCTACCAAATATCTATATTCATTCATAGTTATAGAGTAAGCGCCAGTTGATATACCTAATTCTATTAAAACCTTATATAGTAACATAACCGGATACAATCTGAATCTACTCCGAACATCTTCATATTGTTCATCGATACTTGTACTTATAAAAATTTTTTCAATTTGTCGTTGAATGACATGTATATAGAGGTCTGTATCTTCGAATTTACCCTTACATAAATTTTTAATTTCGTAAAAAGTTGGAGTTATTTCTGCATCATTATAACTCGATGTTTTCATCGTTATCAATCCAAAGAAAGCCGCAACTCTTAATGCACGATGTGTTTCAGATACTTTAGCTCTACTATTGCTATTCTTTAAACTAGAAACTTTTGATTTAATATAACTTTCTAGGTTAGAACCTGCTGGATTTTGTTGGAATTGTCTCAAAAACTCCACTTGATAGCAAAGACTAGTAAAAGAAGTATCTTGTTTAACTAAATACCAACACTGGTAATTTGATGCAATATCTAATTCATTGATTTTATTTTCTAATAAACTATTCAAAATCTTTACCTCTCAAGGATGTTATCAACTAATCTAGACAAGAAATAAGAGAATTTGGGTGGGACTGCATTTCCTATTTGCTTTATAATAGAAGATTTCTTACCATAAAAAATATAGTCATCAGGAAAGCTTTGAATCCTTGCAGCTTCTCTAGGTGTCAGGGTTCGGTTATAGATAGGGTGAATAAAACGACCACCTGATGGTGTATCAAATCTAGTAGTTATTGTTGGTGCTAAGTCTTCCCAACTTAAACGGCCATAAGAACCGCTATGAATCGATTTAATTTTTTCATCTAATACTTTAAAATTTTCTCCACTACGTATTTTACTCATTCTTTCAATAGCAATTGGTGAATGATTTGTTTTTGTATGGTTATGTATTTTTTCACTATTAGATGAAAGAAATTTTTGATAATCAGTTAATGGAAGTGGGTTGTCCACTATACCATCCGAAGTTTCAAGACCTAAATTAGAGATGGCATCACGTACTGTAACTGTATTAAAGAAAGTTGAATCTTCTTTTTGTATCTGTTTTATTGTTTTTTCCCATAAAAACTCAAAATCAACATTATCATTCTTTGTACCAATAATAATCATTCTTTCACGTTTTTGAGGGATACCAAAATCACTGGCATTTATTACCCTGTAATAAAGTTTATACGGATTTCCATCTAACAACTCAGGATCAGAAAAAATACGAATAATTTCTGAAAATATTTTTCCATCCTGCATTGTTTGTATGCCCTTTACATTCTCCATTATAAAAATATCTGGTTTTACAGTCTTAACAACATTAAAGTAATGCTTAAAAAGATAATTCCGTGGATCATCCATAAAACCATTTCTAATTCTAGCACCAGCCATTGAAAATCCTTGACAAGGGGGGCCGCCAATTATAATGCTAGCATCACCTTCTTTAAAAACACCAGATTTATCAATATTTGCAATATCATCAATAATAACTTCAACACCAGGATGGTTCATCTTATATGTGTGAGCTATACTATCATCAAACTCAACCGCTTTTGTTACAGTATGACCATCTTTAATAAAACCAAGAGATAATCCTCCTGCGCCTGAAAACAAATCAATTACATTCATTACTTCATACCTCCACCAGTACGATATTTATATGCAAAGTTTTTTATGTACTCACCTTCTTCTTCAGTTAATCCATATAGCGAGTTAATATAATCGTCTATTTCATGAATTTCATTAATACAAAGTTTGTGTTTATACTCATAGTCCGTTTGTTTGGTAGCAACATAAACTTTTGTTCTCTCCAACATGTTTTCTAATTGATTAGCTAATCTGTTAACAATATTCACATCATAGTTCAGGGGGATTTTAAAGTT
Source organism: Streptococcus infantis SK970 (assembly GCA_000223255.2). Lineage (GTDB taxonomy): Bacteria > Bacillota > Bacilli > Lactobacillales > Streptococcaceae > Streptococcus > Streptococcus infantis_G. Next base: position 453,828 of record AFUT01000001.1, on the reverse strand, counting down.
ATACAGTTCTTTCTTTGTAATGTGCCAACAATCAGATATACAAATCCAGTACCACCAAAATAACGATGAATTAAATAAACACATTGCATAATTTGCAGAATTTTGGTTACTGGTACAGAATCGTTTATATTCTGATCCTTCATGTTTTCCTAAAAATGCTTTAATCCAAAATGTTGCTCGCATGTTAATACTAATACCATATATTCCATCTTCAAATATTGAATTGATAGAGTTATTGTTTAGCAATATTTTTTCAAAAACACTTTTATCAGTAATATTCCCTAATTTTGGAATATAATCATCAACAATATAATCATTATTCACGATATCAATTGATTCAAATAATTGATTTCTCTCCTCTTTATACCAATACTTATAATTCCCAGTATAAATTTTTGCAGTTCCTCCACTATTTTTACCAAAGAATATACTTAATTTTTGATGGACTGATGTAAAAAGACAATCAGGACGATCTGAATAGTTTAATATAACTTGTTGTTGAACAATTTGGTTTACAACATTTCGAATCTTTTTCATTCTGGGAGTAGATACATATGATAAAGGAATTATAAAACCAATTACTCCTCCAAATTTTAGTTGTTGTAAAGCATTATCTAAAACATGTGCATATATATTCCCGTATTTTTTTTCCAAATTAAAACTATATTTAGACTGCTCAACGTATGGCGGATTACCTAATATAATATCAAAAGATTCATTTGAAATATCTTTATTCTGAATATAATCAAAATTTTTGAAATTATTGTTTAATATTTTTGACAAACCTACGATATTATTAACACCAAATTTTTCTAATATAATCAATAAAATTCTTAATTTAGTTAATCCTACTGATTCATAATTAATATCATTTCCATGTATCGATTTAACAACCTGATGAATGTTTTTTTGTTCAAGTTATTTTGGGGAATTAGATTAATTTTATAAATAAGGGATTCAATTAAGAATTCTCCAGAGCCACAGGTAGGGTCAAATACCGTTCTAGAATAACATAAATCTCGAATTAATCTGTTATCAGTATTGATTTTATCGATACTAGAATCAAATTTTGTATAATAAAATGTAAAACTCTTTTCTACAATAAATCTAACAACATCAACAGGCGTGTAATATACACCTTTTGCTTTTCTAAATGATTCCTTTTCATTCAATTTAGATAAAATAATCTGTAACTCTTCAAAACTATCTATATTAAAATTTTCGTCAGTAAAATCATAGTAATTAGGAAACATTTTATTCATTTCTGCTTGAATAAGATTAACCTCTTTTGAAGTAAATCTTAATTCTATATAATTATTAATAATATTTAATGCTTTAGTTAGCATCTTTTACCCTACTCTCCCAAATAATTTAATTTATTGCACTTTTTCCACTTTCAATCCAAGAATCTAATTCTGAACATTTAAAAGCCCACTTCCTACCAATTTTTTGGCAGGAATTCCATTATTCTTCTTAATCCAACTCCTAATAGTAACAGGTTTAACACTTAAATAAATGGCAGCTTCATCAATACTAATCCATTTTCGTTATTGAATTCAGTCATTTTACTATTGCCTCGTTCTACACAAACTAATATTTTAAGTTTACCATTCTATTTAATAATTAGCAAATTTTCTAGTTATTATTTGATATTTATTATCATTTTCACAAAAAAGAACGGAGGTTGTTCCGTTCTTCTTATTCTTTAAAATCTATTCAAAAGTCTATCAATTTGTAATAACCAATTATAATCACGATATTTTGCATCACCTTCCCCAAAATTTCGTATTTTACAGTTATCTCTCATATAATTATATTCAACGTAGCCTAAAATATCAGCCCTTGTAACACTATCCCAATCAACTAAAGTATGCTCATCTTCATCAATTGCATTTAATTTGACTGCAACATAAAAGTCTTTAGGATTATTAGTAAATTGATCTAAATTAACTAATAATCTACTATGATTCTCCCTGAATCCAGTCTTAATATCTACCGTTTCACCATTCACTGTTAGAAAATCATAACTATCATAATTTTCTTGACCAGGAAAAATTTCAAACATTTCAGAGCAATCAAAATGTTTATTGTAATGTTTTAGTAATTCTGCAAATGCAATCTCACCTAATTTTCCCATATAAGTTCGCTGTATTTCAATTTTCTTTTGTAATTCAATATCCTCATTATATCTCACCTCTGAAGGTAACAATCTCGAGAATTGATTATCTGAAAGTACAATCGATTTAGCAAATTCTAATGCTTTATCTTTCATTTCTTTTGTAATTTTCAAACTATAACATTTTATTTTAGTTTTTTATTTTCATTATAAAAAGTATCCATATTTAACTCCTTGTGATAAGATTATAATTTATGATTTTTAAATCTAAACAATTCAAATTTTCTTAGGAAACAGCTCATAGATTCCCCTATCTTTTTTGCTTAAATCACTAACACTTCAAACTTTAAACCCCAAACCAGTGATAGGGGGATATATTTATTCCCATTAACTTATTATCTTTGGTAACAAAAACATCCCCACAGTGTTTATGGAAATAGAATTCATCTCAAATAAGTTATCAAACCTAGTAAAAAATATGAGAGGTTACTTTAATACTTCCCTAATAAACGAGAAAAGTCTTTACCTACAAGGCTTTTCTTAACCCCTTTCGTTAGAAGGTTTCTAGGCTTTTACAAGCAATGCCACACACTCAACGTGGTGCGTCTGCGGAAAAAGGTCCACCGGCTGGACTTTCTTCAGTTCATAACCCAACTCTTGGTAGAGTTTGATATCACGCGCCATGGTGGCAACGTTACAGGAGATATAGGCGATGCGATCTGCGCCTGTTTGGGCACTTGCTTTGATAAAGCTTTCGGTCAATCCCTTGCGTGGTGGGTCGACTAGGATAGCAGTTGGTTGGATGCCTTCCTTGAGCCAATTCTTCATGGCATCTTCAGCTGTATCACAGACATAGTGGGCATTGGTGATGCCGTTTAGGCTTGCATTTTTTGGCTATTTTCCACTGCTTCAGGGATAACCTCTACTCCATAGACTTCCTTGACATGCTTAGCGACAGATAAACCGATAGTCCCTATTCCTGAGTAGGCATCAATGACCACATCATCATCTTTTAACTCTGCAAAGTCAATAGCTGTCTGATAAAGCTTCTCTGCCATTTCTGTATTGACTTGGTAAAAGGCTGGTCCAGAAATTTGGAAGCTATTCCCCAACATTTGGTCGGTAATGTAATCTTGCCCATAGAGAACCCGCCATTCTTTTCCAAAAATCGCATTGGTATTCTGGTCATTGATATTTTGCATGACAGACACAATCTCTGGGAACTGCTTGATGACTTGTTCAATCAACTGTTCAACTCGGAAAATTTTAGGACGAGTTGTCACCAAAATAACCATTATTTGACCTGAATGGTATCCACGACGCACAACAAGGTTACGAATCAAGCCTGACTGCTCCTTCTCATCATAAGGCTTCAAATCATATCGACGGAGCAAATCTCGTAGGGCTAGAATAACCTGATCAATAACTGGATTCTGAATGTAAAAATCTTCCAAGGGCATAAGGTCATGGGAATTCTTACGGAAAAAACCAGTCTCCAGAACACCGTTGACTCGACGAACTGGTACCTGAGCCTTGTTACGATACTTGATAGGATTTTCCATACCAAGAGTATCAGAAACCTCTACATCCCTGATTCCAGCAATCTTGTATAAGCTGTCTTTTACTTGTTTGGTTTTGAACTTGAGTTGCTCTGGATAAGCCAGATGTCCCAAGTCAGCAATTCCTGAACGCAAGTAAGCCAAATCTAAGTCTTGGTTGCGATGTGGTGATTGAAGAAGATATTCCTCGACCTTACCAAAACCAATCTTCTTGTTGACTTTCAGCACTCGCATAAGGATTTTCTCAGTTGGTAAAGCATTCTCAACAAAAAAGACCAAGCCATCTACCTTGGCCACTCCTGCACCTTCATGGGTTAAATCGACAATCTCAACTTCTACAATATCGTTTTTCTTTAACATATTCTTCACTTTCTATAAGCCGACAAAAAAAGACGGCAACAATCCTGTTACCATCTATTATACCATGAATTGACCTAAGCACCAAAACTCTTGAAGAAATCAAGGATAGCTTGCCAAATAGAGCTGAGGATATTGCCACCGTCTTGAATAGCTTTATTGGCGTCAAAATTAAGGTCGATATTACTGAAACTGTCACCTGCTTGCGCAACGATACTTTGTTTCAAATCTTTTAGAGTCTTTGTAAAGTCTTCGTTATTAAGAATATCGCTCTTAGAAAGATTAAAGGCAAAGTTGATGATGACATTGACTTGGTTGCCTGTAACGACTTGATCCAGTTTGTAGTTCTTCAAAGTATCTTCGACAATTTTACGAACATCATCCTCAGTAAGCTCTCCTTTAGACTCTTTAGCCTTAGCGACTGTAGCCTTGATATCAGCTAGAGCTACGTTCAGCTTGTTAGCGTCGAAGCCTGATTTGTCCTTGTTTTCATCGTTAATATCTGACAAGGCCTTGAGCTCTTCTTGAGCCAAGTCTTTATTTTCTTGAGGTAATTTTACACCGTTAGATTCAAGAGAATAGTAAATACCTGCTAGGGCACTTTCCCCAGTAACAGGGATAGGTGCAGCAACTGTAATACGTGCGTGCTCTACACCCAAGGTAACAGCCGCATTACGGTACATGTCTTGGGTCACTTTGGTGATGTTTTCAGGTGTTTCAATCTTGACTTCAAGTGGAGATTTTTCACCTAATTTTTGAATTTTCGCTGATGAATAAAGCTGAAGACTTGAATCATTTGCTACATTCATAATCTTTGAGTAGACATCCGGTGTCATAGTTTTCAACTGTTTTGTATCTTTAGAGGCATCATAGCCAAGTTTTTTAAGTGTTTGATTTTTTTGATCTTCTGTTAGTGAAGAACCCAAGACATACTCAGGTTGAACATAAGTTTCATCAATGACTTTTTGAACATCAGTAGCTGCCTGGGCGCTTTGCAGGGTTGCAACCGCTAAAAGTACTGCAGCACTAGTCAGAAAGAATTTCTTTCGCATGAGACGTTCCTCCTTTTCCACTCTAGCATATTAAAGTATCCTTAAAGAAAACTTATAAAAGAGAGTGGGACAGAAATCGGTAATTCGTTAGAATTCGATTTCGTCGTCTCACCTCCGCACAGTTGAGTAGGGCTGTAAAAGCTGATGAAATCAGCGTAGTAGAGCCCACTCAACCACTGCGTCTTGCTCGACAATCCAAAGACAATTGAGAGGCTAGGACTTTTACCCCAGCCTCTTAAAATAGATTAAAAATTTTCATAATATAGAGATTTAGCTGAACCTGTCTAGAGTAATAATAGTTTCCCCCATCCACATAAAGTTCTCCACCCTGAAAAATAGAAATGGGATTGATGTAGCGGTAGGTTTTCCCTGTTGTATTTCCTAATATAGGCGCAACTGTATCTCTGGAGTATTGCTTAGCTAGTACAAGAGTGTTCTTTTTCCCATTCTGGGCGATAAAATCGATATAAGCAGGTCCAAAGTTATAAGCTTGAATGGCTGTCCAGACATCCACTCCTTTTTCTTGAGCTAGATAGAGATTTTCTGTCAAGGTTTGAACCCCTTGCCGAATACTACTTGCATTATCGTTTATGGTATCAGTAGAGCCACTAGCAGATTCACTTGACTGCATCACGTCTCCTTCTTTACCCTTAGTTTCTGTATAAATCATGGCAAGCACAAGCTCTTCGTTTGCTGGGGTATCTCTTTCATTCAAGATTTCGCGAACCATGGGTTGGTAGGTCATAACTTGTTTGACATCCTGACGAATCAGATAGGCTTTATAGCCAGCGAAAATGAAGACTGCTAGCACAAGCACTCTTCGTATAAGTTTAAACATTATTTACTTTGAATATCCTCGATGTTTTTGATTAAGATAGAATAAGTTCCATTATCATTTTGGATGAACTCAACAGATTCTGCGTCTTGATAGACATTGTTTGGAACAATAAGTTCAATCCCGTTTGACAAGGAAAGTTTCTGATTTTCAAATCTCTTTAACTGACGACTAGCATCAATCTCATCAAACTGAACTGGCTCAGGTACTGCTTCTTTGACTCTGTCAATAAAGCTTAGACGAGCAGTAAGATTGTTGTCAAAGAGATCATTAGCTAATTTTTCTGGAGAGAGTTCATTGTTTTCTTCGATATTATTGAAGATTGCTGATTTAACCTTGGATTGAAATTGAAAATCATCCGCATTAAAGGTTTCGGCAATTTTTTGAGCCGTTTTTTCTAGTTCCTTAATGGATTTCTTAGGTGAAATCTTTGGTTGTGCTTGAATAAGATTCTCAGAAAAATAGTTTAAAAAGGCTCCATTATACTTGATGCGTTTTTCAATCAAGTGATATTTGCGACTTTGAAGATTAACAACTAGTGCTTCATCTGCTCCAGTTCCAAACCCAGGTAAGTTATTTTGAGTCAGTTTGATTGGATTGTCAACCTCGCCACCCAAGTGTGTCAAGGTTTCACGCAATGCAATTCGTAGAAAGGCAAAGTGGTCTACTCCCTCTTTTGAAAACTGGACAAAAACCAAGTCATTCGTCTTTTGGTTTTCAGATACAGAGAATTCCTCTTTCCATAGATTAGCAATTGTCACAGATGTTTCCATTAAATCTTCTGTGATGTGATTGAAAAAAGGATTATCCTCTTCAAAAATACCAGTTTTAGCATCATCCGAATACACACGTTCCACTTTTTTACGCAAGTATTCCTCGATTTTAGGAGTGATATTGAGAAACTTATCCGCCAAGAACAACTCTGTGTCATCAGGACTGAACTGATGGATAATGGCTTTCTTAATATAAATATCCATAAAATATTAGTCCTCATATAATGGGAAGGCATCTGTCAAGGATTTGACTGCACTTCTCACTTCTTCTAAGACAGCTTCGTTTTCTGCATTCTTAAGGGCTTTAATAATAAGTTCAGCAACTTGACGGCTTTCTTTTTCACCAAAACCACGAGCAGTAATTGCTGCCGCTCCGATACGAATACCACTTGTCTTGAATGGTGACAATGTTTCGTAAGGAATTGAGTTTTTATTAAGGGTAATGTTGACCTCATCCAATAAGTTTTGGGCTACTTTTCCACTTTCTACAACCTTTGTGACATCCACTAAGAAGAGGTGGTTTTCAGTACCACCAGAGATAACGCGGAAATCAGAATCTTGCAAGAATACTTCAGCCATGGCCTTGCTGTTCTTGATAACATTAGCAGCATATTCTTTAAAGGCTGGATCCAATACTTCTTTAAAGGCTACAGCCTTAGCAGCAACAACATGCTCCAAAGGTCCACCTTGGATACCAGGGAAAATAGCTGAATTGATTTTCTTAGCCAGCTCCTCATCATTTGTCAAAATCAACCCACCACGAGGTCCACGAAGGGTTTTGTGGGTCGTTGTCGTTGTGATATGAGCATATGGTACTGGGCTTGGGTGAAGACCAGCTGCAACCAAACCAGCAATATGAGCCATATCAACCATGAGTTTTGCGCCTACAGCATCCGCAATTTCACGGAATTTTGAGAAATCAATAATGTGAGAATAGGCTGAGGCACCAGCAACGATAAGTTTTGGTTGCACTTCTTGAGCTTGTTTTAAGATAGCGTCAAAGTCCAATAGCTCTGTCTCCGGATCAACGCTATATGAAACAAAGTTATAGGTTTGACCTGAGAAGCTGACAGGAGCTCCGTGAGTCAAGTGCCCACCCGCAGCTAAATCCATCCCCATGACCGTGTCACCTGGCTCAATCAAAGCCATATAGGCAGCACAGTTTGCTTGGCTTCCTGAGTGAGGTTGTACATTAGCAAACTTAGCACCAAAAATTTCTTTTGCACGTTCAATAGCCAAAGTTTCGATAACATCTACTACATCAGTTCCACCATAATAACGACGTCCAGGATATCCTTCAGCATATTTATTAGTCAAGATAGAACCTTGAGCAGCCATAACAGCCTTAGATACAACGTTCTCTGAAGCGATCAATTCAATATTATTTTGTTGGCGTTCCTCTTCTTTGGCAATGGCATTCCAAAGTTCAGCGTCATATGTTTTAAAATCATCTTTGTCAAAAATCATAGTTTTTCTCCTTTAATTAACTTAATAAATCGTTTCTGCACTTTATCACAAGTATAACCCACTCTTTCATAAAATGCATGAGCACCAAGACGATGGTCTGCAGAGTTTAAACGTATAAATTTGTAGCCACGTTTTTCTGCTTCTTGCTCTAATCCTTGGAGCAAAGTTTTTCCGATTCCTTTACATTGTGTTTGAGGCAAAACAGCTAAAGCTAGGATGTTAAAACCTGGTTTTGAATAAAGGGATTCATAAATCTCAGCATGTACATACCCAAGTAAGCCATGGCTGGTCGGTTCCTCAAACCCCAGTAGGAAGTGATGGGGGTCTTGAGACAACTTAGCTAGTTGACTAGCCGTTTCCTCAGGGCTAAAATCATAACCTAAAGCATCTTTGTTAATCTCATGAATCGATGCAACATCTGTTGCTTTTAAAGCACGTAGCATATCATACCTCCTCAAAAGGAATTTCAGGTATCTTGGCAAGGATATCTTCTCGAATTATCGAACCTTGGCGTAGAATTTTAACCTTGTCGCTAGATAAGTCTAAAATAGTCGAATCTTGACCGGTCAAAAAAGTATCATCTTCTATTCCCAGAACCTCTTGACCGAAGTCTTTTAAAATTTCTTTAAAGCTAACACCGCTTGTATGTCCTGAAATATTTGCAGACGGCCCGATTAAGGGACCGAACTCACGAATCAATTCTAGAGTTATAGGGTGACTGGGCATCCGAAAACCAACTGTCGGTAATCCTGAATTGACCCAGTAAGGGACCTTGTCATTAGATTCTAGGATAACGGTCAATGGACCAGGAAGAAAACTATCAACAAGTTTTAGTAAATAATGTGGCTGATTCTTTGAAAAGTTCAAGATATCATCTAAACTAGCAACATTGAGATTGAGAGCCTTATCTCTAGGGCGACGTTTGAGCTGATAAACGTAGTCAACAGCCTCCTCATCCAAAGCTTTCGCAAAGAGGCCGTAAACTGTTTCCGTTGGCAAAACTACAGCTCCACCTTTTTCCAACTCTTGTTTAATTTTCTCCATCATCAATGACTACCATCCTATCTTGGCCAAATTGGTCTTTGAGCGTTCGAACTCGCTTCTCTGGAAAATTTTTTCTGAAGAGATTCGGTACGCTTTGACCTTGTTTGTAGCCAATTTCAAGATAAATCTTACCACCATCATTTAGATAGTCCTTAGAGTCTTCCCCAATTCTACGGTAGATAGCTAGGCCATCCTCGTCAGCAAAAAGTGCCAAATGTGGTTCTGAATGCAAAACATTCAAGCCAACTTCTACCTCATCTGATCGAGAAATGTATGGTGGATTGGATACAATTATATCATATTTTGAAGAAATTTCGGAGAAACAGTCAGTCCTAATAAATGTGAGATCTAGATTTTGCCTCTTGGCATTCTCTGTTGCAAGCTCTAATGCATCCTCTGAAATATCCGCAGCTGTAACCGACCAATCTGGCCTATTTTTAGCTAAAGCCAGGGCTATAGCCCCGCTTCCTGTTCCGATATCTAGTACTTTGAGATTTTTCTCAGGATTTTCAGTCAAGATGAGGTCTACTATCTCTTCTGTCTCTGGGCGGGGAATCAAAACTCGCTCATCTACCTTTAACTGTATCCCAAAGAATTCAGCATGGCCAATAATGTACTGGGCAGGTATATGTGCTGCTAATTTCTTGTAAATTTCCTCCACAAATTGCTTCTCTTCCTCTGTTGCTTCTTGCTGAAGGGTAAAGATGAAGTCAGTAAAAGACAATTCTTTCAGACTTCTATAGACAAAAGAGAGGCTTTCAGTTTCCTCTCCTTGTGCTATTAACTTTTCCTCAAAATCTTTAAAAATTTGAGCTAAATTCATTATTTGTTTAATTCTTCCAGTTTTTGTGTTTGGTCATAAAGAACCAAGGCATCTACAACTTCATCCAATTTACCAGCTAGAATTGTATCAAGTTTTTGTAGAGTCAAGCCGATACGATGGTCTGTTACACGGTTTTGTGGGAAGTTATAAGTACGGATACGCTCTGAACGATCACCAGTACCGATAGTAGACTTACGTTCAGCATCTTGTTCATCTTGGGCAATCTGTGCAAAGTGGTCAGCAACACGCGCACGAATGATCTTCATGGCCTTCTCACGGTTTTTCTGCTGGGTACGTTCTTCCTGCATCTCCACCTTGATATTGGTTGGCAAGTGAACAATACGAACGGCAGTCGCAACCTTATTGACGTTCTGTCCACCAGCACCAGATGCGTGATAGATATCAACACGAAGGTCTTTTGGATCAATATCGTACTCTACTTCTTCTACCTCAGGCATGACAAGGACAGTCGCTGTTGAGGTATGGACACGACCTTGGCTTTCTGTCACAGGGACACGTTGGACGCGGTGGGCACCTGACTCGTACTTAAGCTTAGAGTAAACTGACTGACCTGAAACCATGGCAACCACTTCTTTGAAACCACCAACCCCGTTCATTGAGGCTTCCATGACTTCAAAGCGCCAGCCTTGAGCTTCAGCATACTTTTGATACATGGTTAGAAGGTCTCCAGCAAAAAGTGCTGCTTCGTCTCCACCAGCTGCCCCTCGGATTTCAAGGATGATATTCTTGTCATCGTTTGGATCCTTTGGAAGAAGCAAGATTTTCAATTTTTCTTCGTACTCTTCTTTTTCTGCCTTAGCATCCTTGAGTTCTTGCTTCGCCATTTCTTCCAAGTCAGCATCTCCGCCAGACTCTTTAATCATTTCTTCAGCGTCGATGATGTTTTGGAGGACTTGTTTGTATTCACGGTAGGCAGTTACGGTATCACGAGTTGAAGCTTCTTCTTTTGAAAGCTCCATGAAACGCTTGGTGTCAGAGACCACATCTGGGTCACTCAGCAATTCTCCTAATTCTTCATAACGGTCTTCTACAGCTTGTAGTTGATCATAGATGTTCATTCTTATTGATTCTCCTTGTTGATTTCAGGGGCAAAATAATGTTTACGGCAAACCGAGATATAGGTTTCATTACCACCAATCTGGATTTGTTCACCATCATAAACAGGCAGTCCGTCCTGGGTACGCAAGACCATAGTCGCTTTTTTCTTGCAATACTGACAGATGGTCTTTATCTCATCAATCTTATCTGCTAAAAGCAAGAGGTGTTTAGAACCTTCAAAAAGCTCATTGCGAAAGTCATTTTTTAAACCAAATGCCATAACAGGTATGTCTAACTCATCGACAACACGAGCTAGGTCGTAAACATGGTGACGTTTTAGAAATTGGGCTTCATCGACAAGTACACAGTAAGGTTTTTCAGGTAAATCTCGGATAAATCCAAAGATATCTGTTGTTTCGTCAATAGCAATTGCTGGTCTTTTTATCCCAATCCGACTTGAAACATAGCCTACACCATCACGCGTATCTAGAGCCGAAGTCATAATCACAACTCCTTTTCCTTGCTCCTCATAGTTATAGGCTACCTTGAGAATCTCGATGGTTTTTCCAGAGTTCATGGTCCCATAACGATAATACAACTGTGCCATGCTTCTATTTCACGTCCGTTTCTAAATTTTTTGTTACATTCTAGTATACCATATTTTCTCAAAGCTTTAAATGCCAAATTGTGGTAAAATAGAAGAAATCAAATATCTAGTGGAGGACGCAATTATGCCATTTGTACGCATTGATTTATTTGAAGGACGCACGCTAGAGCAAAAGAAAGCTCTAGCTAAGGAAGTTACGGAAGCTGTTGTTCGTAACACAGGAGCACCTCAGTCAGCCGTTCACGTTATCATTAACGATATGCCTGAAGGAACTTATTTCCCACAAGGTGAAATGCGCACTAAATAAAGCTTAAGCAATCTGCTTAGGCTTTTCTTTATAAGTGGCATTCGTTGAATAAAAAGCTATATTTTGTTACAATTTTAAGTGATATTTGTATATAATTTGTTAAAAGGAAATGAAATGATTACACGTGAATTTGATACCATTGTAGCAATCTCGACCCCACTTGGTGAAGGAGCTATTGGTATTGTCCGCTTGAGCGGAACAGACAGTTTTGCCATTGCGCAAAAGATTTTTAAAGGCAAAGACTTGAGCAAAGTTGCTAGCCACACACTGAACTACGGCCACATTGTTGACCCTTTGACTGGTAAGATTATGGACGAGGTCATGGTTGGGGCTATGAAGTCTCCGAAGACCTTTACTCGTGAGGATATTATCGAGATTAACACCCACGGTGGGATTGCCGTGACCAATGAAATCCTGCAATTGGCTATCCGTGAAGGGGCTCGCATGGCAGAACCTGGTGAATTTACCAAGCGTGCCTTCCTCAATGGTCGAGTAGACTTGACTCAGGCTGAAGCTGTTATGGATATCATTCGTGCTAAGACTGACAAGGCTATGAATATCGCAGTCAAACAACTTGATGGATCCCTGTCTGACCTCATTAACAATACTCGTCAGGAGATTCTCAATACTCTGGCACAAGTCGAAGTGAACATCGACTATCCTGAGTATGACGATGTGGAAGAAGCTACTACTGCTGTTGTCCGTGAAAAGACTTTAGAATTTGAACAATTATTGACCAATCTTCTAAAAACGGCACGCCGTGGGAAGATTCTCCGCGAAGGAATTTCAACGGCCATCATAGGTCGTCCTAACGTTGGGAAATCAAGTCTCCTCAACAACCTCCTGCGTGAAGATAAGGCCATTGTAACGGATATTGCAGGGACCACTCGAGACGTCATCGAAGAATACGTCAATATCAACGGTGTGCCACTGAAATTGATTGATACTGCTGGTATCCGAGAAACGGATGATATCGTGGAACAAATCGGTGTTGAACGCTCCAAGAAAGCCCTCAAAGAAGCTGACTTGGTACTACTAGTACTAAACGCTAGTGAACCTCTAACTGCACAAGACCGACAACTTCTTGAAATTAGTCAAGATACCAACCGTATCATCCTTCTAAACAAAACTGACCTGCCTGAGGCTATTGAAACTGACGAACTTCCAGAAGATGTCATCCGTATTTCAGTCCTTAAAAATCAAAACATTGATAAGATTGAAGAACGAATCAACGACCTTTTCTTTGAAAATGCTGGCTTGGTTGAACAAGATGCTACTTACTTGTCTAATGCCCGTCATATTTCTTTAATTGAAAAGGCTGTTGAAAGCTTGCAAGCAGTTAATGAAGGACTTGAACTGGGCATGCCAGTTGATTTGCTTCAAGTTGATTTGACCCGCACTTGGGAAATTCTCGGAGAAATCACTGGTGATGCTGCACCTGATGAGCTTATTACTCAATTGTTTAGCCAATTCTGTTTAGGTAAATAAAAATTATAAAAAGGAGTTATGATGAAATACCCTACATTACTAGAACGCTTCTTGACCTATGTCAAAGTCAATACACGTTCTGACGAACACTCAACGACAACACCAAGTACTCAAAGTCAAGTCGACTTTGCCACTAATGTTCTCATCCCAGAGATGAAGCGTGTCGGTTTGCAAAACGTCTACTATCTACCAAACGGTTTTGCTATCGGTACTCTTCCAGCTAATGATCCTAGTTTGACTCGTAAGATTGGTTTTATCTCCCACATGGATACAGCCGATTTTAACGCTGAAGATATTAACCCGCAAGTTATTGAAAACTACGATGGGGGGGTTATCGAACTTGGGAATTCTGGTTTCAAATTAGATCCTGCTGATTTTAAGAGTTTAGAGAAATATCTAGGGCAAACCTTGGTTACAACTGATGGGACTACACTTCTCGGTGCTGATGACAAATCTGGTATCGCTGAAATCATGACAGCTATCGAATACTTGACTGCTCATCCTGAGATTAAACACTGCGAAATCCGTGTCGGCTTTGGACCTGATGAAGAGATTGGTGTTGGTGCCAATAAATTTGATGCAGAGGACTTCAATGTTGACTTTGCTTATACAGTTGATGGCGGACCTCTTGGGGAATTGCAATACGAAACCTTCTCTGCTGCGGGTGCTGAACTCCATTTCCAAGGTCGTAATCTTCACCCTGGAACAGCCAAAGGACAAATGGTTAACGCCCTTCAGTTGGCGATTGATTTCCACAACCAACTTCCAGCTGGTGATCGACCTGAGTTGACTGAGTGTTACCAAGGATTCTACCATCTCATGGATGTTACGGGTACTGTTGAGGAAGCGCGAGCCAGCTACATCATTCGTGACTTCGAAAAAGAAACCTTTGAAGCGCGTAAAGCTGCAATGCAAGCTATTGCTGACAAGATGAACCAAGAACTTGGCAGTGATCGTGTAAGCCTGACTTTGACAGACCAATACTACAACATGAAAGAAGTTATCGAAAAGGATATGACTCCTGTTACCATTGCTAAAGCAGTGATGGAAAGTCTTGATATTACACCAATTATCGAGCCTATCCGCGGTGGAACAGACGGTTCTAAGATTTCCTTCATGGGAATTCCTACTCCAAATATCTTCGCTGGTGGCGAAAATATGCACGGACGTTTTGAATATGTCAGTCTTCAAACCATGGAACGTGCAGTTGATACTATCATTGGAATTATAGCTTATAAAGACTAAAAAAGAGAGTGGGACAGAAATCGGTAATTCGTTAGAATTCGATTTCGTCGTCCCACCTCCGCACAGTTGAGTAGGGCTGTAAAAGCTGATGAAATCAGCGTAGTAGAGTCCACTCAACCACTGCGTCTTGCTTGACAATCCAAAGACAATTGAGAGGCCAGGACTTTTGTCCCAGCCTCTTTGCTTATTCTGCTACTTTTCCTGTTGATTCAGGATTCAGTTCAGTTGTTGTTTCAGGAGTTGTAGTTGTTGAATGTGAACTTGATTCTTCACTTGTTAATTCGGTGCTAGTTTCAGCTGGCTTGACTTTAGATTGAAATTCTTGGTTTAACGAGACAATTTCTTGAGCAAGAGCTAGAAGAGCTTGCTTGTCTTTGCTTGCTGCACTTAGTTTATCAAACAAGGCATCTACTTTATCAAAGTCCGCATCAGAACCATTATTCATTTCCAAATAAGTATGGAGGGCAAGGACTCCGTTATATAATTTTTGATAGAGAACTAAAACCTCTGGGTCTTGTTTAGAATTATCACGTTCATTTTGGATTGTTAGTGAAATACGTTTCAAAAGATCTTGAACCTGTGTATTTAATTCATCAAGGTCTGCGTCTTCTTTCTCCAAAGCTGCCTTTAGATTTTTCACTTCGTCAGCGAGTGAAGCTTTTACGCCTTCTTCTTTGACTTGATTCACCAATTCATCAGCTTTTGTTACAAGACCTTCTACCTGACCTTTTAAGACATGATTGCTTTGTTCCTCAGGTTTGATATCATCATACAAACCTTTCAAGAACTCATAGACTGCAGTTTTAGCACTATGCCCATCCACTTTTTCAGTATCTAAGATTGTTTCAGAAGCCTTGCTTGCAACTGGCTCATTTTTGAGCGCTTCTTCCACTTCCAGTTTTGTTTGATAGATTTCTGGGAAGAGTTTGTTCAAGTCAGTTGCCTTAAGGAAGGATTGTGACTGATAAAGTGTCCACGTTAGGTTAGCAACTTTATCTCGTAACTTGTCATTTAAGCGACCGTCAGATAGATGTTGGTAGAAATACTTGATGTATTCGACTGTCGTAACACCAGTACGGTCATTAAAATCCTGCAAAGCTTGTAACTTAGCTTCAACTGCATCTAAACCTGCTTCATCTTGGGCAAGTTTATTTTCTTGAAGCTGAGTCAATAAATCCTTCTTAGGAAGTCCATAAGCATCTGTGTCTAAAGTATTAATCTTATCTACTAAAGCTTGATATTTCTTGTCTAAAGGACTGATTTCTGTTGGTTTGACACTTGAGTCAATGTGAATATACTGCTTATCAAACAAATCCAAAGCAGCCAGATAACCAGCTGTAGAGTTGGTTGAGAGCTTCTTCATATTTTCAGAGAATTGTCCCAAAGCAAGCTCAATTTGTCTTTGTTGAATTGGTTTATCCTTGTAAACTTCACGACTTTCTGCTAGAAGTTGATCAACCTTATTTTGAACAGTCGCTTCATCAAAAGCTCCTGGTCGGTAGTTAGATTGCAAGGCAGGAATTTTATTTTTTAGAGCCACTTCATAGCCCTTGGTTTGAACTTTAATATAGTGGTTATGGTCACCATGAGGAATGACGAAACTACCATTTTCAACCTGCAAGCTATAAGGTGAAACACCATCACGTAGAGCAGTTGTATAGAGTTCATTTAGGAAATCAAGCTCTGCATCACCTGTTTGAAGCGGAATACGAACGTGTTCCTTACGAACGGCGTAAGGGTGAATGTGAGTTGGGTCATAAGCCTGATCTGGATTACCAAATACAAAGAATCCATTTGAAATTCTGATAGCCTCAAGAGGAACGCCATATGTTTTAGAAATATAAGCTATTTTTTCTTCATCGCTGGCATCACGAGAGAAACTTTCAACCGTCTTGGCAAGAGGTTTAACAAGTTCTGTCTGCTGATAGCCATGAAGATGGTCTTGTGCAGCCTTAATCTGCTCTGCTGATAAATCTTTCTTGTAAAAATAATGATTGTGGTCTCCATGTGAAACGACAAAACCTTGCTCATCTTCACTTATCACTCGGTCAGCATCGAATCCGTGATCGTGGTCTTCACCATGGTGGTGATCATGCCCCTCTTCATCATGGTGCTCATCTGATGGATTAGGTTTAAATTCGGTTTTACCTTTCAAGTGTTCCTGAGCTTCTTTAATCTGTTGAGCCGTCAAATCTTTCTTGTAAAAATAATGATTGTGGTCTCCATGTGAAACTACGAAACCTTGGTCGTCCTCACTAATCACTCGGTCAGCATCAAATCCGTGATTGTGCTCTTCACCATGGTGGTGATCATGCCCCTCTTCATCATGCTGCTCATCTGATGGATTAGGTTTAACTTCGGTTTTACCTTTCAAGTGTTCCTGAGCTTCTTTAATCTGTTGAGCCGTCAAATCTTTCTTGTAAAAATAATGATTGTGGTCTCCATGTGAAACTACGAAACCTTGGTCGTCCTCACTAATCACTCGATCAGCTGCGAAGTCATGATCATGCTCTTCTTCGTGATGATGATTAGCATGATCGTGGTCATGGTCTTCTTCGTGATGATGATTGACATCTTCGTGGCCATGGTCGTGGTCTTCGTTTGCTTTACTTGGAGTTTCTACAGGATTTGATGGTGTTACTAGACCCGAAAGTGGTATCAAACGTGCAATCTTTTGCTCCAAAGCAGATAAACTGCTATAAGGGATGAAATGGTAGTGATTTCCATGAGGGATAGCTACTCCATTAGCCGTACGACTGGTAATTTTAGCTGGGTCAAATACCAAACCATCAGATTCTTTATAGCGTTGACTAACTGGTAAAGCGTAAAGCTGTTCTAGAAGTTTTTGAAGATTATTTTCTTCTTGTACTGGATTGCTTGTAGCTGGTTTCTCTACTTGATGACTTGGTTCAACACTTGGATTCGGTTTGTAGTCTGTTAAACTTGGCTGGCTAGATCTAGTAGCTAAATAAGCTTGAGCGGCAGCCAATTCACTTGAAGATAGAGCACTCTTAGGAACGTAATGATAATGGCCACCATGAGGAACTATATAAGCGTCACCTGTATCTTCAATAATATCTGTAGCATTAAAGACGTAACCGTCGTCAGTTGTATATCGACCTTGTGCTCGTGCAACAATAACTTCATTACTTGTACTACTACTATCTGATGTGTGTTCTTGTTTTTGTTTCTCGATTTGGTCTTTGGTACGAATATTATCTGTGTGACTAGCATCTTTAAGATAGACATAATATTTGCCATCCACCTTGATGATATAGCCACCTTTAATCTCATTGACAATATCTCCATCACTTAGTTTATAGTTTGGATCCTTCATGACCAATTCTTCACTAAAGATGGCATCAAAAGGCACCTTACCATTGTAGAAATGGAAATGGTCACCGTGAGAAGTCACATAGCCTTGATCTGTAATCTTAGTAACAATCTGTTCAGCTTCTATTCCTTCTTTTTGGTTGACTTGATCAGGTGTCAGAGTTTCATTCTTTTTAGCATCCGACTCTTTCCCATCAACATAGGATACACGGTTGTCATCTTTTTTCTCAGGCGCTTGATGTTGATTTAAAACGTAAGCGCAGACACTTAAGGCAAGAACCACTGCAGATCCTGCTAAATATTTTTTATTAATCTTCATAATCTCCTCATTTCAATTCTTGAGCTAAAATTGCCAAATTTTCTTCTAAATTTTCCAAGTAAGACTTGTCATTTTGTGGGTCAGCCTCTAAAGGGTTTAGCGTTTTAAGAGTCACACCTGTTGATTTGACAAGGGTATCAGCTACCTTTGATGAAGCATTACTCTCTGTAAAGATGGTTTTGACCTTATAAGTCTTTACAAATTCCTGGATTTCAGTCAATTGTCTTGGACTTGGTTCTTGATCAGGAGATATTCCTGCAATACCAAGCTGATTTAGTCCAAATCGTTTTGCTAAATATGAAAAGGCTGTGTGTTGGGTCACAAATGTCTTTTGATTAGCTTTTTCAAAGATGGGTTGGTATTTCTTTGTCAAATCATGAGCTTTAGCACTAAAGTTCTGTGCATTTTTCTGATAGGTATCCTTGTTGGCACTGTCCAGTTCGGATAACTTATCAGCAATTATCTGTGCTTCTTCTGCAACCTTTTCAGGATCTAACCAAGTGTGAGGATCGTACAAGGTCTTTTCATCAATCCCTTCTCCAGCCTGCATATCTTCTAATCCAGGCACGCGCTCCAAGGACATTCCTTCAGATGCTTCTAAAACCTTTACCTTGGACTTTTGTAGGCTTGGATCCAAACTTCCCGCCCATGACTCTAAGGTATGAGAATGATAAACAAAAACATCGGAATCATAGATGGCTGCAATATCATTTGCAGATGGTTCGTAGGAATGAATACCGGAACTCGACTGAATCATCCGAACATCATTCAAATCGCCAGAAATTTCTTTGACCATGGCATAGACAGGGTAAAAACTTGTCACAATCTTCATCCCCTTAGCTTCACTGCTATTATCTTGACTAGATTTTTGTCCACAAGCTCCTAAGAAAAAAGCAAACAAGGCAATTACAAGCCACAGGACTCTTCTTTTTTTCATCACAACTCCTTAACTAGTGTTTAACCGTTTAATTAACTAGTAAACATTCTACACCTTAAAATTTAAGATGTCAACTGATAAATCTCATTTTTTCTTTTTTCTAAAAAAGCATCGATAATCGATGCTTGGTTTTAAACTCCGATATGAATATCTGGGAATTTCTCCATGATAAGATCCCAGAGTTCATCCAATTGTTCTTGAACTGTCTTAGTAGTTTTAATAGTTAAGTAATGTTTCTTTTTGTCATCCTTGATAATATAGCACAATTGATAAATTTTATTTCTGATGAGATTACGTTGGTATGTTGTTGAGACCAGATAGAGCTGTTGAACATTATTTAGATTGATTGCTTGAGTTCCTTTGAAATAGGTAATAAGGTGGTTTTTATAAAGAATAACCTTTAAATCCTGATCGTAAAAATCTGCTTGTTCTGCAATTACTTCAAGATTTCCTTGTAACTCAGGGTAGGTTTGATAAAGTTCTTCATAAGAAGCAATTGATTTTCTACGTAGTAGGAAGGCTGTTACAAGTGTAAACACTCCTACTCCACCAAAAATAGCAATTGCAATGATATAATACAAACCTTCACGTGAATGTTCAGTTAGACTAAGGTAGATACTAGTATTCATGTTATGGTAGACAGTAGAATTATGATCCAGAATAGAATCAATAAACCCAGATAAATCTACGATTCTATTATTACGTGATTTATTAACATTTGTACTAAGGGGTTGCAACTGAGTGCCAATGAGGGTTACTGGATTCTCTTCTAGAGTACCTGCTTTAGCCTGTTCAATGAGTTTCTTAATGGATTCATCATTTTCTTTAGCCTCAACAACAGCAAACTGACCGTCCCCTTCCTTGCTATATTGGACAAGGTAAATGACACTTCCAGCGTCTACATCCCCTACAACTTCTGGATACATATCATAGATAGTCATCGTGGCTTCTTTACCTGAACGAGTATCCTCTCCAAATGGATTCGTTGGATGTTGATGAAGATTCCACATAAAGCCCGTTACACCAGCAGCGACAAAAAATAGAATTGAAAGGACAAGGCCAGAAACAAAACCTTTATTTCGTTTTTCCTTAAACATAATCGTCTCCTTTAGTTTGATGATTAAATTATATCAAAATAGAGAGTTTTTATCAATCTTTTCCAGAAATTTCAGAGTAGTTCTATTGAGTCTTAAAGAAATAGAAAAAGCTTGAGATAAATCCCAAACTTCTAAAATCTTTATTTTCTAGCAATTTTTTCGTCATCCTCGAGTTGATGAACCAATTCTTCGACTGACTCAAATTTCACCATATCACGGATACGATCTAACCAATAGACGGTTACTGTTTCGCCATAAATATCCTCATCAAAATCAAAGATATTCACTTCAAAACGCTCATCTTCTCCATCAAAGGTCACGTTCTTTCCAACACTGGCCATTCCTCGATAGAGTTTTCTCTTGATTTCGATATCAACAGTATAGACACCATCTGCTGGCATATAAGTGCGGTCCAAAAGCACGAGATTTGCAGTAGGATATCCAATTGTTCGGCCACGAGCATTGCCATGTACGACTATTCCTCTTGTTGGAAGGGGGCTACCAAGCAATTGACCTGCTTCTTTCACATTCCCTCCTAGGATAGCTTGTCGAATGCGAGTAGAGCTAATCTTGCCTTTTTCATCTTCTACAGGTGGTACTACGACTACTTCTCCATCGAAGATTTCTTTTAAGTCCTCTGCAGATTTTCGATCTGAACCTAAGCTATAGTCAAATCCAACTACAATGGTATCTGCTTTAACTTCCTTGACAAAGCAATCTACGAACTCTTGCGCTGTCATATTAGCTATACGACTTGAGAAATCCATCAGATAGAGATTTTCAACTCCAGCTCGTTTAAATTTGCGTTCACGCTCGTCAGCATTTAGGATATGAAGCAAATTTTCTGGCGTATAGGCTTTTAAGGTTAACTTCGGAGATTCATGAAAAGTAATTAAAGCAACGCTTAATCTCTTCTTTGCAGCAATTTCACCAGCAATGCTAAATAATTTTTGATGACCAAGGTGAATCCCATCAAAATATCCTAATACAAGGACTGTTGGGCCTGGTGTTGCAATGTCTTTTTCAGTTTTAATAGGTATTGTTACAATCATAGTCATATTATACCAAAAAGAAGAAGGCATTCAAAACATTACGAATTTAAAAAGACTATAAGCTACTTTTTACTTCTTTCCTAAGTTGTTCCAGACTTTCGATGTTATATTTGTCCATAACTTTTGGCAGATTTTCGATAATATCTGGACAAGCATACGGATTTGTAAAGTTTGCTGTTCCGACACCGATTGCTGAAGCACCTGCTAGATACATTTCTAAGGCAGCTTGAGCTGAATCGACTCCCCCCATACCGATAATTGGCAGACTCGTTGTTTGTGCTACCTGGCGAATTAATTTAAGTGCAACTGGAAAGACTGCTGGACCTGACATCCCACCTGTTCCATTTGCGAGGATTGGTTTTCTTGTCTTGATATCAAAACGCATACCAACAAGAGTATTAATCATGGTTAGCCCACTAGCTCCCGCGTCTTCTGCAGCTTTT
The DNA here is from genome assembly GCA_000223255.2 of Streptococcus infantis SK970. Classification (GTDB taxonomy): domain Bacteria; phylum Bacillota; class Bacilli; order Lactobacillales; family Streptococcaceae; genus Streptococcus; species Streptococcus infantis_G. Next base: position 431,915 of record AFUT01000001.1, on the reverse strand, counting down.
GCAACGGAAGTTATATCGGTCACACTTGGTGTTAGTTTAACATAAACAGGAACTGATGAAGCCTCTACAGCAGCTTTTACCACATCATAAGCCAACTCAGGGTCCTGTCCAATTAAAAGTCCATGATTCCCATGATCAACGTTTGGACAGGAAATATTTAGCTCGATGGCTTTCACATTAGTTGCCTTTGAAACTCCATGAGAAACTGCTGCGTATTCTTGTTTTGAAAATCCAGCAACATTGGCGATAATAGGGAGATTTGGGTATTCTCTTTCAAGCCAAGGTAATTTTTCAGAGAGAACGACATCTAAACCAGGATTCTGCAAACCAATGGCATTGAGCATACCTGCAGGTGTTTCTGCCACTCGTGGAGTAGGATTACCAAAACGTGGTTCAAGGGTTGTAGCTTTAATCATGATAGATCCTAAAAGGTCCAAATCATAGTATTTGGCATATTCTTGTCCGAAACCAAAACAGCCTGAAGCAGGAATGATAGGATTCTTTAACTCTAAGCCTGGTAGAGAAACTTGTAATCGATTTGTTGTCATGACACACTCCTTATAAAACCACTGTTCCTGTTTTAAATACAGGACCATCTTCGCAGACGCGTTGACTAACAGTTTCACTATCTGGCACTTTCAGGACACAAGCGTAGCAAGCTCCCATGCCACAGGCCATACGAGATTCTAGAGATAGATAAGCTCTTGGATGGTCGTAAAAGGTTTGATTGATATATTTCATCATACCAGGTGCCCCACATGAGTATATAGCATCAAAAACAGTGTCAAATTCCTTAATCACAACTGAGACGTTTCCCTTGATTCCATAAGAGCCGTCATCAGTCGTCACAAAGATTTTGCTGTATTGGGCTAATTCATCTTCAAGAATAACAGCGTCTTTAGTAGCAAATCCTAGAATAGTTGTTATTTTTACACCACGAGCATACAGTTGTCTAGCAACTTCAAGTAAGGGTGGCACTCCGATTCCACCACCGACTAGGAGAACATGACTCTGCTTGTCTAAATCTGATAAGTCAAAACCATTTCCTTGAGGTCCCATAACATCTATGCTATCACCTGTTTTTAAGCTTGAAAAGATTGCCGTACCAGAACCTTCGACTCGATAGATAAGTCTGCATCGCTTAGTCGCCTTATCTATTGATGAAATCGAAATTGGACGACGCAAGAGATGGGCATCGTCAGGTACACGCAAATGAAGAAATTGTCCAGCTTTCATAGTTTCAACCATGTCTCCTTCAAGTACAAGCTCAAAGATTGTTGGCACGATTTCCTCCTGAGATACTACTCTCATAACTTCCAAGCGAATTGCACCCATTCGTTTTTTACAATTTGCATTCATAACTTTTCCTCCTTAAATTTTAAGGGGATCAGATAAAGAAAAACCTTGCTATTGCAAGGTTTCAGTTAAGATATTTACACAAAAGTAGCAAATAAGCACTCGCTTACTTGTTTCCATTGTAGCTTCTTTTCTCTGACACCTTGTGAGTCTCTCTGGACTTCCCTTAAAGGTTAAATTTTCACTAGTATACTGTATCAATCGTGAAAAGTCAAGTAAAAATAGGTAAGGTATCAGTTAATAAAAATTATTTATTTTTGTGAAGAAAGAATCTTTTCTAATTTTTGATAATCTTTAACACTGTCAATTTCGTAGATGCTGTTTCCTTCTAACTCTTCTACATAAACATCTAGTTCTTTGATATTATCTTTGACCATGTTGTCCCAATAGAGGTCAACAAACTCGCCACTTGCATATGCCTTGTCAATAAATCCAACAATTTTCTCAGCTGTTGGAGCATCCCAGAATGATACACCACTCAAGATGCGTCCGTTTTTACTATCGACAATGATATCTTGTACTTTATAGTCATCCCCATAAACTAGGAACCACTCATTATCACAGTCTTCGCGATATACACTGAAATAAGTTGAACGCTCGATGTCATTGCGGAACATATTCTTGAAAAGATAGTTATCCGCGTCGATAACGTAGCTGTTAGCCAACTCTTCTTTCACCAAGTAAAGCGAGTAAAAGTTATTGTAATCAGCATACTTATCGTTGAAGACCAAACGAACGCCGTATTTCTCTTTAAGGTAGTCGAATTGTTCTTTCAAATAACCAACGACGATGATGATGTCATCAATTCCACGTTCTTTTAAGTATTCAATTTGATATTCAACCAAAGGTTTTTGATTGACTTTAACCAAGGCTTTGGGAGTATTTTCTGTCATGGGTCTCAAACGAGTCCCCAATCCCGCTGCTAAGATGATCGCTTTCACGCGTTTTCTCCTTTATTCTTTAATGATAATATAAACACCAGCCATTACTACAAATGAAGTTATAACGGTCAAAATAGTCAGAGGTACCCCCAAGAACATTGCTGCAAAGAGGACAGTCCAAACTACATAACTGACATTCAAACCCGTTGCTTTTGCCGGTTGCAATCGATTGATAGCAATATAGTAGGCAAGATAAGAAATCATATTAAATGCCGCAAAGATAATCAATAGACCAAACAACTGGCCATTTGCAACTTCTGCAAATGAATGATGTGAGAAGAGCACAATAACTAGATAGGACAAGAAGGATGTAACTTGACGAATCAAGAGGGCTTCTAATTCACTGAGATTACTTTCCATAGCAAAGGAGCTGAGAACACTTTCGCTCCCCCAAGCAAAGGCACAAATTAAAGCGCAAAGAATACCTATGTAGAAAGAATTAACCTGCTCTGCTTTATAGGTCTGAGCAATAATCCCAACAATGATTAGAAGAATTCCAAAAACTGTATTTTTAGAAATCTTATGCTTCAAAAAGAAGAAAGCCAGCAAGACTGAAACCGCAGGATAAATGGCTGAAACTGATGATGCTAAGGAACTACCAATATACTTAACCGCATAGAGGTTGGCCTGCATACCAATAGGTCCTGCTAAGAGTGCTCCGATAATAACACTCACATTTCGAATATTCAAGAAGATTGAAAAACGAACTTTCCCTTCTTTAACTAGAAGATAACCTAGTAAGATAAAAATACTAAGGAAATCGTGTGCAGCTGCTACTACAAAGGGAGATAAATCAGTAAATATTGAGAAGATGTAGGCACTGACGGTTAGTCCTAGTCCCCAGAACACACCTGAAAGCAGACCAAAAGAAACTCCATTTTTAGTTTTCATAAGTGCCTCCCTTATAATTCAATTCATTCATAGCCCTATTGTAACGAGAAATCCCATAATCCCCAAAATCTGCACCATTTTCTTCCTTGTAGATAGTCCAGAGACTCCAAATAATATCTTGCAAGATTTTGTAAATACGAATTTTCTCCCTTGAAACTGGAGTCTTGTCACTCTCGTAAAGACTTAAAAATTCTTCTTCTTCTGCACTTGTAAATTCAGATTCTAGGAAGAGGGCTGCCAAATCCCACATAGGATCATTCATAGATGAATATTCCCAATCAATGAGATAAAGATGTCCATCTGGTCCTTCAATAAAGTTTTCTGGAACCAAATCAATATGACATGATTTTTTATCAATTCCAATCTCTTCAAGTTCATCTTTCAAAGAAAATACTGATTTTCTTACAGCTTCATAGTTTGGATAGTAAATCTCTCCTTGAATCAAGGATTCATATTTTTTGATTTCTTCAAAAGGAGCAAACTCTCCTTTTAATTCTTTACCAGAAGCGTGAATGGTTTGTAGAATTGGTGCAATCTTTTCAAATTTGGTTTTAATGGTAGCTGAGTCAAGTGTCTCAGCATTTTCAATGTATTGATTAACTTTGATACCAGCTTCGATATCAAAAAGATAATTTTCTACATCTAATTTTAAATCTTTTAACAATTCAAGATTGAACTTTTCATTCTGGCGGTTGATTAATTTATCCGTACCTTTACCGAAAAACTTAACGATATACTGATTTGCACTTGTCTTTACTAAATAGTTTTGGTTGGTCATGCCACCCAATTGCTTCACACTTAGGATATCCTCATCATTTGCTAATAAAGAAGCGATTTTTTCCTTAATTATTTTATCCAAAGTCTTCTCCTATCTACTTACACATTCCACTTAAAGACTGTCTTAAAGGCAGTATTTAGATCAGTGGCAAAAACCCGGTGAATATCTTTAATCTCTCTCACTGGTTCTTCTAGATAAATAATATTCTTCAAACGATTGGCAAATTTCTTGATCTCCATCATTTGAATAGCATTTTCAAAGTCAATTCTTCCAGAACGGGAAGAACCGACTAGTAACAAGCCTTTTTCCAATGAATCCCGAGTGTTGATGTTGACCTTATACTCACTAACACCCATCATCAAAATGGTACCTTGTGGTTTGATGTAGCGAATCAAGTCATTGATAGCAGGCCCGCATCCATCACCACCACAGCATTCGAAACCATGGTCAAAACTTAAATCTTCTGGAATGCTATCAGTAATGTAAAGCTCTTTTGCAAATGAGAAGAGTTCTAATTTCTCCCAATGACGGCCGATAACAATAATCTCAGCTTCAGGCAAGGTATAGTTGATAATATTAGCCATGACAAAAGCTAAACTTCCATCACCAATGACAGCAATTCGTTGACGTCTGCTATGTGAAACAGTCATAAAACGATTCATAGCGTGCATACCCACACTGACAAATTCAGTAATGGCTGCAACTGTGTCTTCAATATCGTCGTAGGAAACTACACGGTCTTTAGGCAGAGAAACAAACTCTCTCATAAACCCATCATAGCCACTTGATAGGAAATACGTTCCAGTCATGTAGTTTTCGTAGAATTCCTCATCACTTTGCATAGGTGGTTGATTTGGAATCATAACAACCTTTTGGCCAACCTTATAGGTACCTGTTGGGTCAGAAATGACTGTACCACAAGACTCATGAATCATAGCCATTGGTAGTTTTTTCGCTAAAATTTTTGGATCCCGTTTACCTTGATAGTATCGCTGATCCGCATGACAAACAGCCATATAGTTTGGTCGGATGAGGATATGATTCTCTTGATCAATTTCTTCTTCCTGATATTTAATATTAATAAACTTTGGTTTTGTCAGTTGATAAATTTGATTAATCATGTCTCTAGTCTTTCTCAATCATGCTTTTAGCAATTTTCAAGTCTGTAACTGTTGTAATTTTAAGGTTTGAGTATTCACCTTTAGCTAAGGCTACGTCTTTACCCTTAATGACAAAGATTTTACATGCATCTGTTAAAATTTCTTTTTCTTCTGCTGACAAAGAACCATACAAGTCAATAAAGTCTTTACAACGGAAGGTTTGTGGAGTTTGTCCTTGGTAGAGATGAGCACGGTTTGGAATATCTGTAATGAACTGACCATTTGTACTTTCAACGATAGTATCCACCGCTTCAACCACAGTATCAACCGCATCATGTTTTTGAGCAAGAGCGATATTGTCTTGAATCATGCGAAGTGTGATAAAGGGACGAACTGAGTCATGTGTGACCACGATATCATCTTCAGTGATTGGACGATAAGCATCGATAGCTTCAATAATCTTTTCAATACTAGAATTACGATCCGCCCCACCTTTTGTAATGATGATGCGGTCCTTGTGAAGTGGAAGGAATTTTTCAACTAGATCTTCTGCATGTGTAACCCAGTCACCATGAACACCAACAACAATTTTTTCAATACTTGGTTCTAGGACAAATTTTTCAATTGTATGGATTAGAATTGGACGATCTCCCAACTCAAGAAATTGTTTTGGTAGGTTACTAATACCCATGCGCGTGCCGGTTCCACCTGCTAAAATTCCAGCGTAAATCATTTTGATACTCCTTTGGTTTGTTTTAAAACTCATTCTTTACTATTATATCATAATCTAGCACTATCTTGAAATAAATACTAGTTCTCTCTAGTTAGAAACTGATGACGAGAGCACTTTTAGGTGAGAATATTTAAAAAATTTATCCTTACATTTATAACTCTCGATTAATATAGAGTTCTTCAGAATAGTATAGAAACCTTAAAAAACCTTAAACTAATGTTCGATATATATAGAAGTCCTGAAATTTTAATTAGACTTTTCTAATTAAAATTGTTAAAATATAATGGAAAATAAAAGAAAAGGAAGCTATCTACCGCCATGATGAATATGCAAAATATGATGCGTCAAGCTCAAAAACTTCAAAAACAAATGGAGCAAAGCCAAGCTGAATTGGCTGCCACAGAATTTGTTGGGACTTCTGCTCAAAACCTTGTAACTGCTACCATAACAGGTGATAAAAAGGTCGTAAAAATTGATTTTGATCCCGCAGTTGTGGATCCTGAAGATATCGAAACACTTTCTGACATGACTGTCCAAGCTCTCAATGCTGCTCTTGAACAAATTGATGAAACTACTAAGAAGAAACTTGGAGCATTTGCTGGTAAGTTACCATTTTAATTAGGTTATCAAAAAGAGGCTGGTTCACAGCCTCTTTTAATTTATGTTAAAAAGCAAATAATTCAGTTGCTTTATTTAGCAATAAGTCACTATATTCAGGATCTTCCTGAGCAGTTACTAGTTCTTCTTTTATTTTTTCCAAGTCATCCGTAATCATTCCGTCAACACCTAGGTGAAAAGACTTATTAAAAGATTCGGAACTATTGATTGTCCATACATAGAGTTTTTGCTCAGTATTCCATAGTTTCGTAACAAAATATTCATCCAAAGTAGAGTATTCCATTGTATAGCCTGTCGCATCCGTTCTAGGAAAAACAGAATTATAGGGAAGAATAAAGTAGACAGGAATATCCTTGTCATACTCTCTTACTTTTTCAATAACCTTATAATCCAAGGATTGCATTTGATGACCATAAACCTTAATTTTTGCACCGTATTTTTCTAGAAAATGTTCCATCATCTGCGGGCTATCTTTGTGGCTGGTCTTAATCTCAATGAGTAGTTTCTGATGCAATTCATTTGCACGATTCAGGTAATCATCAAAACTCGAAATCTTTGTTTCATAACCATTCTCGTGAATATCAATCTGTTTTAACTCATCTAAAGTCAAATCCTGTGGCGTTTTATTGATACCTGCTAAACCTCTAAGATTAGCATCATGCATCATGACAAATTGCCCATCCTTTGTTTCCTGAATATCCATCTCGATTAAATCTGGTTTTAATTGAGATGTTTTTTCTAGGGATTGAATGGTATTTTGTACACCATTGCCATTTGATACACCACGGTGTGAAATCAAAAGCGGTGGATTGACTACAGGAGCTTCTAAATAATTATAGCCTTCAATCGCAAAGAAGATACATGCACACACCATAACACCCCACCTCATGATATGGTCCTTCTCGCGTCTCGGCATAATATCAAGTTCTTCTCCTGTTAAGAAGGACGTAAATTTCACAAGGAAATAGGTTAATGCCATATAGTGGAAATTCTTGATCAGAACAAAATTCAAAATAGCTAGGACCAGAGACTCTCTCTGAGTAAGGCTATCCACTATATACTGAGTAGATAATATTGGGATGAGAGGAAGATAGAAGAATAGATTGGTTTTTACAATAATTAAGAATAAATGCCAGGCATAAAACCAAAAGTAATTTTTAGTTCTATCCAAACTATAAATGATCGCTTCCTTGACCGTCATCTTTTCATAAAAAACCTTAGGCAGAGTGAATATCAAGCGAACTGAAACATAGAAGAATAAGAGTGATAAGATAATAATGGCTACCCACCACATCCAGTACTTATCTTCCATGTAGGTTTGAATAAACTCCGGAATCACGATTTTATTGAAATAATAAATCTTAAATATCTTTCTGATAAAAGGAAATAGCATTGCTACAAATAAAAAGATAAACAAAGCTTTTGAAATAGTCATTTTCTTCATAAAAGTAAGGCTTTCACGAAATACTTTTCGACTATATTCTATAAGAGTCCTTTTTTCGTGATATAGGAGGTGGCGAGCTCCAATAAAGAGAATACTGAGTTGAAAATAGGCTACCAGCAGATTGATGGCTATTAAGATTACAAAGCCAAGACTGACAATGGGAGCATTTTTTATTATCTCAAAAATATTGTTGTAGGAAATAAACAAATATCCAGTCTGACTTAGCAAAAATCCAGCTATCACTGAGTTTAATGGCAACCAGATATAGTCAACCAACATAAAGATTAGAAAGAATAGAAAGAGGATTTTATCTAGATTTAGGTAAATCTTTTTAAAACCCAATTTTTTCGGTTTTCAGGTTTCATAAAACCTCCTAATCAAAAAACTGTGATAGATCTAAGGCACCAAATGGATTCGAATTGAGACTACTCTGAGAATTGAGTAACAGTCTACTCTCATCAGACTCCAGAAAAACTTCATACACTCGAGCAGTCATACGAGCATCCTCTAAACTATTATGAGATTGCCCTTTAAAACCTAGAAAATTAGCCACAGTTTGTAATTTTAGATTAGCAATTCCATGAAGATCAGAACTACGTCGCTCAAGTGCCTCATTGTAGAGATCGACTAAATATTGTTCTCGATAGTCCAAACCATGTTCTAGTAAAATCGGTAAATCACTCTTTGCTGCATTATAACCAACAAGGGGTAAATCACCAACAAAATCTTGAAATTTTTGGAGGACTTCTTCTACCTTTGGGGCATTCTTGAGAGTCTCTGAAGTAATACCAGTCAAACCATTAATAAAACTCTTTAAAGGTACATCTGAGTGAACATAAGAGTCAAACGCTTCTACCTCTTCACCATCTTTAAAGTGCACTGCTGATACTTGAATCAAATGAGTCTTGTCCTGGTGTTTGTTGAATTCTAAGTCAAATGAGATATAATCTCTTAATGTTTCCATCTTATCATTCCTTATTGATTTGTAAAAAGAAACCACCTGGTCTAATCATAGAAACCAAGCAGTTTTTTCTTATTTGCCAAATAAGCGAGCAAAGAAGCCCTTCTTCGATGCTTGAACTTCTTGCTTAGCTTGATCCAACTCCAGCTGAAGAGTTTCTTGGTCCTTCATAGCTTGAAGGGTTAACTGTTGTTGTTGGTCCAATTGCTTATCTTTTTCAGCGATTTGACGGTCTTTAACACGTATCTGTTCATCTTTTTCAGCCAGTTGCTTGTCTTTAGCTTTCAATTGATCATAAAGACGGATGATTTCAGCGTTCTTTTCATCAACAAGAATCTCCATGAGTTCTCGTTGCTTAACTTCATCACTAACTGGTTCATCTTCAAAGATAGTCTTTTTGTAGATTTCTTCAAGTTTGATCAATCCACTGCGAGTAACAACAGTAACACCTTTGTCGTTTTTTGTAATATCTTCTTCAGGTAATTCCTTGACACGATTATTGATTGCTTGTCGGGATAGTCCCAAGACCTCAGCAATCTCACTGACAGTCATTTCAATACTCATAATATCCTCTATTTTTCTCTAGCTTTTCTTAAATTTAATCTTATCATAAGTAATCAAAACTGTCAAATAACACTGTATTTTCAATGGTTTTTTAAGACATAAAGTTTTAAATCTATTTATCAGCTAATATTTTAAAAAGATGAGAAAATCCCATCTTTGGACTAGTAGATAAAAATCATTAATTCGTCAAATAATTAAGAGAAAACCTTTCTAGGTTTATAAAGATTTTCCCGCTTTTCTAAAATAGCTAAAAGTTTCTCACCTTCGAAAGCAGCTAATTGATTTTCCATTTGTTCTAACTCGATGAAACGACCAAAACGGACTTCCTCAGCCTGATCCGGAGTAAGATAAACCTTAACTAAATCACCAGTACCAATCTCAATAGGATGGAGAAAGTCCAGTTGTCCAGCCTCTACCTTGTCTGCAATTTCTTCCAAGGTCAAGGAATCTTCTAACTGTAAACCCGCTGCGCTAGTTCGTGTAAGATGAGACATGTGAGCCGCAAAACCTAGCTTTTCTCCCAAGTCAACCGATAAGGTACGGATATAGGTTCCCTTGCTACATTTTACACGGAAGGTAAAGCGCGCAAGTTTGTCCTCGTAGGAAATGGGACTGGTTCTTTCAAAACTATAAATCGTTACCTGACGTTCTGGACGCTCAACCTCCTGACCAGCACGCGCATACTCATAGAGCTTACGACCATTAACCTTGACAGCGGAATACATCGGTGGGATTTGAATGATAGGACCAGTCAAACTAGCAATCGCTTTATCGACAAGATGTTCATCCAGTGGAGTTAAAACAGGAGTTTCTGCAACAATTTCCCCACTAGCATCCTCGGTCGTCGTTGAATAGCCAAGAGTGATTTCCCCCTCATAGACCTTGCCCTCATCCTGCATGAACTCTACCATTCGGGTCGCCCTGCCCACCGCAATTGGCAAAACACCCACCACATCTGGATCCAAGGTCCCACCATGACCAATCTTCTTGGTTCCCAAAATCTTACGCAGTTTAAAAACCGCGTCATGCGAGGTCATCCCCGCTTCTTTTTTAAGTTGATAATACCGTTCATGTGTTGCTTTCTGATTTCATTCATGAAATATCTTCTTCAAGAATTGTAATGTAATTATCTTTTGTAACAAAAGATTTGCTGCTTTTCTTTTAGTGATGGATATACCTCGTTTACTTCCTTCTCCCGTTTTCATCAAAGTTTTTCTTCAATGCAATCTCTGTTGAAATCATCGCGCCAACTAAAGGGATTGTCTGAATCATCGTGATAATAAAGCCAACAGTACTCATTGTCTCCGTTCCCTTTTCAAAAACAATGGCCATGGCAATCACGGAGAGAGGTGCTGAAAGTAGTCCGCAAAGATACCATACTTTCCCCAAATATTGATTCGCAAACTTCCATGTTTCTTCATTCCTCATGGACCTTTTTGTTCGGTATCCGAATACATAATTGATTTCTTTCGGTGTTCTCCTGAAAAATAGCCAGCCAAATAAAAGCATAGTTAACGGAATAAGTAAAACTACGATTAGCATGAATATCCTAAATCCCATTTAAATTCCCTCCATTACTTTTACCTCTAAATGATAGATTCCGATCATGTCAGCAATCTGCTTGTCTTTTTAATCGATTTGATCCACTAGTTGAGTACGTTCACGCTCAAAATCATCGCGCAATTGCTCAATTTGACTTTGTAGCATTTTTTTACACGTGCGCTAGAACGTGCTATCCTATCAAATACATTTCTTACAAATCGCCTATTTGCATTTTTATTTTCAGGATTGTCACTATGTAATTCTAAATATTTTTTTAATGTTTCTTTTGCAGAATCATGCAAAATGTATTTATCATTTAATTTTTTATTATTTTCAGCCTTAAGATTTCGCTTTTCGGCATCTGAGATATTCATCTTATCAATTTTTTTATTAGCTCTTTCAACTTGTTCTTTTAGATTTTTTTCTCTTACTTCTCTATCCTTTATATACTCGCTATTAGATTTTGCACCTTTACTTTTATTAAGTGATTCATTAGTTGCTGCTAAATTTTCTGATTTATTGGCTAAATCAGAAGTTTCAATATCTGCTATTTTCCTCCATGTGTTTTCAAAAATCTGTTTTCTTGGTATGACGTGATCCAAATTAGCTTTATCATTAATTTTTAATGTTTTACCAGTATATTCATCCTTTAAGTTTCCAGATTTTTGCTTTTCTTTCATAGCATTATTTGCATTAGTATACCTTTTATCTCTCATTATTTTATCACCCTCTTCTTTTGTATAACCATTAGGATGCTTGTCATTATACTGCTTAAGAAGCGTGTCACTTGTCATATCTAAACCAATCTGATTCCAAAATTGATTCCAAATTTCATCTAAAATAACTTTACTTAACTTATCAGGTGATCCTATTTCTTTAAACTCTGTTTGTAACGATTCAAGATTAGAAAATTCCATCTCAAATTGTTGCTCAAGTAGTTCTTCCAATTCATCATAATTTAAACTTTGTGATTCATCTACTTCTTCAGTATTCAATACTAATAATTCATTTTCCACTGCTTTCTATTCCCCCTTCAATGCTTCAAACTTAGCCTTCATGGTCGGATTCTTACGAGTCAATTTTTTAACAGAAACATCGTCCAACTTATTGTTTGCGAGGCGGAGTTGGTTTTCTGATGTAGTCAAAAACTTCTTGACTTCTTCCATCCGCTTGATGGCTTTGTCGATTTCGTCAATAGCCTTGCCGAAGTTGACTGAAGCTGAATTGTAGTTCTTAGCAAAGGCCACTTTGAAAGCATCTAGGTCTTCTTCAAAATGAGTAATATCAATATTTTGTTCACGGATAAGTGCTAATTCCTGCTTGTATTTTAGGGAATTAAGGGCAGCATTGCGCAAGAGCCCGATTAGTTGGATAAAGAACTGAGGACGAACGACGTACATTTTCTCATACTCATGACTGACATCCACAATCCCTGTGTTAAAGTAGTCATTATCAGCTTCTAACATCGATACTAACACAGCATACTCACAGTTCTTCTCACGGCGGTCCTTGTCCAACTCCTTGTAGAAATCAGCATTCTTATGCTTCTTCTCCGTTCCATCAGCTTCATTTTTCATCTCAAACATAATGGAGATGAATTCTAGTCCATTTTCATCAAAATCACGGAAGATAAAATCGCCCTTAGAACCACGAGCTGAGACTTTATTGTCCTTTTCAAAGTAAGCATTTGGAAAGGCAAAGCTACGAACCTTGTTAAACTCACTCTCCGCATACTGCTCCAAACTTTCTCCAATTGCCTTTGTTGATTGTTGGGCCTTAAAATTCTTGTAGAACTCAACTTGCTCATTTGCTGCCTTAAGTTGGGCTTCATAGTTTTGTTTAACAGAAGCAAGAGAAAGCTCGTTTTCTTTTTCTTGTAAAAGGAGCTGATTTTTGACCTGATCTCTTTCTTTTTCAAGATCAGAAAGAGTTTTTTGTAGTTGATTTTCATGCTCTAAGCGCAAGGTAGCCAATTGATTCTCAAGAGCTTGGACCTCTTTTCTTTTTCTAACAGATTTTGGCTAGCGCTTTGCTCTACCTCTTTTTTGGCCAATTCTTTTTCTGTATCAAAGTTTTTAATTTGACTTTGTAGCTGGGCAATTTCTTGATCCTTTTGAGCGAGTTTTTCCTGTTGTTCATTTAAAGCCTTTTGTTCTACTAAAGACAGCTCCTGCTTCATTCGCTCATGCAATTCTTTGTCAAACTCAACAGTACGAACTTGAGAAATCAATTCTGCGTATTGACTTTCATTTACTGTAAAAACTTCCCCACAATTTGGGCATTTAATTTCGTTCATAATTTTCCTCTATATCAAACTATTCTCCATTCATTATAGCATGGAAAAACAAAAGAAAAAGTTGGAATCAATCCAACTTTTAATCTACGTATGTATCTTCGTTTTTATTTAAGAAGGCGTAAGGTAATCCTATTAATAGACCACCACCGATAAAGTTACCAATAAAGGTCACTCCCCAATGACGAAGAATATTTCCAATACCGAAGTTTGCGATAGAATCAGCAGCAACACTGAATTTCACAATAGCAAATGATGCAAAGTTTGCGGCGATGTGTTCGTTTGTTAAGAATACAAACATGTAAATAGCTGAAAGAACCAACCAAAGTTTAGCTCCACCATCTTTAACCAAAACGAATGAAAGGATGGCGATGTTTACAAAGATATTCGCTAAAATACCTTCAAGTAAAACTAGTTCATTAGAGCGTCCCAACTTCATTTCTACAACGCCAGAAATAAAGCTATCATGCGTTAAGTTTGCGTAAGCTGCTGAGTGGGCGAAACCCCAACCAGCGATAAGCGCACCAATTAAGTTAAAGAAAGTACAATACAAAAGAATTTCAGCTGTTTTTCTCCAGCTAATTTTTTTCAAAAAGCTACCAGCTGTAAGGAACATCATGTTTGATGTTACCAACTCAGCATTCAAGAAGACAATGTAAGCTAGTCCCCAAGCAAAGACAAACGGGAAAAGGAAGCGTCCGCTACCTGGCACAATCTTATTAATCAAATCTGCACCAACTGCTCCTGCTGCTGTGCTGAAGGTAAGGAATGCACCTGCAAACATTGAACGGATAGCATACTTGAATTTGCTATTTGAATAAAGACTTTCTTTCTTTTTACAAGCAAATTCAATTTTTGAGATAAATTCTGATGAGACCATATAAACTCCTAAAACTTTTATTTGTGAATATTATAACATAAAACTACATTTATGGGAAGCGTTTTCTTGAATCTAACAGGAGTATATTTCTAATCAAGATACTTATAATAGACACAATACTTTAATTAAATAGAACCTCTTTCATCAATATTTCCGAAACGATTATAGTTCATAACTTCTTCTCGAGTCATTCCCAAAAGTTCTAAAACCCACAGACCAATGATATCTGACAAAACTGGATCGTAACTATATTCCTCGTCTCCATGATGGTACGTACAAGTAAATAACGGAGTTCTGCTTGCTGTTTTGTAAAAATTCATTGCAAGTTCCTCTAGTTTATCAGGGTTAAAATATATCCTCAACTTTTTAGCAATCCCCACTCTTTCTTTATCCCACACTTCACCTTTTGACTGATAGTTCTCTCGTACTTTATTGAGAAAGCCTTGACAAAATTTTGCCAACAAATTCTTGTTTTGGTAGAGCAAACGACAAGAAAAATCAGAGATAGAACCAGCATGAATTAAGAAAGTAAGTAGGTCATCAAGGCTTTCTGCTACCCGTCCAACTTGGCCTTCACTCCCTATAAAACCGATACTCTGATCCTCAAGAATTACAAATTCTCCCCCACTACCGTCTTTAGCAAAGGCTATGGGCGAAAGAGAATAAACTTCATTGTTCTGAGAAAATTCAACCTCTTTCAACTGGTCATAAAAGAGAATATCGCATTCTTGCATCAATAAAATTCTTAGTTGTTTATCTTCTCTTATTACTTGTAGTTGATTCATATTAGCTACTCTCCTGGCTTTGACAACTGTCACAAGTGACAACAATTCAATTTTAGCAATCGATTCTTAATAATAATAATAGATTTTAATATGGCACTTCTTGGCCACATTGGCAAGATTTTTCACTAACTCCTCGTTTCTTTTGCTTTTCCCAAAATGAAAAGTAAAAGATTTTCCATCTTTCCTTGTAAAATACAGATGATACCTGTCCCCATTCATTCTTCTCCCTCGAACGTAATCAATATCAATCTGTCTAATTTCAGCTAGAGGAACAATCCTTTTTCTAAAAAGAATAATCGTGTGAATGTATAATTTTCCCTTTGCAATATGAAAAGGATCCAACATACTCCCACCACTTTTTAAAGATGTCTTAACTCTTTGGAAAAAAAGATAGAAATAAAATAGTGCTAAAAAAATTAACAAAAATCTAATGACCTGATTTTTCCAAAGGACTTCAAAAACTGAAATACGATAACTATACATATTAAAATAATCCCTTTTTTCTTTATTATACCACTTTTGATGAGAGTCTGGGTCTATAGAAAAATAAGAAAAAGACTGAACAGAGTTCAGCCCTTTTTATGAACGGTTGATGTGATATCTTTATCTAGTCAAATCAATACGTTGGCCAATTTTACCAATGATAATTGCACCAACAATGAGTGAAGCGAATTCTCCGATACCAGTAGTGAACCATGTAAAGAAGAATGGTGCTTCTGCTACGATGTTCAATTCAGCAGCAATGGTGATCATTGAAATTGAAAATAGAATTGAAAAGAAGAAATGATCTTTACGAATCAATCCATTAAAAAGGTAGTCTTTACTGTATTTACTAAACAACAGAACTCCTAGACTTAGGAAGACAAGTGTTGAACCTCCACCGACAGCGACATCAATAAGACCAAAACTGAAGAAATTAGCAATCATACATCCAAGAGTAACACCGATAATGTACTTAGGATTGTAAAAAGCTAGGAAGTTCATCATTTCAGAAATACGGAACTGATAAGCACCGTAGCTGATAGCATTGAGTGGTGGTGTGATTGTCAACACCACATAAATAGCTGCGACAATGGCAATATCAGCCAAATCACGGACAGTAAGTTTTTTCATGTTTTCTCCTTTAGCGGCTATCCCGCATCTAATATGCTTGGTGAAAGAAGCTAAGCACCAAGGGTTGATAAAAATCAACTTTACAATTATAGCACATTTAAAGCTTTTATGCTATACTAATCTTATGAAAAGATACATAAAAAAATTTTTTGATAATGAAATTTTATCTTATTTATTTTTCGGCGTTGCTACTACTATTGTTTCTGTAGGGACTCGCATGATTATATTTTTTATAACAAGACAAGAGTTGATTGCTACAGCTTTAGGTAATATAACAGGGATTTTGTTTGCCTTTTTCACCAACGACACTATTGTTTTTAAACAAAAACGTGAGAATTGGTTTGGGCGTCTCATAAAATTTTCAGGAGCTAGAGCTTTTACCTTCCTACTTGATATGGGATTAACCTTTATTTTTGTCACTGAATTTCCTCATATTATCGGTCAATTTGTTGGTGATGATATTAACATGGTTAACACCATAGAAATTCTTTTTGCACAGGTTACAATTGTAGTTCTAAACTACCTTTTCAGCAAGCTTTTTGTTTTTAAAAATCATTGAGCACTTTTCTTGA
This sequence comes from Streptococcus infantis SK970, assembly GCA_000223255.2. Classification (GTDB taxonomy): domain Bacteria; phylum Bacillota; class Bacilli; order Lactobacillales; family Streptococcaceae; genus Streptococcus; species Streptococcus infantis_G. The sequence continues at coordinate 415,344 of AFUT01000001.1, read as the reverse complement.
TTTACTCACATATTTACGATATATTGTTTGCTGTAAAAATTTGATAAAATTTGGAAGGAAAAAGATTATGTTAAAGGATCTTAAAAATTTCTTACTCCGTGGCAACGTCGTTGACCTTGCTGTCGGTGTGATCATCGCTACTGCTTTTGGTGCTATCATTACTTCATTCGTTAATGATATCATCACTCCACTTCTTTTGAACCCAGCCTTGGAAGCTGCGAAAGTTGACCGCATTGCTGAACTTTCATGGAACGGTGTTGCATACGGTAACTTCTTGAGCGCTATCATCAACTTCGTAGTAGTTGGTACTGTTCTTTTCTTTGTAGTTAAAGGAATTGAGAAAGCTCAAAATCTTCGTAAGAAAGAAGAAGTTGAAGCAGCTCCAGCTGGTCCAACTGAATTGGAAGTTCTTCAAGAAATCAAAGCACTTCTTGAAAAAACTAAGAATGTAAAAGGATTTAGATTTGTCTAAATCCTTTTTTACTTTTATTTATCATTATATTGGTCTTGAGTAAAACTCCTATTTTTGATATAATGATGAGAGTTTCCACCCTTAGTGTAATGGATATCACGTAAGATTCCGGTTCTTGAGATGGGGGTTCGATTCCCTCAGGGTGGATAGCTAGAACAAAAAAACAGCATCAATCACTGTTTTTTTTATACCTGTTCTGACAATACTTCCCACTCGAGCATAGCTTCTTCTTGGCGTTGACTAATCTTATCTAGTTCTGCCTGCAATTGCATGAGTTCATCTGCATCATTGGTAGTGTGCATTTGTTCAGAAATGGTTTGGGATTTAGTTTCCAGTTCTTCGATTTCCGCCTCTAGGTTTTCGATTTGTCTCATCAACTTACGAAGTTCTTTTTGACTCTCTTTTTGGGCTTGGTAGTCATTAATTGGAGTCTCATCATTCTTACTGCTATCCGCCAAAGTTTCTGCTATTACACCAGTCTCCAGTTCTGCTTTTTTCTCAACATAATAGTCATAATCACCCAGATAAAGTGTTGATCCATTCTCAGACAATTCTAGAACATGAGTGGCTACACGATTGATAAAGTAACGGTCGTGACTGACAAATAGAAGAGTTCCGTCAAAGTCAATCAGGGCATTTTCCAGAACTTCCTTGCTATCGATATCCAAATGGTTAGTTGGCTCATCGAGAATCAGAAAGTTATTGTTTTCCATTGAAAGTTTAGCCAATAGTAACCGAGCTTTCTCTCCACCTGACAGCATGCCAACTGATTTCTTAACATCGTCACCTGAGAATAGGAAGGCGCCTAGGCGATTACGGATTTCAACTTCAGGGGTTAATTTGAAATCGTTCCAGAGTTCATCAAGTACTGTATTGCTTGGTGTTAGCTTACTTTGAGTCTGGTCATAGTAGCCAACTTCGACATTAGCACCAAAACGGATTTCTCCCTTGATAAAAGGAATCTGCCCCACAATAGACTTGATAAAAGTTGTCTTCCCAATACCATTAGGACCTACGACTGCAACTGCATTCATCTTACGAAGGTCTAGGTTGATTGGCTCAGATAGTATTTCTCCATCATAGCCAATAGCAGCATTTCCCACCGTCAAAACAACATTCCCTGATACTTTATCAGAGTTAAAGGTCATATTAGCTGATTTCTTGCCAGCTTCAGGTTTATCCAAACGCTCCATTTTTTCCAGTTGTTTCCGTCGGGATTGGGCACGCTTAGTTGTCGATGCTCGAACGAGATTGCGATTGACGAAATCTTCTAGAGCAGCAATTTCTTTTTGCTGCTTTTCATAGTTCTTAGCTTCAGTCAGCAACTTCTGCTCTTTTTGCTCAACAAAACTAGAGTAATTTCCAACGTATCTATCTAAAGAATGTTTGGTTAAGTCGAGCGTTATTGTTGCTACCTTATCAAGGAAATAACGGTCATGACTGACGATAATGAGGGCACCACTGTAGTTTACTAGGTAATTTTCTAGCCAGGCAATGGTCTCGATATCCAAGTGGTTGGTTGGCTCGTCCAAAACCAAGAGATTTGGTCTTTCAAGAAGCATTTTTGCAAGGGCTAAACGTGTATTTTGACCACCAGAAAGCTCAGCGATTCGCATCTGCCACATAGACTCGTCAAACTTGAAACCATTTAAAATAGAGCGAATATCAGCTTCGTAGGTAAAACCTCCATCCTGACGAAAATTCTCAGATAAGCGGTCATAATTAGACATCAAATTTTGTAAATCAGCACCTGTCTTTTCACCCATCTCAAGTTCAATTTGGCGAAGCTGTTTTTCTGTGCTACGTAAATCATCAAAGACATGCAACATTTCGTCATAGATGGTATTTTCTGACTCAAATCGACTATCCTGTGCTAGATAAGAGAGAGAAATATCTTTTTTCTTATTTATCTCTCCAGTGGTTGGTTCTTCTTCTCCAACCAATATTTTCAATAATGTAGACTTTCCTGCACCATTTTTTCCAACGAGAGCGATACGATCTCTTTCATCTACTTGGAGATTGATATTATCAAATAAAACTTCTCCTGCAAATGAGCGTTCAATTTTATTAACTTGTAAAATAATCATACAGTTAGTATAGCATGTTTCGATAAGCCGTTCAAGACTTGTGGTTTAGGTACATTTCATAACCTTTTCAGAAACTCATGCTAACGTTTTACTAAAACTTCAAATCGTGGTATAATTTAAGCGATTAGATTATTTATTAAAGGAGATTTCCTATGACTTATCAAGAAAACTTCCAAAAATGGGCTGATTTTGCTGATCTACCAGATTACCTTCGTCGTGATTTGGAAAGCATGGATGAAAAAACCAAAGAAGATGCCTTCTACACAAACCTTGAATTCGGTACTGCGGGTATGCGCGGATTGATTGGTGCGGGTACAAACCGTATTAACATCTATGTGGTTCGCCAAGCAACTGAAGGTTTGGCTCGTTTGATCGAATCTAAAGGTGGAAATGAAAAAGAACGCGGTGTAGCCATCGCCTACGATAGCCGTCACTTCTCTCCAGAATTTGCCTTTGAATCAGCAGCAGTTCTTGCAAAACACGGTATTAAATCGTATGTTTTTGAAAGTCTCCGTCCAACTCCAGAGCTTTCATTTGCCGTTCGTCACCTCAACTGCTTTGCGGGTATCATGATTACTGCTAGCCACAACCCAGCTCCATTTAACGGTTACAAGGTTTATGGCGAAGATGGTGGTCAAATGCCTCCACACGATGCTGACGCTTTGACAACTTACATCCGTTCGATCGAAAATCCATTTGCTGTTGAAGTTGCTGATGTTGAAGCTGAAAAAGCTTCTGGCTTGATTGAAGTTATCGGCGAAGCTGTCGATGTTGAATACCTTAAAGAAGTAAAAGATGTCAACATCAACCCTGCCTTGATTGAAGAATTTGGTAAAGACATGAAGATTGTCTATACTCCACTTCATGGTACTGGTGAAATGTTGGCTCGTCGTGCTCTTGCTCAAGCAGGATTTGATTCAGTACAGGTCGTGGAAGCTCAAGCAACTCCAGACCCAGACTTCTCTACTGTCAAATCTCCAAACCCAGAAAACCAAGCAGCCTTTGCCCTTGCTGAAGAACTTGGTCGTCAAGTAGGCGCTGATGTTCTTGTTGCAACGGACCCTGACGCTGACCGTGTCGGTGTTGAAGTCCTTCAAAAAGACGGTAGCTACCTTAACCTTTCAGGTAACCAAATCGGTGCTATCATGGCTAAGTATATCTTAGAAGCCCACAAAAACGCTGGAACTCTTCCTGAAAATGCTGCCCTCTGCAAATCTATCGTATCAACTGACTTGGTAACTAAGATTGCTGAAAGCTACGGCGCAACTATGTTCAACGTCTTGACTGGTTTCAAATTTATCGCTGAAAAAATTCAAGAATTCGAAGAAAAACACAATCACACTTACATGATGGGATTTGAAGAAAGCTTCGGTTACTTGATTAAGCCATTCGTACGTGATAAAGATGCTATCCAAGCCGTTCTTGTCGTTGCTGAACTTGCTGCCTACTACCGTTCACGTGGTTTAACACTTGCAGACGGTATCGAAGAAATCTACAAAGAGTATGGCTACTATGCTGAGAAGACAATCTCTGTTACTCTTTCCGGTGTTGACGGTGCTGAGCAAATCAAAGCCATTATGGCGAAATTCCGTGAAAATGGTCCAAAAGAATGGAACACAACAGAAATCACAGTCGTAGAAGACTTTAAAGCACAAACATCAACTACCGCTGATGGTACTGTAACAGCCTTGACGACTCCTCCAAGTGATGTCTTGAAATACACACTTGCTGATGGTTCATGGATTGCCGTTCGTCCTTCCGGTACTGAACCAAAAATCAAGTTCTACATTGCCGTTGTTGGAGAAAGCAACGAAGATTCACAAGCTAAGATTGCTAATATCGAAGCTGAAATCAATGCCTTTGTAAAATAAGCAAAATAAAAGATGAGATCAACTAATCTCATCTTTTTTCGTATCAAATCTAAGCATTTTTAAAGACTTTATGGCATACTAGTTTTATCAAATTAAATGAGGTATTCTTATGGAACAATTCTTAGAAAATATTAAAGATCTTGAAGTTACAACTGTTGAGCGTGCCCAAGAGGCTCTTGATAAAAGGAAACAGCGACTTTCTTTATCGGCCGCAAAACTTGCCCTTACTGCCGTAAATTTGCTGGCACTTTGGCTGGTGTGGTAGCTGAAACAAAAGCACACATCTATTTCATCAATAGTGAAGAACCAAGTCAACTAGATGCATTGCAAGACTTCCGATCACGTTACGAAATCCCAACTGTACCAGGTTTTGTTCATGTTGAAAATGGTGAGATTAAGGTTCGTTGTGATTCTTCTATGTCAGCTCAAGAAATCAAAGAATTTGCTGGATTGTAAAAATATATAAAAAAGAAGGCGTCTGCCTTCTTTTTTAAATGTCTGTTAGTGGTGTTGCAGTATCTGGTGAAGTGTCATAAACTTGAAAGTCTACTCCTACTCCTAAATCTGCCTGAGCCAACTGATTGACCATCGTCATATGAGCTAGTTCTTTTATATTATTCTCTTTAGACAAATGTCCTAGGTAAATTTTCTTGGTACGATTACCAAGTGTGCGAATCATTGCATCAGCACCATCTTCGTTAGAAAGATGGCCAAGATCAGATAGGATTCGTTGCTTGAGACGCCATGCGTAAGTACCTGCTCGAAGTATTTCTACATCATGGTTTGACTCAATTAGGTATCCATCGGCATTTTCGACTATACCTGCCATACGGTCACTGACATATCCTGTATCCGTCAGCATGACAAAACTCTTATCATCCTTCATAAAGCGATAAAACTGTGGAGCAACAGCATCATGGCTAACACCAAAACTTTCAATGTCAATATCACCAAAGGTCTTAGTTTTTCCCATCTCAAAAATATGTTTTTGTGATGAATCCACTTTTCCTAGGTACTTACTATTTTCCATAGCTTGCCATGTTTTTTCATTAGCATAAAGATCCATTCCATACTTACGAGCTAGAACACCAATGCCATGGATATGATCTGCATGTTCATGAGTTATCAGAATGGCATCCAAATCTTCAGGTTTCCGATTAATTTCACCTAAAAGACTCGTAATCTTTTTCCCAGATAAACCTGCATCAACTAAAATCTTCTTTTTGGGTGTTTCTAAGTAAAACGAATTTCCACTGGAACCCGATGCTAAAATACTATATTTAAATCCTTTTTCATTCATTCTGGTCTTCTAGTTCATCCTCCCAAATTTCATCTTTTACAGCATCCTTATCATAAGGAAGCACAATAGTAAAGGTTGATCCTTTACCATATTCACTTTTGGCCCAGATAAATCCATTATGCTGCTTGATGATTTCCTTAGCAATGGCTAATCCTAAACCAGTTCCACCTTGAGCACGGCTTCTAGCACGATCCACACGATAGAAACGGTCAAAGATTTTAGGTAAATCTTGTTTTGGAATTCCCAATCCTTGATCGGATATAGAAAGAATCATTTGATCATCAGTTGTTTTCATAGAAACAGTGATTTTCCCACCGTCTGGGGAATACTTGATAGCATTGTTTAAAATATTATCAATCACCTGAGTCATCTTATCTGTATCGATCTCAATCCATACGGAAGTAATAGGATAATCTCTAATTAATTCATACTTCAGATTCTCATCCTGACTTTTGATTTTATCAAAACGATTGAGGATAAAGGTAATGAATGCAGTAAAATTAGTTAATTCAACATCTAAGTTGCTAGTAGCATTATCAATACGCGATAGATGTAAGAGATCTGTTACCATTCGCATCATTCGATTGGTCTCGTCTAGTGATACTTTAATAAAATCAGGCGCAACTGGTTCTGACAAAGCACCTTCATCCAAGGCCTCTAGATAAGATTTTACACTGGTCAAAGGAGTTCGCAGTTCATGGCTAACATTCGATACGAAGAGCCTTCTCTCCCGTTCTTCCTTCTCTTGTTCAGTTGTATCGTGTAATACAGCAACAAGACCTGAAATAAAGCCAGATTCTCTACGAACAAGAGCAAAACGCACACGAAGACTTATGTATTCTCCATTCACATCCTGAGAATCTATCATCAATTCCGGACTTTGAGTAATTAAGTCCCTCAGCTCATACTCATCATCAATTTTAAGCAATTCTAAAATATTCTGATTCAGAGCCTCATCTCTCTCAACACCAAGTTGTCTTTTAGCCATATCATTAATCATAATGATCTGACCACGACGATTGGTTGCAAGGACTCCATCCGTCATGTAGGAGAGAATGCTATTCAATCTTTTACTCTCTTGCTCAAGATTTTCTTGAGTTAGGCGGATAACTTCAGATAGGTCATTAAGATTATTTATAATATTAGTTATCTCTGAACTTCCTTGCATATCCAAAACTTGAGAATAATCTCCTGCAATCAAATCCTTGACTTTTTGGTTCAGTTGTTTAAGACGGATATTATCTCTTCGACTTTCTAGTAAAAGAAAGGTAACAAGCATGATAAATCCGATTAAAATGAGTCCAAAGATGAAATCTCTGGTTAAAAATGTCTGTCTAATTGTTTCAATCATTATTTCTCATGTAATATCCAACACCACGACGAGTTAAAATGTAATCTGGTCTGCTTGGTGTGTCTTCGATTTTTTCACGCAAACGTCTAATGGTTACATCAACAGTACGAACATCACCAAAATAATCATAACCCCAAACAGTTTCAAGAAGATGTTCACGAGTAATGACCTGTCCAATATGCGTCGCTAAGTGATATAAAAGTTCAAATTCACGGTGTGTCAATTCTAATTCTTCTCCATATTTTTTCGCAACATAAGCGTCTGGAAGAATTTCTAAATCACCAATTTGAATACTTTGTAGTTTTGCTTCTACTTCTTGGTTGTCAACTGATAAGATCTCAGAACGACGAAGTAAAGCTTTAACACGGGCTTGTAGTTCACGGTTTGAAAACGGCTTGGTCACATAGTCATCAGCTCCAAGCTCTAGTCCAATAACCTTATCAAACTCACTGTCTTTTGCTGAAAGCATGATTATTGGCACACTACTTGTTTTACGAATCGTTTTGGCAACTTCAAGTCCATCAATCTCAGGTAACATCAAGTCTAAAATAATAATATCTGGTTTTTCAGCTTCAAATAATTCAATAGCTTCACGTCCATTAAAGGCTGTTACAACTTCATAACCCTCTTTAGTCATATTAAACTTAATGATATCTGAGATTGGTTTCTCATCATCAACAATCAATATTTTTTCATTTTGTTCACCTTTTCCTTATCTCATTATACCAAAAAATACTAAGAAGACACGATACACTAATGTTATTGGTCTCTTTTTAAATACTCTTGCCAAATCTTTTGTTGAGGTTTTGCTAGTGGATAGAGGTCAAACTCTTCAGGAGTCAACCAAACTACCTCTTTATTATTATAATCTTTGCTATCAACTACCTGCCCCGCTATGATTCGTACATGCCACTTTCGATGGCTAAAGATATGCTTCACTTCTTCGAATTCACTATCCTGCCACTCAACTTCTAAATCATAATCCTGCTCAAAACTTTCTTGAGGTGATGGACCGAGTTGCAGTGTAGCTTCGGCAACCTGATTAAAGAGATTTAGTTCTCCATCTTTTGAAAATTCATCTACCTCAATCAAAGGGAAATGCCAAAATCCAGCAAGTAGCTTTTCACTTTCATTCTTTTCTAGTAAAAACTGTCCTTTACCATTTTGAACAACTAAAGCATTAAGATAGATGGGAACTGGCTTTTCTTTGGCGCTTTAATAGGATAGCGATCCATTGTTCCATTTTGATAGGCAGCACTAAAATCTTTAACTGGACTATCTTCTGGCCTCGGATTAACGGGTGCCTCAATATCTGAACCCAAATCCATCAAAGCCTGATTAAAATCACCTGGACGATCTGGATCAATCAAAATTTCCATCATAGCTTGAAATATCTTGCGGTTGCTTGGATTTCCAATGTCATGATTGACTTCAAAGAGACGAGCCAAAACACGCATGACATTCCCATCAACTGCTGGTTGTGGTAGATTAAAGGCAATACTTGAAATAGCCCCGGCTGTATAGGGACCTATCCCTTTCAAGCTTGAAATACCTTCGTAAGTCGAAGGAAATTTTCCATTAAACTCATTCATAATCTGCTGAGCGGCAGTTTGCATATTACGAACACGAGAATAATAACCAAGACCTTCCCAAGCTTTTAATAAACGTTCTTCAGGTGCATTTGCTAAACTCTCTACAGTCGGAAACCATTCTAGAAACCGTTCATAATAGGGAATAACTGTATCAACTCTGGTCTGCTGTAACATGATTTCAGACACCCAGATATGGTATGGATTTTTACTTCTTCTCCAAGGTAAGTCCCGCTTATTTTCATCATACCAGGCTAAAAGTTTTTGACGGAAAGAGAGAACTTTCTCCTCTTCCCACACGGTCACGCCGTATTTCTCCAAATCTAACATATATCTAGTATAGCATATCCTTATAGGATACTCAAAAAATGAAAATTGTCCTTGTTTTAGTATCGACTCTCTTATCATGCCTGACTATAAGTCATATCTCTACTATTTCTGTTATTTTCTATGATTTTTTGATATAATGACTTTTAAATGAATCTTTAAAGGAGATATCAATGCGTTTTAATCAATTTAGTTATTATCCCGTTACAAACCAACAAGCTATACAAGAATTATCTGAACTTGGATTCAAGCTTGATCTTTCAGCTTCACATAAAGAACAGTTTGAAGCCTTTGTTAGAACTTGTTTCTTCAATTACAAAAATACCGATTATCCACTTTCCGCTTTAGCAGTTGATAAAGAAACTGATCTGCTTACTTTCTTTAATTCAGAACGTGAATTAACTGCAGAAATTTTCTATACTGTAGCCTTCCAGTTACTTGGATTCAGTTACTTAGTAGACTTTGAAGACGGTCTGGCTTTTCATAAAGAAACAGAATTTCCGATCGTTTATGGAGAGTTGATTGATAACCTCTACCAACTCCTTAATACACGTACTAAAAAGGGAAACACCTTAATTGATCAGCTAGTTAGTGATGGTCTTATCACTGAGGACAATGATTATCACTACTTCAATGGTAAGAGTTTAGCAACCTTCAATACTAACAATGTCATTCGTGAAGTAGTTTATGTAGAGACTCGTGTTGATTCTGATAAAGATGGACTTCCTGATCTTATTAAGGTAAGCATAATTCGACCAACATACAACGGGAAGATTCCAGCTGTCATGACAGCGAGCCCCTACCATCAAGGAACCAATGATAAAGCTAGTGATAAGGCCCTTTACAAAATGGAAGCTGAACTAGAAGTCAAGGAACCACATGAAATTACGTTAGAAAATCCAACTCTGGACTTGGTTGAACCTGTTGGGGAAGCTGAACTCGTTCCAGAAGCCGAAGAAAATCTCACTCATATCAATAGTAGCTACACACTTAACGACTACTTCCTTCCAAGAGGTTTTGCCAATATCTACGTATCAGGTCTTGGTACCAAGGATTCTCAAGGTCAAATGACCAATGGCGATTACCGACAAGTTGAAGCCTATAAAAATGTCATCGATTGGCTAAATGGTCGTTGTCGTGCCTTTACAGACCATAGTCGTAAACGTCAAGTAAAAGCTGATTGGTCAAATGATAAAGTTGCCACTACTGGTCTTTCTTACCTAGGAACAATGTCTAACGGGCTTGCTACTACAGGAGTTGATGGTTTAGAAGTCATCATTGCTGAAGCAGGTATCTCATCATGGTACAACTACTACCGTGAGAACGGTCTTGTAACAAGCCCAGGCGGCTATCCTGGAGAGGACTTCGATTCATTAGATGAATTAACTTATTCTCGTAATCTCTTAGCTGGTGACTATATCAGAGGAAGCGAGGCTCATAAAAAATCCATAGAAGAACTCAAGAAAAATCTAGACCGTAAAACTGGGGATTATAACCAATTTTGGCATGACAGAAACTACCTACTCAATGCCCAAAAAGTTAAGGCTGAAGTTGTCTTTACCCACGGTTCACAAGACTGGAATGTCAAACCACTTCACGTATATCAAATGTTCAATGCTTTACCAAGCAATATTAAGAAACATCTCTTTTACCATAACGGTGCCCATGTTTATATGAACAACTGGCAGTCTATTGATTTCCGTGAATCCATGAATGCTCTTTTGACACAGAAATTATTGGGCCAAGAAACTGATTACCAGCTTCCAAGAGTCGTTTGGCAAGATAATACTGCTCCTCAAACCTGGATGACTCTTGAAGATTTTGGAAATCAAACTGAACATAAAACTTTCTCTTTAGGTACTGAAGAAGCTGTCATTCAAAATCACTACCAAGATTCTGACTTCGAACGATTTGGAAAGACCTACCAAACCTTTAATAATGAACTCTATCAAGGGAAAGTCAATCAGATTACCATTGACCTTCCAGTGACGGAAGACCTTCATCTTAATGGGCGTGTTAAACTAAACCTTCGTCTCAAGTCAAGTACCAATAAAGGTCTTCTCTCTGCTCAACTTCTCGAACTTGGTCAAAAGAAATACCTACAACCATATCCAGGAGTTTTGGCTGCTCGTACTATTGATAATGGTCGTTACCATATGCTGGAAAACCTTTGCGAATTACCATTTAGCCCAAATGCACAGCGTGTTATTACTAAAGGCTACCTCAATCTCCAAAACCGTCATGATTTATTGAAAATTGAAGAAGTTAAGCCAGATGAATGGATGGAATTCCAATTTGAACTCCAACCGACAATTTACAAACTAAAAGAAGGCGATACTCTCCGACTCGTTCTTTATACTACTGACTTTGAAATTACTGTACGTGATAATACTGACTATCAATTAACTGTAGATCTTGCGAAATCTAGTCTTGAAATCCCAGATCAAAAATAGTTAGTAAACCAGAAAACCCGTGATACAAATATCACGGGTTCTTTTATTCTTCGGCTTCTTTCTTCATTCTCGCAAGTCTCAAAGCTCTATTTGGATTGAGGCGATTAAAAAGTTCTTCTAATTTATTTTCATTCCAGACGTCTGCTGCAGAAACAAAATTTCCATCAGCATCTCGGAAAGATATTGGTTTATCACCCATAGCTATCTCCTAGTCTACAAATTCAAACTCAAATTTTCCAATACGGACAAGGTCGCCGTCCTTAGCACCACGAGCACGAAGAGCTTCATCAACTCCCATACCACGCAGCTGACGCGCAAATTTCATGACAGACTCATCACGGTCAAAGTTAGTCATATTAAAGAGTTTCATGAGTTTTTCTCCTGAAAGAACCCAAGTTGCATCATCGTCACGGCCAATCTCAAATGGTTTTTCTTCCTCGTCGAAGCCATAATAAGCCTCTTCTTCCATCTCTGACTCATCATAAAGAAAGAATTCTGGTGTTTTATCAAGAAGCTCAGCCGTTGCATCTAATAAAGGTGCAAGACCTTGCTTGGTCAAACCTGAAATTGGGAAGATTGGCGGTAACTCCTCAAACTCATCATAATTAGCAGCCAATTTTTTCTTGAATTCTTCAAGGTTTTCCTGACTCTCAGGCATATCCATTTTATTGGCAACAATAATCTGTGGACGCTCCATAAGACGAAGGTTATATGATTCAAGTTCCTTATTGATTGCTAGATAGTCCTCGTAAGGATCACGTCCTTCACTAGCTGACATGTCAATGATATGAAGAATAACGCGAGTACGCTCGATATGGCGAAGGAACTGGGTCCCCAAACCAACACCTTGGCTTGCACCTTCAATCAATCCAGGAAGGTCTGCTACTGCAAAGGACTCACCTGATTGAGTACGTACCATACCAAGATTAGGAACGATTGTTGTAAAATGGTAGGCACCAATCTTAGGTTTTGCAGAAGTGATGACACTAAGTAGAGTTGATTTACCAACAGATGGGAATCCAACTAAACCAACATCAGCAAGGATTTTAAGTTCTAACTGTAACTCACGTTCTTGACCAGGTTCTCCATTTTCTGAAATTTCTGGCGCAGGATTTTTAGGTGTTGCAAAACGAATATTTCCGCGACCTCCACGACCTCCATGAGCCACGATGAACTCTTGTCCGTTCTCTATCAAATCAGTGAGTACCTTCCCAGTCTCCGCATCACGCACAGTTGTCCCTTGAGGTACACGGACAATCAAGTCTTCTGCCCCTCGGCCATGCATTCCTTTTGTCATCCCTTTTTCACCTGATTGGGCCTTGAAATGACGATTGTAACGGAAGGCCATAAGGGTACGCAAACCTTCGTCTACAACGAAAACAACGTTACCACCACGTCCTCCATCACCTCCCCAAGGTCCACCGTTAGGGACGTATTTTTCACGACGAAAGGCAACCATGCCATCGCCACCATTACCAGCCTTAACTTTAATCTTGGCTGTGTCTAAAAACATACTCATATTCTCTTCTCACTTTAAAAAGGGCTGGGAAAATCCCAGTCACCAACTATTAGAAATAGATCCTACAACTAGCAATTTAGAATCTGCTGAATACACCAATTGCAGTCGCAAAAATACCTGCTAAAGTAACAAACAACATGATTAATACAACAAACATTGTCAATTTTTCAAAGAATGTTTTTTACGTTTACCATTATCACCGAATGCCATATTTTCTCCTTTACTATTATATTATAATTTTAAAATTCATCTGACACAGGAGCGATAGCCCACAAAATCAAGTAAGCAACAATTCCAGCTCCATAACATAAAGCTAAAACTCCCCAAATAACACGAACAATTGTAGGGTCAATATCAAAATAATGTGCTACTCCTGCGCAGACACCACCAATTTTTTGGTCTCTACCACTTCTCATCAATTTCTTATTCATTGTTTTTTCCCTTCTTCAGAACATCTTAATCATTCAAGTATTTTCTTAAATTTCTTAATTGTTTTCTAGATACCTTAAGCATACGTCTAGAACCTTTAACTGGCATAGTAACGGCCTGTTGCGGAATATAGAAGACTGTCTTTAAAATACGTTTTGTAACAGGTTCGTCAGCCCCTGTTTCTTTGGCAAAATTATTTGAAATAATGACGTCTAGATAAAATTCATGGACTCTTCTACCAAAATTCTCAGCAGAAATTTCATATAATTTTTCAGCCAAGTGTTTTTCATCCATTGACGGTGTAGCAAGTAAAGCCTCAAGAATCGCTCCTGCCAAGTCTCTTTCCTCATAATAAAGGGTTCCGAACATTTTATCATTGATGAGATTATCCAAATAAGGATTACCATGGGCAATAACAGGTGTCTTACTAGCTAAACTTTCCAGATAAGTCAATCCCTGAGTCTCACTTGTAGAAGCCGATATGAAGAAATCGGCTGCCTTATAATAGAGTGCCGTCTCATTTGGCGGAATCATACCTGTAAAGATAACAGAATCTTGAATTTTTAAATCTTCTGCTTGTTCCTTAAGTTTGTCTAAATAAGGTCCATCTCCAGCTACAACCAGTTTAACATTTGGTTCTTCTTTTAGGACATCTGGTAAAGCTTTAAGAACTGCTTGAATATTCTTCTCGTAAGAGACTCGAGAAAGACTTAGAAGCATCTTTTCGTCTTGTTGGATCCCTAGTTTATCCCTTAGGTCACTAATGTGTTCAGGACCAATCTCAGGGCGTTCAAATTTGGCAAGCTCAATACCTGTAGGAATGACACGCTTTTCAACTTTTACCTTATAATCAGATAAAAGGTCACGTACAATTTCACTCGGACATATAACTCCATCAACATCATGCAGAAAACCTCGGACAAGATATTTGACCATGCTAGGACGAATCAACATCCCCTTGGCAATATAGTGAACATAATCTTCGTACTGGGTGTGATAGGTATGAATAACTGGAATTTTCAATTCACGAGCAATCCAGATTCCTAACAAACCAAGAGAAAACTCAGTTTGCGTATGAATAATATCAAGTTTATATTGTTTAGCAATCTCAAGAGCTTTCGTAAATCCACGGTAAGCGAAACGACGGTCTTTAAAGGCAAAGAAAGGAACACTAGGAATACGAATAATCCGCCAGTCTTCATAACGATTGACATCCTTATCGGTTGTTGTGAAGATAAAGACTGCATGCCCTTGCTTTTCAAGCTCTGTTTTTAAGGTTCGAATACTGGTTGCAACACCCGAAACCTGTGGGAAATAAGTATCTGTAAATAATCCAATTCGCATATACTACCTCATTTTTTTCCTAAAGCCGCTTGTTCCCGATAAAATTTAAGCCATATTTCAAGGAGATGCTTCTCTGAGTATTCTCTTGAAATAGCCTTGGCCTTTTCTTTTAACTCTTTCAAAGCTTCTGGATGCTCTCTATATTCCAAAATAGCTTCTTTCATCTCTTCCACATCGGTGGTTGGTCTGTAATTGCCTTCTAGAATCACCTTATAAAGATCTAAGTCCCGAAGCATAATGGGAGCTTCACAACTCGCAGCTTCTAGAATAGTCATCGGAAAGAGCTCATTATAGCTAGGAAGTAAGAACAAATCTGCCAAAGCATAGAGTTCTCTCATCCGTTCTGGCTCAACAATTCCAGGGAAAATCAGATTCTCTGGAGGATTATCCATGATTTTTTTATAACGTTCATAGCCATCTGTAATCCCACCAAATGAGAAGCCTCCTGCCCAAATAAAGGTGATGCCCGGTAGTTCCTCAGCAAGAGTGATGAAATCATCGATTCCCTTACGCTTCTGAACCTGCCCAGCTCCTACTACTACAAATTGATTGTCACTCAACCCCATATCTTGTCGAAGTTGACTTACTTTTTCTGCAGAAAGTGGGTGCCATTTTTCTTTGTTAACAAAGTTAGGGATATAGGTCACTTTTTCACGAGGAATACCAGCTGCAACCAAATCTTCGATAAAAGTAGGATTAACCACAACCAGGTGTTCCATCCGGTCATAAAAAGAAAACACATAGCGCTTAACAATCCCTTTTAGAAAGAATGGAATCTTCAAACTACCTTCTAGGGTTTCAGGCAAGAAGTGGACATAACCAATCCTACGACCTGAACGCTTCTTTTGAAATGTTGACAAATAATAAGGAAGATCGATTGTATGAAAATGAGTAACATCAGCTTCTACAGGAAGATTCTCCGTTACAATTAGTTGGTCTTTCGCATCACGTTTCAAAAGTTGCACAAGTTCACGATAAGCTCCAGAAACACCTTGTCCTGCTACCTTTTCACTTGAACTTAGCATATTGATGCGTAATTTCTCTTTTTCCATACTATCCATTATATCATTTTATTGAAAGAAAATCAGCAAATTAAAAGAGAGATAGCATAAAAGCTAGGGAATTTCCTAACACTTATACTATTTCTCTTTTTATATGATTCTATTTAATACCTAAAGCGATACGTGCATAGCGACTCATTTTTTCAACCGTCCAAGCTGGATACCAAACTAATTTTACTTCAACGTTAGTAACCTCTGGCACATCTGTCATAGCATCATAGATTTGATCGGTCAAGAGGTCGGCCAAAGGACAACCCATAGTCGTCAAGGTCATATCGATCTCAGTATCACCGGTATCACCATCAAATCGAATCTCATAAATTAGACCTAAGTTGACGATATCGATTCCTAATTCTGGGTCGATAACCTCTTCTAAAGCCGTCAAAATGCGAGTTTTGATGTTTTCAATTTGCTCTTCTGTGTAAGCCATATTCAGTCTCCTCTATCTTAATCCTCGATAAAGTCACGAAGCGGTTTGCTTCGACTAGGTTGGCGAAGTTTTCTTAACGCTTTTGCCTCAATCTGACGGATACGCTCACGAGTGACGTTAAATACTTTACCCACATCTTCTAGAGTACGCATTTTACCATCATCAAGACCGAAACGTAGACGAAGAACATTTTCTTCTCTATCAGTCAAGGTATCTAGAACTTCATCCAACTGCTCACGCAAGACGATACGAGTTGTATAGTCAACTGGATTTTCAATCACTTCATCTTCGATAAAGTCACCAAGGTGGCTATCATCTTCTTCACCAATTGGTGTTTCAAGAGAAACTGGTTCTTGAGCAATTTTCAGGATTTCACGAACTTTATCAGGTGTCATATCCATACGTTCTGCAATTTGCTCAGGAGTAGGATCTTGTCCTAACTCTTGAAGAAGATTACGTTGTTCACGAACAAGCTTGTTGATAGTTTCCACCATGTGAACTGGGATACGAATGGTACGAGCTTGATCAGCAATGGCACGGGTAATAGCCTGACGAATCCACCAAGTTGCGTAAGTTGAGAATTTGAAACCTTTAGAGTAGTCAAATTTATCAACGGCTTTCATAAGCCCCATGTTACCTTCTTGGATTAAATCAAGGAATTGCATACCGCGTCCAACATAGCGTTTCGCGATAGAAACTACCAAACGAAGGTTAGCCTCTGCTAGACGTTGTTTCGCTTCTACATCTCCTGCTTCAACGGCAAGAGCTAACTCTTTTTCTTCTTCGTTAGTAAGAAGAGGTACGACACCGATTTCCTTCAAGTACATACGAACAGGATCATTAACCTTAGCAGATGTTGAACCAATTAAGTCCTCATCGCTAAGTTCCGGTTCTTCCTCAGTACTTAGAACACGTTCACTTGGATTTCCTTCGTTATCAGTGATTGCAATACCTGCATCTTGAATCCGTTGCAAAAGGTTCTCAATGCCTTCTACATCAAGAGCAAAAGGAATTACAAGGACATTGTTAATTTCATCATCTGTCGCAGTACCAGTTTTCTTATGGTTACGAATAAATTCTGCAACTTGGACATCAAAAGTTGTTACTTCTTTTTGTTTTTTTGCCATTCTTACTCCATTCTTCTTTTTTGGGCAATTAAGCGTTCAAGCTCTTCTAAAGCAGTATCTGTGTCGCCTACATGACTAGCTTCCTGAACTTTCTTTTTAATTTGCAAGTTTTGTTGATTCAAAAGAGCACGATTACGAGACTCTTCTACTTCCTTTAGTTCTTCTGGAGACATCTCAGAAGGTAGATCCAAGGCTAACACTTGGTACCAAGCATTTTCCACTTCTCTAGTCTGATTTGCCAAGTCTTCAGAAGAAATCGAACCATTATCAATCAAGAGTCCATACAAGGTCTGAAACTCTGGAGTTTCAAATGCAAAATCATCTCTCAGACGATAATCATTCAACACAAGGGGGTGCTCCATCATACGATAAAGAATATGTGCTTCAGCTCTCATGACTGCCGTCAATTGTTTAGAAACCGACATAGTAATTGGTGTCGGATTAACAACCTGCTTCACTTTTTCTTGTCTTTGTCTAACACGACTTTCGTTGATAATGTGCTCAACTTGTTGATAATCAAAAGATGGTAAATGATCCGTCAACAAATGAATATAGGTGTTCTGGGCTGTGATAGAAGGTTCTTTGACGATAAGAGGTGCAATTTTCTCAATGAACTCAATCTGTGCTTGGAGATTTTCACTATTACTAGGTTTGTAATGATGGATATAAAACTCAATCGGACTGATTCGAGTATTGGATAAAAGATAAGCCAAATCCTCTGGAGAATTCTTTTGTAAATACTCATCAGGATCCATTGCATCAGGAATCTGGACTACTTGTACAGGTAGATCTTTAAGCTCGTCCAAAGCTTTAGCGGTTGCTGCTTGTCCTGCCTTATCACCATCATAAGTGATAATCACTTTTTTTGTAAAGCGTTTGAGATGTTCGACATGTTCAGCAGTCAAGGCTGTTCCCATGGAAGCTACTGCATTTTCAATACCAGCACGGTAGGCTGCAATAACATCCATAAATCCTTCCATCAGATAAATTTCATGAGCCTTACCAGACCCTTTTTTACCCTATCCAAGTGATATAATTCGTAACTCTTGTTAAAAATCGCCGTCGCCCGACTATTTTTATACTTGGCAGTTTGAGAATCTGTCTCTTGCCAAATCCGTCCAGAGAAAGCAATTACCTTTCCTTGGTCGTTTGAGAGTGGAAATATAATCCGGTTATGGAAGGTATCAAAGAATTGATTACTCTCAGAAAGATAAAACAGACCCGAATCCAGCAAGTTCTTTTCGCTATAATCATCAGCTAAACGTTGGTAGAGATAAGAACGTTCAGCAGGGGCTAGACCAATCATAAAGTGTTTAATGACATCATCAGTCAAGCCACGTTTATAGAGATAGTTTCTCGCCTCCTCACCCATTTTTGTTGTCATGAGAATTGCATGATAAAAGCGTGCAGCCTTGTCATGCATCTCATATAGATTTTGATGGGGTGACGTGTATGGGACAGGGTTATGTACAGGAGTTTCAAGGTGCATTCCGAGACGTTCGCCCAAGATCCTCACAGCATCGGCAAAGGTTACTTGTTGATACTCCTCTATAAACTTAAAGACGTCTCCAGAACGACCACAACCGAAACAGTGGTAAAATTGCTTATCTTCGACCACGTTAAAGGAAGGGGTCTTTTCACCATGAAAAGGACAGAGCCCCAAAAAGTTCCGTCCAGATTTTTGTAAAGAAATCACTTCTCCTATGATTTCGACAATATTGGTATTGTTTTTGATTTCTTCGATGATTCTCTTGTCAACCATATACAATACCTCCATTTTATCACAGTTTACTTTAACTAGTATAGCTTATTTCTGAAAAAAAGTAAACCATTTCATACACTTTACATGATACTATTTCATAAGTTTCCAGCTGTCATGAAAAAGTGAATCTTTTGAGCAAACCATTCTAATATTTGAAAGAAAAATAGAAAAATTAAAGACTATTTCACCTGATTTTCGAGATTATTTTTCAATATCCTACTAATATACTGACCATCTTTTCTACTGATACAAGCTGTTGCATAAGTCAATGGTGCTTTGTATACCACTCCTCTATAGGATGGGTCGGTCAATACAGGCATAGAATAATAGGCGTTCTTTTATTTTTAAGGTCAATAAACCATTTTCCTCCTAGGTGTTTGCGAAAGGTTTCACCGATATAAACGGTCAAATAATCCAACATCTTGCGGTCTGCTATCAAAGCATGGTGGTCTTCGTAGTGAGCTAAGATCCAAGCCTCCAAATCATCCAAGGACTGCATACTATAGTCTAAATTTAACCCTTCTTTCTCCGCAAACTCCCTTGTGAAATAGTCCATCTTAAATCCAATCTGAAAAATCCATTCCTGAAAATCTTCTTGTGTGTATGCCATGTTTTTATCTCCTTACTCCTCTATCAAAGTTTAAGATTCTTATATTGATTCTATTATAAAGTAAAACTGGCAATAAAGGAAATATAAATAATATTTAAAAACAACTAAAAAACTTAGAAGTAAAAATTCCACTTCCAAGTTTTTATATCAATTATTTAAAATCATCTACTCAAATAGTTGATAGTAATCAGAAATTTTCATCTTAGCTTTTTCATCCTTGTTCAAATCTTGGATGATTCGTCCTTTCTTCATAACAATAAGGCGATTTCCATACTTGAGAGCATCTTCCATATGGTGGGTAATCATCAAAGCTGTCAGATGATCCTTGCTGACAAAGTCATCTGTCAATTCCATCAATGCCACACTTGTTTTAGGGTCAAGAGCAGCTGTATGTTCATCCAACAAAAGGAGTTCAGGACGTTTCAAGGTTGCCATCAAGAGGCTCAAAGCCTGTCTTTGTCCACCTGACAAGAATTCAATCGGCGTATCCAAGTGTTTTTCTAGACCATTACCGACTTTCTCAATAGTTGCTTGAAATTCTTCCTTATAAGCTGATAGTCTTCTCGGAAAAAGTCCACGTTTTTCACCACGAAACTTAGCAATCAAGAGATTTTCTGCAACCGTCATACGTGGAGCAGTTCCCATCTTTGGATCTTGAAAGACACGAGAAAGGTACTTAGCGCGTTTTTCAGGGCTAAAATGAGTCACATCCTCACCCATAATACGAATAGTTCCACTAGTCAAGGGCAAAGTTCCTGCAATGCTATTAAAGAGTGTTGATTTTCCTGCACCATTTCCACCCAAGATTGTGATGAAGTCGTGTTCATAAATATCAAGCGAAACATCGTTTAGAATAATCTTTTCTTCATCAAATCCATTTTTCACAATTTTTGTGGCATTTTTTATTTCTACAATTGCTGTCATTTGCTTAACTTGACTCCTTTCAAGTATTTATCCTTAAGTGTTGGAATGACTAGACAAGTTGCTAGGATAAGAGCACTATATAGTCGAAGGTAGCTTGTGTTAAAGCCGAGAGCAATGACTCCCCATACCAAGAATTGGTAGCTAATAGAACCAACGACAATAGTAACCAAGCGTTCTGCTAATGTAAGACTCTTAAAGAGTACTTCACCGATAATTAAGCTTGCAAGACCAACTACGATAACCCCGATACCACGAGAAACATCCGCATAACCTTCTTGTTGGGCAATTAAGGCACCAGCAAGGGCAATAACACCATTTGACAAGATCAAGCCCATAAGTTCCATACGTCCCGTATTGATACCAAAACTACGAGCCATATCCGGATTATCTCCTGTTGCGATATAAGCTTGTCCCAATTTAGTATCTAGGAAGAAAAGCATAAGAAGGATAACCAAAGTCACAAAAATCAAACCTGTAAATAATTGATTAACCTCAGATGAGAAAGGAAGAACGTCCTGGATTTGTTTAGTTCCTAAGAGCCCAAGGTTTGCCCGACCCATAATCATGAGCATGATAGAATGGCAAGAAGTCATCACCAAAATACCAGACAAGAGTGTTGGAATCTTTCCTTTCGTGTAAAGAAGACCAGTCGCTAAACCTGCAAGACAACCTGCTCCAACAGCTACTAATGTAGCAAGAAAAGGATTAAACCCTTGTGTAATAAGAGTTACTGCTACAGCTCCACCTAGAGGGAAGGAACCCTCGGTTGTCATATCTGGAAAGTTGAGGATTCGAAAGGTCATAAAGATTCCCAAACCTAGAATAGCCCAGACAAATCCTTGTGAAATAATCGATACTATCATGTTACATTCATTTCCTTCTTTTAAAAATTAGAGGAGATGTCTCCAACTCCTCCTTTATTCTTATTCGATTACTTGACCAGCTTCTTTAAGAACTGATTCTGGAATCGTGATTCCAAGTTCTTGAGCTAGTTTTTTGTTGATAACTGATTTACCAGTTGAGAAGATATTGACTGGAGTGTCTGCTGGCTTTTCACCCTTCAAGACTTTAGCGATCATCTTACCAGTAGCCACACCAAGATCGTGTTGATCAACAACCACTGATGCCAAACCACCTGCCTCTACCATTGCAGTTGCACTTGGGTAGATTGGTTTTTTAGCTGTTTGATTACTTGATACTACAGTTGAGAACGCAGATGCGATTGTGTTGTCAATTGGAACCCAGATTGCATCCACTTTTCCAGTCATGACATTTACTGTAGAAGCAATTTCGTTAGTAGACGGAACTGCAAAAGTTTCTACCTTCAAACCAGCTTTTTCAGCGTAAGCCTTGAACTCTTCAACTTGTGATTTAGAGTTATCTTCGCTACTTGAGTAAAGAGCTCCAATCGTTTTAACATCAGGAGTCAATGTTTTAATCAATTCAACCTGTTGTTCAGCAGGGTTATGGTCAGATACCCCTGTGATGTTTCCACCTGGTTTTTCCAAGTTTTGTACAAGGTTAGCTCCAACTGGGTCTGTGATAGCTGCCATGATAACAGGAAGGTCTTTTGTTGCACTTGCTAGACCTTGAGCTGCAGGTGTCGCAATTCCGACAACAACATCATTTCCATTTGACACCAATTGTTTACTCATTGTAGCAACCTTACTTTGGTCACCTTCTGAATTCATAAAGTCGATTTTAACTTGGTCGCCTTTATAGCCTTCTTCAGCGAGTCCATCTTGAATTCCTTGGTAAATCAAGTCAAGCGATGGGTGACTGACAAACTGTAGAACACCAACCTTAGCTGTTTTGTTAGCTGTCTCAGTTTTAGTTTCTTGTTTCGTTAAGTTAGAGTAGACCAAGCTTCCTCCAACTACTAGTGCTAATGCTGCAATAATACCAATTAAACGTTTATTCATATCTATTTCTCCTTATTACCCTTAAACTTAGTAATGTTCATTTCACTTTCAATATAACTTTACCAAGCGTCGCCATCGTTTGATTTCCATAATTTTTTCCTCCCCATAGAAAAAGTCCTCACACAAAAACTTGTGTGAGGACGTCGATGCGCGGTGCCACCTCAATTATAGGGAAAATCCCCCTATCTCTCAATCTCGCTTCACGAGTAGCACTGTAAGGTGTGCGCACCGAATTCTTATGATTTCAAATTCTTTATAACATTCAGCCCAATTTCATCATCTTCATTTATCTGTTTCCACCAACCACAGACTCTCTAGAAAACTTCAATGATTACTTTCTGAATGCTTAAATTATATCATTTTCCTAAAACTTGTCAAGGATTTTCATGAATTATTTTAAAAAATTATGAAAATACCTACGGTTTTTGGAAAAAATTGCTTGTATTAACCTGAATTACGTAATCCTGTAGCAATTCCGTTAATAGTTGTATGAATCAATCTTTCTTCATCTGAAGAAAGCTCGCCACGACGTTGACGCTTAATCAATTCCAACTGGATATAGTTAAGGATATTGAAATAAGGCATACGGTAGTTCAGACTGTCTTTCAAGTAAGCATTTTCTGCCAAAAGTTCATCATAGCCTTCAATGGCCAAGATAACATTCTTAGTCAATTGCCATTCATCCAAAATAGTATAGTAGATTGCTTGTACTTCTTCACTTTCACAAAGTTTAGCATATTCAAAAGCAATATTCATATTTGATTTTGACAAGACCATATCAACGTTAGATAGGAGTGACTGGAAGAAAGGCCAGTTTTGATACATGTCACGAAGGTATTCAATATTCTTTGGATCTTGATCAATAAATTCCTTGAAGCTTGAACCAACACCATACCATCCCGGGAACATGACACGACTTTGTGACCATGAGAATACCCAAGGAATGGCACGTAGACCACCAATTTCAGTGATTGTTTTACGAGCTGCTGGACGAGAACCAATATTAAAGCTTGAGATATTCTTGATTGGACTAGATTCAAAGAAATAATCGTAGAAATGGTCATTTCCAAATACTAGTTCACGGTAGATATCATAGCTACGACTGACTACTTGGTCCATGATGGCTTCATAACGATTTGATGTATTAGTATCGCTCTTCTTCTTGGTAATCATACGGTTGATAGCCGCCGATACCAACATTTCCAAGTTATAGTAGGCTGCATCCTTGTTTCCGTATTTATTTCCGATAACTTCACCTTGTTCAGTAAGGCGGATACGATCTTTGATAGACTTAAGCGGCTGAGAAGCAATGGCATCATAAGTAGGTCCACCACCACGACCAACAGTACCACCACGACCGTGGAAGAAGGTTACTTTGACTCCAAATTCATCACCGATAGCGGTTAATTGTTGCTGAGCTTTGTATAGAGTCCAACAAGATGATAGATAACCACCATCCTTGTTACTATCTGAGTAACCTAGCATGATTTCTTGATAATTATCTTTTGAAGCAATCCACTTCTTAGCAAGCGGTAAAGAGAAATACTTTCTCATTGTTTCTTCGGAATGATCCAAGTCCTCAATCGTTTCAAAGAGGGGTACGATTTGAACACGCGCTTTTTCAGCATCCACAAGACCGACTTCTTTGAGCATAATCGCCAATTCTAACATATCAGACACGCTGGTTGCATGAGAGATAATGGTTTGACGAATGACGTCTTCTCCCAAACGATCTTTTAATTCACGTGCTGTCTGGAAAATAGCCAATTCCTTTTCAAGAAGTTCAGATTTTTCAGCATGGGTTGCTGATAAGATTCGAGGGTCTTCTAATAGTTCATGTAAAAGCAACTCGCACTTCTCATCTTCTGAAAGATCACTATAATGGTCATTAATTCCAGCGGATGCTAACAACTCAGCAACACAGGCTTCATGAACACTTGAGTCTTGGCGCATATCGATAGATGCCAGGAAGAATCCGAATACTTCAACTGCTTCTAGTAATTCTGCAAACTCACCAGTGAGCAAAGCCTCCGCTTTATTCTCAAGCAATGAATCCTTAATGACATATAAGTCATGCTTAAACTCTTCAATTGTTTCGTAGTACGGAGGACGCTCATCTGCCAAATCTTGGATAGCTCCTGAGAGACGATTACTGATATAGTTAGTTACCTCTCCTTGTTGATATCCTTGAGCGCCAAAAAGTCGCTCAACATGATGACGTTCATCTGCCGATGACCCGACAAGAGCCCACTCTTTCAAATTCAAAAGCGTTTGAATCAATTTAGATTGAATAAAGTGAAAAGCACGACGGTAAGGTTCTTTTTCACGGAAGACAGATGTATCACTAGATTGTGCAGCCATTTCTTCAACAGCCTTGCTTGTCTTGGATAAATTAGTAGACAGAGAGAAAGTACGATAGAGACTAGAAATCTTGCTGATATAGTAGTTGAAGATGACTTCGCTTTGAATGGTTGCTGAACGCATGAGTGTCTCAGCAGTTACAAATGGATTGCCGTCACGGTCTCCACCAATCCACATTCCCATGGTGATAGGTTTTGCTTGTTTTAGGTCAATTCCCTGCTCTTTTGCAAGACGCTTATACTCTAACATTAGATTTGGTACAGCTTGTAGGAAAGAACTATTGTAATATTCCATCACGTTTGTGATTTCATTCGTTACTTTTAGTTTCTTCTCACGAATCATATCCGTCTGCATGATAATCTCAATGTAGCGACGAAGATCATTGTGCCATTTTTCTTTGTTAATAAGCCCCATTCTCACGTCACGGTATTTACGCAAGAGAGTATGGATATGATTGGTCAAGTCCAGCATACTCTTTCTTTGAACCTGAGTTGGATGGGCTGTTAATACTGGCACCACGTTCAGATGTTCAAGAATTTCAGCTGCATTTTCTTTTTCAGCTACCATTTCAATGGTTGTTGATAATTTACCAAGATAATCTTGATCAATATTATTTAGATGGTTGATTTCGTATGCCAAGTCAACATCTTCAGAAATATTAATCAAAAGTGGCAAAATAGAGAAATATCTGGAGATGTAGACCATTTCATCATTTGAAAGACTTCTCACTACCTTATCTAGTCCTTGATAGTCTAAATTTGATGATAGCTTCTTCAACTGCATAATCTTGTCAAAAGTCTCAGCGGGAAGCATATTTTTCGTGATATCTTCAAGTAAATCTGTCAAGATTTGAACTTCTTCTTGGACTACAGTTTTATTTCTGTTATTTTCTAGTTTTTGAAGAGACATATTTTTCTCCTTGTCACTTTTTCTTAGAGCTGTGTTTCATACTCGCTATATAGTTTTGCACGTTTTTCACTAGCATCGATATTTAACACAAAGGCGATAGCTACTGATAGAACCAGGAGACTATTCCCCCCTTGAGAAAGGAATGGGAAGGTTACACCTGTTGAAGGGATCAATCCTGAAATCCCTCCGATATTAACGAATACCTGAATTAAAATCATTCCACCAATACCGATTGCCACCATTGAGTTAAATGGATCTTTCGCTCGAACACCAACTAAAATGATACGAAGAATTAGGAAGAATAATAGTGCTAAAATAAGACTGGCACCAACAAATCCAAACTCTTCAATCACAATAGAGAAAACGAAGTCTGTGTGTGCCTCAGGTAGGTAGCCTCGTTTTTCGATAGAGTTTCCTAATCCTAGCCCAAACCATCCACCATTTACCATAGCATAGTATGAATTTGCCAACTGGTGTCCAGCACCAGCAACGTCATCAAATGGATTAAAGAAGGCACTGAATCGTTTAGCAACGTATCCAAATACTGGAATCTTTGAAACCTTCTCAACACCAATAAATTTAATGGCTGTTAGGGAAACAAAGGATAAACTGGTCAATATTCCAAGGATAGTTGCAAACCATCGGTGAGCTATCCCACTAATTGAGTACATCAACAATGAAACCAAAAAGAGAATTGTGGCATTTCCAAGGTCAGGGAAAATGGCCAAACTACCAATCATGACCAAGAGGACAAATCGCCAATCGTTAAAAGACCTAGGCAACCATTGGTTTTGAGTTAAAACTTGAAAGTCATAAATACCAATTTCTTCTTGTTGTTTTGAAAAACGTTGAGCCAAGTACCAAATGATGATAATTTTCAAGTATTCCGCAGGTTGAACTGTGATAGGCCCCACTTTAATCCAACCGTAAGCACCATTGATGGGAATCCCAATCAAACGAGCTAAAGCTAGTAACACTAACTCAGCAAACATAACGATAAATAACAAACGTTCGTTTCGAAGAAAACCAAGTTTCAGCTTATAGATTACTGCAATAAGCAACAAACTAACAATCCAAAACAAGCCCTGATTTCGAACTAATTGAAAAGCGCTCTTTCCTTCTTGAATCAAAGATGCACTCGTTGTCGAATATACCACTATTAAACCCAGAACGGATAAGAGAATATAGGGCACTAAAATAGAGTAATTCAACAGGTGCCTTTTACTAATTTTCATACTTCACCATCTATTAAATTTTTAATCTTCTATTAATTCTAGTTTTACAAGCTATTATACCATTTTTTAGACTAGAAAAAAACTCTTACCCTATAAAGGCTAGAATTTAAACTTGAAGAATTCACACAACAATTATTTTCATTTATAACTTTTAACCACGGAAGATTTAAAAAACTCTATCTTTCTAGAGTAGAAAGATAGAGTTGTCATCCTTAGTTTGAAGATGTTGTTGTAGTTTCACTTGCTGTTGTTGTAGTATCGCTTGCTGCTGATGTAGTTGTAGTTTCACTTGTAGTATCACTTTGGATATACTGAGTAAAGATACTTTGGAATGCTGGGTCTTTAACCTTGATGTTTGCTGCTTTTAATTCTTTACTAATAACACCTTGAACAAAAGTAGCATCATTTTGTTTTTGAGTAAGAATGATTGTCTTCAATTTTTCTTTATAATCTTCCCAGTTAGAAGATTTTTCAGTTTTCTTAATCAATTTAACAATATAGAAACTGCTAGAATAAGCTTGTGTACCCGGAGCTGTGATCACATCAGAGATTCCATCAACATTGAGGGCAAAGGCTGCTTTTTAACAACGTCTGGCAATTCTGTTGATGCAGAATCAAAAGTGATTTCTCCACCATTTGCTTTTGTCTTTTCGTCAGTTGAATTATCTTTAGCCAATTGTGCGAAGTCAGCTCCAGATTCTTTTGCTTTAGCAAGAACTTCTTTAGCCTTATCTTCGCTATCAAGTTTAATAATTTGAGCAGTTACTTCTGGAGTGTACTCGTCATAAGCTTTTTTATAGTTTTCATCCGTCAATTCTGCTTCTGCAGCTTTCTTAACAGCGTACTCAACTAATTTACTTGTACGGATTTGAGCTTTACGACTTTCAGCTGTCATACCAGCACGAGAAAGAACGATTTGATAGCTATCGCCATATTTCTTTTGCTCTTCTGCAACAGCTTCATCAACTTCTTTATCACTTACTTCAGAACCATATTGTTTTTCAAAAACTTTTTGAATAGTCATGTTAAGTAAGACTTGTTGAGCAGTTGGATTATTCTTAACTTCTTCAAAGAATTGATGTTCAGTGATGACATCACCTTTCATACTGATTAAGTCAGCTCCTTGAGAGCTATTTGAACAAGCAGCCAAAGTAGCTACTGATAATAAAGTAATGGCACCAGCCAATAATTTTTTCTTCATGTTTACTCCTTTTTTATACACTAGATAAATGTTTACCTTATCTATTTTACTAAATTGTCTTAAAAATATCTGAAATTAGTCAACATCAGGCAGTTCTACTTCTGCTTGATTCTTTCTTAGCATCAAGATTCCATCTCCGAGAGGAACTAGACTAGCTGTTAATCCTGGATTGTCTAGAGTTGCGTCAAATAGTCTTTGCAAACCACGATAAATGGTTCGTTGTCCACGTCGAACTTCCATGATATCCTTAGCGATGTCACCACCTTGAAAAACATCATCCAAGACGACTACTCCTCCAACATCTAGGTGTTTGAGAATTTCTGG
Organism: Streptococcus infantis SK970; assembly: GCA_000223255.2. Taxonomy (GTDB): domain Bacteria; phylum Bacillota; class Bacilli; order Lactobacillales; family Streptococcaceae; genus Streptococcus; species Streptococcus infantis_G. Next base: position 386,736 of record AFUT01000001.1, on the reverse strand, counting down.
AAGAAATACGATGTATTTAGATTTTGCAGAATCCATAAAAACAAAATCATAGGTCTCTGTCAATGTTGACAAAACATCTACCGCATCACCTTCTAAAAGAGTGATTTGTTTACGACTGTCAAATTTTGCAAAATTTTCCTTAGCAAAACCAATCATTTCAGGATTCCGGTCAATGGTAGTAATTTTTGCATTTGGGGCATGATTGGCCATCAAAAGTGCAGAAAACCCAATCGCCGTCCCAATCTCTAAAATATTTTTGGGTTGAATTGTTTCCATAAGGAAACGAAAGTAGGCGACAGTTTCATGAGGAATGATAGGAATATTTTCCTTGCGAGCAAAGTTTTCTAGTTCTTTTAAGGAACCTGACACTTGCTTTTGACGTTGACGTAAAAATTCGACGATTTCTTCTTTTACGACAGGCCGTCGCATGTTATGGTTAGCATTTTTACTGTATGACTCAACCATCTTATGCTAATCCTAATTTTTCAACAAGGGCTTCGAACTCATCCAAACGGCGTTCAAAGACTGCAAAGGCATCGTTGAGATAGTTTTCTTTTTCCATATCAACACCCGCTTTTCGCATGATATTAAGTGGATAGTCAGACTTCCCAGCCTTGAGATAATCAATATAACGGTCACGATCCTCTTGACTACCGTGAACAATCTTTTCAGCCAAGGCTGAGGCTGCCGCAAAGCCTGTTGAATATTGATATACATAGTAATTATAGTAGAAATGAGGAATACGAGCCCACTCATACTGGATTTGAGGATTGTCTTCCTTACTCAAACCATAATATTCTTGGTTCAAGTCAGCATAAAGATTATTTAAGAACTCGCTTGTCAAGACTTCACCATTTTGATCAGCTTGGTGAATCGCATGTTCAAATTCAGCAAATTGAGTTTGGCGGAAGACTGTCCCACGGAAACCATCCAAGAAGTTATTGAGAATAGCAAAGCGTGTTGCGTCATCTTCAACTTCCTCTAACAGTTTTTCCGTTAGGATATTCTCATTAGTTGTTGAAGCAATCTCAGCTAAGAAAATTGAATAGTCTCCATAAACGTATGGCTGGGTTTCACGAGTATAGCTTGAATGCATACTGTGACCAGTCTCATGTACAAGGGTAAAGAGATTATCTAAATTATCCTGCCAGTTAAGAAGCATAAAGGCATTAGTATCGTAGGAACCACCAGAGTATGCACCTGAACGCTTGCCTTGGTTTTCATAAACATCAATCCAACGTTCACTAAAGGCACGTTTAACACGACCTAAGTAATCTTCACCAAGAACAGCCAAAGCTTCTTCGGCTTTCTTCAACGCTTCTGGATAAGTAAAACTATATTCAACCGATGAAAGTGGTGTGTAAACATCGTACATTTTGAGATCTGGGATACCCAAGATTTTTGAACGAAGGTCAAGATAACGTTGCAAAAGTGGCAAATGCTTACGAACAGCTGTCACCAGATTATCATATACACTTTCAGGGACAAAGTTAGCTGCAAGAGCTGCCTGACGTGCACTTTGGTAATTGCGCACTTTAGCACGATAGTTTTGTACCTTTACGTTTGTTTGAAGTGTTTTAGCATATGTATGTTGGAATTGCTTATAAGTTGAATAGAGAGCTTCGTATGCACCACGACGTACCTCACGATTTTTGGATTCCATTAAGCGTGAGTAGGTCCCGTGTGATAGTTGCACTTCATTTCCTTCATCATCTAGTACATAAGGGAAGGTGATATCAGCATTGTCCAAGATTGCAAAAGTCTCACTAGCCGAACCAAAAATTTCTCCAGCTCCAGCAAGTAGTTCTTCTTCACGTTGAGAAAGAACATGATCCTTATTTTGCAATAATGTATCAAAAAAGTGTTTATATATCTGAAGCTTTGGCTCTGCCTCTAAGAAAGCATGATACTGTTCTTCAGTAATCTTCATAAACTCAGGCTCATAGAAAGAAAAGACTTGATCTAATTGACTATATAGTGTCATAGCCTTGGCGTAGTATTCTTGGTACTTGGCTTCACGCGTATCTTGGTCATTTTTCATATGAGCATAGACATATAGTTTTTCAAGACGACGATTTAAATCCAGATAAAGTTCTGTAATCTCTAATAAGCTAGCAGCACTTTCCAAAAGTCTTCCCTCAGATTTAGAAGCTTCTTTCGTGTCTCTGCTTAGAAGTGCTAACTCTTCTTCCCAAGCTTGGTCAGTTGCGAAAATAGTAGATAGATCCCAAGTGTATTTTTCATTGATTTCATTTCTTTGTAATACCATAAATTCCTCCATCCTTTCTATTTTACCACATTTTTCAGAAAATACTGTTGATAAAAGGCTGGCGGATAAAGCTTTTGATGTTTCAATTGAGGATTTTTTTCATAGTAAGATTTAAAATGTAGATAATAATCACTGATGTCTTTGTCAACTTGATAAAAATTCCCATTTTCAATAGGACTTACTTGAGGGCACCAATCTTGAAACTTTAGATTAAGTAAATTTTTCCCCGCTAGATATGCTTGTGATTGCTTTTTCATCCAGTAAGAATTTTGATAGTAGAGTTGCTGTCGAATGTAAGAACAGATATATCTATCTTGCTTAACAGTAAAGCACTGTAGTCTTTGTTTCTGATAAGGGATACGCAATATTTCTAGGAGATTACCTTTCCCATAGGGGAACTCTTTGGTCTGATAATGTAATTTCCCACGTAAGTCTTGATGGAGCATGTATTTAAGTCGCAGCAATTCGTTCTTCAGATCCAATTCCCATACATAGAACCCCATATTATTACTAAAGTAAAGGAATCCTCTTTGTAGTTGCGTCAAATGTTCTTTTAACCACAGTTTTTCTCCTAATAGCCAAAGAACTTTAAAACCATGACTACGGTAGCCCCTACTTCTTTCAGCCAAAACACTTTGTCTTATGGGACTGCATTGAATTTCAAGAGCCAAGTTTCCTCTTACTAAAATGTCTGCGATTTGTTGACATTGAGATATAGGAAATTCCAAAGACACCTCATCATCCTTTTTGGCCCAATAAAAAGAGCCTGCTTGTTTCCTAAATGTTCAGGGCTTTCGTTTTCATGAAACAGCTGACAGTTCTTTAGAGATTGATGGGCAAAATGTGCCCTCTTACTCTGTCCTCTTCTTAGTTGTACCATGGATCCACATGCTGGACAAGTGTAATCTTGTTTAACTAAATCATCTTCCAAAGAATTCACTAAATTCCCTTTTTCATCTCTTGCTAAAAACATTTAGTCCTCCTATATTTTTCTATTCGAAAAAATTAAAAAAGACTGAAATACCAGTCTTTACGCAACTATAAAACAGTTTTAGGTTTACTTCTTCTTATCTTCATTTTCTTTTTAATCTCTTTTCTAACATTGGAATGAGATTTGAAATCTGGTTATTCTTTATAACTAAGACGCCATACTCATGACAACGATTCGCATAGACAGGATTGATTTTTCCCGAACACACGATTAATTTCAGACAAGATTCTCCTGCAAAATGGTTGGCATAAACCTCCAGTTCATTGATGGCTTCAACTGATAGGTCTGTCATTTTACAAGATATAAAAATAATGGATCTTCCTTTACGAAGTACGACATCAATCTCATTTTGTACGTTATCTACCTCAGGAAAAATACCATTCCAGTCTATTTCAGCACCTATCATACATTCATCAAAAAATTTGATTCTTTTGCTAAAAGGTAAAGATATAATTCTAAAATATGCCCCTTTGTTCGGCAAGTTAATTGAGCTTCTGAACTTGGAAAAGTATAAATGACTTTATCCGTCTTATCCTCATCAATGTGTAGCATTCCCGCTTCGGTCAATAGGGAAATCAATGCCGCTGGATAGGGATATCGTTTCCCGTTATTCATTAAAATTTTACCTGTTTCAGCGTGAAAATCTCCAGTTTTTGCTAAAGCGAAGAATTGAGTAACGTGAAACCATTGTTCTGGGTTTGAAATCGCATAGTTTGCTAGTTTTTTGATGGCAGCAATTTGTTTCTGACTATACCTATGTTGTTTCGATTTGATGAGTTTACCACCACGCAATTCTATCAATTGCTGGATCGATAAAGAAGGAATGTTTAAATTACTTTCGACTAATTTCCCACTATCCCAGGCATATTGTTTCTCTCCCTCGATATCTGTGGCATGAATAGAAAGTTTTCTTTCCATTCCGTACTGATATAGCTTGATAGCTAGTAAAGAATCGTTACCGAAAACATCTAAGACAACCTCTTTATAATTCGTTAAGACAGGATCCAATTCTTCGGAAAATTTTTCAAGGCTTATTTGACGAAAAGTCACTTGTTTAATGTGAGACACCTGCTCCATCAAAAAATGTTTTAAAGATATTTTCTCTTCATCCTTGATTTTACTTAAGGATAAAAAAAGAATCGCATCACTTTCATTTAGGAAGACTGGATAGACATTTTTCTCAATGGTGTGATGGTTAAAAATTTTAACTAAGAGACGGGACATTTTTTCCTCCTGAACGAGAACATACTACTAATTCTAGGTACTTTTTAAATAAATTACTGAAAATTAATGAGACATTTATACCTTATCTAATTGAAAGCGTTATCTATATACCTAGTATAACATAAATAGGATTATAAGACTTCAAACTTTACATAAAGAAAAAGAGTAGTTAATATCTATTATCTACTCGCTTAATGTTTATTTTACTTTTTTAGCCAACATTGTTGCAAAGCGTAGTTGGATACGATTGCCATTTTCATCGCGACGGTGGAGATGCCCGGGATTTTCATTGTATTTAACCAATTCCCAATCCTTGTAGTAATTTGCCAATTCTCCTTCTTTAAAAGTGAATGGGAAATTAACTGAACATGGATAATCTTCAGTATCCATAGCACAAACAATCAAATTGTAGCCACCGATAGAGGTTTGTTCCTGCATATTTTTGATAATAGCCGGTATACGATCTGCTTGTAAAAACATGAGAACAACAGTCGATACGATAAAATCATAAGTTTGTCCAATGCTAGCTGAATTAATATCGTAAAGCCCAACAGGCAGTTCTAGATCTTCTTGCTCTACAATGCTTTGTAAGATTTCAAGAGAAAGCTCATTTTGGTCAACTGCTGTAACATCAAATCCATGTTGAGCAAGAAAGAGGGCATTTCTTCCTTGACCACATCCTAGATCTAGTACCTTACATGGTTGGACCGTCTGCATAGCTTCTAAAACTTCCGAATGAAATGGATTAGTATTGTATTTCTTAGGGAAATAATCCTCCGGTTTACAATAGAATTCCAAGTACCATTCCACATCGTCTGTGGCAGCTTCTACTCTGTGCCATGCTTGAGGTTGCGCCATAGGATTATCAGCACCTGCTTCAAAAAAGTGCTCGGCTATAACTTTCCCGTCTTCAGTCAACTCAATAAACTTAAGAGTCCCTTTTAATACGGTAATCTTACCCCAGGTTCCAACCTTAGTATTGTGTTTTCTTTGAACAGCTTCTGGCATGGTGTCTTTATTCCAGACCGGCATGCGTTTGTATGCAACTAGTTTTTCCATTTTATAACATCCTTCTAACGATGGTTGACAGCTTTCATGACACGCGCAATATCACGATCTTGCTCACGGCGTTTAATGGACTCCCGTTTATCATAATCGTGTTTCCCTTTTGCAAGTCCTAAAAGTAACTTGGCATAACCATCTTTTATATAGACTTTAAGGGGAACCAGCGTCATCCCTGTCCCTTTAGTTTCTTGCTCTAATTTCTGGATTTGTTTTTATGAAGGAGGAGTTTACGACGACGTTCTGGTTCTTGATTCCAGATATTGCCCTCTTCATAAGGAGCGATATGAACATTGCTCAGCCAAACTTCCCCATTTTTCACTTGAGCAAAACCATCTTTCAGATTGATACGAGCTGCTCGAACACTCTTAATTTCAGTTCCTGTCAGGACCATTCCAGCTTCTAGCGTATCTACGATTGTATAATCGTGATGCGCCTTTTTATTTTGCGCGACGACCTTTCCCTCGCCCTTTGCCATGCTTAGCTCCTTTCTTTGCTACTTCCTTATAAAAAGGTTTCTTGCTCTTTTTCTTCTTATCTTTTGGAGAGTGCTTGCGATTATCACCTAAACGACCAGCTTTTCTCTTGTCTTCTTTCTTATCGGAACGACGGCTTCTATCCTTACGGCCGGACTGTTTTAATCCTTTCTCAATGACATCAAATTCGCTTGGAATAAAGGAGAAATCGATCTCGCCAGTCATCTTATCGGCTCTTTCGACACGAATACGGATCTGCTGTCCAACTCGGAAAGTAATTCCTGATTTCTCCCCACGGAGAGTTAAATCACGTTCGTTAAAATGATAAAACTCCGGAAGATTTGTGATGTGGATCAAACCTTCAACTGTATTTGGCAATTCGACAAAAAGACCAAATTTAACGATACTTGAAACAACTGCATCATATTCTTCACCGACGTACTCTTCCATGTACTCAGCTTTTTTCATGGCTTCGACTTCACGCTCTGCCTCGATAGCACGGCGCTCACGGTTTGAAGATTGAGTCGCAATCTCTGGAATGACCTGTTCAAAATGATCTGCTACATCCTTAGAACGTCCATAGTCTCGAATCATACGGTGAACCAAGAGGTCAGGATAACGACGAATCGGACTGGTAAAGTGAGTGTAGTAGTCTGTGGCAAGTCCATAGTGACCGTGATTATGCTCAGAATAACGAGCCTGCTGCATGGAACGCAGAAGCATCATGGACAATACATCCGCATATGGCTCGCCTTCAACAGCACGCATGATGTCTTGAAGGGCTTCCTGACTTATCTCACTAGCAGTTCCATAGATACGCAATCCAAAACTTGAAGCGTAATCAATAAATTTCTGAACTTTTTCAGCTTTAGGTTCCTCGTGAATTCGATAAATAAAAGGAAGTTCCAACTTGCTAAAGTGCTCGGCAACTGTTTCGTTAGCTATCAACATAAAGGACTCAATCATACGTTCAGCGACACCACGATGTCGAAGAACAATGTCAACTGGCTTGCCTTTTTTATCTACCAAAATCTTAGCTTCATTGGTATCAAAATTTAAAGCACCACGCTTGATTCGCATACTTTCCAAAGTTTCATGGAGCTTAGCCATTAACTCGATACTAGGAACAATTTTCTTATAGTCTTGTCTCTTCTCCTCGTCACCTGCTAGGATGTCATTGACATCACTATAGGTCATACGGAAACTTGTCTTGATAACAGTCTGTGTAATCGTATAATTACGAACACGACCATTTTTATCAATCTCCATAATAGCAGATTGAGTCAAGCGGTCCACTTGAGGGTTAAGAGAACAGATTCCGTTTGAGAGGCGTTCTGGAAGCATTGGTACCACTCGATCTGTCACGTAAACAGAGGTCGCACGATTTAAGGCCTCCTTGTCAAGCGCAGTTCCCTCTGTTACGTAGTAAGAAACATCTGCAATGTGAACACCTAGTTCGATATTGCCATTCTTCAATGGTTTGATATGAACAGCATCATCCAAGTCCTTGGCATCAACTCCATCAATCGTAAAGGTAATTTCATCTCTTAAGTCCAGACGACCTTCCATATCCTTCTCAGATGGTGAATCCGGAACACTCTCCGCTTCTTTAAGAACAGCCTCTGGAAACTCAGATACAATGTCCATTGATTCCAAGACCTCAAGAACGTCAATCCCCGCATCTGTGGAATGTCCAACCACATCTAGGACACTAGCGACAAAGAAATCGTGTTTCTTACTTGGGTACTTATCTATAAAGACCTTGAGAACTTCTGTACCGTCTAACTGAATAGCTGGCTTCTTAACGTAGATTGGTTGACTAATTTTTTGATTTTTTGAACGGATGTAACCTGCATACTTGGGTTTTTCCTCATCTAAAACGATTTGACCAACTACTGTTGTCAAACTGTGTTCCAAAATATCGATAATCTTAGCTTCAGCTGCAGTTCCTTTTTGACGATCCGCAACCTTGTTAATCACAATTTCAACAGTATCGCCATCAATGGCATAGTTAACATCATTTTTTCCTACAAAAAGATCGTCTTCTTCTCCCTCTAAGCTAACGAAACCAAATCCATTTTTATGAGCATGAAAAGTTCCTTTTAGTGTAATTTCATGCTTCTTCTTTTGGCCTAGACTGAGATTACCATCTTCTTCAAAGCGAATCTGGTGTTTTCTTTCCATCAGGGATAAAGTTTTGATGAGCTCACTAAAATCCTTGGAGCTCTCCTTTCCCAGAGCTTGAGCTAGCTCGTTTACTGTTGCTCGCCCTTTCTCTTCAATAAATTCTTTTATTTTATCTTTCATGTTTTCTTTCTAGATTGTTAAAATTTTCTTTTTGGTGTAAAAGCTTATTTCTTTCAAAAATAAAATAGGCAAAGACCTAGTCTCGCCCATTATTTTCTTATCTACTTGATAATACCGTCAATGCTAAGGCAATGGCTAGCCAGAAAAAGACTAAGATTCCTGTCAAACGCTGCATCACGGCTTCAAAGCCACGCGCTTTGCTACGTTCAAACAAATCACCTGAACTGGCATCAAATACATTGCTAGATTGATTCTTTGTCGGTTGCATAAAAATTGCAATTACAATCACAACAGATAATACTAATAAAATGGTTAATAATAGATTATACATATCAAACTCCTTAAAATCCTTATTATTGTATCACAATTTCTACTTAGATTCAAGATGTAGAGTCACTTTTCTTTCTTTTGGACAATACTTTAATACTTCAATCTTATCTGGATGTGTTTTAGAGTTTTTACTGGTCAGATAATTCATGCTACCACAAGAGGAGCATTTTAGATTAATTTTTACTCGCACTAGATTTCCTTCGCTTTTAATAATGATCTAAATTGGATAAGGTTAAAAGAGCAACTAAGAGCTACGCAGAGAGCTGTTGCATAAAATACGGAATGGTAACCAAATTGGCCTGCTACTGCTGATCCTGCCAAGGGACCTATCACCCCCCTAGATAAAAGAAGACTTGATTAAAGGCAAATACTCTTGAAATGCCTGCTTTGGGAGTCATTTTACTAAGAAGGGCATTAACTCCGGGTATCAGAGCACCTGTTCCCAGCCCAAATAGAAAACGATAGAACCCTAATTGAAATGGACTTGTTGCATTTGCGCATAATAGATATATGAAAACTGAATATACCTGAGCCACAACAAGTAGTCGATGATTCCCTACTTTATCACCTAATTTCCCCATGACTCCTGCACTCATCATACTTGAAAATCCCATGCTAGATACAATCAAACCTGAGACGAAGAGAAGATTTTCTTTCTGCCCAAGATCTCGTACATAGAGAGCAAGGATAGGACCTATCGATTGGGCAGCAAACTGAATTACAAAACTGGTTAGAAATAGATTTATCAAGAGAAAAGGATACTTAACAGATGTAAAAAGCTCTTTGGTCGGGAGTGCTTTTTCTTTCGGCACAGGTTGAAAGTCTTCTTTAATAAAAGAATGGTTAGGGCAGCAGCTAAAACAAGAAAATGCCAACCAATAAAAGACATTCCGAATTCCAAAAAATTCTGCAATAAGACCACCAACAAATGGACCTGTTAAAGTTCCAGCAACAACGCCAGTTGATAAAGTCCCTAAGGCATACCCCGACTTTTCTTTAGGGACTTGACTCGCAATCAAAGCTGTCGCATTGGGTACGAAACCTGTAAAAACGCCATTGAGAAAACGTAGAAACAAGAGCCAGAAAACATTTGGAACAAAAGCCAGTCCTCCCATGGTAATAGTCATGGCTAGTCCCGCACGAATCATCATAGGTTTTCGCCCATATTTGTCTGCTAAGATACCCCAGATTGGTGATACAAAGGCTGCAGAAATGGCAGAAACAGATATAGCTAAACCTGAATAAAAAGCAACTTGATCCCCTTCAACTCCTAACTGTTCCACAAAAATAGGCATAAAAGGAACAACGAGAGAAATGCTTGCACCTGTTAAAAAGCAACCAAACCAAGCAATACGAAGATTATCCTTCCAACTAATCTCTTGCATGGGCACCTCCTCCTTCAAGTAAGGTCACTACTTGACTCAGAAGCTGATCACGACTGCCATTATTATCTAAAAGATGATTAGCCAATTTTTCTTTTCTTCTAAAGACCATTGAGAAGCCAAGCGAGCTTCAGCTGCTTCTTTTGATAAATGATTTCTTTTCATCAAACGTTTTAATTGAACATCAGGTGATACATAAACCAACCAAGTTTCATCAAACCATGAAGCGTAGTCCTGTTCAAAAAGTAAGGGAATATCCATGAAAAAGAGTTCTTCTATTTCATAGAACTTGTCTCTCAAAGTCCCCAATTCTTGACGAATAATTTTCCCTTGAGTCTGTTTTGACCATTCTCTCTCATCAGAGTTATTAAAAATCAGACTAGCAAGTAAGGGACGATTTAGTTCCCCATCTTCTAAAAGTATTTTCGCACCGAAGTGCGCAACTAACATCTGATAAAGTCGGCCACCAGGATTTTGTAATTGATGAACCACTGCATCCGCATCTACCACTTCAAATCCTTTTTGTCTTAGAAAATTTGTGACAGTGGATTTCCCAGATGCAATACCACCAGTAATTCCGATTATTTTTCCCATCAACTTCTCCTTTGACACCTAGGACAAAAGTGGGTTCCTCTACCACCAAGCTGAATTTTTTCGATGATGGATCCACAACGTGAACAAGCTTGTCCAGTTTTATCATAGACCTGATGAAACTCTTGCATGGTGCCATCTTCTCCAAAAGCATTGGTATAGGTCCGGATAGTTGATCCGCCCTTTTCAACAGCCTGACCTAAAACATTGATCGTTTCGTCATGAACTTTTCTAGCCTCTTTGGCTGTTAAACTTTGAGAAATCCTAGCTGGATGAACTTTCGCCCTCCAGAGTACTTCATCCACATAGATATTACCTAATCCTACAACAAGAGTCTGGTCCAGCAAATGAGATTTAATAGGCTTTTTAGATCTTTTCAAAGCTAGTTTAAATCTTCCTAAATCAAAATCTTGCTCAGTCGGTTCTGGACCCAATTGCTTAGAAATAAAGTAAGCCTCTAAAAGCTCCGGAGCAAGCAACTCCATAGTCCCAAACTTACGAACATCCTCGTACACCAAAGTTCCACCATCTTTAAAATGAATTAAAACATGGGCGTGTTTACGTTCTGGAACTTGGTCTTGGTAGTAAAAATACTTGCCTTCCATTCGCAAATGTGAAATCAAAATCTTGTCTGACAGATGAAATAGCAAGTACTTTCCACGACGTCCCATCGACTCGATAATCTGACCAGGCAATTCCTTTTGAAATTCTTCCAAGTCGGTCTTGATCATTTTGGGATAATGGACCTCTATACTAGAAATCTTTTTTCCAAGAATCAATTTCTCTAGACCACGGCGAACTGTTTCAACCTCAGGTAATTCAGGCATACATCCTCCTTCTGTAAAAACAAGAAGCAGGCATGAGCCCACCTCTACTTAATATTCTTTCTCATTATAGCCAAAGTCAGCCAAATCTAGCTTTTTATCGCGCCAGTTCTTCTTGACCTTGACCCAGGTTTCTAGGAAAACTTTATCTCCAAGCATGAGTTCAATATCTTTACGAGCCATGGTTCCAATTTTCTTGAGCATGGCACCACCTTTACCGATTATAATCCCTTTTTGGCTGTCACGCTCGACCATGATAGTTGCTCGAATATGAACCTTGTCCGTCTCCTCATCACGTTTCATAGAATCAACCACTACTGCAACTGAGTGTGGAATTTCCTCACGCGTTAAGTGTAAAACTTTTTCACGAATCATCTCTGATACTAGGAAACGCTCTGGGTGATCTGTGATTTGATCTGACGGGAAATATTGGAAACCTTCTTCTAAATTTTCACTGAGAATATCAATTAAACGGGAGACATTATTTCCCTGAAGAGCAGAGATGGGTACAATCTCTTTGAAGTCCATTTGATTACGGAAATCATCGATTTGAGCCAAAAGTTGGTCTGGGTGAACCTTGTCAATCTTGTTGACCACTAGAATCACTGGAACCTTAGCTGCTTTAAGACGCTCGATAATCATATCGTCACCCTTCCCACGTGGTTCATCAGCAGGAACCATAAAGAGAACGGTATCGACTTCACGAAGAGTGCTATAAGCTGACTCTACCATGAAATCTCCAAGAGCTGTCTTAGGTTTGTGAATCCCTGGCGTATCGATAAAGACAATTTGTTCCTTATCAGTAGTGTAAATACCCATGATTTTGTTACGAGTTGTTTGCGCCTTATCACTCATGATGGCAATTTTTTGCCCCATGACATGATTCAAAAAAGTTGACTTCCCAACGTTGGGACGTCCTAAAATGGCTACAAAGCCTGATTTAAATGTCATAGTTACCTCAATAATTTTAAAAAGCAAATCCCAAATCTTAGGAATGAAAATGATAAGTCCAGTCACTGCAGCAAATAAAGACACAACAAGAACTGCACCTGCAGCCATGTCTTTAGCCTTCTTTGCAAGCATATCGAAGTGATAATGGCTAGCCAAATCCACTACATTTTCAATAGCAGAATTTAAAATCTCAAAAGCAATTACTAGGAAAATGCTTAATAGGAGAAAGAGCCATTCAATTCTGGAAACTTGAAAAACAATGCCTGCAAGTAGAACTAAGAGAGAAGTCACTGCATGCTTTCTCATATTACGCTCTTCTTTTATGGCAGTAAAAATACCTGTCAGGGCAAAATCTAAACTTGAGAGCAAGTCGCGATTCTTCCATTTTCGTTTATTGTCTTGTGAGTCCATAGGCTGTTAAAATTTCTTCTTGTAAACCGAACATCTCCGCTTCTTCTTCCGGAGTGTAGTGATCATAACCATTTATGTGTAAAAAACCGTGCACAGCTAAGAAGCCCATTTCACGTTCGAAGCTATGGCCATACTCCTCAGCCTGCTCCTTAGCCTTGTCAATTGAAATAAATAGCTCACCGATATAAGCATCAAATTCTGACATCATTTCTGCTAAATCAGGGTCTTCTGCCAAATCTTCCTCATCAAAAGCAATTTCTATTTCAGGCTTATATTCAAGGCTGATGACATCTGTTGGACGGTCCGTATCACGAAACTCTAGATTGAGTTCATGACTTCGTTCATTGGTCACAAAAGTGACTGCCATCTCCTTGTCTTCTTTTCCAATCTTTTTCGCAGCAAATTCCAAAATTTCTTGTGTTTGCTTTAAAATTTCTTTAGAAACCTGACCAGTCTCATCTACCATTTCAATATACATGTTCTTCTCGATTCTCTTTACTTGGCTTTATTATACCATATTTCTATGATTTTATTCTACCTTTTTGATATAATACTATGGAATACATTCATAAGGAGAGAACCATGTCATTTGATGGATTTTTTTACACCACATGGTTGAAGAATTGCGGACCGAACTACTAAACGGTCGCATTCAAAAGATTAATCAACCCTTTGACCAAGAATTGGTCTTACAAATCCGTAGCAATCGCCAAAGTCATCGTGTGCTCCTTTCTGCTCACCCTGTTTTTGGACGCATCCAGTTGACAGAAACGACCTTTGAAAACCCTGCTCAACCTTCTACCTTTATCATGGTTTTAAGAAAATATTTACAGGGTGCTGTTATCGAGTCTATCGAGCAGATTGAAAACGATCGAATCGTTGAAATCACCGTTTCTAACAAGAATGAAATTGGTGACGATATTCAAGCCACCCTCATAATCGAGATTATGGGTAAACATAGTAATATTCTCCTTGTAGATAAGTCTAGCAACAAAGTTCTTGAGGTTATCAAACACATTGGTTTCTCTCAAAATAGTTACCGTACCCTCCTACCTGGAGCTACCTATATTGCTCCTCCGAGCACAGATGCTCTAAACCCCTTTACCATCAAGGATGAAAAACTCTTTGAAATCCTACAAACACAGGAATTGACAGCTAAAAATCTTCAAGGCCTCTTTCAAGGTTTAGGTCGTGATACGGCATTTGAATTAGAAAATTTATTAACTGATGATAGACTTTCCAATTTCCGTAACTTTTTTAAGCAAGAAACCAACCCATGCTTAACTGATAAGTCTTTTTCTTGTGTCCCTTTTTCAACTAAAATTGAAGGACATTTTTCGAGCTTATCTCAACTTCTTGATGTTTTTTACAAAGATAAGGCTGAGCGTGACCGTGTGAAACAACAGGCTAGCGAACTCATTCGTCGTGTCGAAAACGAACTACAAAAGAATCGTCAAAAGCTTAAGAAACAAGAAAAAGAACTTCAGGCTACCGAAAATGCTGAAGAATTCAGACAAAAAGGAGAGTTGCTAACGACTTTCCTACATCAAGTTCCAAATGACCAAGACCAAGTCGTCTTAGATAACTACTATACCAATCAGCCCATTACTATCGCACTTGATAAAGCTTTAACGCCTAACCAAAATGCTCAAAAATACTTTAAACGTTATCAAAAATTAAAAGAAGCTGTTAAATATCTGACTGAACTGATCGAAGAAACAAAATCAACTATTCTATATCTGGAAAGTGTAGAAACGGTACTCAACCAGGCTGGACTAGATGAGATTGCTGAAATTCGTGAAGAATTAATTCAAACTGGATTTATCAGAAGACGCCAACGAGAAAAAATTCAGAAACGCAAAAAACCTGAGAAATATCTGGCTAGCGATGGAAAAACTATTATCCTAGTTGGACGAAATAACCTTCAAAATGAAGAATTAACCTTTAAAATCGCTCGAAAAGAGGAACTCTGGTTTCACGCCAAAGACATTCCTGGAAGTCACGTTGTCATCTCAGGAAACCTTAATCCTTCTGATGAAGTCAAGACGGATGCTGCAGAACTCGCAGCCTACTTTTCGAAAGGACGCCTCTCAAATCTCGTACAAGTAGATATGATTGAGGTAAAAAATTGAACAAACCAACTGGTGGCAAACCTGGATTTGTGACTTATACAGGTCAAAAAACGCTTCGTGTCACACCTGATTCTGAGAAAATTCATTCCATGAAATTAAGTTAAGCTCCCATGCCACAATTTTTAGTGCAATAGAAAGGAGGTCTTTCTCTGAATGTATAACCATATAAAGTCTATCATGACTATCATACTAGGTGCTGCTATCTTTGCCTTCGGACTTACCTATTTTGTAGTCCCCCATCATCTATTTGAAGGTGGAGCCACAGGGATTACCTTAATTACCTATTATCTCTTTAATATCCCTATCTCATTGATGAACATCATCATCAATATCCCTCTCTTTATCCTTGCCTGGAGAATTTTTGGAGCAAAGACTCTATATTCGAGTCTCCTGGGAACCATCTCAGTATCCGTCTGGCTGGCTATCTTTGAGAAGATTCCTCTTCAGTTTAATCTTGAAGGTGATTTAGTTATCGTAGCTTTAGTCTCAGGAGTACTCCTAGGGGTTGGATTAGGGATTATTTTCAACGCTGGTGGAACTACAGGTGGAACTGACATCGTTGCTCGAATCCTTAATAAATATACTAATATTTCAGTCGGAAAATTACTATTTGGCTTAGACTTCTTCATTCTTATGCTAATTTTAATTATCTTCCAAGATCTACGTCTAGTAACCTATACTCTTCTATTTGATTTTATCGTATCACGAGTTATCGATTTAATTGGAGAAGGAGGTTATGCAGGTAAAGGCTTCATGATTATCACACAAAAGCCAATGGAACTAGCTGATAAAATTAATGATGAACTTGGTCGAGGTGTAACTTTTATCTCCGGTCAAGGTTACTACAGTAAAAACGATTTAAAGATTGTCTACTGTATTGTAGCTAGAAATGAAATGGTTAAGATGAAAGAAATGATTCATTCTGTAGATCCTATGGCTTTTATCACTATTACTGAAGCCCATGAAATCCTAGGGGAAGGATTTACATTTGACCCAAGGTAAACTAGCAATTTAAAACAGAAAAGCAACCTAATCATAGGATTGCTTTTTTATTTCAATATACAAAAAAACAGAAGAGCATGCTCTTCTGTTTTAATAGATATTATTTTTCAGCTGACAATGCTGCCATTGTGATGTAGTTGTATGGTTTGTTGAAGTGTGGCAAGAAGAATAGATCAGTCAATGCCAATTTATCAATTGTAACATGTTCTTGGATAGCAAGTGAGAACATGTGGATAGCCATACTGATTGCTGAATCGCGAGATACCATTTGAGCACCAAGGATTTCACGGCTGTCGCGATCAAAAACAATCTTGATAGCAACTTCATGGTTATCATGTTTCATAAATTCTGGTTTTTGAAGGTCGTTAAATCCAGTTTCAGTTGCATTGTAGCCTGCAGCTTTTGCTTTTTCAAGTGTCAAACCAGTTGAAACCATGTGAAGACCATAGATAGAAATACCATTTGATCCTTGAACACCGATTCCTTCAAGTTCATGTCCACAAGCGTTGTACGCACCTACGATACCGGTACGAACAGCGTTTGAAGCAAGCGCGATGTAGCTAGTGTCTTTACGAGCGTTGTCATAAACAGTCGCACAGTCACCTACTGCATAAACACCTGGAATTGATGTTTCTTGTTTCTTGTCAACAAGGAAGGCACCGTTACGGAAGAGTTCAATCTTACCGTCAGCAAGAGCTGTGTTTGGACGGAATCCAACTGCAAGAACAACCATATCCACATCAAATGTTTCTTTGTCAGTGATCAAGCGTTCAACTTTACCTTCACCTTCGATAGCTTTAACAGTTTGTCCAAGAGCCAAACGGATGTTGTGGTCTTCCAAGTTTTTAGCCATCATTTGTGTGAAGTCTTTGTCATAGTATCCGTTCAATACTGTGTCAACGATATCAACAAGGACAACTTCTTTTCCAAGACGTTCGAAAGCTTCAGCAAGCTCAACACCAATGTAACCACCACCAACTACAGCGATACGTTCAAGGTGTTTGCTCTTATCAGCAAGTTTGTTGATAACTTCTTCAGCATTTTGGTATAACTTAACAAATTGTACGTTTTCAAGAGTTGCTTTGAACTCACGGTTACCTTTAACAATTTCAACACCTTCAATTGGAGGCAAAATTGGTGTAGAACCAGTAGCAAAGATCAACTTATCGTATGATTCTTTGTGTTCTTTTCCTTCAACTTCTGCAGTAACAACTTTGTTATCGTAGTCGATTGAAAGTACAGGTGAGTTCATGTAAATTTTCGCACCTTTAGCTTCAAGCGTTTCTTTATCAGAGTAGAACAAGCCTTCAGGACCGTCGATTTGCTCACCGATCCAAAGAGCCATTCCACATCCAAGGAATGAAATATTTGAGTTTTGGTCAAATACAACGATCTCGTTTTCGTTTCCAAAGTTGTCCAACATAGTGTTGATACATGCAGTTCCAGCGTGGTTAGCACCCACAACTACGATTTTACTCATAAGATAAATCCTACCTTTAATTATTTTTCCTTAATATTATAACACTTTCTGTTAGCGTTTACAAGTTTTTTTGTTTGAAATTACTTAATTTTGACTATAAATAAAAAGTTAATCTATTATAATTAAAACTTATTTACTCTCTAATTTTTAATAATTATTATTTTGAGCATTTTTCTTGACTTTTTGTTAAAAATAATTTGTGAAAACGCTGACTTTATGATATTCTATTTATATGGAAATAGATTATAAATTTTAAATTTCTTATTAATTCAAGATTTGTAGCTATTTCCTAGTGATTTGAAGGGAGTTGATTCTTTGTCTCTCAGTTCATCATCTGAGCGATTAATGGGAACTACGATTACTATTTCCTTAGTTCATGAACAAGCCGATAATCTTCTCCGTCAAGCTTTTGATTTGCTCAAGGAACTTGAATTCCGCTTCAATGCTAACAGTACTGAATCTGAATTAATGGAAATTAACTATCAGGCAGGTATTGCCCCAGTTAAAGTCCACCCTGATTTGTTTGAACTGATTTCATTAGGTCTAGAACACAGTCTAGCACCTAAAAGTCATCTCAATATTAGTATAGGGCCTTTGGTTCAAACCTGGCGTATTGGTTTTTCCGATGCAAAGCTTGCAAGCCCTGAAGAAATCGCTTCAGTCTTACCACTAATAGATCCTCATTTTATTAAACTCGATTCAGTCAATTCTACAGTTTTCCTAGAAAAAAGGGAATGAAAATTGACTTAGGGTGTTTAGCAAAGGGGTACAGTGCAGATAAGGTTGCAGATTTCTTAAAAGATAACGGCGTCACTTCTGCTCTTATCAATCTTGGAGGAAACATCCTCACAATTGGGAACAACCAATCAAAAGATGGACGTCCGTGGCAAATCGGCATTCAAGATCCAAATCATACACGTGGTAATCACCTGATGATATTATCTGTTACTGGAAAATCAGTTGTTACTTCAGGTATTTATGAACGGCACCTTGAAATTAATGGAAAGGATTATCATCACATTTTTGATAGTGAAACTGGCTATCCCATCGAAACGGATTTAGCGAGTTTAACCATAATATCTGACCGTTCAGTTGACGGGGAGATATGGACCACACGATTATTTGGCGAACGTAGCGCTTCTATTATGTGGCAAGTCGAAAATATTGAAGGTATAGAAGCCATCCTCATTGATAAAGATGGACACCTAGCTTGTTCATCTGGTATCCAACGGTAAATAATTAATAATGCAAAAAGAGAAAGGAAAGCCCATGCTTAAACTTATTGCTATTGTAGGAACTAATTCAAAACGTTCCACAAACCGTCAACTGCTTCAATATATGCAGAAACACTTTGCTGATAAAGCAGAAATCGAATTGGTAGAAATTAAAGATCTACCTGTATTTAACAAACCAGCCGACAAACAAATTCCAGCTGAAGCTATGGAAATCGTAGCTAAAATCGAAGCAGCTGATGGTGTTATCATTGGTACACCAGAATACGACCATTCAATTCCAGCTGTTCTTATGAGCGCCCTAGCTTGGATTTCTTACGGAGTATTCCCACTTTTGAACAAACCAATTATGATTACTGGTGCTTCATATGGCACACTTGGTTCTTCACGTGCTCAATTGCAACTTCGTCAAATTTTGAATGCACCCGAGATTAAAGCAACAGTTCTTCCTGATGAATTCTTACTTTCTCACTCTCTTCAAGCATTCGATAAGAATGGTGACTTGGTAGACCTTGATGTCATCAATAAATTGGATGCCATCTTTGATGACTTCCGTATCTTTGTCAAGATTACTGAAAAATTGCGTAGCGCACAAGAATTGCTTCGTAAAGATGCAGAAGAATTTGACTGGGAAAATTTGTAAGATAGGAGACAAAATAGAATGAAATTTGTTGGACTTGTTGGATCAAACTACGATCAATCATATAACCGCAAACTCTTGGAATTTATCCGTCGCAATTTTAAATTCAAATTTGAATTAGAAGTTCTTGAAATCGACCAAGTTCCAATGTTTAACCAAGACGAAAAATGGGACGAAAGTTTCCAATTGCGTTTCTTGTATAACAAGATCACACGTGCTGATGGTGTCATCATCGCCACTCCTGAGCACAACCACACTATCTCAGCTTCTCTCAAATCTGTACTTGAATGGCTTTCATACGAAGTTCATCCATTTGAAAACAAACCTGTTATGATTGTGGGAGCATCATACTACGACCAAGGAACTTCACGTGCCCAAGTTCATCTACGAAAGATTCTAGATGCGCCAGGACTAAATGCATACACTTTACCAGGTAATGAATTCCTTCTTGGAAAAGCCAAAGAAGCTTTCGATAACGATGGAAACATCACCAACGAAGGAACTGTTAAATTTCTTGAAACTTGCTTAGATAACTTTGTTAAATACGTAGGAGTTGTTTCGAAATTGAAAAAACCAAAACCAATCGAACCAGAAGACTTGGATTGTGGAAGACCAATTGCCACAACTATTACAGAAGTTGATCCAGATGATCCGGAATGGGTAGAGAAAGTTGCAGAGATTACAGGCGCTGTATCTGGTGATACATACGTTAAACTTGACCACGGAATCCTTACAGTTAACCAAATTGATATGTTCTTGAAAGCTATGCCTTTTGAATTGACATACGCTGACGATAACAATCAATTCCTCTACTATAACAATGCCCATCAAGACCCTAATACTATGTTTGCGAAGCGAGTTCCTTCCCAATCAGGCGGTCGTATGTCTACTATTCATGGTTCACTTCCACCTGCACGTATGAAAAACGTTGAGTGGGTTATCGGTACGCTTCGCAATGGCAACCAAGAATACGTACGTACAATTGTTCCTGGTTCTCCAGCAGGTGTTATCAATACTCACAACTACCAAGCTATGTACTATCCTGATGGATCATATGCTGGTATTAATGAAATTGTTTTAACTTCCAACCATGGCTTGACTGGTACTTGAAAGAAACTGGTCAACGTTTGGTAGGCGGTAGCGGACCATTTGCTCCTGCTGGTGGTCACGGTAATGCAGATGCTACTTCTGGCGCATCTGATGCCGGTGGACATGGTGATGGTGGCCACGGAGCTGCTGATGCTACTTCTGGTGCAAGTAACTAAAAAATAACCAAAAGGAACCAAATGGTTCCTTTTTCAATATAAAAACCTCGGTTAGCAGACACTAACCGAGAATTTTTTATTTATGAATTCGGATAATCAAGACTACGACCGTGTAAACCTTTTTCTCGCTGCACTTGACGAAGTTTTTCAGGAGTCACATCATTTCCTTCCTCATCCACAATTTTGATTCCTTCAATGTGGTGACGAACAGAACGACGATAGCCTTCGATATACTCTTCACGAAGCTTGGCTTGTTCTACTTTTTCTTCCGCAGTCAAACCTTCTGTTTTTTCTTTTTAGCAAGCTCATTAATACGAGCAATTTTTTCTGGTATCATATTAGGACCTCCAATTATTTTTTAATTTTATTTTGTATTAAGAAGATTAAAAGCAGCGACTGTTTTTGCTTTATTCACAAGTTCAGCTAAGATAGCCAAACGGTTATTCTTGACATCCACATCCTCTGCCATAACCATAGTATTGTCAAAGAAAGCATCAATAACTGGACTAAGAGCAAATAATTGCTCTAATTTATCACTAGCTGAACCTTTCAATTCTAAGCTTTCTACAGCTTGAGCTAGTTCTCTTTCTTGTTCATTTTCAAAAAGACTTGCATCGACTTTAATCAAACCTTCTGCTTTTTCAGCCAAGTTAAAGGCACGAGATAATGACTCAACTGATGATTTGTAATCTTCAGATTTCGCTGCTTCTGAAAGAGCTTCTGCTGCTTCAATCATATCAGAAACAACAAAGTTTGAACTTTCGAGAACAGCTTCTTTAATATCTTTTGCAGTAGAACCCATCATCTTATCAACACGAGCTTTGATGAAGTTAAGCACTTCTTCTTGGTTATCGTAAGTTAAACTATCAAACGATAAAGCATAAAGACTCGCAATCAACTCGTCCATTGGAATATTCCATCCAAAGTCTTCTAAGATTCGAACAATCCCTTGTGTTGCACGACGAAGGGCATAAGGGTCGTTTGAACCAGATGGAATCAAACCAACAGAGAAGAAAGATAATAGAGTATCTAATTTATCGGCTAGTGCAAGTATTGCTCCAACTTTAGATTCAGGAAGCGCTCCATCTGCTGAGTCTGGAAGGTAGTGTTCACGGATTGCTTGTGCCACTGTAGCATTTTCACCTGCAAGAAGGGCATACTTCTCACCCATGATCCCTTGAAGCTCATCAAATTCACCAACCATACCGGTTAAGAGGTCAAATTTATAAATGGCTGCAGCACGAGCAAGATCAATAGATTCATCAACTGATAAACCAGCTTTTTCAGCTAGCAGGATAGCAATTTGTCCTGTACGAATCATGTGTTCACGTAATGAACCAATCTTTTCATGGAAGGTTACGTGTGAAAGTTTAGCAACTAAATCTTCAATCTTGAGTTTTTGGTCTTCACGCCAGAAGAATTCTCCATCTTCCAAGCGGGCAACCAAAACTTTCTCATTTCCTCGGATGACATTATCTAAGTATTCTGCATTTCCGTTACGAACAGAAATAAAGTTGGGTTTTAGATTTCCGTCAAGATCACGTACTACAAAGTAACGTTGATGAGTTTCCATTGAAGTAACCAAAACTTCTTCTGGAACTTCTAGGTATTTAGGATCAAAATTACCCATAAAAGCGGTTGGATATTCGACCAAGTTTAAGACTTCATTTAAAAGTCCCTCATCAACCTGAACTTGAACACCTTCTGATGCTTCAATAGCCTTGATTTGTTCACGAATCATATTTTCGCGTTCAATACTGTCAGCAATGACATAGACTTTTCGTAAATCCTCTTCGTAACTATCAGCATGACGAATTTCCACTTCATGTCCAAGGAAACGATGTCCACGGCTCACTCTGCCTGAATGAATATCTAAGAAGTCCATATCAAGAGATTCATCATCCAAAAGGACTATCAAAGTATGGACAGGACGAATGTATTCAAAGTTATTATTTGCCCAGTGCATGGTTACTGGGAAACTTAAGCTAGCCAAGACTTCTGGAATTCCTGTCAATACTTCCTCAGCTGGTTTTCCAGCTTCATGTTTGGTTACGCAGACATATTCTTCACCCTTAATTTCACGAAATTCAATGTCATCTACCGTCAAGCCTTTTCCACGGACAAACCCTTGTGCTGCTTTAGAGAAATTTCCTTCTGCATCCAAGGCGATTTTCTTTGAAGGGCCTTTAAAATCTTCAGTCAAATCTGTTTGTTGGTCTGCTAAACCAAGTACACGAACAGCCAAACGACGTGGAGTTGAGAAAGTTTGAATCCCTTCGTATGAAAGGCGATTTTCATCCAAGAAGGCTGCCATTTTTTCACCTAGTTGTTTTTCACTTGGTGTGACAACGTAGGCTGGTAACTCTTCGAGTCCTAGTTCTACTAATAAGTTTTTTGTCATGTTTTTTCCTTTACATCTTCTTTTTCTGATAGGCACCTTAGGTACTGGGGACGTCACTAACTAACTTTGTGAGTCTGTAGGGAAATCTTATGTTTTCTTGACATAGATTTCCAACAGTCTCATCAAAGTGGATTTAGCCAACTGATTTTTGAACCTAAAGTTTCAAAAATCCCCTTATAGCAGTACGGCGGTGCCTATCCCTATAGCAAGTCTTCGACTTGCCTCTGGGGAGCATGTGGGCTCACTTTTTTGCCCCTTTTCCATTCTTGTAACTCTTTTTTATTCTTCCTCTTCTGCTAGGAGTTTTGCGCGTGTGGCTTCATCTAGAAGTGGGTAACCGAGTTTTTTACGTTCTGCGACGAAGGTTTTGGCTACGACACGGGCCAAGTTACGGATGCGGGCAATGTAGCCGGCACGTTCTGTAACAGAAACAGCACCACGTGCGTCTAGCAAGTTGAAAGTGTGTGAACATTTCAAAACGTAGTCATAGGCAGGGTGAACTAGGCCAAATTCCAAAGCACGTCCTGCTTCTTTTTCAAATTTCTCAAAGTTTTCAAGCAACATATCTTGATCTGAAACTTCAAAGCTGTATTTTGAATGCTCGTATTCTGGTTGAAGGAAGATTTCTCCGTATTTAACACCTGGAGCCCACTCAATATCATAAACAGAATCTACTTCTTGGATGTAAGAAGCTAAACGCTCTAAACCATAAGTGACCTCAGCAGTAACAGGACCAGTTGCCAAGCCACCGACTTGTTGGAAATAAGTGAACTGAGTAATCTCCATCCCATCAAGCCAAACTTCCCATCCAAGACCAGCCGAACCAGTTGATGGGTTTTCCCAGTTATCTTCAACGAAACGGATATCATGTTCCAAAGGATTGATGCCCAATTTTTCCAATGACTCTAGGTAGAGCTCTTGGATGTTTGATGGCGATGGTTTCATAACCACTTGGAATTGGTGGTGTTGGTAAAGACGGTTTGGGTTTTCTCCGTAACGACCATCAGCAGGGCGACGAGATGGCTCTACATAAGCCGCATTCCATGGCTCAGGACCAATAGCACGTAAGAAAGTATACGGACTCATTGTTCCTGCACCTTTTTCGTTATCATAAGCCTGCATGAGCATACAACCCTGGTCATTCCAGTATTGTTGCAAAGTCAAGATAATCTCTTGAAAGGTTAGTTTTTTAGACATGTTTTACTCCTTTTTCTATATGATTGAGTCTGACTCTGGATACAAAAAGAACCGAGTCTCTGCTCCTAAGTCTGTGACCTAGGGGCGTCAGAAACGCGGTTCCACCCTAATTTATTACTTCATTATTTTTATTAAAATACCAAAAGCGCCACACTTATCTCTTAACCACCTGACTCACACTGCCACAGGCTCGCTTAGGATTTACCGATAAGATATTCTTTCTTGTCATCTATTATAACAAAATGAAATTAAAAAGTAAATTTTTTTCATAAGAAATCTCCAATAATTCACATTAAATTGAAATACTAATCCGACGTCGTTCCCTTTCTTGCCCCTTCTAGAACAAAAGAAAAACCGCTACTCCTAAGAATAGCGGTTTAATCATGTTTTTAAGCTACAAATGTAGTCGCTCTATTATTTAAGAGTAACTGAAGCTCCAGCTTCTTCCAATTTAGCTTTGATTTCTTCAGCTTCAGCAGTTGGAACGCCTTCTTTGATGACACCTGGTGCACCATCAACAAGTTCTTTAGCTTCTTTAAGTCCAAGACCAGTGATTTCACGTACAACTTTGATAACGCCAACTTTTTTGTCACCAGCAGCTGTCAATTCAACGTCAAATGAGTCTTTAGCAGCACCAGCGTCAGCAGCACCAGCTGCAGCAACAGCTACAGGAGCAGCTGCAGTTACACCAAATTCTTCTTCGATAGCTTTTACAAGGTCGTTCAATTCAAGGATTGAAGCTTCTTTAATTTCAGCAATAATGTTTTCAATGTTCAATGCCATTGTTATTTCCTCCAAAATAAGTTTAAATTTTAATTTTTATAATTTTTGTAGCTAGGCTACGCTGCGTAGCTTAAGATTAAGCTGCGTCTTCTTTGTTGTCTGCAACCGCTTTGACTGCAAGAGCAACGTTGCGCACTGGCGCTTGAAGTACAGAAAGGAGCATAGAAAGAAGTCCTTCGCGGTTTGGAAGAGTTGCAAGAGCAAGGATCTCTTCTTTTGATGCGACAGCGCCTTCGATTGCACCACCTTTAATTTCAAGTGCTTCAGCGTTTTTAGCAAAGTCGTTCAAGATTTTCGCTGGTGCGATAACATCTTCGTTAGAAAATGCTACTGCAGATGGTCCAACAAAAACAGATGCAAGATCTTCAAGACCAGCTTTTTCAGCTGCACGACGTAAGATTGAGTTTTTGATAACTTTATACTCAACTTCGCTTCCACGAAGTTCACAACGAAGAACTGTATCTTGTTCAACTGTCAAACCACGAGCGTCTACAACGACGATTGATGCAGCAGCTTTCATTTTTTCAGCTACTACGTCAACTAGTTCCGCTTTCTTAGCAATAATTGCTTCACTCATTAGTGTGTTCACCTCCGTAATTATTTTGCTTGGGGAATTTTTCCAAAAGAAAAACGCGCCCAAACCTAGACACGAAAGTACAATACGCTTCTTTTTACATGATACGTTTTGTCCTCGGTAGGATATTTATGAGTCTAGCTCCCCTACTGTCTTAGGCAGTTTTTTTCAAACCGATTATAAGTATACCACATCTTTCATTTCAAAGCAAGTATTTTTTAAAAAAATTTGAATTTTTTATTTCTCATTTTTACTGTCATTTTATTTTATGAGTAAATAGAAAAGATCGGTACCAAGGTATTATAGATTAAGAGCGCATGAAAGGCTAACATGAGTACATTTAGTATAAATGGAATTTTTTGCGTAATTTGAAAATCTTGATTAGATTTTTGACTGTCTAAGAATAGTGTTAATGACAAGAAAAGCAAAATCATTCCATAAATAATACTAATGTGAAAAAGAATCACTCCTATCTCACGAAAATATAGAAAACCTAAAATGGGTATACTAAAAACAATTAGTGCTAGTGATCCAAAAGCAATTTGAATTAAAGAAATCATTAAGAAACTATAGGCGGTAAATGTAGTAAATTTTGATACTCGTAATCCAGTTTTCTTCAGCTTAGATGTATAATAAATGACAAAAATCGGGTAAAGAATATCTACCATCTCAACTCTCCACTTTTAATAAGATTATTTACTATATTTTAACGATTTTTCTCCAGAAATGCAATTTGCTCCTTGACTAGATTAAAATTTTAGTGTACTATACAACTGTATATACAGATAAAAAGGAGTTATTATGAATACACAAAAGAAAACCCAGTTCATGACTGTAACCGCATTACTGACAGCTATCGCTATTTTGATTCCTATAGTGATGCCATTTAAAATCGTTATTCCTCCCGCTTCCTACACTCTTGGAAGCCACGTGGCCATCTTCATTGCTATGTTTCTCTCTCCATGGATGGCAATCTTTGTCATTATAGCTTCTAGCCTAGGATTCCTCATGGCTGGTTATCCAATTGTCATTGTACTTCGAGCTTTCTCCCATATCTTTTTTGGCACTTTGGGCGCCTTCTATCTGCAAAAACATCCTCAAACCTTAGATAATCCAAAATCTTCTTTGATTTTTAACTTTGTACTTGGTTTAGTACACGCTATCGCTGAAGTCTTTGCTTGTATCATCTTCTATGCTAGTACAGGAACAGACCTAAAAAATATGTTCTATGTTCTCTTTGTACTGGTTGGTATTGGTACAATTATTCATAGTATGGTAGACTATTACTTAGCATTAGCTGTTTATAAAGCACTAAAAAAACGACATTAAGAAAGTAAATCATGACTAAAGACCGCAAAGAATCGCTTATTCAACTCTTAAAAGAAGCTCAAAAGCCGATGAATGGCCAAAGTTTAGCAGAACATTTTCACGTAACTCGGCAGATTATTGTTCAGGATATAGCTGTTCTTCGCGCAGATGGAGCTCCTATTCTATCGACTAATCGTGGCTATATCTATAAGGAAAATAGAGCCAATCCTTTTGTTCACAAACTCTTTAAGGTTAAACATAGAGAGGAAGATATGGAGCAAGAATTACTTGCTATCGTTGATAACGGGGGTCGGGTACAAAATATTCTCATTGATCATCCTGTCTACGGTGAAATCGAAACCCTTCTCAAGTTGAGTTGTAGACGCGATGTCGAGCACTTTTTAAACCAGGTCAAGACGTCTGATTTCCATCCTTTATCTGAATTGACAGATGGGATTCATTATCACTTAATTGAAGCCGAAAATAAACAAGACCTCCTCTATATTGAGAAGGCCTTGGACAAGTTAGGTTATTTAGTAAAGGATTAGAATATTTCCTTTTCCCATCCATCTTCTGTACGATGACGGTAGAAAAATTCTGACTTATCTGGAGCTTCCATCATCTCCATCAAAGATAACATATCATAGGCCAGATCCAAATTTGGAATCTGGTCTTTTTCTACCCAGGACACTTCTCCTTCTTCAGATGATTGGAGAGTGCCCGTAAACTCAGTCGCCTTGTAACAAAAGACAATGTAGCGCTCACCTGTATCCAGTGGCCAATTTTTAATGCCGACAAGTTGAGGATTTTGGATTGTCAGACCTGTTTCCTCGTATATTTCACGAATAACTGACTCTGCAAAAGCCTCTCCATTTTCCACATGCCCTCCTGGAAAGGCATAGCCAGACCAGTGATTGGTTTCAGGTGAGCGATATTGCATGACTACTCGCTTATTTTCTAAATCTTCGATTAGACAGATGTTGGTTAAAATAGTTAATTGTGCTCGAGACATAGGATTCACTTTCTAAGGGTTAATTTTCTATCATGTACTTAACTTTAGACTTCATAATCAAGGGATTAATCCAGTCGTGATATTCATGAATTTCATGGAGTAAGAATCCTCTGTTGATTCTGATTTCATTTTTTCCCTAATCACATAGTAGTCTAAATTGATAGGCATAGATGAATCTGGAACCGTGGAGAAAAAGAAAAATATCATCAACCAGATTAAAAGAGCGAAAAAGCCACTGAGAGTCTGAAAAATTAAATGATGCCATTGAAAGATTCTAGTTTTATAGAAGATAGTCCATGGATGAATAAATAAAGTAAGGCAAAGACTAAATAACCAGATGTTCCACACAATAGGTGTAAAAGCAAAACCGAACAAGCCTAAGATAAAATGAATCAGGACAAATACAAGAAACATAAGGTAAAGAATCTTAAATATAGTTAGATGTTTTAGCATGATTAACTCCTTTTCTTTTTAACATATTTGGAAATTAAAATAATCAAAGCAGCCACTAAGAAGAAGGTTATATAAGTAAGAATCGGAAACCAGATGTAGCGGTGGTCTAGGGATAAGAGAGAAGGTAAAATCCCTTTACTATTTTTCCCACCAACTCCTAAAAATAGATGGACTATTAAACCGATACTATTAAGATAGATAAATAAATCTGCATATCTTTTTATCGTCATTCTTGTCCTAGTCAAGTCTAGGAACCAATAGTCAAATAATCGATAGACCAGACAAAAAAGATTTATATATATTGGAAAACTATAGTTGATATCTCTGTATGGTGAAGGAATAGGAAGACTTTTAAAAATTAGATTCAAACTTAGTCCTATTGCTAGGATAAGACCGAGGATCAAGAAGAATCCTAAAAATTTATGAGAATCTAGCCAAAGATGAAAACTTTCTCTCCTTTGGTGATTAATCTTTGTGTTTGATTTTTTTTGATTCATTTTTACCATTTTCTTCATATATAGACAACTGACAGAATGACATAGCAATTTGGCTAATTAAACTAGACTGAAGAGTCTACTCAATCCAAGGCCTTGACTTCCAACATCATATCACGAATCTGGGCGGCTAGTTCAAAGTCAAGCACTTCGACGGCTTCTTGCATTTGTTTTTCCAGTTTCTTAACCAATTCTTTACGTTCTTGTTTGTTAAGGCTATTGATATCGACTTCCTTGTCCTCTCCCTTGGCAACTACCTTGGTTACAGAGATCAGGTCACGGATTTCCTTCTTAATGGTTTGTGGCACGATACCGTGTTCTTCATTATAAGCCATCTGGATTTTACGACGACGAGCCGTTTCATCAATGGCACGTTGCATAGACTGAGTCATAGTATCAGCATACATGATGACATGCCCCTCACTATTACGGGCAGCACGCCCGATGGTCTGAATAAGTCCACGCTCATTACGAAGGAAACCTTCCTTGTCGGCATCGAGAATGGCCACCAGACTAACTTCTGGAACGTCAATCCCTTCACGAAGGAGGTTAATCCCTACCAAGACATCAAAGACTCCTAAACGCAGGTCACGGATAATCTCTGTTCGCTCTAAAGTCTTGATATCCGAGTGCATGTATTTAACCTTGATGCCCATTTCTTTGAAATAGTCAGTCAAGTCTTCAGCCATTTTCTTGGTCAAGGTTGTAATAAAGGTACGCTCGTTCTTTTCAACACGGGCATTGATTTCACCTAAGAGGTCATCAATTTGTCCCATAGTCGGACGCACTTCCACTTCTGGATCCAAAAGACCAGTCGGACGAATGATTTGCTCAATAACGGTGTCAGTCTGCTCGTGTTCATAATCACCAGGTGTCGCTGAAACATAGACGATCTGGTGAACATGACTTTCGAACTCTTCTCGACGAAGGGGACGGTTGTCTAAGGCAGAAGGTAAACGGAAACCGTAATTCACCAACATTTCCTTACGCGAACGGTCTCCATTGTACATGCCCTTGATTTGCCCCATGGTCATGTGGCTCTCATCAATCATAATCAGGAAATCATCTGGGAAGAAATCAAGAAGTGTATAAGGTGGCTCTCCTTCGCTGCGTCCATCCATGTGGCGTGAGTAGTTTTCAACCCCGTTTGTATAGCCCATCTCACGAAGCATCTCGATATCATACTCTGTACGTTGTTTCAAGCGTTGCGCTTCGAGGAGCTTACCTTCCTTCTCAAAGATAGCCAACTGCTCCTCCAACTCAGCCTCAATCTTAGCAATAGCTACTTCCATGTGGTCGTCATTGGTCACAAAGTGAGTGGCTGGGAAAATCGCCAAATGATCCACTTCGCCCAGAACTTGACCAGTTAGAGCTTCGACTTCACGAATACGATCAATTTCATCTCCGAAAAACTCAACACGAAAGGCATGCTCATCACGAGAGGCTGGGAAAATCTCCACCACATCCCCACGTACACGAAATCTACCACGTTGAAAGTCAATGTCATTGCGTTCGAACTGAATGTCAACCAAATCATTCAAAAGTTTATCACGAGAAATCTCCAGACCTGGACGCAAGCTGACTACGCTATCAGCATATTCCTTAGGTGAACCCAAACCATAGATACAAGAAACAGATGCTACAATGATAACATCATTACGCTCCAAGAGCGCTGATGTAGCGGAGTGGCGGAGCTTATCAATCTCGTCATTGACAGAACTATCTTTTTCGATATAGGTATCGCTAGAGGGCACATAGGCTTCTGGCTGGTAGTAATCATAGTAAGAAACGAAATACTCAACCGCATTTTCAGGGAAAAATTCCTTGAACTCCCCATAGAGCTGACCCGCTAGAGTTTTATTGTGGGCGATGACCAAGGTCGGCTTATTGACTTGGGCGATGACCTGACTCATAGTATAGGTTTTCCCTGTACCAGTCGCCCCCATTAAGATTTGGGCCTTTTCTCCACCCTCGATATTATCCACCAACTGCTCAATGGCCTGTGGTTGGTCACCAGAGGGTTGGTATTTGGAGACGAGTTTAAATTTGTTGTCTGTAATTCTATTTATCATAATAGCCTCATACACATTTTCTATCCTTCTATTTTACCATAAAAAGGGAAGACTTTCCGATTCCTAATTTTATACCTTTGTCATTCAAATGTTATATCTTCTACCATCTAAATATAAAATATTTGCCGAATTCAATTTTTTCTGCTATAATTTGAAAATACCCTGAAAGGAGACATCACATGAAGAAAAAAATCCTAGCATGTTTGCTAATTTTATTTCCTATTTTTTCACTAGGATTAGCAAAAGCGGATACAGAAAAAACAAAGTATGTCATTGCCAGTGACTCGTCATTTGCACCATTTGTTTTCCAAGACTCAAGCAACCAATACACTGGTATCGATATGGATCTAATCAAGGCAATCGCTAAAGATCAAGGCTTTGAAGTAGAGATTACCAATCCTGGTTTTGACGCTGCTATTAACGCAGTCCAATCTGGACAAGCTGATGGTATCATTGCAGGTATGTCCGTAACTGATGCTCGTAAGGAAACTTTTGATTTCTCTGATTCTTACTATACCGCAAATACTATTCTTGGTGTTAAAGAATCAAGTACTATTTCTTCTTACGAAGATTTGAATGGTAAGACTGTCGGTGTGAAAAATGGTACTGCTTCACAAACCTTCCTTAACGAGAACCAAAGTAAATATGGTTACAAAATCAAAACTTTTTCAGATGCTGCATCTATGTATGATAGCTTAAACACTGGTTCAATTGACGCTGTCATGGACGACGAACCTGTTATTAAATATTCTATCAGTCAAGGACAAAAATTAAAACACCTATCGCAGGTACTCCAATTGGTGAAACTGCCTTTGCTGTTAAAAAAGGAAGCAATCCAGAATTGCTAGAGAAGTTTAACAAGGGACTCGCAAACCTTAAGGCAAATGGAGAATTCCAAAAGATTCTTGATAAATATTTAGCTAGCGATTCTACTACCACAACTTCAACTGCTGATGAAACGACTATCTGGGGCTTGTTGAAAAACAACTACAAACAACTCCTCAGTGGACTTGGAATTACTCTATCATTAGCACTTGTTTCCTTTGCCATTGCTATTGTTATCGGTATAATCTTCGGTATGTTTAGCGTCAGCCCTTATAAATCACTCCGTTTGATTTCAGAGATTTTCGTTGACGTGATTCGTGGTATTCCATTGATGATTCTTGCAGCCTTTATTTTCTGGGGTATTCCTAACTTTATCGAATCTCTTACAGGTCAACAAAGTCCGATCAATGACTTTGTCGCTGGTACCATTGCACTCTCCCTGAACTCAGCAGCCTACATCGCTGAAATTGTTCGTGGTGGTATCAAGGCAGTTCCTGTTGGACAAATGGAAGCTAGTCGAAGTCTGGGTATTTCATATGGAAAAACCATGCGTAAGATTGTCTTGCCTCAAGCAACCAAACTCATGCTTCCAAACTTCGTTAACCAATTTGTTATCGCATTGAAAGATACAACGATCGTATCTGCAATCGGTTTGGTTGAACTCTTCCAAACTGGTAAGATTATCATTGCTCGTAACTACCAAAGTTTCAAAATGTATGCAATTCTCGCAGTCTTCTACCTTGTGATTATCACTCTTCTAACTAGACTAGCAAAACGCTTAGAAAAGAGGATTCAATAATGGCTAAATTAAAAATCGATGTAAATGATTTGCATAAGTATTATGGAAAAAATGAAGTTTTAAAAGGCATTACGACTAAGTTCTATGAAGGAGATGTTGTCTGCATTATCGGTCCTTCGGGTTCTGGTAAATCCACTTTCCTCCGTAGCCTTAACCTTCTTGAAGAGGTAACGAGTGGTCACATCACTGTGAATGGTTATGATTTGACTGACAAATCAACAAATGTCGACCACGTTCGTGAAAATATCGGTATGGTCTTCCAACACTTCAATCTTTTCCCTCACATGACAGTGTTGGAAAATATCACTTTAGCTCCAGTAGAGCATAAGTTGATGACTAAGGATGAAGCTGAAAAATTAGGAATGGAACTCCTTGAAAAAGTTGGACTTGCTGACAAGGCCAATGCAAATCCTGACAGTCTATCAGGTGGTCAAAAACAACGTGTGGCTATCGCTCGTGGTTTAGCTATGAATCCTGACATCATGCTTTTTGACGAACCAACTTCTGCCCTTGACCCTGAAATGGTTGGCGACGTTCTTAACGTTATGAAGGAATTGGCAGAGCAAGGCATGACCATGATCATCGTAACTCACGAGATGGGATTTGCTCGTAAGGTTGCCAATCGTGTTATCTTTACCGCAGACGGTGAATTCCTAGAAGATGGAACCCCTGATCAAATCTTTGATAACCCACAACACCCTCGTCTAAAAGAATTTTTGGACAAGGTCCTTAACGCTTAAAAAAACTGCAAGGTTTTCCTTGCAGTTTTTTCTTACTTGTATTGGATTTTTGGATTTTTTAGAAAATTATGATAAAATAAAGGGTATAAAATGGGGATTCCTCATGCCTAGCTAGACTAGGAAAGTAAATAGAAATTAGGTAGCTGGATGTCATCAAAAGTTATTGTTACAATTTTCGGTGCAAGTGGAGATTTGGCTAAACGCAAGCTTTACCCTTCACTCTTTAGACTTTATAAATCAGGTAATCTTTCTGATCATTTTGCTGTTATCGGAACTGCTCGTAGACCATGGAGTAAAGAGTATTTTGAATCTGTTGTTGTCGAATCTATCTTAGACTTGGCAGATAGCGCAGAAGAGGCTCAAGCATTTGCTAGTCATTTTTACTACCAAAGTCACGATGTTAATGACACTGAACACTATATCGAATTACGTAAGCTTCAAGCTGACTTAAACGAAAAATATCAAACTGAACACAACAAGCTTTTCTTCCTCTCAATGGCACCACAATTCTTTGGTACCATCGCCAAACACCTCAAGTCAGAGCAAATCGTTGATGGTAAAGGTTTTGAACGTTTGATTGTTGAGAAACCTTTTGGTACTGACTATGAGACCGCAAGCAAACTAAATGAAGAGCTTCTAGCTACTTTTAACGAAGAGCAAATCTATCGTATCGACCATTATCTTGGTAAGGAAATGATTCAAAGCATTTTTGCTATCCGATTTGCCAATATGATTTTTGAAAATGTTTGGAATCGTGAGCACATTGATAACGTTCAGATTACCTTTGCAGAACGTCTCGGTGTTGAAGAGCGTGGTGGCTACTATGATGAGTCTGGTGCCCTTCGAGACATGGTTCAAAACCACACACTTCAACTTCTGTCACTCCTTGCTATGGACAAACCTGCAAGCTTTACAAAGGATGACATTCGAGCAGAAAAAATCAAGGTCTTCAAGAACCTTTACCACCCTACAGATGAGGAACTTAAAGAGCACTTCATCCGTGGTCAATATCGTTCTGGTAAAGTCGATGGCATGAAATACATTTCTTACCGCAGCGAACCAAATGTCAACCCAGAATCAATGACAGAAACCTTTGCTTCAGGTGCCTTCTTTGTAGATACTGATCGCTTCCGTGGTGTTCCATTCTTCTTCCGTACAGGTAAACGTATGACTGAAAAAGGAACGCATGTCAATATCGTCTTTAAACAAATGGATTCCATTTTCGGTGAACCTCTAGCACCAAATATTTTGACCATCTATATCCAACCAACAGAAGGTTTCTCTCTGAGCCTTAACGGTAAAGAAGTTGGAGAAGAGTTCAAACTAGCACATAATTCGCTTGACTACAGAACTGATGCTACAGCTACTGGCGCTTCACCAGATCCTTATGAAAAGCTAATCTACGATGTATTGAATAACGATTCAACTAACTTTAGCCACTGGGAAGAAGTTAGCGCTTCTTGGAAATTGATTGACCGTATCGAAAAGTTGTGGGCTGAAAACGGTGCTCCACTTCATGACTACAAGGCTGGTAGCATGGGACCTCAGGCTAGTTTTGATCTCCTTGAAAAATACGGTGCCAAATGGACATGGCAACCAGATATCGCCTATCGTAAAGATGGTCGTTTAGAATAATTAAAAACAATCCTGCAAGAATTCTTGCAGGATTTTCTTTTATATCAAACCTTCTAGAAGGCCCTTCATAAAGTTTTCAGAGTTAAACTCACCGATATCATCGATTTTTTCACCAAAACCAATTAACTTAACAGGGATATTAAGTTCCTCACGGATAGCCAACACAACACCACCTCGGGCAGTCCCATCAATCTTGGTTAAGACAATCCCTGTAACAGGAGTAATTTTTGAGAATTCTTTAGCTTGTACAAGAGCGTTTTGCCCAGTTGACGCATCAAGAGCTAGGAAGGTTTCATGAGGTGCCTCTGGCACTACGCGTTTGATGATACGACCAATCTTTTCCAATTCTGCCATTAAGTTTTCTTTGTTTTGCAGACGGCCAGCTGTATCAATCATGAGAATATCAATACCTTCTGCTACTGCACGTTCCATTCCATCAAAGACCACACTGGCTGGATCAGCTTTTTCAGGTCCAGTAACCACTGGAACATCGACACGACGACCCCATTCTGCTAGCTGAGCTACCGCACCAGCACGGAATGTATCCGCAGCAACAAGCATAACTTTCTTACCAGCTTGTTTGTAACGGTGTGCCAATTTACCGATAGAGGTTGTTTTACCGACACCATTAACACCTACAAAGAGCATGACAGTCAACCCATCTTGGAAATTAATGCTTTCGTTATAGTTGCCATCCTTCTCATACAGATCCACCAATTTTTCGATGATAACACGACGAAGGGCTTCTGGTTTCTTGGCATTTTCAAGCTTAGCTTCATAACGTAGCTCTTCTGTTAAATTGGATGCTACTTGTACGCCAACGTCACTCATGATGAGCAGTTCTTCTAGCTCTTCAAAGAAATCTTCATCGACTGAGCGGAAATTAGCAAAGAAGGCATTCAAACGAGCCCCAAAGCCCGTACGAGTTTTCTTAAGACTACGGTCATATTTTTCCTGTACAGTCTCTTGAACTTGAGGAGTTTCTTCGATTACTTGATCTTCTTCTACTTCTTCAGCTAATTCCGGTTCTGTCTCTTCTGATTGAGGTTGAACAGTTTCTTCCTCGTCACTATCATTTGAAGGAATCTCTTCAACAGGAGCCGATTCCACTTGAGGACTTTCTTCCTCTTCAACTTGGTTTGTTTCGTCTTGAGAGACTTCCACTTCGTCATTTGGCTCAAGGATTGCTTCCTCAACAATCTCTGCTTCAGATAAGTCTTCATTGGTTTCTACCTGATCTTCTTCAGATAGAATAACCTCTTCTGCTTCTTTCGCTTGGATATCTTCAGTTACTGGCGTCTCAATGTTCTCACTATCATCCGATAAGTCGATATTTTCCAAAGCTTCTTTGACAACATCTTCAATTTTAGGTTCTTCTATTTTCCCAAATAAACGGTCAAATAATCCCATACTTTAATTCTCCTTCAGTACATATTTTTCAATAGCCCAGGCGACGGCTTCCTCGTCGTTGGTCATGGGCGTCACCACATTTGCAACTGCTTTGACTTCAGGCACTGCATTTTGCATAGCAACACCGAGTCCTGCCCATTCTATCATGGAAAGGTCATTGGCTTCATCTCCACAGGCCATCACTTGACTTCGATCAATTCCTAAATGCTCAATCAACTTAGCTAGTCCTGTCGCTTTATGAACGTTCTTTGGTGACCATTCTAGCAAGAGTTCACGAGATTTAAATATCTCATATTGGTCGAATAGTTCAGGAGAAATATGTTTAATAGCTGCATCCAGGGGTTCTTGAGGAAAGGCAGTGACACATTTATTGTAAGTAATCTGACTAGACAAATCTTCAAAAGCAGTTGGAACAAAGGTTAGAGCTGGATTAAACTGAGCATATAAACTTTCTTGGTCAGACTGAATCTGGTAAACTGTTCCTTCTGAAATTGCATCTAAGGGGATTCCTAATTTTTCAGTTTCTTCATAAATACGTGTCACATCATCAATTGAAAAGACTGTCTTATCAAGAATCTCACCTGTATTTTTCTGAACCAATCCACCGTTGAATGTGATAGTATATTCGTCATCATGGCCGTCTGTTCCAAGCTCTTTAAGGAAGAAATCCATGGCCTTGAGAGGACGTCCAGTTGTTAGGACTACCTTGACCCCCTGTTCACGCGCAGCCTTTAAAGTTGCCTTGGTACGATCAGTTAATTTCTTGTCTGTCGTCAGCAAGGTTCCATCCAAGTCTAGGGCAATTAATTTAATATCTGCCATTATAACCCCTCCATATAAGCAATAACTGATTGGTCTTTATGGTGACCGATAACTGTTTCAGCTAGTTCCAAAATCTCTGGGCGAGCATTTTCAGGTGCGACTGGGTGCCCTACAACCTGCATCATATGAAGGTCGTTAAGATTGTCACCGAAGGCCATCACTTGGTCCATATCCAGATTTAACTTCTTAGCTAATTCGACAATCGCAACTCCCTTGTCCACATAATCAAGGACAATGTCGATAGATTCAAAACCTGTCGTCATTGCCTTAACACCAGGAACATGTTCATTGACCCAAGCTTCGCCAGCTTCTACTGTCTCTTCTGTAAAGTTCGTCGTGAATTTGAAAATCTCATCAGTGATATCTTCTAGACTGGCTACTTTTTGAATATTCTCATTGTAATGATGACTAAACATGAGATAGGTTTCATCTACAGTATCTAAAACATAGCAAGCTTTCCTACCAGTCAAGAGCATCTTCCTCTCATCGAAATAAGGTGAAGTCTTTAGCTTTTCAAAAGTTGATAGGTAAAAATCTCTAGGCATGGTCGCTTCATAGAGGTCTTGTCCATGAAAACGAACCAGACTCCCATTTTCAGCAATGAAAATAATCTCATCTTTGACATCCGAAAAATGCTTTTCAAGCGACAAAAGACCGCGGCCAGAAGCTACAGCAAAGTAAATCCCTTTTTCTTTATAAGAATGGAGAAGCTTTTTTAAACGTTCCATATCAAATTGGCCAGCTTCATCCAGAAAAGTCCCGTCCATATCAGTTGCGACTAGTTTAATCATAAATCCTTCTATTCTCCAGTTGTAAATCTATCTTCTATTATACCATAGAAAAAGTAAAAAAAGACGTGCTGAATTGACACGTCCTTGTATTCTATAAATCTATCCGTAGAGCCAATTATTATTATAAATATAACCCCCTTTCTACACTTTCCTGAATCAAATCTTCCGTTAGTTTCCATAATTCTTCTGATTCACTTTTTATGAACTTTTTCTTTTCTAATACCATGTCTGCACTGATATTATCAGGGTTATAATTTAATTCTGACACTTCTAAGTGATTTATCAGTGGTACCAATGCATCGATCACTCTTGCATATCTTGCTTCAGCACTCTGCCCTTTTTCAAATTCCAACCATAAATTTTTCATATTCAAATATTTCTCTTCTGGAAGGAGGCTCATTGTTTTTCTATAGATTCTAACTCTCTATCATGAGAATGAACCTTTTTTTCATCATCAAAAACCCAAGTATCTCCGGCATAAATCTCACCTAAATCATGAATCAATAACATAGAAATAACTTTTTCCATTTTTAACTTTTCAGGATAATAATCTTGAAGAACTATAGCAGCTATAGCACCTTGCCAAGAATGCTCGGCACTATTTTCAAATCTTCCATCAAGAGTTCTATTAAATCTTGTTACTGACTTTAACTTCTCTATTTCTTTAATAAAATCGACTGAATTCTTTAAATTACTCATTGTAGCTCCTATCTTATTTAAAATTTTAGATATAATACCAAAAAATATTAATTTCATCAAATATTTCCCGTCTTTGCAAAAATAAAATAGCGCCTAATCAATATAAGATTAGACGCTTGATTAAATTTGTAATTTATAAAATATTTATCAATCTAGTGATTGAACTTTACTCTATCAATTAATTCCAAGTCTTTTTATCCATATTTGGCAAAGAGAGCTTAAACTTAATAATACAGAGTCGAATCACAAAACCGACAATTGAGAGAATGATAAAAGCAGTGATTCTTGGAAAGTGAAGGACAAAGGCCAACCAGTAATAAATAACGCCAATTACAAAAGATAGAAGGGCATAGATGTCTTCTTTTAGAACACTTGGAACTTCATTGATCAGGAGGTCTCGGATAATACCACCACCTGCTCCCGTTAAACAGGCTAAAATACCTGCAGACATCAAATTCAATTTACTATCAGCTAAAGCTGTAGCTCCAATCAAGGAAAAGATAATC
Source organism: Streptococcus infantis SK970 (assembly GCA_000223255.2). GTDB lineage: Bacteria > Bacillota > Bacilli > Lactobacillales > Streptococcaceae > Streptococcus > Streptococcus infantis_G. Next base: position 347,646 of record AFUT01000001.1, on the reverse strand, counting down.
AACCCAATCGAATCAAAGATGAGATAGGCTTCTCTCAACCATTTATAGAACTTTTTATCATGACTCGCATTGGCCTGTTTTGAAGTCACAAAGATATACATGATAACCGCTACAAAGATAGAGACATAAATCGGTCCAGGATCTGCGAGAGCGGAGGGAAAACGACTGATAATAGAATCTCTTAAAATACCTCCGCCTACTGCCGTTACAATTGCCAATAAACTAATTCCAAAAATATCTAAACGTTTACCAAATCCTTTGATGGCTCCTGACGCCGCAAAGGCTATAGTCCCTATATAATTACAAATCATTAGGAATAGGTCAAAATCCATATAAGCTCCTCAATTACTTTTACTTTTTGAAGATCATTCTACATGCTCTAGCTTGAAATTACATATAGAAATCAAACTAAGCATCCATATTCTCTAAATCTTTAAGTTTAACAGATACAATCTTAGAAACACCAGATTCCTGCATGGTTACCCCATAAATAGAGTCTGCAGCTGCCATGGTTCCCTTACGGTGGGTAACAACGATAAACTGACTATCCTTGTCAAATCGATTGAGATAATCTCCAAAGCGTTTAACGTTAGCCTCGTCAAGTGCGGCTTCAACCTCATCCAAAATTACAAATGGAATAGTCTTGACACGAATGATTGAGAAGAGCAAAGCTAGAGCTGACAAAGCCTTCTCTCCACCACTCATGAGATTGAGAGATTGGATTTTCTTACCTGGTGGTTGAACTGAAATTTCGACACCTGCAGTCAATAAATCTCCTTCGGTCAAGATTAGGTCTGCTTGCCCACCACCAAACATCTGCTTAAAGGTCACTTTAAAGGACTCACGAATCGCTTCAAAGGTTGATTTAAATCGTTCCTTCACTTCATCGTTCATCTCTGTAATGGTTTCAAGAAGAAGATTTTTGGCAGAAAGAATGTCATCACGCTGACTATTCAAGAATTCCAAACGTTCGTGTACTTCGTCAAACTGTTCAATGGCATCCAAATTGACCGGACCAAGTGAACGAATGGATTTTTCCAAATCCTCAACCTTTTGTTCAGCGATTGCCAAATCTTCCAACGGATTGACTTGCTCCAAAGCTTCTGTATAACTAATCTGGTATTCTTCAGTCAGTTGACCTTGAAGATAGCGAAGACGATCTGTAATCTTCTCTTTAGTCGCTTCCGCACGTGTTTGCTTACGAATCCATTCTTCATTTTGCTGACGTGCTTGATCCAAATGACTGGCAATATCATCCAACTGACCTTCGATATCATCTAGTTCAAACTGCTTACGAATCAATCCTTGTTGAATTTCTTCTTTCTGACTCTTAGTTTCTGTTTCCTGCTTGGTCAAAAGTTCTGTGTCAACTTTTTCAAGATTGTCTACCTTTTCTTGTAGAAGACGCTCAATCTCTTCTTGCTCGATATCCAGATATTCAAGCTCTTTGTTGATACGCTCAATATCCGCAACTTCATAACGTTTTTGTCCTAACATTTCTGTCTGATGGAGACGTTCTTGAGAAAGTTTATCCTGCAAGCTTTGATAACGTTCCTGAATAGCATTTTTATTGGACTTGATTTCTTCAATTTCTGATTCTAACTTTTGCTTTTCAGTTGCGATGATTGAAAGACGCTCCTGGCATTTTCTTTTCAGCTTGCCAATCTCCACCTCTTAGATTGTTTAATTCTTTTTCCTGAAGTTCTAAAAGTGTTTCGAGTTCTTCGACTTGTTGGCAAGTTTGTTGATACGCCAGATACAAGCCTTGCTCCTCTATACGAGCTTGCTCTCCTTGAGACTTAATGCCCTCCAAAGTTTGAGCGAGGCTAGCTAAATTTTCTTGAAGTGATTTCAGATTTTCTTCTTCCTGACCAAGGAGTTTTTCTTCTTGAGCAATTTCTTTTTGCAACTGCTCCAATTCAGGCTTGATGAAAATGCTGTTATTTTGACGATTGGCACCACCAGCATAAGAACCACCTGTTCGTAGTTCTGTTCCATCTAGCGTTACCATACGAACTTGATAGCGTACCTTACGAGCAGCATCACGCGCATGCTCGACAGTATCAAAGATAGCTGTGGTAGCTAGCAGATTTTTAAAGATAGCTTCAAGCTTGGCATCAAAGGTAACCAATTCATCTGCCATTCCAAGAAAACCTGGACTTGAAGCAATCACATCTTGATTCTGACCAGAAATACTACGAGCCTTAATGGTTGTCAAAGGTAGGAAAGTCGCACGACCGGCTCGATTTCGTTTTAGGAAATCGATAGCCTTAGTCGCAGCCTGTTCATCTTCAACGATGATGTGTTGGCTGCTAGCACCGAGCGCAATTTCGAGGGCTGTCTGATAGTGAACATCAAAGGTTAAATGCTCACTGACTGCTCCGACAATCCCACCCAAGCGATTCTTTTCTTGTAGAACACTCTTAACACCTGCATAGAAATTACTATGGTTTTTAAGAATGTTCTCCAAACTTTGCGCCTTGGCCTGTTTGTTTTTCAGGCTATCCAGACGGTCAAAGAGCTGATTTTGCTGACTTTGATAAGCCTGCTTTTGTGCTTCTTCTTCTTTGGCACTGGTTTGATAGTCAGCGAGTAAGGTTTGTACTTCCTCTTTGGCAGACTTTAGAGCAAGTTCTTGTTCAGCAGCCTTTGATTTGGCAGAAGCCAATTGTTCCTTCAAGGATTCTAATTGTTCTTCCTGCTTTTTAGTCTGTTGGCGACTATTTTCAAGGTCATTTTCAATCCTTGTTAATTGGTTAGAGACATCCGCTTCTTCCTGTAAGAAAGCCACAAAACGTTCACGCAATTGCTCAATCATTTGATCTGGATCATCAGAAAAAGCTACTAACTCTGCTTCTAAACGATTGATTTCCTTAATATTGACCGCTAAATTTTCTTCTAACTGACTGAGATTGGCTTCTTTTTCTTCCTTCTCTTGAATGAGAGCATTTCTCTTTTCATCTAAGCCAGCCAAACGAGCCTGTGCCTCTTGTTGATTGAGGGCAACTTGCTCAGTTTCCAATTTAGATAAAGCTAACTTACGCTCCAATTCACTGATTAAACTAGTCAAATCCATTAAGGTTGACTGGTCTTTTGACATTTCAGCCTGCAAATCATGACGTTTCTTTTTGAGAGTTTGATTTTCTTCTTCTAACTCTTGACGCTTTTGATAATAACTGGTCAAAAGTTCTTGAACTTGTTTTAATTCTTCTTCTGTTAGGTCTAATTCAGCCTTACTTGATTGAATTTGTGCAACCAAAACATCCAAGTAAATCGCCTTACGCTGACCATCTAGTTCTATAAATTTGCGTGCAGTTGCTGCTTGCTTTTCTAAGGGCTTAATTTGATTGTCTAACTCATAGATGATATCTTCCAAGCGTTCTAAATTGTCTTGAGTTTGTTGGAGTTTGCTTTCTGTCTCTTTGCGACGAGTTTTATATTTTAAAACTCCAGCTGCTTCTTCAAAAATAGCGCGGCGTTCCTCAGGTTTGGAGTTAAAGATTTCTTCGACCTTCCCTTGGGAAATGATGGAGAAGGAATCACGTCCAAGACCAGTGTCTAAGAAGAGGTCATGGATATCTCGAAGACGGACTTTTTTCCGTCGATCTTGTATTCACTATCTCCAGTACGATAGATGTGACGCTCCACCTTGATTTCTTGGCCTGCATCCTTGATGAAACCGTCTTGGTTATCTAGAGTAACAGTAACAGAAGCATAATTTAAAGGTTTTCTACTCTCTGTACCTGCAAAGATAACATCAGGCATCTTCCCACCACGAAGACTTTTGACACTGGATTCCCCAAGAGCCCAGCGTAAACTTTCTGTGATGTTAGATTTTCCAGAACCATTGGGTCCTACAACCGCTGTAACTCCCTGGTCAAAAACAACCTTGGTCTTATCAGCGAAGGACTTAAACCCCTGAATCTCAATTTCTTTTAAATACATGAATCCAGTCCTTCCTCAACTGCATTTTTAGCGGCTTCTTGTTCGGCCAATTTTTTAGATCGTCCTTGACCCCTACCTAAACTTTGACCCTCGACAAGGACTTCAACCTCAAACATCTTATCGTGGGCAGGACCATTTTCCGAAATCACCTGATAACGAATATCGACATCACCATTGACTTGGAGTAATTCTTGAAGGTGGGTCTTGTAGTCTTTAATCATCTCAAAATCACCAGCCTCAACCTTCGGTATCATGACCTGATAGATAAACTCTTTTACCGTAAGTAGATTCTTATCTAAAAGGAGGGCACCCAAAAAGGCTTCGAAAGCATCTCCCAAGATGGTATCTCGGTTACGGCCTCCAGATTTTTCCTCTCCCTTTCCTAGCTTGATAAACTGGTCAAACTGGCAGTCACGGGCAAAACCAGCCAAACTCTCTTCACGTACAATCATGGCACGGAGTTTAGACAGATCACCTTCTGGTTTTTTAGGATATTTTTTGTACAGATATTCTGAAATCAATAATTGCAGAACAGCGTCTCCTAAAAATTCCAAGCGTTCATTGTGTGAAATTTTTAAGAGGCGGTGCTCATTGGCATAACTAGTGTGAGTAAAAGCTGTTTCAAGTAATTGTTTATCTGAAAAAACAAGCCCAAAACGTTGCTCTAACACGGTTTCTAATTCTTTCATAAGAACCTCTTTCTAAAACATTATAATACACTCCATTATACCAAAAAATAGAATCATAGTCAGAAAATAACCGTTAAAAGTCCTTTTTCTGACTTATGTTTAAAATCATTCCATTACTAGCAGTTCAGGCTATTTTTTGGTATAATAAATCTTATGGAAATTGAAAAAACCAATCGAATGAATGCTCTGTTTGAATTTTATGCAGCCCTTTTGACTGATAAGCAGATGAACTATATCGAGCTCTACTATGCAGACGACTATAGTTTAGCTGAAATTGCAGAAGAGTTCGGTGTTAGTCGTCAGGCTGTTTATGATAATATCAAACGAACGGAAAAGATTCTGGAAGATTATGAGATGAAGCTTCATATGTACTCTGATTACATTGTTCGCAGTCAGATTTTTGATCAGATTATTGAGCGTTATCCAGAAGATGCTTTTCTACAAGAGCAAGTTGAAATTTTAACAAGTATTGACAATCGGGAGTAATCATGGGCAGTCTTGTCATTTACCAAGGAATACCTTGCAAACTATTAGCTGCAGAGGAACCATTTCCAACTCGTCTACAGATTATTTCACCCAATGATATCTCCAATGCTATGCCAATAGGTTTTAGCTGTTGGGGATATCCAAATGAAATCATGAAAGAAGTCACACCCGAAGAACTAGAGTGTTTGCAAAATTTCGGACGATTTCCACTGAATTGAAAAAATAGGAGAAAATAATGGCATTTGAAAATTTAACAGAACGTTTGCAGAACGTCTTTAAAAACCTACGAAAAAAGGAAAAATTACAGAGAGCGATATCCAAGAAGCAACCAAAGAAATTCGTCTAGCTCTTTTAGAAGCCGACGTTGCTCTTCCAGTGGTTAAGGATTTTATCAAAAAAGTTCGTGAACGTGCCATAGGGCATGAAGTCATTGATACCCTCAATCCAGCCCAACAAATCATCAAGATTGTAAATGAAGAATTGACTGCAGTACTTGGTTCTGATACAGCTGAGATTATCAAGTCTCCAAAAATCCCAACTATTATCATGATGGTCGGTTTGCAGGGGGCTGGTAAAACAACCTTCGCTGGAAAACTTGCTAATAAACTCAAAAAGGAAGAGGATGCTCGTCCTTTAATGATTGCGGCCGATATCTATCGTCCTGCTGCTATTGACCAGCTCAAAACACTGGGACAACAAATTGATGTTCCTGTCTTTGCTCTTGGAACTGAGGTTCCTGCAGTTGAGATTGTTCGCCAAGGTTTGGAACAAGCCAAAGCCAACCACAACGACTATGTCTTGATTGATACTGCTGGTCGTCTGCAAATCGACGAACTTCTCATGAATGAGCTCCGTGACGTTAAAGCACTTGCTCAACCAAATGAGATTCTTCTGGTCATCGATGCCATGATCGGTCAGGAAGCTGCCAACGTTGCACGCGAATTCAACGCACAATTAGAAGTCACTGGGGTTATCCTTACTAAGATTGACGGGGACACTCGTGGTGGTGCTGCCCTTTCTGTTCGCCATATCACTGGTAAACCAATCAAATTCACTGGTACTGGTGAGAAGATTACCGACATTGAAACCTTCCACCCTGATCGCATGGCTAGCCGTATTCTCGGTATGGGAGATATGCTGACTCTGATTGAGAAAGCTTCCCAAGAATACGATGAGCAAAAAGCCCTTGAAATGGCTGAAAAGATGCGAGAAAACACCTTTGATTTCAATGATTTCATCGATCAGTTGGATCAGGTACAAAATATGGGGCCAATGGAAGATTTGCTCAAGATGATTCCAGGTATGGCCAACAATCCTGCCCTTCAAAATATGAAGGTGGATGAAAACAAATTGCTCGCAAACGTGCTATCGTCTCTTCTATGACTCCAGAAGAACGTGAAAATCCAGATTTGCTCACTCCAAGCCGTCGTCGTCGTATCGCAGCTGGTTCTGGTAATACCTTTATCGAAGTCAACAAGTTCATCAAGGACTTTAACCAAGCCAAGCAACTCATGCAAGGTGTTATGTCTGGTGATATGAACAAGATGATGAAGCAAATGGGCATCAACCCTAACAACCTTCCTAAAAACATGCCTGGTGGCATGGATATGTCCGCCCTTGAAGGCATGATGGGACAAGGTGGTATGCCGGATATGTCTGCTCTTGGAGGAGCCGGAATGCCTGATATGAGCCAGATGCTTGGTGGAGGTCTCAAGGGTAAAATCGGTGAATTTGCTATGAAGCAATCCATGAAACGCATGGCCAACAAAATGAAAAAGGCTAAGAAAAAACGCAAATAAAAAGGACTCTGTTGAGTCCTTTTTTTCTAATTATCTATAAAAGAAACTTTCTGGTGAAATAACTGCTGACTGACTAATTGTCGAAGCTTCGATTAAACGGTCCTTTGTCGCATCAGATTCACCGTTATTTGAGTAGGCAGGATTGTCAGCAGGAATCAATACATATGAGAGAGGCCCATAAGGATTAGATTCTTCTAAGTTCAATGTCAAAAGAGGTAACTCTGGATTTTTACGAAAGGCAGTTACTTGGAATGTTCCTTGTTTACCTTTATGGTGTTTTATTTCTTTACTTGTAATTGTAACAGTTTCTCCGCTACTATTAGTCCAATTCCCTTCAATGCTAGATACATCTCCAGCAAAAACAGAAGAAATATCAGCTTTTAATGTTGATTGTACTTCTTTTGTAACATCATCCTTATCTTTACTAGTATTTTGTTTAAAGTCGTTCCAAGTCACTTGTTTAAAATCAACTTTCTCAGATGAAATACCTAAAACTTCTGCTGGTTCATTCCCTTGAAACTGTTTAAAATCTTTCTTCACAATTTCTTCTAATTTACCATCTTTTAATTGATAAGAGGTTGCTTCCCAGTTTGGATCAGTACCTTGACCAGCTAAATACTGTAACGTACCATCTTTATAAATCGTTAGACTACTTCTCAGCGATCCACCACCAGTACCCGCACCTTTAACAAAAACTGGTTTCCCATCTTTCAATGAGTATATAGCCGTGATAAACTCTGAATCTCCGATTAGAAGTTCCTGGGTTTTATCATTGTTAATGTCGTAAAAAGCATATTTTTCGTATGCCCATTTTCTTTTATCTGGGCTATGTAATTCATAACCATAGTCTCTTCAGCTTCTGTTCCCTCAACTGCTGATTTGAGTGAATCATTACCGTTAGTGGTCAACTTCTCGAATTTTTCAATAATCGACGCGTATTGCGACTCTGGTTTCAACTCAATTTCAGTTGTTGATGTAGTGCTTACTTCGCTTGTTTGAGATGTTAATTCTGTTTTTTCTGCTTTTCCTGAACATGCAGTCAATAAAAGCATAGAACCAAATAAAACCAAGAAACCTACCTTATTTTTCATAAAAACTCCTTCAAAAATTTATTTCATCAAATATCAATTCAAAATCCCAAAAATCTTCTTACTCTCTATAGTAAGAAGATTTCTTAATATTTTATCGTTTTTTCGTAATGTTGCAATCCCAAATGCACCCAGAATAGCACCTAAAGCGATTAAAGCAATATTTGATTGTTCACCCGTCTCCGGCAGTGTTTTTGCTCGTTCTACTCGTGAATAAATTGGCTTACTTGATACTTGTTGCTGACTTGTGTAGGCTTGACCATTAACAGTAACATTGCCTTTGTCATCAATAGTGACTGCCTTATTATCGTCAAGCGCTCTGTTCAAACTGTTAATGTCAAATTCAGGAAGTTCATCAGCAATTGGTGCTCCATTAGGAATAGCAACAATTGTGCCGTCAGGCAATTTTGCAATAACGTTATCTTTTGCTTTTTCTTCCAAATCTTGAAGTTTGTCAAACTTATCTTGAATGTCATCAAGTTTAGCTTGTTCTACATCAAGAGTTGCTTGAATTGCATCAACTTGTGCTTTTGCAATTTCAGCTTTATCTTGAGCATCTTCAAGAACATCTTGTTTTTCAGCTAATGTAGTTTTAGCTTTAGCCAATTTAATTGGTGCTTCAACGTAACCTTTTAGTTCTTCAGCAAGAGCTTTAGCTTCTTCAACTAAGCGGTCTTTTTCTTCAACCAATTTAGCTTTTTGAGCTTGAAGGTCTTCAAGTTTCTTTTCTTGAGTACGAAGTTCTACTTTAGCATCGCTGTAGTTTTGAACTTTGATTTCTTGAACACGTTTAGCTGATTCAAGAGCTGATTTAGCATCATCAAGAGCTTGTTTCTTGGAAGCAAGGTCGGCTGAGAAGTTATCAACTGCTTTTTGAGCTTCAGCTTGACGTTTTTGTGCGCTGTCAAGAGCAAGTTTTGCAAGACGCAAGTTGTTTTCAGCAACAGTAGTTTGGATTGGTGTAGCAGTAGCATCAGCCAATGTCTTTTCTGCTGAAGTTTTAAGGTCTAAAGCGTTAGCATAGTCAGTTGATGCTTGTTTAAGAGCATCATTTGCTTTTTCTGAAGCAGTTTGAGCTGTATCTTTTTCAGCTTTAGCGTCTTCATAAGCTTTTTGGATAGCTTCAGCATTTGTTGGGTTTACAAGAGTTGTACCTTTATTGCTAAATGCAATTACAAGCCAGTAATCACCGTTGATGTTTGCAATATCAAGACCAACGTTTTTAGCAAAATTAAGGTTAGCTTTTAAGTGTCCCCAGTTTGAATGAGCGTCATCAAATGATGTACCTAGCAAAGCTTTAACAACAGCTTCTTTGAGGTCGTACATTGATTTGAATTCATCTTTTGAACCTAGACGTTCAAGGTTTTCAACACCAGCGCCAATGTGTCCGTGTGTAAGTGGGCTCTTACCACGTTGTTCGTATTCACGTGCACGACTAGTTGCTAATTCGATAGCTTCGTTAGTAACGCCTGTGTTTTCTTTTGATGTTACAAGATATTTAGAGTTATCTTTCAATTGTTCACGGACTTGTTTCAATCCTTGAACATACAAGTGAGAAATTTCTTCTTTTTGTGCTTGAGTTAGATTGTCGATATCAACAGGTTGGCTCTTAGCGTTTTTACCAATTGAAGTTTCTGTATTTTCAATAGCTTTAGCACCAGAGTCAGTCATGAAGTCATTGTCACCTGATGCAATGTCTTCTTTGAATTGAGTCAAATCTGGAATTTTGACAATATCAACGCTATCTAAAGCTTTTGTAGCTTTATCAAGTTTATCTTCAGTTTGAGAAAGTGTTGTTGTAGCATCATTAGCTTTTGTAGTATTTGATTCAAGGTTGCCTTTAGCATCATTAACTAAAGTTGTTTTGGTATCTACATCTGCTTGAGCGTTGTCAATAGCTTCTTGACGTTTTTGGTCAGCTTTCTTAGCATCAGTCAAAGTTGTGTCTGCAAGAGTAACATTCTTTTCAGCACCTTTAGTTTCAGCTTTAGCTTCATCAAGTTTATCTTCAGCTTGAGCAAGTCCAGTTCCTGAAATTGCGTCTTTAGCTGATTGAACTTGAGTTTCTTTAGCAGAAACATTAGCGTTAGCATCTTTTAGTTCTTGTTCAGCATTAGACACACCTGTTTGAGCTTTAGTTACAGTTTCAGTTTGAGTTGCAATTTTTGCATCAGTATTAGCTGTTTCTGTTTCGTTTGCTTTTTGGTCAACAAGGTTAGCTTTTTGGTCAGCTTTATTAGCTTCAATATTTTGAGGCGTAGCTTTAGAAGCAACTTCTTCAGCGTGTTTAACAGCTTCAGTAGCTTCAGTAACTTCTGTTTGAGCGCTAGACACTTGTTTGTTAGCTTCATTAGCTTTATCTTGTGCATCAGTAAGTTGTTCTTTAGTTTTTTCTACAACTTGTTTTTGAGCATCAAGAGCTGGTTTTACGTCTGCTGATTTTTCAAGAATAGGCTTTTCAACAAGTGCTGGTTCATTTACACTTGTTGCCGTAGCTAGTTCAGAGTTAGCTTCTTGAGCAAGTGCAGGCACACCAGCTGATGCAAGTCCAATAACTGCTGTACTTGTCAGAATTTGCAATTTTTTCATCAATTTCTCCTTTAATCACTTATTGAGTGATTTTTATAGTTTCATTATATTATTTTATCATTTATTAGTGCAATATTCAACACTTACTATTATTTTAAGTGTAATTTATGCTACTTATTATTTATAATTTTTATCTTTACAATAATAAGTGAAGGTAAAAAATATGAATCAAAATAACTTACAAACATTTATTGCAAAAAGAATTAGATATTTACGTCTTACAAAAGGATTAAGTCAAGAGAAACTCTCAGAATTAGCTGGACTGGGTTCTAAACATATTCATAACATTGAAAACGAGAAATATAATTTTCAAATACAAACACTGAATAAAATTCTAACTGCTCTTGAAGTAGATGAAAAAACTTTTTTCAACTTTGATTTCCCAATCCAAAGTAAAGAAATTGAATACATCATCAGTCAACTTGAACAGCTTCCAGAGCCACAAAAAACAGATATAATAGATGCAATATCGACTTTATTAAACAATATAAATAACCACTAAAAAACGCAAATAAAAAGGACTCAATTGAGTCCTTTTTTATTGTTCATTTCTAAGTTTCTCCAAGGTTTGCTTGAATATTTCTGGAATATCAGCAGTAAATTCCAGCGTTTCACCAGTTCTTGGATGGGTAAATCCTAGCGTCTTGGCATGGAGAAATTGTCCATGTCCTTTCAAGGTTTTACGAGGACCGTATACCTCATCACCAGCGACAGGATGGCCGATATAAGCCATGTGCACACGGATTTGGTGAGTACGTCCTGTTTCCAGTTGTAATTCCAGTAAGGTATAATCACCAAAGCGTTCCAAGACTTGGAAACGTGTCACTGCTGGTTTTCCTTTAGCAGTGACAGCTTGTTTCTTACGGTCTTTTTCACTTCGACCAATCGGTGCCTCAATGACACCTCGATCATTGGGAAGATTACCGTGAACAATGGCCCAATATTTTCGAAGAGATTTCTTGTCTTTCAATTCTTGAGCCAGTGCCATGTGAGCTTCATCGTTTTTAGCAATCATGAGAAGCCCAGATGTGTCCTTATCGATACGATGGACAATCCCTGGACGCAGCACACCATTGATACCTGATAAGTCTTTAATATGATACATAAGGGCGTTTACTAAGGTACCACTGGTATGACCAGCGCTTGGATGAACAACCATACCTTGAGGTTTGTTGACTACTGCTACATCCTCATCTTGATAAATGATTTCTAAAGGAATGTTCTCAGCCACATACTCTAAAACTTCTGGTTCGGGAACTTGATAGGTAATGACATCCCCCTCTTGGACCGTATACTTGGCTTTCTTGACCTGGCCGTTGACCAAGACTTGACCAGACTTGATTTGTTCATTGGCGAGACTACGAGACAATTCTGTCAAATCTGACAAAGCCTTATCTAAACGTACCCCGCCGGTTTCAATTTTAATTTCCATTCATTTCCTCTTTAAGCATTGCAATCATCAGTACGATAACACCGACTGTCAAATAACTATCAGCTACGTTGAATATAGCAAAATTGACAAATTCCAAGTGGAACATATCCACGACAAATCCTTGACTAAAGCGATCGATAAAGTTACCCAGACCACCTGAAATAATCAAAATTAACCCAAATACCGTCCAGAGGGAGTCCTCGATATGCTTATGCAAATACCAGATAGATCCCGCCATAACGACTAGTGTTATAACTGCAAAAAACCACTGTTGATCTTGTAGCATGGAGAAGGCTGCCCCTCTATTTTGCAGATAAGTTAAACTTACCAGATTTGGGATCCATGATTTGATTTCACCTAGAGCAATATTCTGAACGACATAAGCTTTTACCAATTGATCTAATACAATCAAGGCTGCTATAATCCCTGCTACTATTCCTCTTTTTTCATGCTTTCCTCTTCTGATCAAAATACTCTTGCATAACCTCTACAAATAAAGTCCCTGCCTGGCTCAAGTCTACTTCCTCACGTTTCACATAAACCATGCGATTATTGAGATTATCATTTAATGGAATAACCGTAATTCCGTTGACACTATCGCTATCCAAGAATCCAGAACCAGTCGCATAAGCATTTGTTCTTTCAAGAATTCCATTTAAAGTAGCGCGATCTGTTACGTTAAACATCTGAGAGCTGGCACTTGTATCCACAAAGTTTTCTGAGTAATAGAGATATTCATCCTTCTCTTGTGTGAAACGAACTGTTGGCAAATCTGCCAAATCCTCCATAACCAACTCTTTTTCTTAGCTAAGGGGTGACCTTCACGTAGATAAATGTGAGTTTGGAAAGGAATCAACTCAATCACTTCAAGACCTAATTTTTCAATCCGCTGCATGATACCCTTTTGGTTTTGATTGTTGAGGTAAATAATCCCAATCTCACTATGACCTTGGGCTACTTCATCCAAAATCTGAACAGTTGTAGATTCAAAAATACGGAAATTTTTATAGTCTGGGTACCGTTGAGAAAAAGTTGTGATAGTCGGTGGCAAGAAATCATAGTGCTGGCTGGCTATTGAAAACTCATCCTTTTCCTCTTCAGGATTGGCATACTGGTTCTGGAAAATATCAAATCCTTTAACCAACTCTTGGGCCTTTTCATAAAATTCCATTCCACGACGAGTAAGAAAGGTACCCGAACTAGTTCTGCGGAAAATCTTGAATCCTAGCTCTTTCTCCAGATCTCTTACAGAAATAGATAGACTGGGTTGGCTAACGTACATTTTCTCAGCCGCTTCACGAAAAGTGCCACTATTTGCAATAGCAACAACGTAGCGTAATTGTTGAATATTCATGATTTCTCCTTCGTTTTCTATCTTATCATTATACCATAAATAAAGCCTATCCAACAAAGGAAAATCATGAGACAGTTACTTCTAAAAAAGGCAAACAAAAAACACCTTTAAAGCTAGACCCAAAATCCAACTAAAAAGGGGTGTTATAAAATGCGATTATTTAGTTGCTGCGTAAAGCTCGTCTACTTTATTCCAGTTAATCACTGAGAAGAAAGCTTTGATGTAGTCAGGACGAACGTTGCGGTATTTCACGTAGTAGGCATGTTCCCAAACATCCAAGCCCAAGATTGGTTTTTACCTTCTGAGATTGGTGTGTCTTGGTTTGCTGTTGAAGTCACTTCAAGCTTACCTTCTTTGTTAACAACCAACCATGCCCATCCAGAACCGAAACGAGTTGTAGCTGCTGCAGTGAAAGCTGCTTGGAATTCTTCGAATGAACCAAAAGCTTCATCGATTGCTGCTGCAAGTTCTGCTGAAGGAGCTGTTTTTTCAGGAGTCATCAATTCCCAGAAAAGAGCGTGGTTCAAGTGTCCACCACCGTTGTTGATAAGCGCTTGACGGATATCAGCTGGGATAGATTCAACATCTGCAAGCAATGCTTCGAGGTCTTCACCAATTTCAGGGTGTTTTTCAAGAGCTGCGTTTGCATTGTTTACGTATGTTTGGTGGTGTTTGTCATGGTGTAAGTGCATTGTTTCAGCATCAATGTATGGTTCCAATGCATCGTAAGCGTATGGAAGATCTGGTAAGATAATAGCCATCTGTAATACCTCTTTTCTTTTATATAAAAATGATAACGCAAACAACCTGTTTTTTCAAGTTATTTGCTCAATTTGACTGACTTGCAATTTGCAATAAAGCCTTCTCAAACAGGTAGCCTTTTTCGTAAACACCAGTCTTAATTTGGTAATCAGCCTGGATGAGATAACGGATAGAATCCTGTAAGAAATTCAAGGACAATCCTCGCGTATCACGAAGGGCAAATTTTATTTGATAGGGATTCGGATTGCGACCAAGATAGTGACCCAAACTGCTGACCATCTGGGACTCTGTCTGACCAGACTCTTGCAATATTTTTACCTGTGTATAGAGTCTAAACTGACCCAGCATAATGGCAATTAGTTTGATTTCATCTTCACCCTGCAAGGTCAAATCTTTGACTAAATCTCGCGCCTGATCAATCTTCTTCCCTAAAATCAATTGGGTCAAATCAAAGATATTATCCTGTAAAGTCTTCGGTATGGCTTCAACAATGTCTTCTTCTGTAATGAAACCAGTATCTTTGTAAGACTGTAAGAAGAGTAGATTTTTCTGAATTTCACTAAATTGAAAACCTGATTTGATAAGCAACTGTTCGAAGGATTTTCCAGCAAAGGTAAGTCCTTGTTCCTGAGCCCACTTTTGAAAATAAGTTCGTATTTCTTGCTCTTTAGGCTCGATGGCTTCGAAAACCTTCGAATCCCGCTTGAGCAATTTGACCAAACGTCTCTTACTATCCAGTTTTCCTTCAGCAAAAATGACTAGTTTACTAGAAGGTACAGGATTTTCCAGATAGCCTTCAAAGGCCTTGAGCTCATCATCAGTTAGATAGCGTTTTTTAGCAGTTGTAATATCGAGAAAATGATCTAAAATAACAATTTTTTCATCCGCAAAGAAAGGAAGACTGACCAACTCAAGTTCCAAGCTTTTGTAGTCTACTTCTTTCATGTCAAAATAAGCAAAATTCAAATCTGCAGGATCGTATCCGATTTGCTTTAGAACCTGAGTTTTCATGATGTCGTACTGTCCTTGATCATCCCCTGTAAACAGGGTCAAACTAGGAAGGTTCGATAAGGATAGCTTTCGACTTTCTTCTATGGCTAGCATTTATTCTCCTTTCTTTTTAATTTAGCTTCTGTTTAATCCATATAATTCAATTTTCCGCGGAAATCCTCTAGGCTTTGGTAGCCTTTTGCCGTCATAATTTCTTTGAGTTCCTTTGTAATACGCTCAAAAGCACCCACACCTTCTTTGTGTAGGGTAGTTCCTATTTGTACCATGCTGGCACCACATAGGATATGTTCAAAGGCATCCCGTCCTGTCAAAACACCACCAGTCCCGATAATCTGAATTTCTGGTTTCAAGCGTTGATAAAAGGCATGAACATTAGCAAGGGCAGTTGGTTTAATATATTCTCCACCAATACCGCCAAAGCCATTTTTAGGGCGAATAACCACTATTTCATCCTCAATATAAAGACCATTTCCAACAGAATTTACACAGTTAACAAATTTAAGTGGATACTTGTTAAAAATCTCTGCTGCTTGGTCAAAGTGAACAATATCAAA
Source organism: Streptococcus infantis SK970 (assembly GCA_000223255.2). GTDB lineage: Bacteria > Bacillota > Bacilli > Lactobacillales > Streptococcaceae > Streptococcus > Streptococcus infantis_G. Next base: position 331,937 of record AFUT01000001.1, on the reverse strand, counting down.
GTAAGGTGGAAGCTTAATTCCTAGAGGTTTTGTAAAGTAGGCAAAGACTTCTGATAAGATACGATCAGTTGTTTCAAAGTCATAGGCAATTTGAGGTTTACCTGGTACATTTGGGCAAGATAGATTGAGTTCTGTCAAACCTTTATAGTCACTTGCTTGTACTTTTTTCAAGATGGTATGAGTTTCCTCTGGAGACATTCCAACTAAAGATAGAAAGAAGGTACGATTTGGTTCTTTTTCTTGCAATTCCAAAAGGTAGTTCAAGTAATAGTCTAAACCATTATTTGGCAACCCCATAGAGTTAATAGAACCAAGTGGAACATCTTGATAGCGTGGTTCAGGATTTCCCTGACGAAATTCCAAGGTTGCAGTCTTAGTGACAAAGGTTCCTGCTGCTGAATTTTTGACACCTTCCAATTCCTCAATTGTCATACAAGCAACACCTGCTGCATTCATCAAGCAATTATCAAACTCAAAACCAGCAATCTGTGTTTTCGTTGATACCATGATTCTATTCCTCCAAAATCCATTATTTCTTTATTATTATACCATACTTTGGCAGGAGCCCTTTAATAAAACTAACCCTATAAAAAGGTTTCTAATTCAACTAATAAAACTAGCTTATTCAAATTGAAAGAATTTTTAGAAAATTTATGTTTTTTCTTTACACTGAAAATTTTTTCTGCTATAATGTCTCATGTAATAAAATATGACAACAAATAAAGGAGAACGATATGACATCTGCTAAAGAATACATCCAAAGCGTGTTTGAAACTGTAAAAGCTCGTAACGGGCATGAGGCTGAATTTCTCCAGGCGGTTGAAGAATTCTTCAGTACCTTGGAACCAGTATTCGAAAAACACCCTGAGTATATTGAAGAGAATATCTTGGCACGTATCACTGAACCTGAGCGCGTAATTAGCTTCCGTGTTCCATGGGTTGACCGTGATGGAAAAGTTCAAGTTAACCGTGGTTATCGTGTTCAATTTAACTCAGCTGTTGGACCATATAAAGGCGGACTTCGTTTCCACCCAACTGTTAACCAAGGGATCTTGAAATTCCTCGGCTTCGAACAAATCTTTAAAAACGTTTTGACTGGACTTCCAATCGGTGGAGGTAAAGGTGGATCCGACTTCGATCCTAAAGGCAAAACTGATGCTGAAGTAATGCGCTTCTGCCAAAGCTTCATGACTGAATTGCAAAAATACATCGGACCATCTCTTGACGTACCTGCTGGTGATATCGGTGTTGGTGGACGTGAAATTGGTTACCTTTACGGACAATACAAACGCCTCAACCAATTTGATGCTGGTGTCTTGACTGGTAAACCTCTTGGATTTGGTGGTAGCTTGATTCGTCCAGAAGCGACTGGTTACGGTTTGGTTTACTACACTGAAGAAATGCTTAAAGCTAACGGAAACAGTTTTGCAGGTAAGAAAGTGGTTATTTCTGGTTCTGGTAACGTTGCTCAGTTTGCCCTTCAAAAAGCAACTGAACTTGGTGCTACAGTTATTTCTGTATCTGACTCAAATGGTTATGTCATTGATGAAAATGGTATCGACTTCGACCTTTTGTCAGATGTTAAAAACAACCGTCGTGCTCGTTTAACTGAGTACGCTGCAGAAAAAACTACTGCTACTTATTATGAAGGTTCTGTATGGACTTACACTGGTAACTACGATATCGCTCTTCCATGTGCGACTCAAAACGAGATCAACGGTGAAACTGCGAAACGCTTGGTTGCTCAAGGCGTTATCTGTGTCTCTGAAGGAGCCAACATGCCTAGCGACCTTGAAGCTATCAAAGTCTATAAGGAAAACGGAATCCTTTATGGACCTGCCAAAGCTGCCAATGCTGGTGGGGTAGCTGTATCTGCTCTTGAGATGAGCCAAAATAGTCTTCGTCTTTCATGGACACGTGAAGAAGTTGACGGACGTCTCAAAGACATCATGACTAACATCTTCAACACAGCTAAAACAACTGCAGAAACCTACGGTCTTGGTACTGATTACCTTGCAGGTGCCAATATTGCAGCCTTTGAAAATGTTGCAAACGCTATGATTGCCCAAGGTCTAGTGTAAGATTCATTTATAAAATCCTCAATCGCTCTGATTGGGGATTTTTCTTGATTTGAAAAGACTCACTAAACGTTTTAGTGAGCTTAAAATTGATAGTTATTTTTCTGTAACTAAGGCAAATGAAAGACATTCAACAATTTCACTTGTTACTTTATCAATATTTATATCTTCATTGTCATTAATAATCATAGGAATAGTATAAGAAAGACTTAAAGCTAAAATATAGCGAACGATTCTTTCATTTGACCAATCTCGGATAACACCATTTTCTTTAAACTGATTCAAAATTGGACTAATTGGTTTAATGATTGAACGTACTATGATATTTCCTAACTCTTCAGAAATAGTTTTATCAATAAGTGAACGACTCAAGAGAATTTTTACTTGCATTTTATTGTTTTGAATAAAAACTAACCTATCCTGAACGATACTTTTTAGAAAAAGAGAAAAAGTTTCCTGCTCTATTATAAATCTCTTATCTGAAAAATCAGCAATTACCTCTGGAATAACTTGTTCTAGAAATCTAGATAAAATAGCATCTAGTATACCTTCCTTAGTTTTAAAATAACTAAAAACGGTTCCTTCTGAAACTCCAGCATGTTCAGCAATAAGATTAGATGTTGTATTTTCAAAACCAATCTCGGAAAATAATTTTAAACTGGATATTAATACTTGACGTTGTTTTAAACTTAATTCACTGCTTTTTAATGTCTCAGCAAACTTATATTCTATAGTTTCTATTGCTGACACCTCTCTTTCTACTCTTTTATCTTGATTATTCTTTTACCACGAGTATGTCCTAATTTCAGACTACGATATGCCTCTCTAACTGACTCCAGAGAAAAACTATACTCTTTCTCAATATTCAGCTGAACTTTTCCATCTGAGACCATCTCCTCTAGAATTTTAAAATCATCATAAGTGGAATGTCTCGGACCTGTGAACTGAGCTCCTCTTATTAAAACATATGGTGAAGGTACTAGAGTTCCAATAGACGTACCCTTCAATCCCAAACTAAAAGCTAATTTAACATAATCACCACCATAGCAATCCAAAAATTTTGTAATAGGTTTTGGAGCTACTGATAAAAGAGACTTTTGGACATCCTCTTCATAAGATACTGGTATAGCACCTAATGATTCTAGATATTCTGCATTCTTCTTGCTCGCAATACCAATAACAGTTGCTCCCTTAGCAACCGCATACTGTACTGTACTGCAATGCTACCAATACCACCTGAAGCTGCTGAAATAACTACAACATCTTTAGAATTTAAATTAATTCTTCTAAAAGCACCACCGACTGTTAAAGAGGCCACCCCCATAGTAGCAGCATGATACATATCAATATTATCTGGTTTCAATGCAATTTCTGATTCGCTAACACAAATTTCTGTTGCTAACGCACCCCTCTTAGTACCTAGTCCAGGATCACTTATTATTGTTCCAAAAACCTTGTCACCTACTGAAAAACGGCTCACTCCTTCACCAATCTCTGTGATAAAACCAGCAAAATCCCTAGCGACACCTCTTGGAAATAAAGATGATTTTGATTCAAACCAACGATCTGGTTGTTTTAATTTTGTTAAAAATGTCAAAAAACGAAGTGGCTTTGCCCCCTTGAAAGCTTTATAATCAACAGGATTTAAACCAACAGCAAATACTGCTACCCTAACTTGATTCATTTCTAATGGTTCAGATGTAATATTTACTAATTCTAGAACTTTCTCATCACCAAAATGATTATACTGTATTGCTTTAATTACCATTATCTAGTTCTCCTAATCCCTAACAAAATTGAGTGAGCACTCAATTAATTTTTATATATTATACGCTTATTTATCAAAGAAATCAACTGCTCTATGACTTTAAACAAAAAAATCTACCAAAAATGGTAGATTTTTTTTTACAATTTAGCTGCTACGGCATCCAACAATTCTTGGATCTTGGCTTGGTTGCTTCCTCCTGCCATGGCCATGTCTGGTTTCCCACCACCACGTCCATCAACGATTGGAGCCAATTCTTTGACCAAGTTACCTGCGTGGATGTCTTTTGTCTTGCTGGCTACAAGAAGGTTGACCTTGTCACCAATTGCTGCGACAAGAACAAGCACATCAGAGTAGTCTTTTTGCTTCCAGTTATCTGCAAAGGTACGAAGAGCACCTGCATCTGATACAGATACTTGGCTAGCAATGTAACGGTGTCCGTTTGCTTCTTGAACATTCTTGAAGACATCGCCTGCTGCCGCTGCTGCTGCTTTTTCCTTCAATTCTGCATTTTCTTTTTGCAATTGACGGAGTTGCTCTTGAAGACCTTCCACCTTATGAGGTACTTCCTTGAGTTGAGGTGCCTTCAAGGTTGCTGCGACTGCTTTCAGTGCATCTTCTTGTTCACGATAAGCTTCAAAGGCTTCCTTACCAGTCACTGCCAAGATACGACGAGTTCCTGATCCGATTCCTTCTTCTTTGACAATCTTGAAGAGACCAATCTCAGAAGTATTGCCAACGTGGGTACCACCACAGAGTTCCACTGAGTAGTCCCCGATAGTGACAACACGGACTTCCTTACCGTATTTCTCACCAAAGAGGGCCATAGCACCCATTTCTTTAGCTGTATCAATATCAGTCTCAACAGTTTCCACTGCGATGGCTTCCCAGATCTTCTCATTAACTTGTTGCTCAATAGCACGCAATTCTTCAGGAGTCACCGCTTGGAAGTGAGTGAAGTCAAAGCGAAGGAATTCTACTTCATTAAGAGATCCTGCTTGAGTAGCATGGTGACCAAGGATATTGTGAAGGGCTGCATGGAGCAAGTGAGTCGCTGTATGGTTCTTCATGACACGGTGGCGACGGTTGGTATCGATAGCCAAGGTGTAGTCTTGGTTCAAAGCAAGAGGAGCAAGAACTTCAACAGTATGAAGTGGTTGTCCATTTGGTGCTTTTTGAACATCTGTCACTGTCGCTACAACATTTCCTGTAGCATCCATGATTTGACCATGGTCCGCAACCTGTCCACCCATTTCAGCGTAGAATGGTGTTTCTGCAAAGATTAGTGATGCAGTCCCTTTGGATACAGCTTCTACTTCTGCATTGTCCGCTACGATAGCCACCAACTTAGAAGACAATTGGCTAGCATTGTAGTTGAAGCTACTTTCAACTGTAATGTTTTGAAGGGTTTCATTTTGCATCCCCATAGATCCGCCTTTGACAGCTGATGCACGCGCACGTTCTTGCTGCTCTTTCATGGCTGCTTCGAAGCCTTCACGGTCTACAGTCATACCAGCTTCTTCAGCAATTTCTTCTGTCAATTCTACTGGGAATCCGTAAGTATCGTAGAGTTTGAAGACATCTTGACCAGCGATAACGCTTTGACCTTTTTCTTTCAAGTCTGCTACGATTGTTTCTGCAAAGTGTTGACCTGAGTGAAGAGTGCGGGCAAATGACTCTTCCTCGCTCTTGACGATTTTCTCAATAAAGTCACGTTTTTCAAGCACTTCTGGGTAGTAGCTTTCCATGATTTTTCCAACAGTTGGAACCAGTTTGTAAAGGAAAGGCTCATTGATACCCAATTTTTGACCATGCATAGAGGCACGACGGAGAAGACGTCGAAGGACATAACCACGACCTTCATTTCCTGGAAGGGCGCCATCCCCAATCGCAAATGAAAGGGAACGGATATGGTCCGCAATGACCTTGAAGCTCATATTGTCGCCATCTTGGTCGTAAACCTTACCAGACAATTTCTCAACTTCACGAATGATTGGCATGAAGAGGTCAGTTTCAAAGTTTGTCTTAGCACCTTGGATAACGGCTACCAAACGCTCCAAACCAGCGCCCGTATCAATATTCTTGTGTGGCAATTCCTTGTACTCGCTACGAGGAACCGCAGGGTCTGCGTTAAATTGTGACAATACAATGTTCCAGATTTCGATGTAACGATCGTTTTCGATATCTTCTGCGAGAAGGCGAATACCGATATTTTCTGGGTCAAAAGCTTCTCCACGGTCAAAGAAGATTTCTGTATCAGGTCCAGAAGGTCCCGCACCGATTTCCCAGAAGTTGTCTTCGATTGGGATCAAGTGGCTTGGGTCCACTCCTACTTCAATCCAGCGGTTGTAAGAATCTGTATCAGCTGGGTAGTAGGTCATATAGAGTTTGTCTTTAGGGAAGTCAAACCACTCAGGACTTGTCAAAAGCTCATATGCCCATGTGATTGCTTCATCACGGAAGTAATCCCCGATTGAGAAGTTCCCCAACATTTCAAACATGGTATGGTGACGGGCAGTCTTCCCTACGTTTTCGATATCGTTGGTACGGATGGCTTTTTGAGCATTAGTAATACGCGGATTTTCAGGTTTGATAGTTCCATCGAAGTATTTCTTAAGAGTGGCAACCCCTGAGTTGATCCACAACAGTGTTGGGTCGTTTACTGGAACCAAGCTAACAGATGGTTCTACTGAGTGGCCTTTACTTGCCCAGAAATCAAGCCACATTTGGCGGACTTGTGCACTAGATAATTGTTTCATAATGTCTCCTTTTTACTAATTAGATTGGCTTTCTAGCATTTCCACATAGTCGATAGCAACGCAGAGGGAAATAACTAGGTCTGCATAAGATTCGTCATAGACTGTTACAGTGTAGGTAGAGGTTAAATGGAAAAGCTCCTTGGTAATCTCCGCAATTACTTGATCACAATCATCTAGGAGTCTAAAATTCAAATCCCATATATTGCCTTCGATACGAAGACCGAGATTGTCGAACTCATACTTATCTCTAAAGAAAGTCAACTTCTTTCGGATATAGAAACTATCTCCATTACTTAGTTGAATTTCAAAGCGTGGCATAAAGGTAAGAATTTCTTTACTAATCTCGCTTACCTGCTCACCGGCTGCATCATAGATGGTAAAGGTTTTAGGTAACTTAAAAAAGAACCCTCAACTTGATAGGCGATATTGCCCAACTCATCCTTGATATCAAAGCGTTCACCACCTAGGCGAAATTTTTGTTTGACATGAAATGTTCTCATAAACACCTCCAAAATTAAAAGACAAATCCATATCACGAAGGGCGAAAAACCGCGGTACCACCTTCATTCAATGAACTTGTCATTCTTGATTCTTATGCAATTGTTACAATCGAGTAGCATGATTTTCTATCTTAGATGGCTCGCAGCACCGCCAATTCTCTGAACTAAGATGGATAGAAAATCAATTCTCAACTTTCTTATTATACCGTTTTTTGATGATTGAGTCAAGGTAAATAACCATGAAGTAAAACTTATTTTTTAACAGTTTCCCAAATATTATATAGGCGATAGACCACAAGAAACTTCCAACCAATAAGAATTGACCTAAAACAATGAGATAATCCAAAATTGAGACCAACTTATACCATCCACTAAATAGAAGACAGGGAAGAACAGTAAATAGCATAATGATAAAATGTATAATAGATTGTTTAAATAGCGACCATTTTTCAATTTCATAAATTACCGAGGCTGATGCTATTGAGGTAGCAATAATGCCAACCAAAAATGTACTTTTAACCTGAAAAATATCAATCCCTTGAAGTCTCATAAAAATTGCTAAACTGGTCATAATGACAAAAGGAATAATTCCTCTAAAAATAGCTTTTTTAATCATAGCTACTACCTCAATCATAAACTAAAATGCCTTTAACTCTATCGAAATTATAGCATAATTAAGTATATTTTTCTACTAATTCATGTTCTATTTTAATAAATAACCTAGCCATAAAATAGTTAATTTTCTATGGCTAGGTTTTATTTTTTGTCTGATTGAAATTATTTCCGATAGTAGATAATCTCCTACTTCCGATACATCTTAAATTGTAGGAAGAGGTCGCTATAGATTCCTGTCCATTTATGGTCAAATTTTTCATAAACTTCGAGGTGTTTCATTGTATCTGCATCGGGATAGAAGGACTTGTCCTCTTTTGTCTCCTCTGGGAGCATTTCCTTAGCAGCATTGTTTGGTGTTGAATAGCCGACATACTCAGCATTTTTTAGAGCATTTTCAGGTTTCAACATAAAGTTAATAAAGGCATAAGCTGCATCTTGGTTCTTGACAGTTTTAGGAATAACCATGTTGTCAAACCAGAGGTTACTTGCTTCTGTCGGCACAACATATTTGAGGTTAGGATTCTTTTCCAACATCTGGCTAGCTTCCCCTGAGAAGGTCACACCGATAGCAGCATTGTTCTGAATCATGTAACCCTTCATCTCATCGGCTACAATTGCCTTGATATTAGGAGTTAGCTCATACAGTTTATCGACCGTTTGTGATAGTTGTTGAGGATCTTTTGAGTTGAGGCTATAGCCTAGTGAGTTAAGACCTAAACCAAGCACTTCACGCGCCCCATCAAAGAGCATGATCGAATCCTTGTATTCTGGTTTCCAGAGGTCGTCCCAATGTTCAGGCGCTTCTTCCACCATGGTTTCATTGTAGACAATTCCCAAAGTTCCCCAGAAGTATGGGATAGAGTACTGGTTATTTGGATCAAAAGACTGATTGAGAAATTCTGGACCAATATTCTCAATTCCCTCAATTTTACTATAATCTAATGGAACTAAGAGATCTTCGTCCTTCATCTTGTTGATCATGTACTCACTTGGGATGGCAATATCATAGGTTGTCCCACCCTGCTTGATTTTGGTGTACATGGCTTCGTTGGAGTCAAAGGTTTCGTACTGGACTTGGATTCCTGTTTCTTCTGTAAATTTCTCTAGAAGTTCAGGGTCGATATAGTCTCCCCAGTTGTAGATAACCAGTTTTTGACTATCACGACTATTGATTTTACTATCAAGATGATAGGAAATTCCCCACAAGACAAGGATAATTGCTAAAATTCCAGCTAAAAATGAATAGAGTCGTTTCATGCTTTCTCCTCCTTCTCACGTGAAATGAAGTAATATCCAACTACTAGGATAATACTAAAGAGAAAGACCAAGGCTGAAAGAGCATTGATTTCTAGCGAAATTCCCTTACGAGCCCGAGAGTAAATCTCGACTGAGAGGGTTGAAAATCCATTCCCCGTTACAAAGAAGGTCACGGCAAAGTCATCTAGTGAATAGGTGAAGGCCATAAAGTAGCCTGCAATGATAGACGGCGTTAAGTAAGGAAGCATAATTTCCTTAAACATCTGTAACTGACTAGCCCCAAGGTCATAGGCCGCATGAATCATATCCCCATTCATCTCTTTCAATCGTGGCAAGACCATGAGCACTACGATAGGAATCGAGAAGGCCACGTGACTGGACAACACTGTCAGAAAACCAAGTGAAAACTTCAGTTGGGTAAAGAGAATCAAGAAGCTAGCACCAATCATAACGTCTGGCGCAACCATCAAAATGTTATTGAGAGATAAAAAGGCTTCTTGATATTTTTTACGTGATTGGTAGATGTAGATAGCACCGAAAGTACCAATGACAGTCGCAATCAAGGCTGATAGAAAGGCTAGTAAAAAGGTTTGAACCAAGATGAGCATGAGCCTTCCATCACCAAACATGGTTTCAAAGTGAGACAAACTAAAGCCTGTAAAGCTATTCATATCATCCCCGGCATTGAAGGCATAGCCAATCAAATAAAAGATCGGCAAATAAAGGACGATAAAGACAAAGGCTAGGTAAAGATTCGATATTTTTTTCATCGTTCTCTCCTTTCCTTAGTCACCCACATGGTGATAAACATAGTCAGGATAAGAACAACACCGATAGTTGAACCCATACCATAGTTGTCATTCGTCAGGAAGTTCTGCTCGATGGCAGTCCCCAAAGTAATCACTCGGTTCCCCCCAATTAAACGGGTCAACATGAAAAGACTCAAACTTGGGATAAAGACTGATTGGACTCCGCTTCGCACCCCGTTCATAGACAGAGGGAAGATGACATGACGGAAGGTTTCCCACTTGGTCGCACCGAGGTCATAGCTGGCATTGATGAGATTGTTATCCATATCATCCAAAACATTGAAGATGGGCAAAATCATAAATGGAAGCTCGATATAGCTTGCTACAAAGATAAATGAGAAATCTGTAAATAGCAACTGCTGAGAACCAATTCCGATAAATTCTAGAAATTGATTAATAGAGCCATTTTGACCAAAAATCCCAATAAAGGCATAAGCCTTAAGAAGTAGGTTAATCCAGGTTGGTAAAATAATCAGCATGAGCCAGAGTTGACGGTGTTTGAGACGAGTCAAAAAGAGGGCTGTTGGATAACTGATAAGAAGCGTCACTAGAGTTACAATTCCTGCATAGAGCACTGAGTTAAAACTCATTTTGAGATAGGTTAAGTTTTGCGACGCAAAATAGGATTTATAGTTTTCTAAACTGAACTGGCCTTCGATGTTGAAAAAAGATTGTCCGAAAATCAAGACCAAGGGTGCCAATACAAAGAGTGCAATCCAAAGCATGTAAGGCACTACAAAGAGTTTAGAGGTTGTTTTCTTCATCTCTTTCCTCCTCAATAGCGTTAATCAAACCTGCTTCATGCTCTTCGATTTCTACGTACTCTTCGATACGAGCATCAAACTCTTCTTCTGTTTCATTGAGACGCATGATGTGGATATCTTCTGGTTCAAAGTCAAGACCGATTTCCTCACCAACAATAGCCTTACGTGTTGAGTGAATCATCCATTCATTGCCAAGTTCATCATAGGCGATAATCTCATAGTGAACTCCACGGAAGAGCTGCGTATCGACCTTCACTTGAAGTTTTCCTTCTTCTGGAAGAGTAATACGCAAGTCCTCTGGACGAATGACGACTTCGACTGGTTCATTTGGCTTCATCCCACCGTCGACCGCTTCAAATCGTTTGCCGTTAAACTCGACCAAGTAATCCTCAATCATGGTTCCTGGCAGGATATTTGATTCACCGATGAAGGTTGCAACAAAGTGGTTGATAGGTTCATCATAGATATCCACTGGTGTACCTGACTGAACAATCTCACCGTCATTCATAACGAAAATCCAGTCACTCATAGCCAGAGCTTCTTCCTGGTCATGTGTAACAAAAACAAAGGTAATGCCCAAGCGTTGTTGCAGTTCACGTAGTTCGTACTGCATGTCTGTCCGCAACTTCAAGTCAAGGGCTGATAAAGGCTCATCCAAGAGTACCACACGAGGCTGGTTGATAATCGCACGCGCAATAGCTACACGCTGACGTTGTCCTCCAGATAACCTACGGATAGAACGCTTTTCATATCCTTCAAGCTGTACCATCTTGAGAACTTCTAATACACGTTTTTCGATTTCTTTTTATCGACCTTTCGCAATCGCAATGGAAAGGCAACATTTTCAAAGACATTCATGTGCGGGAACAAGGCGTAAGATTGGAAGACCGTGTGAACATCGCGCTTATTGGTAGGGATATCATTGATTCTTACGCCATCCAGTAAAATATCACCCGTCGTTGCGTCTAGCAAACCTGCAATGATATTTAGGATGGTTGATTTTCCTGAACCAGAAGCTCCTAGCAGTGTATAAAATTTTCCTTCTTCCAACTCAAAGTTAATATCCTTGAGAACCTTAGTGTCACTATCTTCAAAAACTTTAGAAACGTTTCTGAATTCGATAATTGGTTTTTTCAATTCCTCTAAATTCCTTTTCTTCGTAAATTAACAGATTGGGACCTTGTAAAATGCTAGCAATGACTGTAAGGAATTGACCCAAACCATATCTAGCGATAAAATCCCAATCTTTTAATGCTATGTAAAAATAATGTTATTCGTGTTCACCCAAGATACGAACTTCTCGCTCTAAGGTAACACCTGAATGTTCTTTAACTTTTTCAATGACTGACTCAATTAAGTCTTCATAATCTCGAGCAGTCCCATCGGCTACATTAATCATAAAGCCTGCATGTTTTTCTGAGACTTCGACACCACCGATACGGTAGCCCTTCAAACCAGCTTCTGAAATTAATTGTCCTGCAAAATGCCCGACTGGACGTTTAAAGACAGAACCACATGAAGGATATTCCAAAGGTTGTTTGAGTTCTCGAAGGTGGGTCAAACGTTCCATTTCTTGATTAATAGTCTCATAATTCCCTGGAGATAGTGCAAATTTAGCTGATAAGACTACTGCTCCAGAATCTTGAATAGCTGAATGACGATAACCAAAGGCTAAGTCCTTGGCTGATAAAGTCTCGATTTCCCCATTCTTGGTTAAGACTTTGCAAGACTGCAAAATATGAGCAATCTCACCTCCATAAGCACCAGCATTCATAAAGACAGCACCACCGACGCTTCCTGGAATTCCACAGGCAAACTCAAAACCAGTTAAACTATGACGTAGAGCAATACGAGTCGTTTCAATCAAGTTAGCCCCAGCTTCTACCTCAATTGTATAGCCATCAACTGTGACATTATTTAACTTATCACACATGATTACAAAACCACGAACGCCACCCTCACGAACGATGATATTACTGGCATTCCCAAGAACCATCCATGGAATATTTTCTTGATTAGCAAATTTAACGACACGAGCCATCTCGTAGCGATTACGAGGAAAAACTAGGTAATCTGCCTTTCCTCCAACTTTGGTATAGGTATAAGTTTTCAATGGCTCATCGAATCGAATATCAATTCCTTCTAGGTTTTCTTTTAATTTATCTAATACAGTCATCTTTCTTATCCTTTTAATAAAATTCATTCCATTATACCATTTTTAGCGATTTTTTTCGATGATTTGATGAGCTTTTTTATTCATACAAATTAAAAAGAGGCTAGGCCTCTTTTCATTTATTGTTTTTTATACAAGATAGTTTTTGTAAAGTATACAAATAGAACAACTTCCACCGCTAACAATCCTTCGACAAGAAGCGGATTTGAAATCCAACCAACCTGTGAAAGACTAGGAGCTAGATCGAATAAGGCGTGCAAACCATAAGCAGCTACTAGGTAAATCCATTTCTTTTGGCGAACTGCTTGATAGACCCAGAAAGAGAGACCAATTTGCATCACCAGAGCAAGTATACGTTCAACACCTAGTAAATAAACCTGCCAAGCAGATAGAGATTGAACAGTTTCGAGTGTAGTTTTGGGAAGGAGATTTGCTACATCGGGATTTGGAGACTCTAATAACGAAAGGAGAATCAAAAGACTAATCAAACTTCCCATTCCTAGATAGAGCAACTCCAAACCACCATGACCAAGTCCATAGGCAAGAGCATCTGAATCTTCTAAAGCTCTCTTCTTCTCTAACCATTTAAAGAAAACAAGGCGAGCTGTTTCTTCAAAGAGAGCAGCCATACTGATTCCATAAATTACATAGAGAAGAGGATTTTCCGTCATGAGCGAAATAGTCCCATCCTTTTGTGGATGAAGAACTAGGAGATGAACAATTTTCTCTAAGACTTGAGAAGAAACAAAGAATGCAACTGCCCCCAATCCCAATACTGCAAAATTAATCTTGTATTTCTTTCTTGCGTACCAAATAGCTGCTATAAGAAATACAACTAAAGCTATCATAGTAATTATTACATGAATTTTCATACTTTTCTCCTTTTATTCAGCCTGATCGATATCTTTTTTCATCTCATCAACATTAAACTTAGCAAAGAGGTACTGACGGTCTTGGACAGGAAAACGTTGATCCAACTGATCGACAGCTCCAACCTCTACAATACCTTCCTTGATGACAAAATCCATCACGTGACCACCAAAGGTTAGGTCATCTGAGATAAAGTGCAAATGATAGCCTGCAACACTAACACCATGGAAAATTTCAGGTGTCCAGAATCCAACGATAGTCCCAGAGATATTTTCGCAACTATATTCAGGCTGATGAGTCGCAACCTCAGCAAACTTAGTTTCGCTTGTCGATTTTGGTATCATGCGAACATGCATGTGTTTAAAATCACCATGAATCTTAATCGAACGGAAAAGATTTTCTCCATCATAATAGGACTCGATACGTTTTTCTAGTTCCTGATCAGTCATTTCAAAACGCTGACGGAAAATAACTTCTGCCTGGTGGGGTACAACTGCTGCATAGGGAATAAGCGCGTCTGGTGAAACTTCCACGATTTCAGGCTTCTCACCTGAACCCTTAGCTTGATAGGCTTTACCATCTAAGACAATCAATTCTCCATCAATAGAGTCCAAGGTTCCTAGTCCTAAATCTCCATGTTCAAGCAACTCACCAACGGTCATTGTCCCGCCGTAAAGACCTGCCATCAAAGCTCCCAAGGTATTGTATTGGAATAATTTAACTGGTTCTTGCACCTTTATCATCTCACTCTTCTTTGAAAATTTTACTCTCTAAGTATATCATATTTCTTCTTAGAATTGAACGCTAGACTGCCGTTTAAAACTCAATGAAAATCAAAGAGCAAACTAGGAAACTAGCCGCAGGTTGCTCAAAACACTGTTTTGAGGTTGTGGATAAGACTGACGTAGTCAGCTCAAAGCACTGCTTTGAGGTTGTAGATAAGACTGACGAAGTCAGTAACATATATACAGCAAGGCGACGTTGACACGGTTTGAAGAGATTTTCGAAGAGTATAACATTGTCAAACGTCTAAAAAAAGGTACAATGTAACAAAATCAAGAGAGGTCTGGAATGAAGCAAGAAAGTAAGTACGAACAAGTTGTTCACTATCTAAAAGAAGAGATTGAATCAGGAAAACTTCAAACAGGAAGTCGTCTACCTTCTATCCGAAAACTCAGCCAAGATTTCCACTGTAGTAAGGACACCATTCAGCGTGCACTCATGGAACTTCGCTACGAGAAGTACATTTACTCCAAACCTCAGAGTGGTTATTATGTTTTAGAACAACAAGCTAGCCACGAAGACCTCGTTATATCGGTCAATGACGAACATGCTGCTGCCTATGATGATTTTCGTCTTTGTGTAAATGAAAGCTTGATTGGTCGAGAAAATTATCTCTACAACTACTATGAACACCAAGAGGGTTTAGAAGAATTACGAAAGTCTGTTCAGAAACTACTGTTTGACCAAGCTATCTATAGTAAACCTGATCAATTAGTCATGACAACTGGAACCCAGCAAGCACTGTTTATTCTTTCTCAAATTGACTTTCCAGGTAAGGGCCAAGAAATACTGGTCGAACAACCAACCTATCACCGAATGAACCAACTTCTGCTGGCTCAAAATATTCCCTATCAAACCATTGAACGTCGGGTGGATGGCATTGACCTGAAAGAACTTGAGAAATATTTTAAAAGTGGTAACATTAAATTTTTCTACACCATTCCTCGATTCCACTATCCGCTAGGTCATTCATATTCTGAAGAGGAGAAACGTGCTATCCTTGATCTAGCAGCCAAATATCAAATTTATATCGTTGAAGATGATTATCTGGGAGACCTAGATCCTAAAATGGGACAAACCTTTCATTATTTGGACCAAAATGATTTGGTTATCTACATCAAGTCTTTTTCAACAAGTATTTTCCCTGCACTTCGAATCACTGCTCTCATACTTCCAAATCCTATTAAAGGTCCTTTTGTGGCCTATAAAAACATTCTGGACTATGATAACAACCTCATTATGCAAAAGGCTTTATCACTCTATATTGATAGTCAACTTTTTGAAAAAATAGAGTAGCAAGATTGGCACTGCAAGAGAAAAGTCAAGAATTCATTCATAAGCTATTAAAAGCTTATCCCCTTTCCCTACCAAACTATCCTCTCCATGATGGACTTTTGCTTGATCTCAGGAACTATCCTAAGATTGCAAGCCTCAAACATAGCTCTTTAAATTTAGACTTTTTCGAATCGTCCTACATTGAAACTTGCCCTTATCAATTTGCTAAGGTTCCTTTAGAAAATCTTGAAACAACATTAAATTACTTAAAAACAGAGAGTGGGACAGAAATCGGTAATTCGTTAGAATTCGATTTCGTCGTCCCACCTCCGCACAGTTGAGTAAGGCTGTAAAAGCTGATGAAATCAGCGTAGTAGAGCCCACTCAACCACTGCGTCTTGCTCGATAATCCAAAGACAATTGAAAGGCTAGGACTTTTGTCCCAGCCTCTGTTATTTTTTATTGCTCTACTTCTGTTAGCTTAGCAGCTTTTTCAAGATATGTTTGATAAGTACCGTCATCTTTCAGTTTTTGAATAACCTTATCAACTACTTCCTTCAAATCTGAGTTGCCTTTCTTGATAGCAACTGCATTTTCTTCGCCTTCTTTCATAGTTAAGCTTACTGTTGCGACAGCCAAATCAGCATTTTTTGTTGCATAGCTGAGGGCTACTGGCTCGTCCATGTGAACAGCATCAACCTTACCTGATTGAAGTTCATTAACAGCTTCCCCCATATTTGTCAATGAAGTCAACTGCGCTTTAGGAAGTTGCTCTTTGACCATAGATTCAGGGACAGTTCCTTTTTGAGCTGCAATATTTGCACTTACTAGAGAATCTAAATCTTTGTATTTTTCAAGATCAGTTTTTCTGATTAGGAAGCTAATCTTGTTCTCATAGTAAGGAATTGAGAAATCAAAGACTTCTTTTCTTTCTTCAGTTGCACTAATTCCCGCAATGGCCAAATCTGCTTTCCCTGTTTGAAGACTGGTCAAGACATTATCAAAACTCATGCTGGAAACTTCCAATTTCACTCCAAGTTCATCAGCAATAGCTTGTGCCATATCAATATCAGCACCTACGACTTGGTTCTTGCCATCCACAAGTGCTTGAAACTCAAATGGTGCATAGTCTGGGCTAGTTGCGACAACTAATTTACCTTTTTGTTTGATTGCCTCTACTGCAGACTGTGAGCTTGAGCTAGATGATTGGCAAGCAACTAAAAAGAAACTTGCAAGAAAACTACATAAGACAAATATCCATTTTTTAATTTCATAAATAAACAACCTCTCTATCAATTTTGTATAATTATAACTCAGCAAACCTCGTTTGTCAAGTGTAAATTTAATATTTATTTATTTTCTTAAACAAAAAGAAGCTTTTATTCATTATCCGGCTTCTTTTTCTGTATATTTAATCAATTTTACAATTCTACAATCTTACCAGTTTCAAAGTAAACAACCCATTCACAGATATTTTTTGCATAGTCACCGATGCGCTCCAAGTATGAAATCACTTGGAAATAATCACGACCTGTGACGATAGCATCTGGATTCTTTCTGATTTCTTCAGTTGCCAAATCACGAATATTTTCGAAATAATGGTTGATTTTCTCATCCATGGTTGCAACTTCGTAGGCTTTGTCAACAGATCCGTTTAGGTAAAGTTCGAGGGTTGTTTCTACAAAGTCTTTCACATCACGTCCCATTTTTTTGATTTCCTCTTCGACATCTGGTATGCGTTGTTCCCCCTTCATACGAATGGTAGCTTCAGCAATGGATACTGCGTGGTCACCCATACGTTCCAAGTCAGAAACAGCTTTTAGAACGGTTAGAACTGTACGTAGGTCTTGTGAAACTGGCTGTTGAAGGGCAATGATTTCAAATGATTTCTTTTCAAGTTTCAATTCGTATTCATTCACTTCTGCGTCTTGCTCAATGACTTCTTTAGCCAGTTCACGGTCATGGGTAACAAAAGCGCGCACTGTACGATTAATTTGCGAAAGAACCTCTTGTCCCATGGCGTAGAATTGGTTGTGCAATTTCTCTAAATCTTCTTCAAATTGAGATCGTAACATCTTTTTCTCCTTATCCAAATTTACCTGAAATGTAATCTTCTGTTTCCTTATGTTGTGGATAGAGGAACATTTCCTTGGTATCGTTAAATTCAATCAAATCTCCGTTTAGGAAGAATCCTGTCTTATCAGAGATTCGAGATGCTTGCTGCATGGAACGAGTAACCAATAGCATGGTGTACTTGTCCTTGAGACTATATAGGGTTTCTTCGATTTTCCCAGCCGAGATAGGGTCTAAGGCCGAGGTTGGCTCATCCAAAAGGATTATCTTTGGACTAGTTGCCAAGACACGGGCTACACAAACACGTTGTTGTTGTCCACCTGATAGACCAATTGCTGAATCATGCAAACGATCCTTGACTTCATCCCAGATTGAAGCACCTTGTAGAGCTTTCTCAACAGCTTCGTCCAAAACGTTCTTATCTTTCTCCCCATTAATGCGGAGACCATAAACAACATTTTCGTAGATAGACATGGGGAAAGGATTGGGTTGTTGGAATACCATCCCTATTTCCTTACGTAATTCAACGGTATCAGTACGAGGGCTATAAATATTGTGACCATTGTAAACTACCGATCCAGTTGTCGTCACTTCAGGATTAAGGTCACCCATACGGTTAATAGCCTTGAGAAGGGTTGACTTCCCAGATCCAGAGGGACCGATAAGGGCGGTAATTTCCTTAGGTTGGAATGATAAGGAAACACTATTCAAAGCCTTCTTTTTATTGTAATAGACTGACAGGTCTTTAACCTGTAAAATCGGTTCTGTCATACTGTTTCCTTTCTAACCAAAGTGTCCAGTTACATAGTCATTGGTAGACTGTAGCTTGGCATTTTGGAAAATGTTTGACGTTTTGTCGTACTCAATTAAATCACCCAAGTAGAAAAATCCAGTGTAATCACTTGCACGCGCAGCCTGTTGCATACTGTGGGTAACGATGATGATGGTGAAGTCCTTCTTCAACTCAAGCATAGTTTCCTCGAGCTGAGCTGTCGCAATCGGATCCAAGGCTGATGCCGGCTCATCCATTAAGAGGATGTCTGGTTTTACAGAAATAGCACGAGCGATACAGAGACGTTGCTGTTGACCACCTGAAAGCGTCAAGGCTGACTTATGAAGATCGTCTTTAACCTGATCCCAGAGGGCGGCCTGACGAAGAGAGGTTTCTACAATTTCATCAAGGACCTTCTTGTCCTTAACTCCTGCACGTTCATGTGCAAAGGTGATGTTGCGGTAAATTGATTTAGCAAATGGGTTTGGACGTTGGAAAACCATTCCGATATGTTTACGCATTTCATAAACATTGATCTCAGGACGGTTGACGTCAATTCCTTGATAGATAATTTGGCCTGTAACCTTAGCAATATCAATGGTATCATTCATACGATTGAGACTGCGTAGGTAGGTTGATTTCCCTGATCCTGATGGACCGATTAAAGCTGTAATTTTATTTTTTTCGAATTGCATATCCACGCCCTTGATGGATTCATTCTTACCGTAGTAAACATGTAAATCCTTAGTAGAGAGGGCCACTTTTTCTTCTGGAAAAGTAATGATATGCCTTTCATCCCAATTATATTTTGACATGGCTTCTCCTTTAGGCTGCGGTTAATTTCTTATGTAGATAGCTTCCGAGTTTACGTGCTCCAAAGTTAAAGATTAAGATAAAGATTAGGAGCACCGCAGCAGAACCTGCTGAAACAAGGGTTCCATCAGGAATAGTTCCTTCACTGTTGACTTTCCAGATATGGACAGCCAAGGTTTCTGCTTGACGGAAGATTGAGATTGGACTACTTACGCTGAGAACATTCCAGTTAGACCAGTCAAGAGCTGGTGCAGATTGACCTGCTGTGTAGATAAGGGCTGCAGCTTCACCAAAGATACGACCTGATGCAAGCACGATCCCTGTTACAATTCCAGGAAGAGCTTCAGGAATAACGACATGAAGGACAGTTTCCCAACGAGAAAGTCCCAGCGCCAAACCAGCTTCACGTTGCGTATGGTGAACGTGCTTCAAACTATCCTCAACATTACGAGTCATCTGTGGAAGATTAAAGACGGTTAAAGCCAAGGCACCTGAAATAATGGAAAATCCATACTCGAACTGGACTACAAAGATGAGGTAACCAAAGAGACCTACAACAACAGATGGTAGCGAAGACAAAATTTCAATACAGGTACGAACGAAATTGGTAACACGACCTTTTTTGGCATACTCAGCCAAGTAAATTCCAGCCCCCATGGATAATGGTACAGAAATGAATAAGGTGATGACCAAAAGGAAGAAGGAATTATAAAGCTGAATCCCAATACCACCACCTGCTTGATAAGAAGATGATTTCCCAGTCAAGAATGACCATGAAACATGTGGCAATCCTCGAACCAAGATATAAAGAATCAAAGATGCCAAAATTGTCACAATGATTCCTGCGATGGTATAGAGGACAGCTGTTGCAAGTTTATCTAATTTCTTAGCGTGCATAGTTTTTCTTTCCTCTTTCTTTCGTAATCAATTTAATCACACTGTTAAAGGCCAAGCTCATCAAAAGCAATACTAAGGCCAGTGACCAAAGAACATTATTATCAACAGTTCCCATGACGGTATTCCCAATTCCCATAGTCAATACAGATGTCAAAGTCGCAGCTGGTGTTGTTAGCGAGGTTGGGATAACTGCTGAGTTTCCGACAACCATCTGAATAGCAAGGGCTTCACCGAAGGCACGCGCCATCCCAAAGACCACTGCAGTGAAAATACCTGAACGTGCTGCTTTCAAGGTCACACGCCAGATGGTTTGCCAACGAGTGGCTCCCATAGCTAAACTAGCTTCACGATAATGACGAGGAACAGCACGCAAGCTGTCTGTTGTCATAAAGGTTACAGTTGGTAGGATCATGACAAAAGAACGAAAATCCCGGATAAAATACCAAAACCTGTTCCACCAAAGACAGTACGTACAAATGGTACCACAACTTGCAAACCGATAAATCCATAAACTACTGAAGGAATCCCAACTAAGAGTTCAATAGCAGGTTGCAAAATCTTAGCTCCTTTTGGAGACACCTCTGTCATAAAGACAGCTGCACCAATGGCAAATGGTGTTGCAATAAGAGCTGACAGGATGGTAACAATAAAGGAACCTAAAATCATTGGAAGGGCACCAAATTGTTTACCTGACGGATTCCAAGTTGCACCAAAAAGAAAATCAAAGATATTCACACCATTAACAAAGAAGGTTGACAAGCCTTTTTGGGCTACAAAGATCAAAATCATTGCAACAATGATAACAATCAAAGAGAGGCAGGCAAAAGTTAGACCTTTCCCTAATTTCTCAAGACGAGAGTTTTTTGAAGGAGAGAGCAATTTTTTAGATAATTCTTCTTGATTCATTATTGGCTCCCTTCTAGCGCTGTCACAGTACCTGCAGCATCTTTTTCGACCTTCATTTCTTTGACAGAAATATAGCCCATTCCTTTAACAATTCCATTCTGCGCTTCGTCTGAAAGAACAAAGTTCAAGAATTCGGCAGCCAATTCATTTGGCTCACCAAGTGTATACATATGTTCATAAGACCACAAAGGCCAGTTATTCGTGGTTACATTCTCAGAAATTGGTTCATAGCCGTTAAGTTTGAGAGTCCCAACCGAATCATCAACATAGGCGAAAGCTAGGTATGAAATAGCACCCGGTGTTTGGGAAACGATTGATTTGACCATTCCGTTAGAATCCTGCTCCTGACTTTGTATTGCTGATTTTCCATCCATAATCACACTGTCAAAGGTAGCACGAGAACCTGAGCTAGCAGCTCGGTTGATAATAGAGATAGCTAAATCTTTACCACCAACTTCTTTCCAGTTGGTAATTTCACCTGTAAAAATTTTGCGAAGTTGTTCTGTCGTAAGATTATCAACATCTACTTCTTTATTGATGATAACAGCTATGCCCGCAACAGCTACCTTGTGGTCAACTAGCGCGGACGCATCGATTCCGTCTTTTTCCTCGGCAAATACATCCGAGTTACCGACGTCTACTGCTCCAGACTGGACTTGAGACAGACCTGTACCTGAACCACCGCCTTGAACATTGACTGTTTTACCAACGTGTGCGGACGCAAATTCATCTGCCGCCGCCTCGACTAAAGGTTGAAGGGCAGTTGAACCGACAGCCGTCATAGACTCCCCACGATCAATCCAACTCGCACATCCTGCTAGCGAACCAGCAAGTAAAAGAGTTGCAAGAGAGATGGTGAGTTTTTAAATTTTTCACTATTTGTCTCCTTGAAAATAATGATGAATAGCTTGAATTTTCGCCCTTATTTTCTATTGTTTTCAGGGAAAATCCATACATCCACTATAACATAGAATACTGTTTTTGACTAGTTTTTCACCTGAAACCTCAAGCCCTTGGGAAAATAATTCTTCAAGGTATTTCCGGTTACTTTTGCAAAACCTAGACCATTTCCACCAAGCAAAACTTGGTACCAACCATTTGGAAGAGTTTCAGCTAATTGAACTGTTTCACCAGCCACATATTTGACAAAGTCTTCTTGACGAATTTCAATTGATTGTTTGACTTGGCTTGGTTTTAAAGCTAGGCCAAGAGCAAAGCTTGGTTCCAAACGTTTCTTCTTAAAAGTCCCGAGATGTAGTCCATTCCGAGCAATTCTTAGTTTTCCTAAATCCGGTAGAACTTCTGGTAACAAATACAGTTGCTCCCCAAAAACTTGTAAGATTCCTGTCAGTTTTTCTTTAAGATGTTTTTTCTCAAAATCCTGCCACAAACTCAATTGTTCACGACTGAGATTCGTCTTAGAAGGTTTGAACTTCCCAGCCTTGTTTTGACCTTTAAACTGAAGATGGGCCACGAACTGACCTTCTCCCTTAAAGTGATGAGGGTACATTCTAGCTGTCTCAGGTTGGTTGATGCCTTGTGACATACCATTTATATGTTCCACTGGAATCAATTCAAAATCATAGCTATCCAGTAACCATTGGACGATTTCTTCGTTTTCTTCGGGCGCCCAGGTACAGGTTGAATAGACTAGTCGACCACCATCAGCCAACATAGTAACTGCATCTGCTAAAATCTCACGTTGTAGACTAGCGCATTGACTAGGATATTCCTCAGTCCAATAATCCATAGCATCGGGCTGTTTACGAAACATGCCTTCACCCGAGCAAGGAGCATCTAGAACAATCAGGTCAAAATAACCTTTAAAGACCTTGGCTAAACGTTCTGCAGATTCATTGGTCACAACAACATTAGTCGCTCCAAAGCGTTCCATATTCTCAACTAAAATCTTTGACCGTTTGCTTGAAATTTCATTGGATACAAGGAGTCCCTCACCTGCTAGATAGGCTGCCAGCTGAGTAGATTTCCCACCGGGAGCCGCTGCCAAATCCAAAACCTTCATACCTAGCTTTGGCTGAGCTACTTGAGCGACCATTTGTGCGGCAGGTTCTTGTGAATAGACCAAGCCGGTCACATGTTCTGGGGATTTTCCTGAAACCTTCCCATAGTAACCCCAAGGTGTATTGGGAATAGCATCTGAAAAAGAAAGCTGCCTTTCTTTTAAGGGATTGATACGAAAAGCAGAAACAGCTTCATCATCAAAAGAGGCAAGAAAAGCTCTTGCCTCATCTCCCAATATTGTTTCGTATTTTTTACAAATCCATCTGGAAATTGCATGTAGGTTTATTTCCTTTCATAGATATAGGATTGAATCTCATCTTTCATCTCGACTGGTACCATCATAACAGCCTGTCGTGTTTGTAAATCAACTTCCTCACCAGCAATCGTAAGAACCTTATAACCTAAACTTTTACCTAGGATACTGGCAGCTGCATAATCCCAGGGTTGCAGGTAAGTGATATACGTTAGAAGTCGTCCTGATAGCACCTTGGCAAAACTAATAGCAGCGCTGCCATAAACTCGTGTCCCAAGTGCAGCATTTCCCAAATCCGCTAAGCCCCATTCGTTGGTTTCTAGCATGCCAGAATTACCAGCTACCAAAAATTCTCTCAAAGGTTTCTTTTAAATGCTGGTAAAGGTTCATCATTGCGACAAGGCTGAAAGTCTCCTCCACCATGGTAGCAGTCACCCTTCATAACATCATAGATAATTCCAAATTTCCCAACACCATCCTCAAAATAGGCTAGCATAACGGCAAAATCTTCACCTTGTGCTACGAAATTGTTGGTTCCATCAATAGGATCAATAATCCATACACAACCTTGTCCTACTGCTGCACGCATGCAGCCTTCTTCTGCACAAAATAGATCATCTGGATAGCGAGAACGAATTTTCTCAATAAGTAAAGCTTGAACATCTTTATCTAATTTAGTGACCAAATCTGTAGGGGAAGACTTTCTCTCAACATGGAGATCTTCTTTCATATGCTGGAGAATATATTCTCCAGCATCCCTAACAATTTCTTTGGCAAATGTAAATTTATTTTCCAAGTGAAATCTTCCCTTCTCCTTTTCTTTTGCCAATTGGACTGCACGGTAGAAAGAATATCCACTAACTGATTCAAATTCACGTCCCAAACGTTTTCTTCACTCTTGCTGGGAACAACCGCTTTGAATCTCTTGTAGGAATCTAGTAGTTTCTTTGCTTCTACCTTAGTCTCATAGGCTGCTTCAACATCATTAAAAAAGAAAGCACTGAAGCAAGTTCTTCAGTGCTCCACGACAAATCTAGTGGGTAACTATACTGTTTATTCATCTAATTAATACCAGCTCTTAATGTAGCTTCTTTCAATTCTTGCTTACGATAACTACGAGGAAGAAATGCACGAATCTCATCTTCATTAAAGCCAATCTGCATACGTTTATCATCAATGATGATTGGACGACGCAAAAGACTAGGATATTGCTCAATTAAATGAAGCAACTCTGTCACCGAGATACTTTCCACATCGATATTTAACTTTTGGAAAATTTTTGAACGAGTTGAAATAATGTCATCGGTACCGTTTTCGGTCAAGGAAAGAATATGTTGTAATTCTTTTCTTGATAAAGGACTGGTCATAATGTTGTGCTCTTGGAAAGGCACTTTATGATTATTAAGCCAGGCCTTTGCCTTACGACATGATGTACAACTCGGTGATAAAAATAGTGTAATCATGCTATTCTCTTCTTTGCATACTTTTCTAACCCTATTATACAAAAAATAAAGCGCTTGACTAGTTATTTCCGTAAAAAACCTACTTTTTAAAGAAAATAGGTTTTTCGTACAATTTTTTAAAACATTTTTATGCATTTATTCTCTTTTCGGTAATTTTTTCCAACTTATAAGATAAACGAATCCAAAAATTAACTCATACAAGCAGAAAAATAGGAGAAAGGCATGCAGGAAAAAATCCTCTGGTAGGATGAGAATGACTGAATCTTTAGCGGGATCAAAAAGCCAGGTATCATCACCTACAAATAGAATCTGATGAAACAAGGTAAAGAATTGTTCAAAACCAATGAAGACGCCAACTAAACCAAGAACCAAAGGTAAAGACAGCATAATCAAGAGACCTCTGCGATATAGAGACAAAAAACCTTTCTGAATGACTTGCTTCCAAAAAAGGTAGAAAATCGGTAGAGTTACGATCGCTACTCCTTGCGCTAGGTGAAAGAGCCCCTTTACAACCACAAAGTGGTGAATTCCAGAGGCAGACGAAGGAAAATCCGGCATTGCTAATACCTGACTCAATGGATTGGTCAAATAATCCATCAAAACATTAAAGTTATGTTGGATGGTCTGAGGTAGGACATGAACACGACTTGTCAGATTTAACCAAGAAATTTCCAGAGGGTAAACCAACCAAGACAGATAGATGGTCAATAAAATAGCAAGAGAGAGGAGAAAGAGTAGACTTCCTACAAAAGTAAATTTAGTTTTCATCGAAATTCCACTCCGCTAGACTTGAGAGGACATAGGTTGGGGCGATTGGTAGATCTGCTACTTCTTCAGGTTTTGTAAATCCTGTCGTCACCAAAAGGCTAGGAATTCCATTGTCAATACCAGCGCGAATATCAGTCAGGTAATTATCGCCCACCATGACAATTTCTTGGCGTTCAAGTCCTAGATGTTCAACAGCCTTGTCCATAATAATCGCGTTTGGTTTTCCAATATAAACTGGTTTTACGCGAGTTGCTGCTTCGAGCAAAGTAACCAGTGAACCAGCACCTGGTAAAAGGCCTCGTTCCGTTGGAATATTTAAATCTGGATTGGTACCGATAAAATGAGCACCTTTTTGGATAGCAATGGTTGCAGTAGCAAATTTTTCATAGTCAACTTGCCAGTCCAAACCTACAACCACATAGGCTGGATTTTCTTTATTTTCAACATAACCAGCTGCTTGAATGGCTTCCTTGAGCCCTGCTTCTCCAATTACATAAACAGTCTTTTCAAGACCTAAATCATTCATATAATCAATAGTCGCTAAGGTTGCAGTATAGATTGTCGATACAGGCGTGTCAATATTAAACTGATTTGCCAACATCTCTTGGACACTTTCAGGTGTACGAGTAGTGTTGTTTGTTACAAAAAGATAAGGAATTTCCCTTTTCTGCAGCTCATGTACAAAAGCTTCACCAGCTGGGATTCTATCTTTTCCCTTATAGATTGTTCCGTCTAAATCAATTAAATAGCCTTTATAAGTCATATATTTCTTTCTAATCTCTGTTAACTTCTTGCCAAGTTATCTTTGCTTGAGCATTGATATCGCCATCACTTGTGACTTGGTGATTGCTTTCTAGTCCATTCAATTCGTAACTAGAAGTAATCATACCACCTGGTCGAACTTCCTTGACATATTTGAGGTTGATTTTTTTAGGAATATGATTGGTTAGGAAATCTGCCCCCATAACTTCAAAAACCCAGTCTAGATATTTGCTGTTATTGACGTGGCCATTCATATCCAAATCGTAAAAACGGACATGGTAGTCCTTGCTAATCGCTTCTTCCAACTCTGCATATTTTGGCCCACGAAGGAGTTTCTTAGAAAACTCAGATTGATAAGGGGCAACAATTTCTGGTACTACAGGATGAACCTTTCGACTTTCACGATCCATAAGGACAAAGGTAGCTACCATATGAATGATTTCTTGACCATCTTCATCATAAATAGTAAATCGACGGTAGCAAAATAGACGATTGTAGGTCAAAGCCTCTGTTTCGATGGTAATTTCCTCAGCAAAACGAGGAAGTCTAATCACATCGATATCATAATCAGTGATAATCCAAACTAGATTATACTGTTCTAAAACATCCTTGTCACTCACTCCTAGATTAATTGATTGCATTCCTGATACTTGTAGGGATAACAAGATAACGTCTGGTAGTTTGATATGACCATTCATGTCAGCCATATCAAAAGGAATTTTCATCTTCATTTGATAAGTTAAGCCCATAATTTTACTCCAATATAAATCTTTCTGCTACTGTATCTCCTAAAAAGAGACCTTTTTTGGTCATGCGTATTTGTTGACCATCTACTTGTAAAAGGCATTGTTGGCACAAATCCCTCACAACTTGACCATATAAATCTTCAAAAGAAGTATTAAATTTTTCTTCGAATCGTGTCATGGAAACACCAGATTTCTTACGAAGACCTAGAAACATCTCTTCTTCCATCTGCTCTCGCAAGGTTAAATGTTCCTCAGTAATGCGAGCATTACCCGCCTCCACAGCTTTCATATAATGCCGGATAGGCCCATGATTTTTATAACGAACACCATTGACATAGCCAGAAGCTCCAGCGCCGATACCATAATACTCAGCATTATCCCAGTACATAAGATTGTGACGACTTTCAAATCCTGGTTTAGAAAAGTTAGAAATCTCATAATGCTCAAAGCCAGCTCTTTCTAGCTCGGTAATGATATACTCAAACATCTCAGCTTCTACTTCTTCTTTAGGAAGTGGTAACTTCCCACGACGCATACGATTCATAAAGACCGTATGGTTTTCCAAAATCAAGCTATAGAGACTCATGTGAGGAATGTCCAAAGCGATGGCCTTGGCAACATTGTCTTTCACTTGTTCCATGGTTTGACCGGGAAGAGCGTAGATCAAGTCAATGGAAATATTATCAAATCCTGCTAACTTGAGACAATCAATATTTTCATAGATATCTCTCTCCAAATGACTACGACCAATCTTTTTCAGCATTTTGTCATCAAAGGTTTGGACACCCAATGAAACACGGTTGACTGCTGAATTTTTCAACACAGCAATCTTATCAGGATCCAGGTCACCAGGATTGGCCTCGATGGTTAATTCTTCTAAGACTGACAAATCTAAGTTTTTAGTCAATCCATCCAGAAGCACCTCTAACTGTGGCGCAGACAAGGCTGTCGGTGTCCCACCTCCAATATAGAGTGTACGCAACTTCTGAATGTCATAAGAATGAAATTCTTGCAGTAGATGCTCTAGATAGCTGTCTACTGGTTGATTTTTAATAAAGACCTTTGAAAAGTCACAATAATAACAGATTTGTGTGCAAAACGGAATGTGCACGTAAGCTGATGTCGGTTTCTTCTGCATAGTATTTATTATACCACAAAGACTTCCCTCAAGAAAAAAATCACCATTCCTGATTCTTTAGAAAATCAAGAATAGTGATTCTATTTTAGTCTTCTTCGATTTCGATGACAATTTCTTGACCATCTTCTTGGTCTTCAACAACTACTTTTTCTTCCAATTGTTCCTTAAGACTGTTCAAGGTTTCTTTCGAAGCTTCAGTCGCTTGTTGAGCTAAAGATTTAGATTTTTCAAGAACTGAATCAAAGGTAATTTCGCCTGATTCTACTTGTTCTTTTGTCTTTAGAACAAAATCTCTGGTTTGATCTTTGACTTCTGTCAATTTTTCAAGAGCTTGTTCCTTAGCATATTCTGGATCTTCTCTCAGATCGTCAATAAAGTCTTGTGCCTGACTAGTCACACGTTTCCCTTTTTCACTTGTTAGGAATAAGGCAACAGCCACACCTGAAACAGTCCCTAAAAGGATTGATGATAATTTACCCATGAGTTATCTCCTTTTTATTTTTAAAAAATTTACTTGCAAAACGAACGGCAGATAAACCTGCACTAGTCTTTAATGTTTTTGAACCAGCAGATGATGCTTTTTTACTCAAGACACGAGCCTGCTCATTTAAGTCAGAGACAGAAACAGATAGGTCTGCAACTGCTGTAAAGAGTGGATCAATGGTTGCAACTTTGACATTGATATCATCAGCAAGAACATTGACCTTTGCAAGCAGTTCGTTTGTGTGATGTAGAGTGACATTCACATCTGAAGTTAGCGTTTTAACAGTATTTTCTGTTTCATCGATTACACGTCCAACTTTTTGAAGGGTAATAATCAGATAAACTAAGAATACAACCAAGGCAATAGCCACAATAATATAAGCAACTTCTAACATTTTAATTCTCCTTTTTCACATTATAAAATGGTGCTTTTTTTCGATTTTGATAAACGATAATATAAATTCCAAGTCCAATTAGAAGAACAGACAACCATTGAGACACTCGAAGTCCAAAGAACATGAGACTATCTGTACGCATACCCTCAATAATCATACGTCCAAAACCATACCAAATTAAGTAAAAGGCTGTGATATGTCCACGACGAATACCATTTAATCGGCGTCTAAAAATAATAATTAAAGCAAAACCAATCAGGTTCCAGATAGATTCGTATAGGAAGGTTGGTTGACGATAAGAACCATCAATATACATCTGGTTCTTAATAAAACCAGGTAAGTAGTCAAGATTTTCAACGGCTGCTCCGTATGCTTCTTGGTTAAAGAAATTACCCCAACGTCCTAGACTCTGCGCAATCATAACGCTTGGAGCAGCAATATCCAAAAAATCCCAAGTATTTATTAATCTACGATCAGCAAAGAAATAGAGTACGATGGCACCTGTGATTAAACCACCGTAAATCGCAAGACCTCCGTTCCAAATGGCAAAAATCTCTCCCATGTGCTGACTATAGTAGTCAAATCTAAAAATGACATAATAAAGTCGAGCACCAATGATGGCTAAAGGAAAGGCAATTAAGATAAAGTCTAAAATATCATCGGATAAGATGTTCTTTTTTGGTGCTTCTTTACTTGCGAGATATACTGCTAAAATAAGACCTGAAACGATACAAAGCGCATACCATCTAATGGCAAATGGACCTATTTGAAAAGCAACTGGATCAATCATTCTTCATCTCGTTCCTTTCAATTAGTTTTGTCAATCGTTCTTCAAAGAGGCGTGTCGCATCAAAGCCCATTTCCTTTGAACGATAATTCATGGCAGCTGCTTCGATAACGACAGAGATATTACGTCCTGTTTTTACTGGGATACGAATACGTGGAATAGAAACACCTGAGATTTCCAATTCTTCCGCATTATTCCCCAAACGGTCAAAGACCTTATCTGTATCGTAATTTTCTAGATAGACAGCCAACTGAACCTGTGAAGAATCCTTAACAGCACTAGCTCCATAAAGGCTCATGACGTCAATGATACCCACTCCGCGGATTTCTAACAAATGTTTCAAGATTTCTGCTGGCTCACCCCAAAGTGTCATCTCGTCCTTAGAATAGATATCTACACGATCATCTGCGACTAAACGATGTCCACGTTTTACAAGCTCAAGACCAGTCTCACTCTTACCAATACCACTATCACCTTGAATGAGAACACCCATACCATAGATATCCATTAGAACACCATGCACGCTTGCACGTTCAGCTAAGCGGGAGTCCAGATAACTAGACAGTTCTCCAGAAAGACGACTTGTAGCTGTGCGACTTGTTAAAATTGCGATTTTACATTCTCTAGCTGCCTTTAACATTTCCTCAGGAACAACTAGACCTCGCGCAACAATAACTGCTGGTGTTTCTGGTAGGAACATTTTTTTCAAAACAGTATAACGGTTGTGAGAAGACATACTGATCAGATAAGACCATTCCTTCATCCCCAACAATTGAATACGCTCTGGAGTATAGTAATCAAAATAGCCTGTCATTTCGAGACCAGGTCGCGTTATATCTGCAGTATTAATTTCCTTTTCAAGTAATTCAGGCTCCCCATAGACAATGTCTAATCTAAGCTTCTCAATTACTTCTTTTACTGAAACCGACATATATTTCTCCTTAAATCGAGTTCTCTTACTATTATATCAGATTGTAGCTGGAAGTTTATATTTTTTACAGTGTTTATGGTATTTATTTGAAAAAGAAAAAGACTAGACAAGTCTAGCCTTTCATTTCAAATTAGAATTTTTTACGTTTACGAGCTGCTTCTGATTTACGTTTACGTTTTACAGAAGGTTTTTCATAGAATTCACGTTTGCGTGTTTCTTGAAGAGTACCAGCTTTAGTAACCGCACGTTTGAAACGACGAAGTGCATCGTCAAGAGATTCATTCTTACGTACTACTGTTTTAGACATTTTTTTCACTCCCTTCAAGTTCAAGATCTATTCTATTTTACATGGATAAGAGCTATTTGTCAAGACTAAAATGCTTTATTCCATGAATTTTCACTATTAATTTCAAACTTGCTTTTATTACTTTTTTATAAAAATAATTTATTAAGTAGGAAGATTTATATACACTCATTAAATTTAAAAGAGAGCCTTTCGGCTCTCTTTAAGATAGTGTAGATTTTCTAAAAATCATTATTTAGTAAATTTACGTTTCATAACAACTATTCCTGACATGATTACCACACCAGCCAATACAAGTACTAGGCTTGTAGCCTCACCAGTATTTGGAAGTCCTGGTTTGTTTTCAGTCGTTGTTGGAGCTTCTGCTGTAGTTGGGGCTTCAGTCGTTGTTGGAGCTTCTGTTGTGGTTGGCTCTTCTGTCGTTGTCGTTGTTGAAGTAGTCGTTGGCTCTTCTGTCGTGGTTGTCGTTGAAGTAGTCGTTGGCTCTTCTGTTGTTGTAGTTGTTGAAGTAGTGCTTGGCTCTTCTGTCATTGTTGTCGTTGAAGTAGTCGTTGGCTCTTCTGTCGTTGTCGTTGAAGTAGTCGTTGGCTCTTCTGTCGTGGTTGTCGTTGAAGTAGTGCTTGGCTCTTCTGTCGTTGTCGTTGAAGTAGTGCTTGGCTCTTCTGTCGTTGTCGTTGAAGTAGTCGTTGGCTCTTCTAACGTTGTGGTTATTGTCGTTGAAGTAGTGCTTGGCTCTTCTGTTGTTGTCGTTGTTGAAGTAGTCGTTGGCTCTTCTGTCATTGTTGTCGTTGTTGAAGTAGTCGTTGGCTCTTCTGTCGTTGTGGTTGTAGTTGTGGTTGTAGTCACATAAGTGTTTGTGAACTTACGAACTTCATCAGCTTCTTTAACAGTTGCAACTAGTTTCCCTTCGCCATTATCTACAACTTTAACATGAACTGTATAGCTTTCTTTAGAGTATGTAACTCCTTCTTCTGTACCAGCTTTTTCTGTAATTGTATATTCGTGGTCTCCTGCTTCAGTGTAGAGAACTGAGAAGACTACTTCATTTGTTGCTGCTTCGACACCATTGACTGTCTTACCATTTGAAGACGTTGCAATGACGTTACCACCTTCGCTCAATTCAAATTCAAATTGTTCATTAGCAAGTTCTTTACCAACTAATTCTTTAGTTGCTTTGAATGTAGCACGAGCAGGTGATGGCTCATATGTATTTGTTAATGTAGGTGCTTGAGTTGTAACCTCGGCTTTAAGTGTTCCACCTTCAGCTTTAACAACGACTGTTACTTCGTATGAGTTTTCATCAAATGTGATACCGGGAACTTTTGTTTTAGTATTTTCTTTGATGACATAGTTGTAGGTACCAGGACCTTTAGCTTTCAAACCTTCAAATGTGATGCTTCCATCTGCTTTGTTTGTTGTTGAAGCAATTGGAGTAGTCAAGTTATTTGCATTGTACAAATCAAACTTGAACTCACCATCTTTCAAAGCTACTGGACGATTTCCAGCAATGACTTTCTTAGCAGTAATTGAGAAATCAGCTGCGATTGGTTCGTCTTGAATGTTAATCTTAGAACCTTCAGCTCCAAGAGTTACCTTGTATTCTTTTTCATCAAGAGTATATCCAGCAGGAGCTGTTTTCTCTTTGATGATAAATGTCTTACCCACATATTTCTGATCAAACTCATCGGAGATTGCCTCACCTTTTTCATTTGTAGTCAATTCGCTAGAGATAGTTCCGTCTTCTGACTTAACAGTATAAACTGCGCCTGCAACTGGAACCAATGTGAAGGCATTTGTCTTGTTGATCTTAATCTTGAAGGCTGTAGAAGCTTCGATTTGTCCTTTTACAAGAGATACACGTTCAGCTTGAAAATCTAAGTTTGTACGATTACTACGTTGAGTAAGTGCAGTTCCAT
The DNA here is from genome assembly GCA_000223255.2 of Streptococcus infantis SK970. GTDB lineage: Bacteria > Bacillota > Bacilli > Lactobacillales > Streptococcaceae > Streptococcus > Streptococcus infantis_G. The sequence continues at coordinate 298,860 of AFUT01000001.1, read as the reverse complement.
CTGCTGTAGTCAACTGGATAACGTTTTGAACTTTTCTACCGTCACCAGGTGTAGTTGTATGGTACTCAACCCAGTATGATTTAGATCCATCTGCAAAGATAAGGTTGAACTGAGTATAGTTCTCATTCCAAGCTACAGTATAGTCAGTACCTTCTACCATCTTCTTAGCATCAGACGGAACTTGAGAAGTACCATCGTTCAATGTAGCTGAAGAATAAACTACCAATGACTCAGGGATATACTGGATAGGAGCAAACTCAGCTGTATTTGGAAGGAAGTCGTTCAATACTAAGTTCTTACCATAGTCTTGTCTTCCTGTATTGACACGGATTCTCCATGGAGAGTATATGTCTCCTTTACCTACTGAACCAATTGCAGCTAATTTTTCTGAAGTCCATTCCTTACTTTCTACGTCGTTACCGACCTTAGCATAGTTTTCGAAACCTTCTTGCTTGCTGTCAACTGTCTTAGATGTAAAGGTATGTGTGATTGTTTTACCAACACCCTTGTTTTCAAAAGTTAGTGGTGTTGCTGTTTGGTCACTCTTGAACAAGAAAGTAATTGCATAATTTCCTTTCACGCCTTTAACGATATCCCCGCCTGTTTTAGCTTGGAACTCATCAAGGTTCTTCAAAGTAACACGTGCCTTACCACCTTGGTTATCACCATTAGCAGTAACAACTACTGTACCGATATTAACTTTTGTTCCCTTATCGAATAATTCAGTTGTTCCATTATAGACAGTTACCGGTGTAGGAATATCTACATCAAAGTAATCGCCATTGGCCAATTTACCATCATATTGCTTGAGGTCAAATTGAACAAAGAACTGAACGATTGGTAATAATCTGATAAGTACCGTCTGCATTCGGTTCCAATTTGGAATCCGACATGTTGAGGACACTTATATCAGTTACTACACCCGTTAATTCTTTCCCATCTGCATAAGCGACATTGGTTGATAAGAAGAACGCGCTCAAGAAGGTCAGAACTGATACAAAAAATATTAAAAACGGCTTTCTCTTTAATTTTTTCACCATTAAATATTTCCTTCTTTCCTTATTTTTTGAATATATTGAATTATTAACCAACTCAGCATTATAGTACTATAATTCAGCCTTAAAGTCAAAGAAATCGAGGGCGAAACCCCCTTAATTTAACATGCTTTTGCTAAAATCTTAAATTTTTGAAATTTTTTGAATTCTTGCTTTTATAGCATACATTTTTTTGAAATTACGAAACATAAAAAGAGCGATAATTCAAATCTTTGATAGTGTAAATTTATAAACCATTCGAAAATTTTCGAATGGTTTTCATTTTTATGAGAATTATTTCTTTAATAAACTAAGTGCTCCAGCATCCGCAATAATAGTTACATCTGGATGGTTTTGTAAACTACTTGCTGGAAGACTTTCTGTCACAGGACCTTCAACAGTTCCAGCGATAGCTTCTGCTTTTGACTCTCCATAAGCAAATAGAAGGATAGACTTAGCGTCTAAAATGTTCTTAATGCCCATTGAGATAGCCTGTGTTGGGACATCTTCAATCTTATCAAAGAAGCGAGCATTTGCTTCAATAGTAGACTGATCAAGATCTACAAGATGCGTTTGACTATCAAATGGAGTTCCTGGTTCATTAAAGCCGATGTGACCATTTCGACCAATTCCCAAAATTTGCAAATCAACTGGATGAGCAGCAAGAATTTGATTATAGCGTTCTACTTCTTCTTCTGCATTATCTTTGACACCATGAGGTAAAAAACTTTCCTTAAATGTCTTTTTATTAAATAGATGTTCTTGCATGAAGTAACGGTAAGATTGAGGGTTATCCCCATCAAGTCCTACGTATTCATCTAGGTTCACACTTGTTAGGCTTGAAAAATCAAGGTCACTCTCAACGATTTGTTGATAAAACTCGAGAGGGCTGCTTCCTGTCGCAAGACCCAGTGTTTTAGCACCATTTGCTAATTTTTCTTTTAAGATATCAAAAGCAACTTTTCCACCCTCAATTGGATTTTCCACTTGAATAACTTTCATAATTTTGTCCTCCATATTCTTTATTTTATTATATGGTATAGACCAATTTTTGTCAAGTGAAAACGGTTTATTTTTTAAGAAGAGATTTTATTTACTTGAATCCATAATGAAATAGAAAGAATGAATGAATCAAAAAAGAGAGAGCAATTAAGCCCTCTCCATTTTCTTGAATAAGAATAAGAATAAGAATCAGAAACTTAACCAATCTTAAAAGGTATTCGTTTAAACTTCATCTTCTTTACGTTTGGTAACCAACCCAAGACCAAATAGTCCAAGAACTGCACCAATAGCCGCAACAACTGTAGTTGATTTTTCACCAGTATTTGGCAACTCACGACCTTTAGGTTTTTCAGGAGTTGGTGGCGTTACCGGCGGGGTCGGTGGTGTCACCGGTGGGGTCGGTGGTGTCACCGGTGGGGTTGGTGGTGTTACCGGTGGGGTTGGTGGTGTTACCGGTGGGGTCGGCGGTGTTACCGGCGGGGTCGGTGGTGTCACCGGTGGGGTTGGCGGCGTTACCGGCGGGGTCGGTGGTGTCACCTTGTTATTGAACTCGGTATCTTCTGGCATTTGTGTTGTTAGGGTCAACACTTTTCCATCCTTGGTTACTGTAACATTTACAGTAGCAACCATACCATCGTATTCCATACCAGTCTCAGTACCTTTTACTTCTTCTACGTGATAGAGGTGTGTACCCTCTTCACCACTTTTGAATTCAAGGGCGGAGAACTTGATTTTACCTTCAGCATCATTGCTTACAGTTTCAATCACTTTTCCATCCTTATCTTTCAGTACAAAAGTAAATTCACCAGCCTTCAATTCACGGCCTTCTAATCTCTTAGTGAAACTGAACTCAACTTTAACCGGAATATTAACAACACGTTTTTCAGTTGGTTTCTCTGGTTTTTCAACTGTTTTCTTAGTTGGATCGTATTGGTGAACGATTTGAGAAGCTGTATTTTCAATATCTACACCTTCTTTGGCAGTCTCTTTGATACGAGCTGGAATATCAAACTTGTAGTAACGTCCAAATGCTAGCTTAGCAGTGTCGATTACTTGTGTATTCTCTGCATCTCCAAGTGACTTAGTCAATTCAGCCTTAGACGTAGCATTAATGACACCATCTACAATTGAGATATCAAACTTAGCGGTTACATCTTCACCAGTTACTGAATCGTAAGCCTTGATAGCTGAAGCGTCTACATCAACCTTCGTTTCATCGAAGTCATCAGAAATACTTACTGATTGGATGTTATCCTTGTTGTTAGCGTCGAACTTAGTTGTATCAAGCCATACTTGATAAACCAATTTAGCGCCACGTTTAACAGTCTTGGTATTCAAGTTTTCTGCTTCGTTGTTGTCAGTCTTATCTGCGTATGGGTTAGCGTTGGTTTCTGCGTATTTGTCAGTTAATTCTTTATCATCGTCAACAAGTTTGTTTCCTGTGATATCGAATTTCTCTGTGTTTACAACATATTTTTCAGGCTGGAACTTAGGCTCTTCTGGTGGAGTCACAGTGTTGTTAAACTCTGTATCTGGAGCGTCTGTCACTGTCTTCACAAGTGCTTTAGATTTTCCATTGTGTTCAACTTCTACTGTGATTTCAGCCTTCATGGTATCGTAAGTGACTGTAGTGTCAGATCCTTTAACTTCTTCTACAGTGTACTTATGAGTTCCAACTTGAGCCTTAGTGAATTCAAGTTTAGCGAATTTCACCTTACCATCTTTATCGTTCTGAACTGTTTCGATTTCAGTACCTTTAGAGTCTTTCAATACGAAGCTGAACTCACCAGCTTTCAACTCACGGCCTTCCAATTTCTTAGTGAAGTTGAATTCGACTTCAATTGGAACTGAGTTGACACGTTTTTCAGTTGGTTTTTCTGGTTTTTCAACTTTCTTCGTAGTTGGATTGTAGTAGTTTACTACTTGAGCCGCTGTATTTTCAATATCTACTCCACCTTCAACGTCTGTTTTAACAGTGGCTGGGATATCGAATTTATAGTAGCGACCAAACTCGAATTTAGTTGTGTCGATGATTTGAGTATTTTCTGCATCTCCAAGTGACTTCGTGAAGCCAGCTTTAAGGGTTGCAGTCATGACACCATTTTCGATCTTGATGTCGAACTTGTCCGTTACATCATCACCAGTTACTGAATCATAAGCCTTGATTGCGGATGCATCTACATCAACCTTCGTTTCATCGAAGTCATCAGAGATACTTACTGATTGGATGTTATCCTTGTTGTTAGCGTCGAACTCAGTTGTATCCAACCATACTTGGTAAACCAATTTATCGCCACGTTTAACAGTCTTCGTATTCAAGTTTTCTGCTTCGTTGTTATCAGTTTTATCTACATATGGATTTGTATTTGTTTCACCATATTTATCAGTCAACTCAGAATCATCATCAAGAAGCTTATCGCCTGTGATATCGAATTTCTCTTCAGAAACAACGTATTTCTCTGGTTGGAACTTAGGCTCTTCTGGAGGAGTTACGACGTTGTTGAACTCTTTGTCTGGAGCGTCTGTCACTGTCTTCACAAGTGCTTTAGCTTTTCCATTGTGTTCCACTACAACTGTTACTTCAGCCTTCATTGAGTCATATGTAACTGTCGCATCAGATCCTTTAACTTCTTCTACGGTGTACTTATGAGTTCCAACTTGGGCTTTAGTGAATTCAAGTTTAGTGAATTTCACCTTACCATCTTTATCGTTCTGAACCGTTTCGATTTCAGTACCTTTAGAGTCTTTCAATACGAAGCTGAACTCACCAGCTTTCAATTCACGACCTTCGAGTTTCTTAGTGAAGTTGAATTCGACTTCAATTGGTACTGAGTTGACACGTTTTTCAGTTGGTTTTTCAGGTTTTTCAACTTTCTTAGTCGTTGGGTTGTAGTAGTTAACAACTTGAGCCGCAGTATTTTCGATATCTGCACCAGCTACCACATCGTCTTTCACTGTTGTTGGAATATCAAATTTATAGTAACGTCCGAATTCGAATTTAGTTGTGTCGATGACTTGTGTGTTTTCTGCATCGCCAAGTGACTTCGTGAAGCCAGCTTTCAAGTTAGCTGTGATCACACCGTTGTTGACAGCGATATCGAATTTATCAGTTACTTCTGCACCTGTTACAGAGTCGTAAGCTTTGATGTCAGCTGCATTAAGATTTAATTTAGCTTTATCATAGTTATCTGAGATACCAACTGTTTGGATGTTGTCCTTGTTAGCTGCATCAAATTTAGTTGTATCCAACCATACTTGGTAAACCAATTTAGAACCACGTTCAACAGTCTTAGTATTCAAGTTTTCTGCTTCGTTGTTTGCTGCATCGTCCGCATATGGGTTCGCATTTGTATCTGCGTACTTATCTGCCAACTCTCTATCATCGTCAACGAGCTTGTCACCAGTGATATCGTATTTTTCTTTAGAAACAACGTATTTCTCTGGTTGGAACTTAGGTTCTTCTGGAGGAGTGACTGTATTGTTGAACTCTTTATCAGCAGCGTCTGTGACGTTGGCAACGATGGCTTTCGCTGTACCATCGTGTGAAACAACCACTTTAACAGTAGCAACCATTGTGTCGTATTTGACAGTTGCATCTGTACCAGGAGTTTCTTCTACTGTGTAGTTGTAAGTCTTACCAAGATCATCACGACCGAATTCAAGAGACTTGAAGACAATCTTACCAGCAGCGTCATTCTTCACGTGTTCAACTTCAACGCCGTCTTTCTTCAATACGAATTCGAATTCGTTGGCTTGAAGTTCACGACCTTCCAACTTCTTAGTAAACTTGAGATCAACTGTAATTGGTACAGTATTTACACGTTTTTGAGTAGGTTTTTCTGGTTTCTCAACTGTTTTACTTACTGGATTATAAACGTGAACGATTTGGTTGGCAGTGTTTTCGATATCATCTCCTGCAGCAACATTTTCTTTGACTGTAGCTGGGATATCAAATTTATAGTAACGTTCAAACTCGAACTTAGTTGTATCGATAACAGGAGCATTTACTTTATCTTTGATAAATTCATCTTTAGAAGTTGCAGTGATTTTACCATTTTCAACTTTGATGTCGAATTTATTGGTTACTTCTGCACCAGTTACTGAATCATATGCTTTGATGTCCGCTGCATTGACGTCCAATTTATCAGCGTCGTATGTATCAGATACACCAACGTATTGGATGTTGTTCGCTTCAGTGAATTTAGTCGTATCAAGCCATACTTGGTAAACCAATTTAGAACCACGTTTAACTGTCTTGGTATTCAAGTTTTCTGGTTCGTTGTTAGTTGTCTTGTCTACATATGGATCCGCATTTGTTTCAGTGTATTCATTTATCAACTCATCGTCGTCATCCATCAACTTGTTACCAGTGATGTCATATTTCTCTTTAGAAACGACAAATTTTTCTGGTTGGAATTCTGGAGTTTCTGGAGGAGTAACTTTGTTGTTGAATTCTTTATCTGCAGTACCATCAGTAGCCTTACCGTTGGCATCTTTACCACCAGTTGATGTAACGTTTGTAACAGTTGTCAATGAGTGACCGTTCTTGGCAACTTCAACTGTAACAGTTGCTTTCATTTGGTCGTAAGTCATTCCAAATTCTTTATCTGCAGGAATCACTTCTTCTACTGTATACGTATGAGTACCAACTTTTGTATTGTCGAATGACAGTTCTGAGAAAGTTACGTTACCAGCAGCATCATTTTTCACTGTTTCAACTTCGTGACCAGCAGCATCTTTCAATACGAAGCTGAATTCACCGGCTTTCAATTCACGTCCAGCCAACTTCTTAGTGAAGTCAAATTTCGTTACAACTGGAGAAACCACATAGTTATTGAAGATTTTATCATCATTACTTGCGCTATATCCACCTTCTGAACTGTATTTAACTGCAGCTTGTAAATCACCTTGAGCGTTCTCAGTTACAATAACTGTCATAGTAACTGTCATTGCATCGTAGTCAACGTTTGTATCAGAACCCTTTTGTTCAGTGATCTTGTATTTATAAGTACCAACTTCGTTAAAAGTAAGCTTGCTGAATGTAGCTTTTCCATCCTTGTTTGTAACTGTTTCTTCGTACTTGTCAGGACAACTCTTCTCTTCTGTTAATTTGAAAGTAAACTCACCATCGACAAGTGCGCGTCCTTCCAATTGTTTTTCAACTTCTGGAGTCACTTCAACTGGTTCTTGTTTTACATAGTAGTAAACAGGTTGTTTATATGGTGTTAACGTATTTAATAAGTCAACGTTTGTACCAATACCTGTTGTTCCACGTTCTAATTGTGAGTTAGCTGAACCGTGTCCAATTCTATCTCCTAAGAATGGTACGAATACAGTATGATATGGTGTATATCCTGAAGCTCTTTGGAAATCAAATGGAACTTCTTTACCGTTTGGATAGTTAGTTTTTGCTCCTGTTTTTGGATCAGTTACAGTATGCGCAATAGTGTAAAGAGGTGATTTTTTAACAACTAATTCCTGTGAATTCCATTCAGCTGGTTTAATCGGCTTCGTTTCTGCTAGTAACATGTAACCGTCTGTACTTAGTGAACCATTAGAACGTTTGCTTTGTTGTCTTGGATCTAGCAAGTAAATACGAATAACGACTGAACCATCTTCTCCAACAACTTCTTTGATACGTTTGATACCGTAACGGTCCGCATCTATAAACTTAGTACCGACGGTGTAAGGACGACTTACATATCCTGATTTGTCATTTGCATCAGCTGTTTGATAAAGTTTATATCCATCAAATTGACGTTCTCCAGATGCAGTAAAGCTTTGCCCTTCTTCAGCTTTAAGAGTATATCGAGCTAACTCAACTTCATTACCATTTTCTTTATAATCTTGAACAGTTTTATCTGTTTTATTGGCGTTAAATGTTGGGTTATTTTTATCAACTACTTTATAGTAAGTTGTTTTATTGATTGTTACTGGTATTTTAGCGTTTGAATCAGTAATTGTACGACCATTGTAAGCTGGCTCAACAACGTTTTGAATATCAGTTGTAGTACGAGCATTATAAACCGCAGTAAAAAGTGTTTGCTCTGCTGGTGTAAGTTGGTGTCCTGCAGCTACTAAATCTGTGATGCTCTTTCCAACTTCAAAACCATTTTGAATAAATGGTTGAATTGCTCTACCTCTTCCAAAAGTACCTTTTTTATAATCTACTTGGAACGTTAATTGACTATTAGACGCTGTTGTGGTAGTTGTGAATTTTTGAACACCACTTGTAGCTGTTACTGTTTTTGTTTCTACGACATTACCAGTTGTTTTATCAATCAATTCAACTGTTGTATCTGTAGATTCATCAAATCTCTTATAAGCACGTGCATAGTATTTTGTACCATAACGATTATTGAATTCAGTTAAATCCCAAACCGCATATGTATAGTAATCACCTTCTTTTCTTGCATAACCAGAAGGAACAGTTTGTGACTCAACCTTAGCTCCATTTGGATTTGTGATCGCAGGATCTACAGTTTCACCGTCTTTTAAGTAAGTACTTACACTAACAGGAATTGTGTTGTGATCTACAGATGCACCTGTTTCTGTAGTCGCACGACGGCTACGTACACGCGGTTTATCACCTTCTGAAATTGAAGGTTTTACCTCTGATGCTTTTTCGACCGGCTTAGCAGTTTCCTTATTGGCAACTTCAGTCTTAGTTGAAGCAGGTTTTACCTCTGATGCTTTTTCTGAAGTAGAAGCTTCAGATTTAGCTTCTTCTACTTTAGACTCAGAAGTAGGTTTTGCTTCTTCTACTTTATTTTCTTCAGCAAGCTCAGCTGTTGGAACATTTGCTACAACATCTTGTTCCTTTTTAGAGGAATCCTCACTTCTGACATCCTTTTTCACCAACTCAGTTTTTTCTTCAGAAGCTGGTTGTGTAGGAAGCTCAGAAGCTTGAACTGCACCACCATTAGCCATCAAAAAGCTAAGAGTTGTCCCTAAAAATACAGATGCAACACCTACCTTATATTTTCGCAAAGAAAAACGTTGTTGTTCCTTTCTTATCATATGAATAAGTTCTCCTTTTGTATATTTAACTAACAGAAGGCAATATTTCTACAAATCTTGTACCCTATGCACAATAATTGAAAGCTATAATTTAACCACTTTAGCATTTCCATCATATCAAAAAATCAATATTAATTCAATTAATTATATACTCTTAATTATATACTCTGGAAAACGCTTTCTTATGGATTTTAACAGTGTTTTTAGCTATCTATAATTTATAATATATATCTAAATGCATGCATAAATCAGTCCTTATATACAAGATTTTTTATTTAACAATCTTTTAATTTATTATATTTCTTTTCTAAATATTTCAATTTGATTAAATTTTAATGATTATGAAAACCTTATCATTGTTTTCATAAATAAAAAAGATTCTCCAAAGAGAATCTTATTTTTAAATCGCTTCTGTGACAAAACTTCTGCTTTCTAATACTTTTAGCATGGCATCTGCTGTATCCAAAGCTGTAAAGAGAGGCACCCCATGTTCGATAGCTGAACGTCTGATTTGCTCTCCATCTTCATCGGCTGTCCGTTTGGTACCAACAGTGTTGATGATAGCTTGAATTTTTCCTTTGCGGACATAGCTTGGGATATCGTGTTCATCATCACCAATCTTACCAACGAGTTGGGCTTGCAATCCATGACTTGCAAAGAACTCCGCTGTTCCTGCAGTTGCAAGGATTCCGTAACCAATATTTTGGAAACGACGAGCCAATTCCAAGGCTTCTTCTTTGGCATCATCTGCAATGGTAAAGACAACATTCCCAAAGGTTGGCAAGTGAAGGTATGAAGCTTCAAAAGCTTTATAGAGCGCTTTTTCAAGAGTGGTATCAGAACCCATGACTTCCCCAGTCGATTTCATTTCGGGACCAAGCAAGCTGTCTACTTTCGCTAGCTTGGTAAAGGAGAAGACTGGCGCTTTGATATGAACTCGTGTACTTTCAGGGTAAAGTCCATCTTGGTAACCAAGTTCTTCGAGACTTTGACCAAGAATCAACTTAGTCGCTACCTGTGCCATAGGGATATTGGTTACTTTTGATAGGAATGGTACGGTACGGCTAGCACGAGGGTTAACTTCAATGACGTAGACTTTTTCATCCTTGATAACAAACTGAATGTTCATCATACCAAGACAGTTGAGGCCAATTGCCAGACGCTTAGTGTAATCTGCAATCGTGCCTTGCACCTTTTGAGACAAGGTTTGTGGAGGGTAAACAGCCATTGAGTCACCTGAGTGGACACCAGCACGTTCGATATGTTCCATGATACCTGGAATGAGAACATTTTGTCCGTCTGAGATGGCATCAACTTCACATTCTTGTCCAACGATATAAGAGTCGACAAGAACTGGATGGTCTGGGCTTGCCTTAACGGCTGTACGCATGTAAGAACGAAGATCATCTTCATTCTCAACGATTTCCATAGCACGTCCACCCAAGACATAAGAAGGACGAACAAGGACTGGGAAACCAATCTTACGTGCTGCAAGCACCGCTTCTTCTTCATTGGTTGCTGTTTGTCCAGGAGGTTGTGGAATATCCAAGTCTTTGAGGGCTTGTTCGAAGAGGTCACGGTCTTCGGCACGGTCTAGGTCAGCGACTTGTGTACCAAGAATGGTCACACCAGCTTTGGCTAAAGGCTCAGCAAGGTTGATAGCTGTTTGACCACCAAATTGAACGATAACACCTTTTGGTTGCTCTAAATCGATAACATTCATAACATCTTCGAACGTTAATGGTTCAAAGTAAAGTTTATCTGATACAGAGAAGTCTGTTGAAACTGTCTCTGGGTTTGAGTTCATAATGATGGCTTCATAGCCAGCAGCCTGAATTGCCTTAACAGAGTGAACTGTTGCGTAGTCAAACTCTACCCCTTGACCGATACGGATTGGACCAGAACCTAGGACAAGTACAGATTTCTTATCAGATTTGATAGACTCATTTTCCCATCCATATGTTGAGTAGAAGTACGGAGTTTCTGATTCAAATTCTGCGGCACAAGTATCTACCATCTTGTAAACTGGGACAATCTTGTTTTCTAAACGAAGTTGGCGAACTTGATCAGCTGTAGTACCCCAAAGTTCTGCGATTTTACGATCTGAGAAACCATTGAGTTTTGCTGTTTTCAAGACATCGACATCCTGAGGATGTGCGCCCAATTCTTGTTCAATCTCAAAAATATGCAAGAGTTTATCCAGGTAGAAGATATCAATCTTAGTCAAGTCAGCAATCTCTTCTGGTGTATAACCACGACGAATAGCTTCTGATACGTAGAAGAGACGGTCATCTTGAGCCTTAACAACTTTTTCAATCAAGGCATCATCTGAAACATCTGCAAGCTCAGGCATTTCATTATGATGGACACCAATTTCTAGAGAGCGACAAGCTTTAAGGAGAGATTCCTCGATGTTTCGACCGATGGCCATAACTTCTCCAGTTGCCTTCATCTGGGTACCAAGACGACGCTCCCCTTTTTCAAACTTGTCAAATGGGAAACGTGGAATCTTAGCCACCACATAGTCAAGGGCTGGTTCAAACATAGCATAGGTTGAACCTGTAACTGGGTTAATAACTTCATCCAAAGTCAAGCCTACCGCAATCTTAGCAGCCAACTTAGCAATCGGATACCCTGTAGCCTTAGAAGCAAGGGCTGAAGAACGAGATACACGAGGATTTACTTCGATGACATAGTACTTAAAGCTGTGTGGATCAAGCGCAAGCTGAACATTACATCCACCTTCAATCTTGAGAGCGCGGATAATGCTTAAGCTAGCATCACGAAGCATTTGGTTTTCGTAGTCGGACATGGTTTGCGCAGGGGCAAATACGATAGAGTCCCCTGTGTGAATCCCAACGGGGTCAAAGTTTTCCATGTTACAAACAACAAGGGCATTATCAGCTGAGTCACGCATGACTTCGTATTCGATTTCCTTGAAACCTGCGATTGAACGCTCAATCAAACATTGGGTAACAGGTGACAATTTCAAACCATTTTCAGCGATTTCACGCAATTCTTCCTCGTTAGCACACATACCACCACCAGTACCACCAAGGGTAAAGGCTGGACGAACGATAACTGGGTAACCAATTGTCGCTGCAAAGGAAACTGCTTCATCAACTGTGTTGACAATTTCAGATTCTGGAATTGGTTGCTTAAGTTCTTCCATCAATTGTTTAAAGAGATCACGGTCCTCCGCTTGGTCAATGGCAGACAGTTTAGTACCGAGAAGTTCAACACCAAGCTCATCCAAGATACCATTCTTAGACAATTCCATGGCCATATTAAGACCCGTTTGACCTCCAAGAGTTGGAAGCAAAGCATCTGGACGTTCCTTACGGAGAATACGAGTCACGAACTCAAGTGTAATCGGTTCGATGTAGACCTTGTCTGCAATCTCTTTATCTGTCATGATGGTTGCAGGATTTGAGTTAACCAAGACAACCTCATACCCTTCCTCTTTCAAAGACAAGCAAGCCTGGGTTCCAGCATAGTCAAACTCAGCAGCCTGACCAATAATAATTGGACCAGAACCAATCACCATAATTTTTTGAATATCAGTACGTTTAGGCATTTATAAGATATTAAGGGCGTCAAGCGGACAAAGCTAAAATAGGAGTTATGACGAAGAACTGTTAGTTCTAGGAATAACTATCTTTTTAGCACCGTCCGTAGCCCGTATTCAGTTCAGCAAATACGGACTACCCTTCTCCTTTCTATTCGGCAACTCTCTGATTGCCATTAAATAAATTCTCCGACGATTTTTTAGCGAAACGATCATTTTCGGTAAAAAATCTAGTGCAGGGAGTTTTTAGTTCGCCTAATAGCGACTAAAAGAAACGACCTGCCTTTCTATTTGGCAACTCTCTGATTGCCATTAAATAAGATACAAAGGACGAATAGAAAGCGATTGAATTTTAGGAAACCAAGGAAGGATTGACAATCCAAGTTGGTTTCTCTAAATTCCGAGCTTTCCGTCCGTGTTCAGTTACATAAATTCTCCGACGATTTCTCACTCGTCTTTAGTTTGATTGTTTAAAAGCTTCCATCATTTCGATAAACTCGTCAAATAGGTAGCTTGCGTCGTGTGGACCAGGAGCTGCATCTGGGTGGAATTGGACAGAGAAACCTGGTTGGTGTCTATGTCGAACGCCTTCAACAGACTTGTCATTAATTTCTTCGTGAGTAATGATTAAATGGTCTGGCAAGTCCTCACGGCTAACTGCATAACCATGGTTTTGACTAGTGAAGTCCACGCGCCCAGTTGCAATTTCACGTACTGCGTGGTTAAAGCCACGGTGACCAAACTTCATTTTATAGGTCTTAGCACCATTTGCCATCGCAAAGAGTTGATGTCCCATACAAATACCAAAGATTGGAATTTTCCCGAGAATACCACGAATCATATCAAGAGCTTCTGGTACATCTTCTGGATTCCCAGGGCCATTTGACAACATCACTCCATCTGGGTTTAAATGCAAGATTTCCTCAGCTGTAGTGGTATATGGAACTACAGTCACATTGCATTCACGTTTAGATAATTCTCGCAAAATAGAGTGTTTAAGACCGAAATCTACTAAAACGACGCTTAATCCGACTCCCGGAGCTGGATAAGAAGTCTTGGTAGAAACTTGTCTGATATTATCAGTCGGCAAGACAGTTGCTTGAAGTTGATCTGCAATGTGATCCATACTATCACCAGCATGTGTTAGAGTTGCTCTCATGGTACCATGTTTACGAATAATCTTTGTAAGAGCTCGAGTGTCAATGCCTGAAATTCCAGGAATTTTCTTAGCCTTCAAAAATTCGTCCAGCGTCATTTGGTTACGCCAGTTGCTGGCTCTACGTGCCTCTTCAAAAACTACAACTCCCTTACAAGTTGGGCTAATAGATTCGTAGTCGTCACGGTTAACCCCATAATTTCCTACTAGTGGATAAGTGAAGGTCAGGATTTGTCCATTATAAGACTGATCTGTAATGGATTCTTGATATCCCGTCATCCCTGTGTTAAAGACGATTTCCCCTGTTACATCAATATCTGCACCGAAGGCCTTGCCTTCAAAAACTGTGCCATCTTCTAAAACTAGAAGTCGTTTTGTCATATTTTCACCTCTCGTGGACGCTCACTGGCGTCTTTTAACGTTTTGTGTCTTATTTGGCTTTTCTACTTGCCAATACGGATTCTAAGATTGCCATTCGAACAAAGACTCCATTGGTCATTTGTTGGACAATGCGTGATTTTGGTGCTTCCACCAAATGATCTGCAATTTCTACATCTCTGTTTACTGGAGCTGGATGCATAATGATTGCTTTTTCTTTTAAGCGATTATAGCGTTCTTGGTTCAAGCCATGTCGAGCGTGATAGTCTTCTTTTGAGAAAACTGCTCCACTTTCGTGGCGTTCATGTTGAACTCGAAGCAACATCAAAACATCCACCTGATCAACAATCTCATCAATGGTTACAAACTGACCATAGTTTGAAAACTCTTGACTTCTCCATTCCTCAGGTCCTGCAAAATAAAGTTCAGCACCTAAGCGTTTCAAAATCTGCATATTGGACTTGGCAACACGTGAATGATCTAAGTCACCAGCAATCGCAACCTTGAGCCCTTCGAAACGGCCAAATTCTTCATAAATTGTCATCAAATCAAGCAGACTCTGACTAGGATGTTGCCCTGAGCCATCACCACCATTGATAATAGATGTCGTAATGGTTGGACTAGCAATCAATTCCCTGTAGTAATCAACCTCTGGGTGTCGAATAACACAGATATCTACACCGAGTGCAGACAAGGTCAGGATTGTATCATAGAGTGTCTCACCCTTGTTCACTGAACTTGTCTTTACATCAAAATCAATTCGTTCCATTCCCAGTTTAATCTCTGCAACTTCGAAAGATTTATGAGTTCTTGTCGAATTTTCAAAGAAAAGGTTGGAAACAATAGGATGGTCTTCGTAGGGTAACTGGGCTCCATTTTTAAACTCGATCCCTCGTTTAATCAATTTTATAACCTGATCTACAGTGAGATCTTCCATGGACACCACATGTTGCAGTTTTTGTTGATTTTCTGACATGGCTACTCCTTTAGCTTTTAAGCTTCTTCAGTAATCAAAACTCTATCTTGGCCATCAAGTTCTGTCATCTCAACGATGATTTCTTCAGAACGACTGGTTGGAATATTTTTCCCAACGTAATCTGGACGAATTGGCAATTCTCTGTGTCCACGGTCCACTAGTACTGCTAGACTTACACGAGCAGGACGACCATGCCCGACAATGTTATCGATAGCAGCACGGATTGTACGCCCTGTGTAAAGTACATCATCAACCAAAATAACTTCGCGATCTGTCACATCGACAGAAATCAAGGAAGTATCCTCACCAATTTTGACATCATCACGGAAAGGTTTGGTATCTAATTCTACAACGGGAACAGAAATATTTTCCAATTGTTCCAAGCGCTCTTGGATACGGTGGGCGATAAAGACACCACGAGTTTTAATACCAGCCAAGACGATTTTATTCAAATCTTTGTTGCGTTCGATAATTTCATAAGTGATACGCGTAATTGCCCGCTTGACGGTTAATTCGTCTACAACTTCTTTTGTCTTCATGACAAACCTCCAAAAAGAAAAGTCTCCTTACACAAGGAGACTTGAGAATGTATCATTAAGCGAGCCATACTGCAAACAGCATAGACTTACCCTTCTACTTTATCGAGCTCCTTGCCTGCCTCACGGGACAGGTTTAAAGGAATATTTTATTGTCCTTACTATATCACAAAGCCCAGTTCAAAGCAAGTAAAAACATTCAATATTTGACCTTATAATGAACTAAAATCATACAATTGTGGATAGTGTTCGCATTCTGGATTTTTCGGATGACAGATGGCTCTACCAAAGTAAATCATAGCCTGATGAGCTGCCAACCACTCTTCTGGTGGTAATACATCCATGACACGTTTTTCAACTTCTAATGGTGTAGCTGATTTTTTAACAATATCATGGTGTTTGCAGATGCGTTCCACATGAGTATCCACTGCAAAAGCTGGTATCCCGAATCCTACACTCATCACAACATTTGCTGTTTTACGTCCGACTCCCGCCAAGCTTTCTAATTCTTCTCTAGTCTGAGGAACTTGACCGTCAAAATCTTCTAATAACTGTTGCGCACATTTCTTGAGGAATTTGGCCTTGTTACGGTAAAGTCCCAAACGAGAAATATGTGAAGCAATTTCACTCTCACTTGCTTCTGCCATAGCTTGAGGTGTTGGAAGAGCTGCAAAGAGAGCTGGAGTTGCTTTGTTTACTGCAGCATCTGTCGTCTGAGCAGACAACATAACTGCAACTAAAAGTTCAAAATGATTGCGAAAATCTAGACTAGGTTTTGCATCTGGAAAAAGAGCTATGATTTCCTCAATGACATGACGGGCACGTTTCTTGGATAAAACCATCTATTCGTCTCCATCAAACAGCCCTTGTAAACCTGCAAACGGACTACTTTCTTCTTTCTTAATTGCTTGTTGAGCTTGATATTCTTCCTCAGTCATGATTTGCCAGTCATTTCCAGAAACAAATCCCTGACCTGCTTCTTCTTCTGCTGTTAAGACCTTTATTGGAATGTTTAGCAAGATATTATCCGAAACACTTTCAGCCAGGTCGATTTCACCATTTTCGATAGGTAAAACCAAGTCATCATCAAGAACTTCTTGGTCCAGTTGATTGGTAGCATCTTCCATAAAGACTTCTGTCACTGGATAAGACTCTGCTAACTCAACAGGTTCCATACTACGACTAGAAGCAAGTACGATGGTATAAGACAGTTGATAGTCTAGGAAAAACATACGGTCTTCGTACTGGACTTTTCCTACTGCTACAATATCTTTTACATCTATAATTTCTTGATTACGTTTACGTAAGTCAGCTGACAGGTCTAGAGTTTGCTCAAAATACAAACCTTCAGGCTGCTTACGAACTTCTTGAATATTTAATTTCATACTTCCTCCATAAAGATTTACTTCCTTGATTATACCATGAAAGGAGGTCAAGTAAGGCTTCTAAACTTTTAAAACACCTTTCTGTGTTTTTTGATATATTTACTATGACATATTTTGTTTTTAGTGCTATACTATAGGCATCAATACATGGGCAAAGGAGGACGCTCATATGGAAGACAAAGCCCTTTTAACTAAAGCCTATCAATTAGTCTCAGAATTAAACCAAACAATACAAAGTTGTAAACAGGGCTTGCCTGATGACCTACGCTTACAGCAAAATATAGACGAAATTCTCAGAGCACTTAAAAAAGCTGAGAAAGTAGACAACGCCATCTTAATTGAACTGGAAACTTTTTACCAACGGACTAGCCTTTTGATTGGACTTGGTAGTCTAAAACTAAACGACCAGGCTCGCACTGCTTGGCGAAACTATGATAAGTTTCACTACGATCACGTTAAACATACGTTGACACTTTATGGGCCTGTTTTTGGTCTTTAAAAATAGAGGATTTTCTGGCTTAATCTTGACAAATTTTCTCAAAAAGAGTATGATGATTGCAACAATACTCGGAGGTAAGGGAGACATGAACAACTAAGTCTATCAAATAAAGAACCTTTATTTAGTAGATCTTGTTCTTGTCTCTTTTTGTGTGCTCTTTTTTCTGCTGGATTTTCAGCCCTTTTAAAAGAGTTTTTTGACATAGACAATTGGCTCTACTAGGTAAAGTAGAGCTTTTTGTTATGCAATATGGACATTCTAGAAAGTGCAATAATATGATAAACATCAATCATCTGACTATCACACAAAACAAAGATTTACGAGACCTTGTTTCCGATTTAAATATCACCATCCAAGACGGAGAAAAGGTCGCTATTATCGGCGAAGAAGGCAATGGAAAATCAACCTTACTGCGAACTTTAATGGGGGAAAGATTAGCTGATTTCACTATCAGGGGAGAAATCCAGTCTGACCTTCAGTCCCTGGCCTACATTCCTCAACAGCTAGCTGAAGAACTGAAGAAAAAATCTTTACAGGACTACTTCTTTTTAGAGTCTACAGATTTGGACTACAGCATTCTCTATCGCTTGTCTGATGAATTACACTTTAACAGCAATCGTTTTTCTAGTGACCAAGAGCTTGGTAGCCTCTCGGGTGGCGAAGCTTTGAAAATTCAGCTCATCCATGAATTGGCTAAACCCTTTGAAATTCTATTTTTAGATGAACCTTCAAATGACCTAGATCTTGAGACGATTGATTGGCTAAAAAGTCAGATTCAAAAGATGAGGCAGACCGTTATTTTCATTTCTCATGATGAAGACTTTCTTTCTCAAACAGCAGACACCATTATCCACTTACGACTGATAAAGCACCGGAAAGAAGCGGAAACGCTAGTAGAGCATTTAGACTACGATAGCTATAGTGACCAGAGAAAGGCTAATTTTGTCAGACAAAGCCAGCAAGCTGCCAACGACCAGAGAGCCTATGAAAAAACCATGGAAAAGCATCGCCGAGTCAAGCAAAATGTCGAAACTGCCTTGCGAAATACTAAAAATGATGTTGCTGGGCGCCTATTAGCTAAAAAGATGAAAAATGTTCTTTCACAAGAAAAACGCTACGAAAAAGCAGCTCAGTCCATGACCCAAAAACCACTTGAAGAGGAACAAATCCAACTTTTCTTTTCAGATATAGAGCCATTAGCGGCTTCAAAAGTCTTAGTTCGACTAGAAAATGAGACTTTATCCATTGGCCAACGAATTCTGTCTCAAGGGCTACAATTAACTGTCCGTGGTCAAGATAAAATCGGCATTATCGGTCCCAATGGCGTTGGCAAATCCACTCTTTTAGCAAAGTTACATCGACTACTAAGCGGCAAAAGAGAGATTTCGCTTGGATTTATGCCACAAGATTACCAAGAAACATTGCAATTGGATCTATCCCCAGTAGAATTTCTCAGCCAAACTGGACACAAGGATGAAATACAGAAGATCCAATCTCACTTAGCCAGTCTTAATTTCAGCTATCCAGAGATGCACCACCAAATCCACTCCTTATCTGGTGGTCAACAAGGTAAACTCCTTCTTTTGAATTTAGTTCTGCGAAAACCAAACTTTCTCCTTCTGGATGAACCCACACGAAATTTTTCTCCAACTTCTCAACCAGAAATCAGAAAACTCTTTGCCAATTATTCTGGTGGTCTTGTCACTGTTTCGCATAATCGACGTTTCTTAAAAGAAGTCTGTACGAGTTTCTATCGTCTGACAGAGCATGGTTTAGAAGTAGTTGATTTACAAGATCTTTAACTTTTGGAAATAAAACATCCAGAGAAAACCTCTGGATGTTTTTTACATATGTTTCAAACGCTCAATCCGTTCTGAAATGGGTGGATGCGTATAAAATAGTTTTTTCAAGAAACCTGGTTTTTGAGGATCGTTAATATAAAGTGCACTACTAGCATCATCCACATGATGACTCATGGGTTGACTATTGTCTAATTTTTGTAAAGCATTGATC
Source organism: Streptococcus infantis SK970 (assembly GCA_000223255.2). Taxonomy (GTDB): domain Bacteria; phylum Bacillota; class Bacilli; order Lactobacillales; family Streptococcaceae; genus Streptococcus; species Streptococcus infantis_G. The sequence goes on along the minus strand of AFUT01000001.1, from coordinate 279,293 downwards.
ATCCCTTGCGGATTACGAGTTAATTCTACGCTTGAAGCATCTGCTAAAAATTCTCGTTGGCGAGAAATAGCTAATTGCACTAAAGTTGCTGCAAGAGGTGCCAGAACTATGGCTAAGAGAGAAATGACTAGCATAATCACTTCAAGTCCTCCACTGTCACGGTCACTATTTCTTCTACTACGTGATGCTCCACCCCACCACATCATACGACCTGCCATACTTGATAAAAGGGTAATGGCACTGGCAAGAGCAACAGCAATGGTAGAGATTCGAATATCTAAGTTACGAATATGACTAACTTCATGCCCGATTACAGATTCTAATTCCTCACGATTCATGATCTCTAGAAGTCCTGATGTTGCTGCTACAGCAGCATTTTGAGGATTCGAACCTGTGGCGAAAGCATTCAAACCCGGGTCATCAATGACATAAACTCGTGGCATAGGAATTTGCGCCACCATAGCCATATCCTCAACAACATGATAGAGAACTGGTTCTTCATTCCTATCAACTTCACGCGCACCATTCATACTCATGACAATCTCTGTAGATTGAAAAATCATGGTCAAGGCATAGATAAAGCCAAGAATCATGGCTATAGTCACGCCCCCAAATCCTGAGTTCATGAAAAGATATCCAACTGCATAACCTACAATAGCTAACAAAAGAAAGAAAACAATTAATAAAACCCAAGTTTTACGTTTATTACTAGCGATTTGTTTGTACAGCATCTTAGTCACCTAAACCACTAAAATCAACTCTAGGAACAGCCTTTTCTTCTTCTGGAGTCTGAAGGAAATCCGCTGCCTTGAAGCCAAAGATAGCCGCAACCAGATTACTTGGGAAGGTTTCTAATTTAACATTGTAGTTGCTAACGACACTGTTATAAAGTTGGCGAGAATATGATATTTTGTTTTCTGTGTTAGTCAGTTCTTCTTGTAAGTGAGCAAATTTGCCACTAGCCTTCAAGTCAGGATAGTTCTCTGCAACCGCAAAGATACCAGATATCTGACGAGTCAGTACATCGCTAGCCTTCATGGCTTCTGCAGGTGTTGTTGCCGCTGCTACTTGTCTACGGAGTTCAGTCACCTTTTCAAGAGTAGAACTTTCGTATTTAGCGTAACCTTTTACTGTTTCAATTAAGTTTGGTAAGAGATCATTTCGACGCTTCAACTGAACATCAATCTGACTCCAAGCTTCCTTGGTCTGCATACGATTTTTAACTAAACCATTATAAGTAACAATAACAAATAAAGTAATGAGAGTTAAAACTCCAAAAATAATCCAATTCATTTGATACTTCCTTTCTGCTTTTAGATTAGTACAAGTATATCAAATTTCCATGTTTTTGTGGTAAAATAAGATGATATATAAGAAGGATATAACTATGAAACCAGAAACTTTTTACTCACTACTTGACCAACAGAATATTAATCTTACTGACCAGCAAAAATTTCAATTTGAGCGCTATTTCGAACTCTTAGTCGAGTGGAACCAAAAAATCAACCTGACTGCCATTACTGAAAAGGAAGAGGTTTACCTTAAACACTTTTATGATTCCATCGCTCCTATCCTACAAGGATTGATAGAAAACCAAGAAATTAAGTTACTTGATATTGGCGCTGGTGCAGGATTCCCAAGTCTCCCTATGAAGATTCTCTACCCTCAGCTAGATGTGACCATCATTGATTCTCTCAATAAACGCATTAACTTCCTTCAGCTTCTGGCTGAGGAACTTGATTTAGAAGGGGTTCATTTCTACCATGGACGCGCCGAAGACTTTGCCCAAGACAATAACTTCCGTGCCCAATTCGACATTGTGACAGCTCGTGCGGTTGCTCGCATGCAAGTTCTCTCAGAGTTAACCATTCCCTACCTTAAAGTTGGTGGAAAACTTTTAGCTCTTAAGGCCAGTAATGCTCCTGAGGAATTGACAGAAGCCAAAAATGCTCTCAACCTTCTCTTTAGTAAGGTTGAAGATAACATCAGCTACACACTTCCTAATGGAGACCCTCGCTACATCACCATTGTAGAAAAGAAAAAGAAACTCCAAACAAATATCCACGTAAGGCTGGTATGCCAAATAAACGCCCACTTTAGGATATTTTAAATAGATACTCACAAGATTATACCTCGCGTCTTTATTTCCTTGATTGTGAAAAAATGATTTACAAAATCATACCTCGCTCTCTTATTTCTAGGCTCAGGAAAATTCGTTTACAAAACGAATTTTTTCTGCTATACTATCACAAGCAAAGGTTTTTAATGTCATCCCGTGAGGTGACGAAGACGCAGAAATATATGAAATTCTTTAAGAATGAGATAATCCTCTTTTTAAAGAAGTCTACTCTGAGAGCCTATTGCTGTAAAATAATGGGCTCTTTTTTGATGCCCAAAAAGTGAGGTATTTATGAAACAAGAATCAACTGTTGATTTGTTACTCGACGTTGACCAACGTCCTTCTTTTGGTAAGGGAATTTTACTCAGCTTCCAGCACGTGTTCGCCATGTTTGGTGCCACCATCTTGGTACCACTGATTTTGGGAATGCCTGTATCTGTTGCCCTTTTTGCATCAGGTGTCGGAACACTGATTTACATGGTATGTACTGGGTTTAAAGTTCCGGTCTATCTCGGTTCTTCTTTTGCCTTCATCACTGCAATGTCTCTTGCTATGAAGGAATTGGGTGGCGATGTTTCTGCCGCTCAAACAGGGGTTATCCTAACTGGTTTTGTTTATGTCCTTGTTGCTGCAAGTGTTCGTTTCGCGGGTACAAAATGGATTGATAAACTCTTGCCCCCAATCATTATCGGACCAATGATTATTGTTATCGGTCTCGGTCTTGCAGGTTCAGCGGTAACCAATGCTGGTCTTGTTGCAGATGGCAACTGGAAAAATGCTCTTGTAGCTGTGGTTACCTTCCTCATCGCTGCCTTTATCAATACAAAAGGAAAAGGATTCCTTCGTATCATTCCTTTCCTCTTTGCTATAATTGGTGGATATCTCTTTGCCCTAGCGCTCGGCTTGGTTGACTTCACTCCTGTTCTTCAAGCTAACTGGTTTGAAGTTCCTGGATTCTACCTACCATTTAGCACAGGCGGTGCCTTCAAAGAATACAACCTTTACTTCGGTCCTGAAACAATTGCAATCCTACCAATCGCTATCGTAACAATTTCAGAACATATCGGAGACCACACGGTCTTGAGCCAAATCTGTGGCCGTCAATTCTTGAAAGAACCAGGTCTTCACCGCACCCTTCTTGGTGACGGTATCGCAACATCTGTATCTGCCTTCCTAGGTGGACCAGCCAATACTACCTACGGTGAAAACACAGGGGTTATCGGTATGACTCGTATCGCTTCTGTCTCAGTTATCCGTAACGCAGCCTTTATCGCAATTGCCCTTAGCTTCCTTGGTAAATTCACTGCTTTGATTTCTACAATCCCTAGTGCCGTACTTGGTGGAATGTCAATCCTTCTTTACGGAGTTATCGCCAGCAACGGTTTGAAAGTATTGATTAAAGAACGTGTGGACTTTGGACAAATGCGTAACCTTATCATCGCAAGTGCAATGTTGGTACTTGGACTTGGTGGAGCAATCCTAAAACTGGGTCCAGTTACTCTTTCAGGTACTGCCCTATCAGCAATGACAGGTATTCTTTTAAACTTGATTCTGCCATACGAAAATAAAGATTAAATAATTAGTCATTATAAAAAACTAATCAAAAAATTAAACAATCCATATATTCAAAGGACCTAGATCTGTACAATACAGAACTAGGTCCTTTAATTTTCATTACTATAAGTCCATCTCAATTCATGAACTATTTTATAATCCCCACTAGCATATACCCAAAAATATTTTCCTATCTAAACTTTGGAATGTTATCTAAACAAATATTTTTACCTATTCTTACGTTTTGATGGTGTTGAGATTGCAATCTTGACTTCAAAGATGGTTCCATTTGGTTTGTTGTCCTTAACGTTGATAGTTCCCTTAAGGGCATCAACGATTTGCTTGGCTAATGACAAACCAAGACCAAAACCTCCCTTTTGACGTGTACGAGCCTTATCAACACGGTAAAATCGATCAAAGATTTTCTTTTATCTGCTGCAGAAATGCCAATTCCATTATCTGCTACCGTTAAATATAGACTGCGTTCTGTCGTTGAAATCTCAAAATATATATCTCCTTCTTCTTCCGTGTACTTGACAGCATTGTCAAACAGAATGGTCATCAATTGCTTGAGGAGGAGTTTATCTGTGATAATAGTGCGATGAACACGATTTTGAAAACGAAAGACACGATTATTTTCGGACGCAATCATCTCATAGTTAGTAAAGGTTGTATTAAAGAAGTCTGGTTCTACTTCTCCAAGCTCAGGCTTGATTCCATCATCTCTACGTGCCAGATTGAGAAGGTTAGTCGTTAGAAACTTCATATTTCGAACTTCTTCCAAACTAGAAGCGATACTCTCACTTGACTCCATAATAGTCGCCTCTGGTTTTCTAAAAAGAGTTTCCAGACGGTTCTGAAGAACTGCCAACGGAGTCCGTAATTCATGACTGGCATTTTCCACAAAGCTTTTCTGCTTTTGCATACTTTCAAGTAAGGGTTTAACACTGACACGTGCAAGATAGAGACTGGCTAAGATAGATAGAATCCAAAAACTTACCATCACCACCACGATTAACTGCTCGTGGTTTTGACTAATTTGCTCTAGTTGGCTTGTGTTAATCAGGATAGCAGCATACTTAATATTGGTCGAAACAGAATCAATATTCATTTCCGTTAAGATCACCCGATAAATCTCATCCTGACCGTAGCTATTCACAACATGAAGTTGTCGGATATGGTTTAAATCTTTTTTATTGAAGGTGATTCTGTCTAATCCTAAAAAGCGATTGCCAGTCACTAATTGATTGAGATTCGAATCTAGCAAAATCACTTCAGTATTGGAACTTACATTTGGTTTTTATCAGATGCTGGAGCGACATTGCCACTATCTAAACCCTTTACGTCTTCAGTTGCACGATTGACCGCCAATTGAATGATATCCTGAGGATTGTTGCTCAGTGATAAGAGTTTTTCATCCACTGACGTATAGAGACTGGAGTGCATAACCTGCAGGATAATCAAGGTCATGGCAGAGAAAATCAGCGTGAATACTCCAAAGTTACGGACAAAGTAGCTGAAATCTTCTGCGTACCAATTCTTTCTTATTCTATTAAACATGTTTTAAAATATACCCAACACTACGTAGAGTTTGAAGGTTTTCAGCAAAGGCTGAGCCCTTTAATTTCTTACGAACTTTTGATACATAGACTTCTACTACGGAGATGGTTGTATCACTGTCAAATCCCCACAAACGGTCAAAAATTTGTGTTTTTGGTAAGATGACATTTTGATTTTGGAGGAAATAGACCAATAGTTCAAATTCTTTACCAAGCAACTCAACAGAGGCATCTTGAACCTTAACTTCATTGGTAGATAGATTGACTGTCAAATCACCGTACGTTAAGGTATTTTCGTTAAATTTCCCTGAGCGTTTGAGAAGGGCCTGAATACGCATCTTGAGTTCTTCTAGGTAGAATGGTTTGGTTAGATAATCATCAGCCCCAAGCTCAAATCCGTGTCCTTTGTCATCGAGACTTTCCTTAGCTGTCATGATGAGAACTGGCGTAGATACACCTTTTTCTCGCAATTCTTTCAAGACTTGGAAACCATTTTTCTCTGGTAACATCAAATCAAGGAGAATCAAATCATAAACACCACTTTCGGCCTCATAGAGACCTTCCTCGCCATCAAAAACTTGCATGACATCCGCAAAATCATCCAGAAAGTCAAAAACTGAATTTGATAGTCCTAGGTCATCTTCCACTAATAGAATCTTGATCATCAAAAATTCCTCCTTATTATAACCATTATAGCAAAAATATCTTAAAAAAAACTCAACTTTCCTTGTTTTTCTAAGAGAAAGTTGAGTTTTTATATACTATTTAGTCAAAAAGTTTTTAAGCCTTGCCATATTGTGCAACAACTGCTTCAACCGCTGCTTTTTCACGTTTAATCAATTCAACGCGTGCTGCGATTTCCTTGATTCCCATACCGATATTACGGCTAAGGGCAAGGTCAGAAAGTTGTGGCTCAAAGAAGGCCTTGTATTCTGTCAAGCGTTGCTCTGTCTTAAATACATGGGCAGGCAGAATAACAAAGCTATCAAAGCTCATATCTCCACCAAGAGCAGCCTTAATCCAATCCCAGTTTTCACGCGCCCAAGCCCAAACTGGTTCCTGAGTTTCCTTATGACCTAAGAACTGATAATACCATGCAGACAAGTCTTGTGGTTTCACCACAAATTTATCCTTCCATGAACTAATCAAGGTTTGGATATTTTCTGCATCTGTACTGTATGCAAGCGCAGCTGCTAATTGACGTTTGAAAACGGCATCTGTTGCATGAGTGTATAGGTCTAGATAAGTTGCAACCAAGTCCTTAGTTTCGTGATGTTTGATCTCATTGATAAGGACTTGAGAACGAATGGCTGCTGGAAGTCCTGCAAGATTTTCTTTATGGGCTGCAAAGATTTGACTTGCTACCTGACTAGCTTCTTCATCATTTGAACGAATCATCATAGAAATGGTCAATTGACGAACCAACTCATCCTCATCAGATTCACCCTCTTTAGCTTCAAAACCAAGTCGCTCATAATTGTAACGGGCCAATTTAGCAACCAGACGGTTAAAGGCTTTCTCAGTTTCTGTTCCTTCATCAATAAAGCGCTCAAGGGCAGAAATCACTTGAGAAACAGCTGAAACCACCAGATAAGACTCTTCCTTAGCAAGTTTATCAAGGACTGGAAGCAAGTCTGCATAAGAAATGTGCCCTGCTTCAGCCAACAAACGACGTTCTTGGACGATTTGTAGTTTGCTTGTATTATCAAGTTCAACTAATTCTGAAAGAATAGCATCAAGTAATTGACCTTGATAGTCAGTTATGTAGTGGGCTGTGTTTTCAGTATTTAGACGAAGAGCTGTTTTGTTTTCAGCAAGAAGAGCTGCATAACCTGGAATTTCGATGCTTTCAGTTTCGAGTGTATCTGGCAAACCTTTCCAGTTACTGTTAAGGGGTACTACCCAAAGACGGTTCTTGTCTTCATGCTCACCGATGAAGAATTGTTTTTGTGAGATCTTCAAAACATCATTTTCAACTGTAGCAGTCAAAACTGGATAACCAGGTTGTTCCAACCAAGAATCCATGAAGGCTGCTACGTCACGACCTGATGCTTGACCAAGAGCATTCCATAGGTCACGACCAATGGTATTTCCGTATTGGTGTTTTTCAAAGTAAGCATGCAAACCTTTGGCAAAATCAGCATCTCCTAACCAACGACGAAGCATGTGCATGAGGCGACTTCCTTTGGCATAGACGATAGCTCCATCAAAGAGGGTATTGATTTCATCTGGGTGTTTGACTTCAACGTGAACAGATTGAACGCCATCCGTCGCATCGCGTTCAAGAGCAAGAGGTACTCCACCTGTTTGAAAATCTTCAAAGATATTCCAACTTGGCTCGATGGCATCCACACAGACGTATTCCATCATGTTCGCGAAGCTTTCGTTGAGCCAGAGGTCATCCCACCATTTCATAGTTACTAGGTTACCGAACCATTGGTGAGCAAGCTCGTGGGCAATGACAAGGGCTACTTGTTGACGGCTGGCAAAGGTAGAATTCTCATCCACAACCAAGTAGACTTCACGGTAGGTTACGAGACCCCAGTTTTCCATAGCACCTGCTGAGAAGTCAGGAAGGGCGATGTGGAGCGATTGAGGAATTGGGTACTTAACTCCGTAGTAGTCTTCGTAAAATTCGATAGAACGGACAGCGATGTCTAGTGAGAAATCGAGGTTTGAAAGTGAATGTGCCTTGGTTGAGTAAACACCAACGAGAGTACCATTTTTAGTTTTAGCAGTTACCCCTTGCAAATCACCTGCTACAAAAGCTAGTAAGTAAGAAGACATACGAGGTGTAGTTTCAAACTTCCAGATGCCAGTTTCTTTTCGGTTTTCAACATCGATTTCCGGCATGTTTGACAAGGCAAGTTCACCTTCTGCTTGGTCAAAACGAAGAGCTAGGTCAAAAGTTGCTTTAGCTTCTGGCTCATCCACACATGGGAAGGCTTCACGGGCAAAGTGGCTCTCAAACTGAGTCGACAAGACTTCCTTCTTAAGTCCATCAACTGTGTAGTATGATGGATAGATTCCTGTCATGTTGTCTGTGATTTTACCTGAAAAAGCAATAACCATTTCAACTGAACCAGCTTCCGCAAGCTCAATATGAAGGGCTTCATTTTCGTTATCAAGAGTGAATGGACGAGCTTGTCCTACTACTTCAACTGAAGCAATTTCCAAGTCCTTTTGGTGAAGGGAAATACGGTCACTTTTAGCTTGACCATTAATGGTTACTTTTCCTGAAAAACTCTTGGTCTCACGACTCAAGTCTAAAAACAAATCATAATGTTCAGGAACAAATTTTTCAATATAATGTTCTACTGCTTGCATCATATTCTCCTATTCTAAATTTCTGAGCGAACGCTCTAGTTCAAACATACTTATTATAACATGTTTTTAGATAGAAAGAATGATTGGAATGAGTTTTAAAGATTTTTATTTTTTATAATGATTATTACGTACCATTTAATAAAAAATTTAATTTTTTATAGAAAGAAAAACGTTAAATAAAATTTCTTCTAACAATTATATTTCAATAAAAATTAATTATATAAATCTTATCATATTATTTGACGATTAAATATAATAATGATGCAATCAAAATGTTTGGTATATTAATACTTAATCTATGACAATCATTATATTTTTTAATACATTGCACTTCTATTATTAGTTTTCTTCAGAAGCGAATCCATGAAATAAACTAGCAGAAAATCCCTTTTATGTCCAATAATTACTCTAAATATAAAATAGTTGATAACATACGGAGTCTCATCTTCAATGGAGCTGGAGTAAACTGCAATAAAGAAAGGATTTTTCGTCAGAATAGGACTGTCAATTTTATTAAATAATATAAATCAACATTTTGGGTGTTATTACCAAACAAGAAGATTTTATGGAAGAAAGGAATGGAGGAACAAGTGAAAACTTTCTATAAAAAATTATTCGCGTTTGTAGCAATGTTCAGTGTAGTTGCTCTTGGTTTGTCAATCATCAAGCCAGTTTCTGCAGCAACTGTCACTCCCACTATTACAAACCTTAAAGCAGATACATCTGGTCAAAAGGTCACATTTTCTTTTGACTGGGACTTAACGGGTAAATCTGTTAAAGAAGGGGATACGTTCACCATCGACGCTCCCGAAGGTTTAAATATCACAGAACTCGCAACGCAATCACTTCAAGCCAACGGTGCTGAAGTAGCTACCTTGTCAATGACAAACAAGAAGATTACTTTTACTTTTAAAAAAGCAATCGAAGCCATGAACCAAAATGTTAAGGGTGGATTCCAATACCGAGCAGTGTGGGATAGTACTCCAGGAAATCCTGGTAACAAAACAGCTACTTCAAAAGTAGGTTCTGAATCAGTTATCATCACACGTCCTGACGGTCCTGGCGTATTTGAATCAGTCCTGAATAAATACAACCTTACAGGTGACTATGTATCTAAGACATTCAAATTGGATGTTTCTGAAAACTATGCTTGGATGAATGTTGGAGATGACTACTATCTAACAAAAATGGTTTATCCGTATCAATGGAGATGGTAAAAAACAAGCCATCACAAACCCTGTTGTATCAGATAAAATCCAAGCTCCAGCCGTCGATTACTCAAAAATCACTTTTGCTCCTGCTGCAAACCACGCTGCAAATGAATTATTTGTAGGAACTTACTTGAAACCATCATTCACATTGAGAAAAGGTGGACAAGTGGTTGCTTCAGGATGGGACTTCTGGAAACATGTTAAATTTGATGCAGACGGAAATGGATTTACTGTTAATTTATCAGATGTCAGTGATGTATTCAAAACAGCTACAGACGATGAATTAATCGTTGAATACCAAACATTAATTCCTAAAACAACTATCCGTATCGATAACAACGCTACCTTGACTTCAGATGAAATCACAACACCTCAAACAGATCCAGCCTTCTGGAACAACAATGAGTTGAAATTCTGGGTTTCTGGTGACACAACTGTGACCGTTCAAAAAGAATGGGTTGGTGACGAAGAAGCTGACCGTAAAGATATTACTGTTCAATTGTATGCTGACGGTAAAGCATTGGAAGGGTTGACACAAACTCTTACAAAAGCTTCTGGTTGGCAAGCAGCATTTACGAATTTGCCAGGTATCAAAGACGGTAAGAAGATTGAGTACTCAGTAGTGGAAACAAACACACCTGAAGGTTACACTTCAAAAGTTGAAAAAATTGATGATGCTAACGTGATTAAGGTCATCAACACATCAAACAAACCAACTACAACAACGACTACTTCAACAACTACAGCAACAGAAGAGCCAACAACGACTACTTCTACAACAACTACAACAGAAGAGTCAACTACAACTGTAGAAACTACAGTTCCAACTCCTTCTGAAACTACAACTACAGAAGACAAACCAGGTCTTCCAAATACTTGTGAAACAGTAGGAACAGGTTTGGTATTGGCAGGAGTAGTAATCTTGTCAGGTACTGTAGTCTTGAAACGTAAATTTTCTAAATAATATTAGATAATTTTCTATAAAAAATAATCAAGCAATATAGAAGTGACTGAATAGGGATTCAAAAGATAAACATCTTTGAAATACTTTATCTACAACTTCACTTGATAGATTCAAAAAAGCGGACATGATTGTCCGCTTTTTGTTTGCTCGTTTTGTCATTTAAAGTCAGAAAAAGCTTTGGACAGTGATTTCCAAAACTTTCTTCCTTCTAGTAGTCTACAGAGGGTAGACCTTGCGAAATTCTTCTAAAACAACCTTGCTGTCAGGTGTAAAAGTCAGTCCCGCTTCTCCTAAGCAGTCTTTGAAAAAGTCCTCATGAACCTGACGCCAATAGGCTAAGGATTTGTCCCCTTCACCTTCCTTGAAGGCATGGTCAGCTGAAACTTGATGAAAAGGCTGAACGGAAACTTTTGTAATTTCGACAATGCAGACAGCCTGATCTTGGCTATCTAAAATGATATCAAAGGTTCCTTCTTGGGGAAGGGGCTCCTTATCCACTGCATAAAGGTCATAGGCTGAAGCCGTAGCCGTCTTCTCACCTTTTAAAACCAAGTCTGCTAAGAGATCAGCTTCCATTCCAAAAGCCCAAGCGTCTATCTCATCACCGATAGAGGGATTGGTTTTCTTGTATGCATTCCACATTTCTTGAGGTGTCATGGGTTCTCCTTTATAATTTTTTACTTTCTTCTTTTATATGTTTAAGATGGTCTGGATGGTCAATTTCTAAATCAAAAATCTCTGGAATAGAACTGTAATGGATAATACACTTGATACCCATCTGATTCATTTTTTGTATGAAAGAAGCATTCAGATAGCCTGCTACAGCAAAGTCAATCTTTTTCATCCTTGCTTTATCCTGCATATCTCTCAGCATTTCTAACATAATGAGACTTTCCATATCATGCCATTGACTGTTTCTTACAGTCGCAAAAATAAATGAAGTCAAATCATTCATTCCCACTACAATCTTTGAAATACCAGTTTCCAGTATCCTGTCCAAGTCAAAATAAGCTGACGGTAATTCAATCATTGTTCCAACTTTTCCAATAAAACCATGCTGGCGCAATACTCTAATTGCTTGTTTTAACTGTTCAGCATCATTCACAAAAGGAAAATAACAGACAGATTGGGATTGGTTTGATAAACTTCTGTAACGACATGTGCCTCAGCCTGAAATTCATCTGGACACGCCAATAAACGCCTAGTCCCTCTATATCCAAATAATGGGTGGCGTTCGTCAAAATACTCTTTAGTCCCGTCTAGACTATTTGCTTCTGCATTTGTTAACTCTGAAAAGCGATACCAGACTTCTTCATCTGAGTACAAAAGGCAAATAGTGGCTAGATAATCTTTTACAAATCGCTGACAACTTTTTAGCAGTATATTTTGACCGATCTCCCTAACCAAATATTCCCCACGAATCATACCAACGTGATGAAATAGTTGTGGGTAAACTTTTTCATCAATTCTTTCGCCACTAAGAGCCAGTTGATTTTGCATGTTTTACCTTCCAATTCATGTAAGAGGTCTTGTCCAATTCTGGAAATCCTCGTAACTCTGCCTTCACCTTCAATACTAAGGGTGAGGCATTTTCTTGGGTCATCTGCTCAATAGGGACCCAAATTGCATTTGCTGAATCATTGCTTCCATCATGAACCTCCTGAGGAAGGGATTGTTGAGAGCTCTCGAAATCGAGTACGATATCATAAAAGGCCATGATATGATGTACTGCGAAGTCTTGCCCTTCTTCTTGAACCAGCACATCATACATCCTAGGATTTGAATAACGGATAAGCGTATAGCCCGTCTCTTCCAGAACTTCTCTCTTGAGAGTTTCTGTCAACCCCTCACCTACTTCTTTACTACCACCGGGTAGATCAAAGCGATGTTGATAGGGGCCTCTTGTTTTTTCAATACAGAGCAGTTTCCCCTCTTGAAGACAGACTCCGTAGACGCCAAAGTGATTTTTGATTTCCATATTCCACTCTTTCTAAAAGTCCAAGATCAATAACTTACCTTACCCCTTAAAGGGAAAGAGGCTATAGATTTCATGCTCCTTGATATACTTCTTTAGTATCTCCATATTCTCTTCGATTTTTGCTTGGATATCTGTCTCTTCACAAGTTGACTCATCAATAAAAAGTTGAATCTTCAATAAATCTGTCAAGTATAGCAAACGGCGTTCCATTTCCGATTCAGTACTTGAAGCTTGCTCGATTTTTGCAAGCTTTTGCTCCAAGCTATCACCATTCAAAAATCTCTGATGAACTCTCCTTCTTATTTTCTGAGTGGATTCCTCCCCTTGTTCTAATGGAGATAAAAGGAGTTTTTTATAGACGAGTACCTGATTTTCTGCTTCTCTTTCCAGATAGGCCAATAAAACCAGAGTGCTATCAACAAAGGTCCAAGTGTTATAATTTTCTTCAAATGGAACTTGTATGATCCTATCTAATAATTCCTTAGCCATTTCCTCTTGATCATCCAGATAAAGTAAATAGGCCAGATGATTCAGTGATTCTAGATAACTAACTTGGGTCTTCTTATTCTTTTTTAAAATTTTATCTAAGTAGAGATGTAGGTCTGGATGATTTTCCAGTTGTTCAACTACTTCTGGTAGCTTCATTGGAAATCCTTTCTATTCTTTTTTAAAAATTTAAAGAGATTTTAGTCAACTAATCCAACTCTGCTCGACTGAACAAGTCTTTCATAGCTTCGATATCATCGCAAAATTCTTTAAATCCTAAAGCGAATTTAGCCAAGGCGTCCACCTTGGAAGAATAGGCGCAAAACATACTTCCTTCAGGATCAAAGTTGATAGCATCGCTTAATTCAGGCATTTTTTCCTCCAAAAATACCAAAGCTAGGGATGCCCAATCGTAGCCATTTCCTTCAAATCCCTCCTCTTCTCGAGTGTCAAACACTTCCTGTCTGTATTCTCCATCAGGGTAATAAATAAGCGACCCTCGAACATTTTGAGGATCCTCATCATAAACATGCAAGTTAAAAGGGGCAATTATTTCATTTATGTTTTCGTAATCTATCATTTCTTAACTCCTTGTTGTATTTGTTAATTATCAATGAAACTGCATAAATCTAGGATGCTTACTAGCTTTCAAAGTTCATAAAGCTATCGTACCGATTATAATGATTTAAAGCCTCAACAAAGTCTTTGTGACTTGCATCTGGCTTTTCCTCAAGTGCAGCCGAGAGGACATCAAGCAACTGTTCTCCATAGTATACTAGCTGGAGTTTTCGCTCCACTACATCCGTCGGGTAGACATCACAGTCTTCCACAACATCCGGATAATCTGATACCCAATAGAGCCTATCTAGTGCCAGTTCTCCATCATCCTTGCCATAGATGCAAAAATCATCTGATGCTAACTGGTCCACGCTCATCTGCTCAATTATCTGCCCTAGTGAAAGTTCTTGGTGTTTTCGCATCCCGTCTCCTTTTCTGTCTCACTCTTCAACAAAAGAGTTCAAAAATTCCTCAAAAGAAGCCCATTGACCGTAGATCTCAGCTGTTTCTTCTAGAACATAGAAGTACACCTTGCCATAATCCTCTGCCCTTAGAGAAAGTGCATAGTTGCCAGATCCAGGATCATAGGCAAAATGGAGAAGATCTGTAGCCTTAAATTCCGCAGGCACAGCCTCATCGTCAAACCATGTAAGAGACTTCTTCATCTCCTCAAGTGAATTAAAGGAATTGAAAGGAAATAGATGATTGTCATCGTGAACACCCCTTACTTGGGGCTGACCACCGTTGTGCTTGAGATAAAAGCCCAACATAGTTTTTGGCAGTTTCTTCCCAAGAATCTCCTCAAATTGTAAAAGATCTTCTTTTGAAATCGGTGAATCTTCATCAAGCATCCTAAACATGACTTCTACCTCCCATTTCTACAATTCTTCTTTTAGTACCTTTTCAATAAAGTCATAGACATTTGCAGCAACTTTTTGCATTTCTAAGGATCCTAAAGCACCTAAATCATTTTCATAAATGCAATCATCAGAATTTTTCTTGATAAAGTAAGCCAAATCTCCTTCCTGTCCAATCATAAAGTAATCTGGCTCTACTTCCTCAATCTGATAAGTCTCATTACGCTCTTGGAGATCCTCTTGAGCATACAAACAGATGCCTGAATCTCCAATTTCATAGGGGTCAATCTCTTTCAACTCCGTTAAAAACTGATAGTAGAGATTGGGCAAGATAAATCCAAACTCATCTCTTTTCATAGTTTACCTCCACATATTCACAGAATACCAACTATGCTACTTCAAAGACCAACCACCATCAATAGTAAGAATCTGTCCCTGCATGGCGCTTGCCTTTCCGCTTGCTAAAAAGAGGCTGACTTCTGCCACTTCCTCTGGCTCAATCCAGCGTTTGATGGGTGTTTCACTTGCTACCCAGTCAGCTAGTCCACCTGGCTCAAAATCAGCTGCTGTCATACCAGTCTTAACTGCACCAGGAGCAATGCCAAAAACCTGAATCCCAGCTTCAGCATAGTCTAGAGCTAATTGTTTGGTAAAGCCTGCCAAGGCATGTTTAGAAGAGGTATAGGCATGACCACCACCCCCAGCTAGGCTTGAAGCGATGGAGCACATATTGATGATGATCCCTTTTTATTCTCCAGCATTTGCGTTAAATAATGGCGGGTTAACTCCACAGGTGTTACATAGTTGATTTCAAAAATCTCTTGGATTTCTTGGGCTGTTTGTTCTAGTAAGGGTTTGTAGTCATCCAAAACTCCAGCTGTGTTACACAAAATATCCACCTGAGGGCACCAGTCAAAAATTGGTTCCAAATCTAGGGTTAAATCACGTTGTAGAAAGTAAAAGTCACCTTGCAAGTCAGGCTTTTCGCCCTGATCCACACCGTAAACTTGATAACCTTTTTCTAAAAAGAGTCGAGCCTGAGCTAGCCCAATCCCTGAGCTAACACCTGTAATCAGTACACGTTTAGTCATGGACTTCCACCCAATCCGTCGCTAAGACATCACAAGGAGTTGGACTCCACATAGAAAAACCTTCTCCTTCACCAGATACATTGATGAGGAAATAGGGTGTCACTTCAAGGGCGACGCCATTTTGTTCAATGGTATCAAAGAGCTGGACATAGTTTTCAGCTCCGCCCCAGCCAGTACGTACATATTTCTTTTTAGCCTTTAGTCCAGGCAAGATTTCTTCGAATGTCATGTTTTTCTCCTTAATCGTTCTCTTGTCTTATTATAACAAAAAACCGTTTTTCAACGGCTTTTTGACTGTGATTTCTTAAATGTAATTGCCCATTAAGGCAAATCATTCCCTGCTGCGAGGTAAATCTCATACCATTCTTTTCGAGTTAAGTTGACATTGCTTGCTTGGCTTGCCTCTATTAAATGCTTAGGATTGGTGGTTCCTACTACTGCCTGCATCTTAGCTGGGTAGCGTAACACCCAAGCGATGGCAATAGCTGATGGGCTTACACCGTATTTTAAGGCTAGTCGATTTAGAACTTCATTTAGATCATGGAATTGCTCTTTTCCAACAAAATTGCCCTTAAAATAGCCAAACTGCAAGACTGACCAAGCCTGAATAACCATGTCGTTTAATTTACAGTATTCAAAGACGCTACCATCACGCACAGCTGCCTTATCACCTTCCATATTGACATGGAAACCAGCGTCAAAACCAGGTGTGAAAGCTGCGCTTAGCTGTAATTGATTGATCAATAGGGGCTGTTTGACTTCTCTCTTCAGTAATTCCATCATCATGGGATTTTGGTTAGACACACCGAAGTCTCGAACTTTACCTGATTTGTGTAGAATTTCAAAGGCTTGAGCCACTTGATCAGCTTCCATCAAAGCATCTGGACGATGGAGAAGCAAGCTATCTAAATAGTCAACCTGCAATCTCTGTAGAATCCCATCTACTGATTCTAAAATATAATCTTTTGAAAAATCAAAATAGGTAAATTCTTCTATGCGAATGCCACACTTGGACTGAATCCACATTTTTTCTCTCAGGTCAGGACGATTGTTTAACACTTGACCCAGTAATTCTTCGCAACGACCTCCACCATAGATATCTGCCAAGTCAAAGGCATTAATTCCGACAGATAGGGCTGTTTCAACCAACTCCTCCACTTCTTTGACCGACTTGTCACTGATTCGCATCATACCGAGCACAATTTCTGACAATTCTCTTTTATCTTGACCAAATGGAATGTATTTCATGGCAATTTCCTCCGTTTTTCTTCATTATAAAGCAGAATGGCTCTTTTATCAACTAGCACCTCACAAAAGAAAAGAACCAGTTCAAACTGGTTCTTTTTAGATTTTAGCCAATCACACTTCCGTTTGGTACAGCTGGATCAACTGTGAGAAGGGTTAATTTGCCTTCATGTTCAGCTGAGAGTATCATCCCTTGGCTGACATATTTTTTCATCATTTTACGTGGTTTAAGGTTGGCAACGATTTGGACTTTCTTGCCGACTAATTCTTGTTCATTTGGATAGTATTTCGCAATTCCTGAGAGGATTTGACGGTCTTCACCATCACCAGCATCTAGGCGGAATTGAAGCAATTTATCAGAACCTTCCACTTTAGAAACTTCTATAACTTCTGCGACACGGATTTCAACCTTGTCAAAGTCTTCAAACTTGATTTCTTCCTTGTTAAGTTTGAGTTCAACTTCATCTGGATTCCATTCTTTTTCGACGGCTGGTTTGTTGCCTTCCATTTGTTCCTTGATATAGGCGATTTCTTCTTCCATATCAAGACGTGGGAAAATTGGAGTTCCTTTGGCAACTACTGTTACACCTGCAGGAAAATCAACCAAGCTCAAGTTTTCAAGGCTAGAAACTTCTGCTAGACCAAGTTGTGTCAAGACTGCATGACTGGTTTCCATCATAAATGGCTCAATCAAGTGAGCTACGACACGAAGGCTAGCTGCCAAGTGGCTCATAACACTTGCCAATTGGTCACGGAGAGCTTCATCCTTAGCCAAGACCCATGGAGCTGTCTCATCGATGTATTTATTCGTACGTGAGATAAGAGCCCAGACTGCTTCAAGGGCACGTGGGTAGTCAACTGCTTCCATGTAGGTATGGTAGTCAGCGATTGATTGTTCTGCTACTTGAGCAAGAGCATTGTCAAAGTCTGTTACACCCTCTACATAGGCAGGGATTTGTCCATCAAAGTACTTGTTAATCATAGAAACCGTACGGTTGAGGAGGTTTCCGAGGTCATTTGCCAATTCATAGTTGATACGACCTACATAGTCCTCTGGAGTGAAGGTTCCGTCTGAACCGACTGGAAGGCTACGCATGAGGTAGTAACGAAGTGGATCAAGTCCATAACGTTCTACTAGCATTTCAGGGTATACGACATTCCCTTTAGACTTAGACATTTTGCCGTCTTTCATGACAAACCAACCATGGGCAATCAAGCGGTCAGGCAACTTCATATCCAACATCATAAGAAGGATTGGCCAGTAGATTGAGTGGAAACGAAGGATGTCCTTTCCGACCATGTGGAAGACTGTTCCATTCCAGAATTTATCATAGTTAGCATGATCCTCTTGACCGTAACCAAGAGCAGTCGCATAATTGAGAAGGGCATCAATCCAAACGTAGACAACGTGTTTTGGATTTGATGGGACTGGCACACCCCATGTAAAGGTTGTACGTGATACTGCTAAATCTTCCAAACCTGGCTCGATAAAGTTTTTCAACATTTCATTGAGACGTCCATCTGGAGTGATGAAGTCAGGATGTGATTTGAAAAATTCGACCAAACGGTCTTGGTACTTGCTGAGGCGAAGGAAGTAAGATTCTTCTGAAACCCATTCCACTTCGTGGCCTGATGGAGCGATACCGCCTGTTACATTGCCAGCCTCGTCACGGAAAACTTCCGCAAGTTGGCTTTCTGTAAAGAATTCCTCATCTGAAACTGAATACCAACCAGAGTATTCACCCAAGTAAATATCATTTTGAGCAAGCAAGCGTTCAAAGACTTGCGCCACTACTTTTTCATGGTAGTCGTCAGTTGTACGGATAAATTTATCATATGAGATATCGAGTAATTTCCAGAGTTCTTTGACGCCAACTGCCATACCATCAACATAGGCTTGAGGTGTGATACCAGCTTCTTCCGCTTTCTGTTGAATCTTTTGACCATGCTCATCAAGACCAGTCAGATAAAAGACATCGTAGCCCATCAGGCGTTTGTAACGAGCTAGGACATCACAAGCGATGGTAGTGTAGGCAGAACCGATATGAAGTTTACCAGATGGATAGTAAATCGGTGTTGTAATATAAAAATTCTTTTCAGACATAATATTTCCTTTCCAGGCTAATGAAACCTGTTTTTTAACACTTCATTATACCATATTTTTAGTGATTTTCGAAATGGAAATCCGTACAAAAAACAAGATAGACAAATGTCTATCTTGATTATCTTATTCATAGCGAAGAGCTTCGATTGGATCCAGCTTAGAGGCTTTGTTGGCCGGTAAAACACCGAATATCATACCGATACTAGCTGAGACTGCTAAACTAAAGAGGGCGATTGGGATGGATACTCCAACTTCGATTCCTGCAATCAAGTTTTGAAGTAGAACACCTGCAAGCATCGTCACCCCTGCAGCAAGCAGAAGACCAATGAAGCCACCTAATAAAGTTAGAATCATGGATTCAATCAAGAACTGAACTAGAATATTCCCACGTGTTGCTCCTAGCGCTTTACGTAGACCAATCTCACGGGTACGCTCTGTCACCGAAACAAGCATAATGTTCATTACACCAGTACCACCAACAAAGAGAGAAATTCCCGCAATGGCACTAATAATAGTTGTTATAAAACCAAACATTTGTTGAACTTCGTTGAAGGCTTCCGTTGCATCGGCAACCTGATACTCCCCTTGTTGGAGGCCTGCAATTTCTGTCATTTTTCTAGCCAGCTCTGGTCCTAAAGTCTGGGTCAAGCTGGTATCATTTACACGAAAGACAATATTTGAAATCTCATCTGTGTTAAAATTAACCGCAAGAGATGTATTGGTCGTAATCGGGAGCCCTCCAACACCAAAGGTTTTGGCTGCCTTTGCTTCCTTACTTGCATAAACACCAATAACACGGTAACTGATTTCATTTACTTCAGCAATCTGATTGAGGGCATCTTTTGCTGAACCAAAAAGGCTATTGGCTAGTTCGTCATCTAGGATAATCACACTTGCAAAATCTTTATAATCTTGTGCTTTAAGTCCACGACCTGCAATGATTTCATTTTCGACCGCATCCATATAAGTGACATTCCCACCGGTCATGTTGGCGTGTTCGACCTTTTTATCCTTATAAGTCAAGGTCACATTGGCTGAGTTGGTCACATAGTAGCTATCCACTCCCTTAAGCTTAGCAGCTTCCTTAACCCAAGCTTCTTGAGGTTTTGGTGGTTCAACAATATCTTCTTCTTGACCGCCAGACAAGGTCAGGGCAGATTGTTTTTGCGTGAAGGAACCATCTGTACTCTTGGTAGGTGAGAAAAAGACATGGATATTTTTCTGGGATTTTGTCAGATTTTTATTGACCTGACGAGACATGGAATCTCCCAAGGCCATGATAACGACAACTGAGGAAACACCTATGATGATACCAATCATGGTCAGAAAGGAACGCATCTTGTGAGCCATGATGGATGAAAAGGCAAATTTCAGATTCTGCATCTTAGTTTTCCTCCTTTTCTACTTGAGCACTGTCAGACGAAATGATACCGTCACGAATGACAATCTGACGTTTCGCATAGGCAGCAATTTCAGGCTCATGCGTAACCATAATGATGGTTTTTCCTTCTTTGTTCAATTCAACTAAGAGTTGCATGATTTGATTTCCAGTTTTTGTGTCCAAGGCTCCTGTCGGCTCATCTGCCAGGATAATCGAAGGATTGTTGACCAAAGCACGCGCAATGGCAACCCTCTGCTTCTGACCACCTGATAATTCTGATGGTAAGTGATGGCTGCGCTCAGTCAGTTCAACCTTTTCCAGATATTCTTCTGCTAATTTGCGACGTTTTGAAGCTGAAACTCCCGCATAAATCAAGGGAAGTTCGACATTCTGGAGAGCATTCATTTTGGACAAGAGAAAAAATTGCTGAAAGACAAAGCCAATCTCTTGATTTCGCACCTTGGCTAATTGTTTTTCACCCAAACCAGCCACTTCTTTTCCGCCTAGGAAATACTGACCACTTGTAGGTGTATCCAACATACCAATGGTATTCATGAGGGTGGACTTACCAGAACCAGATGGTCCCATGATAGCCACGAATTCTCCCTCGTGAACTTCAAGGTTAATGTTTTTGAGAACTTGAAGCTCTTGATCACCATTTCGATAGCTACGGCAGATATTTTTGAGACTAATTAGTTGCTTCATCAGTCTTCACCTCTTTTCCTTCTTGCAAGGAAGCTGTGGGATTACTGATGACTTTTGCTCCATCTGTCAGACCAGATGTGATTTCTTGGTTTTCTGCATCTGCATTGCCCAATCCAACTTCAACCTTTTTGGCCTTTTGATTTTCATCAAGAATCCAAACATAGTTTTTATCTTCTTCCATGACGATACTTGTAATAGGAACAAGCAATGCTTTACTCATGCTTTTCACTTCGACACTGACTGTAAACCCTTGTTTCAAATCGCCAATTTCACTAGTTACATCGACCGTATATGGGTATTTAGAACCTGTGTTTGAACCAGCTAAGCTACTGCTTGCTTCGCTACTGTTCTTTGGATAATTTGAAATATAGCTAATCTTACCATTCCAAGTTTTATCTGGGTAAACCTTTGAAGTAAAGGTAACTTCTTGGCCTACAGAGAGATTTGCAAGGTTGTACTCAGAAAGTTCTCCCTTAACCTGCAAGTTGTCGTTACTAACGATATGTATCAATACTTGGCTATTTCCTGTTGGAGATTTTGAAACATTGCGATTGACTTCGACAACCGTACCTTCTACTGTACTCAAAACTGTAGCGGCATCCAACTGTGCCTGGGCTTTTTCAAGTTGCGCTACCGCGTCTGCACGAACATCACGCGCATCACTGATTTGTGAATCGATAGAAGCTGTAGCTGATGTAGAAGATTGTGCTTGGGTTTGGTCCGTAGCGCCTTCAATCCCAGATTGAGGGAGCACAGGTGTTGCTGCGGCGGTATTTCGAGCCTCATTCAATTCATTGATATGACGGTCAGCTTTCGCAACTGCACGACTGGCAGCATCATAGGCAGCCTGAGCTTCAGTACTACTATACTTAACAAGAGCTTGGCCTTCACTCACCTTATCTCCGACAGAGACTGAAACCTCATCCAAGTCACCTTTACTAGCATCATAATAAACATATTGCTCATTTTGAGCTGTTACAGTACCAGATAAGAGAACCGATGAAGCCACTGACCCCTCTTTGGCAAGAACGATTTTTGCAGTTTCGTCTTGTGTTGCAGCTTGATTTGGTTGTCTCAATAGAAGGACAGCAGCTGCTCCTACTACAAGAACTGACGTAACTCCTATAGCTGTAAATAGGGGCCATTTTTTAGCTTTTGACTTCTTTTTCATATCCATACCTCATTTATAAACATATATTAAGATTATAGCACAAGTCATAAAAATGGACAATTGCTTTCTGAGTATCCAAAAACAATCGCCAAATCTTTTATTGTTGTGTTAGTTATATAATACAACTTCTTTTTTATTTTTGCAAGCATTTTCTTAAAAAATTTAAGCGTAGCAGATTTTTGCATTGACTTTCAAAAAAAGATAGAATATGACTAGAAAACAACTAAAGGAGCTTTCTTATGAGAGAATATGATATTATCGCCATCGGAGGAGGTAGCGGGGGAATTGCTACCATGAATCGTGCTGGTGAACATGGTGCTAAAGCTGCAGTTATTGAGGAAAAGAAATTAGGTGGAACTTGTGTCAACCTCGGCTGTGTCCCTAAAAAAATCATGTGGTATGGAGCCCAAATTGCAGAGAGTATCCACAAATATGGACCTGACTATGGATTCACAAATACTGGGAATCGATTTGATTATGCAACTCTTCGTAAGAATCGTGAAGCCTATATTGACCGGGCTCGCTCGTCTTACGATGGAAGCTTCAAGCGTAATGGAGTTGATTTGATTGAAGGGCGTGCCGAGTTCGTTGATGCTCATACTGTCAGCGTTAATGGCGAATTGATCCACGCTAAGCATATTGTGATTGCGACTGGAGCTCATCCTCATATCCCTGCTATTCCTGGTGCTGAACTAGGTGGTAGCTCAGATGATGTCTTCGCCTGGGAAGAGTTGCCTGAATCGGTAGCTATTCTAGGTGCTGGTTACATTGCTGTAGAATTGGCTGGTGTACTCCATACACTTGGTGTTCAGACAGATTTATTTGTCCGCCGTGAACGTCCGCTACGTGGATTTGATAGCTATATCGTTGAGAGTCTAGTTCAGGAAATGGAAAATACAGGACTAAACCTCCACACCCATAAGGTTCCTGCTAAACTTGAAGAAACTGAACAAGGTATTACCATTCATTTCGAAGATGGCAGCACTCATACTGCCAGTCAAGTTATCTGGGCAACTGGTCGTCGTCCAAATGTTAAAGGACTTCAACTCGAAAAAGCTGGTGTCACCCTCAATGAACGCGGCTTTATCCAGGTTGATGAATACCAGAACACAGTCGTTGACGGAATCTACGCTCTTGGAGATGTCACAGGTGAAAAGGAACTAACTCCTGTTGCTATCAAGGCTGGTCGTACCCTATCCGAGAGACTTTTCAACGGTAAAACCAATGCAAAAATGGACTACACGACTATTCCAACTGTAGTTTTCTCACACCCAGCAATCGGAGCAGTCGGTCTGACTGAGGAAGAAGCTATCAAAGAGTACGGGCAAGAAAAGGTCAAAGTCTATACTTCAAAATTTGCATCTATGTATTCTGCCGTTACTAGTCACCGTCAAGAAGCTCGCTTCAAGCTCGTAACAGCTGGTGCAGACGAAAAGGTAGTTGGCCTTCATGGAATCGGCTACGGTGTCGACGAAATGATTCAAGGTTTCGCAGTTGCTATCAAGATGGGAGCTACAAAAGCTGACTTTGATGCTACTGTCGCTATCCACCCAACTGGCTCAGAAGAATTTGTGACCATGCGTTAAAAGAAAAGAGAGACCCCTTGGTCTCTTTTTACTCTAAATCGGCCGTTACAGATTTGTAACCTTTTATTTTAAAATAGGTTGACATTTATATCTCATTCGGTATAATAGTTACTATAATTTATAGAAGAGGTTAACTATTTTGAAAAAAGCACACATTTACGCTATCCCAGCTATCGGGGCTGCACTGATTGCAGTATTGGCACAAATTAGTATGCCGATTGGTCCAGTTCCTTTCACTCTGCAAAACTTTGCTATTGGACTCATCGCTACTGTTTTTAGACCAAGGGAAGCTGTTCTCTCTGTCGGACTCTATCTCTTACTTGGAGCTATTGGTCTTCCGGTATTTGCTAACGGTGGAGCTGGATTTCATGTTTTAGTTGGACCAAGCGCTGGTTATCTTTGGTTCGACCTTGTCTATGCAGGGCTTGCTTCCTATCTCATTCACACCAATAGTGGTGTCCTACGTATTTTCTTTGCAAATCTCTTGGGAGATTCACTTGTTTTTGTCGGTGGTATTCTCAGTCTCCACTTCTTAGCTGGAATGCCTTTTGATAAAGCATTGGCTGTCGGTGTTATTCCCTTTATCATACCTGATCTTGCTAAAATTGTAGCCATTAGCTTCATCAGCCGACCACTACTCCAACGTCTCCGTACACAAGCTTATTTTTCAAGCAAATAAAAGAGGCCGGGAATTTCCCTAGCCTCTTTTTAATTAATCTTAGATGAACGTTTATTGATTCTTAAAAGCGTCCACCATGATTTGAAATTCTTCATTTGAGAGGGTAATTCCTTTCCCCATCTTGGTGTGGTCAGGACTCCAGCTACGAATGTCAAACTTTGCTGGTGCACCATTAAAGCTGACACGATTGATTTCTTTGGTCCATCCTTTTTCATTTTCAGATAGAGTAAGCAAGTGTTCTTCAATTTCAAATGTAAATTCTGCCATGTTTTTCTCCTTTTTGTTCTCAATTGATTATTCGAAAAATCTTGTAGATTTCATAAAATTTTTATATAATGATGTAAAGAAGGGAGGCCGGAATGAAAGATTTATTAAAACAGGCTTTGCAAAAAGTCCATGATTTTGTCAATGGACATGAAGATTCCATTCCTGAAAAAAGCGATTCCCTCATTGCTAGACTTGAAGAAGCCCTAGCCCAAAAAAAGGCTGTCCATATCATCTTTGCGGAAACGAGTTTTACAGGCGATATTATCAAGTATGATACTGACCGCCAACAAATTATTGTTAAAAATTTCGCCAAAAACGTCAGCCGTATTATTCGAGTATCGGATATTCGAAGAGTAACTTTCGTTCCCTCTACTATCCAAACGGCCCAAAAAAGAAGATTTAAGAAAGAGTGAGATGCTTTTATCATCTCACTCTTTTTCTATTAACGAATTTGTTCAAAATGAAGGTGAACAGCGATGTGGTCGCCGTAACCACTTCTCTCCAAATCACGTTGCAAACGGTAAGAGATATAGTGTTCTGCAATAGTGATATATCCTGCACCTAGTAAGCGATGCTCAACCATTGATTGGATCATACTGATAGTTGCACGTTCTACTTTTGCTTCTTCCAAATCCAAAACAACTTTTTTGTAACTTGAGCTAGATTTTGGCGTAAATCGTCCGTCAATACATAGACTGTTTGAGCTGCCTTGAGGATAGCTTGGTAGATTTTATCTGGATCAAAATCAGCGACTTGTCCATCACGTTTAATTACTTGCATAGTTTTCTCCTTTTAATCGTTATTTTCTTTAATTTCTGCCAACATTTTCTCTTCTTCTGCTGTCAATTCATACTCTTCCAGCAAATCAGGTCTGCGTTTGTAGGTTTTCTTGAGGCTCTCATAGAGTCGCCATTGACGGATATTTTCATGGTGCCCACTCATAAGCACATCAGGGACTAACATACCACGATAATCGTAAGGTCTTGTGTACTGAGGATATTCCAAGAGTCCTGATGAAAAGCTATCATCCTGGTGACTAGCTTCCTTGCCTATAACTTCTGGAATCAAGCGAACCGTCGCATCAATCATAGTCATTGCTGCAAGTTCTCCACCAGTAAGGACATAATCTCCTAGAGAAATTTCATCAGTTACTAAGGCCTTAATCCGCTCGTCATAGCCCTCATAGTGACCACAGATAAAGATAAGCTCTTCTTCTTGCGCCAAATCCTCAGCATAAGATTGGTCAAACTTTTTCCCAGCTGGATCTAAGAGGATCACGCGCGGATTCTTTTTTCAATCGCATCAAAGGCATCAAAGATGGGTTGCGCTCGAAGGAGCATCCCTTGACCACCTCCATAAGGTTCATCATCCACATGACGAGCCTTTTCAGCGTAGTCACGAAAATTATGATAGTGGATATCTAAGAGTCCTTTTTCACGAGCCTTGCCAACGATAGAATGTTCTAAGGGTGTGAACATTTCTGGAAAGAGGGTTAAAATATCAATCTTCATCGTCTAACCCTTCTAAGAGTTCAACATCCACACGGTTATTAGGAATATCTATATTAAGAACTACAAGCGGGATATAAGGTAAGAGTAGGTCTCGTTTGCCTTTTCGTTTGACTACCCAGACATCGTTGGCCCCTGGCTGAAGGATTTCCTTGATAGTTCCAATCAAGTTATCTCCCTCATAGACTTCTAAACCGATAATCTCGTGGTAGTAAAACTCACCCTCATCGAGGTCATTGAGATTCTCCTCAGCAACCTTCAGACTGTGCCCCTTATATTTTTCGATATCATTGATATGGTACATATCTTTAAACTTGATGATATCGAAGTTCTTTTGTTTACGGTGGCTTGCAATGACCACTGTGCGCACAAACTGATCTTTTTCATCAAATAAGGCAAGCTCTGCCCCTTTTTTAAAGCGTTCTTCAGTAAAATCTGTCACTGACAAGACTCGCATTTCACCCTGCAAACCTTGCGTATTGACGATTTTCCCAACGTTAAAGTAGTTCATCTGATCTCCTGTATCTATTTCTCCCTTTATTTTATCATGTTATAGGGATTTTCACAAGTTGGAGAAAAGAGCAATTATGGATGGTTTCTTGCTAAAAAGCCTTCCAAATCTTGTTCATGCTGATACTTAATGGCTGCCTTCTTGTCTTTTTCAAAAATGGTCTTCGTTAGGTCGATATCGTTGATTGCTGCAATTGCCACTGTGTAGTGAATGATATCTGCCAACTCCTTTGCTAATTCTTCGTTTGAATCTTGGACACCCTCTTTTCGTCCTGAACGTCCGTTT
This sequence comes from Streptococcus infantis SK970, assembly GCA_000223255.2. GTDB lineage: Bacteria > Bacillota > Bacilli > Lactobacillales > Streptococcaceae > Streptococcus > Streptococcus infantis_G. Next base: position 252,147 of record AFUT01000001.1, on the reverse strand, counting down.
AAAACCTCAGCGACTTCTCCAACTTCTTCAACTAGTTTTATAAAAAGTCCTTCTTCTGTTCTAGATTGTTGATAATGGTCAAGTAAGTATTCCTCTAGTTGTCTAACTGTTAAATCCTTCATATCCTTCTCCTTGCAAAAAAAGCGAGACCTTGTCCCGCTTTTCTTATTTTTCATCAATAACGATTCTTACTTTTTTGTCTTCAGTTGGGACAGAGTAGACAATCGTTCTTATCGCAGAAATAGTGCGACCCTTACGACCGATTACACGACCCACATCGCTTTGGTCAAGATCCAAATGATACTCCAAAAATTCTGGTGTATCTTCAATCTTGATAGTTAAGGCATCTGGTTGTGAAATCAAAGGTTTCACAATTGCAATAATGAGATTTTCAATTGTATCCATCTGTCAACCTACTTTAAACTTATTTTGAGAATTTAGAATCGTGGAATTTCTTCAAGACGCCTTCTTTTGAAAGGATGTTGCGAACTGTATCTGAAGGTTGAGCTCCATCAGCCAACCATGCAAGAATACGGTCTTCTTTCAAAGTTACTTGGTTTTCTTCAACAAGTGGGTTGTAAGTTCCAACTGTTTCGATGAAACGTCCGTCACGTGGTGAACGTGAATCTGCTACGTTAATACGGTAGAAAGGTTTTTTCTTAGAACCCATACGAGTCAAACGGATTTTTACTGCCATTTTTAATATCTCTTTTCTTTTATTTTTTATTTCGGTGAAATAGCTAAGCTATTTAGCACATGTTCTATTATAACATATTTCTGAGAGGCGTCAAGAAAAAACTTGACAGACTTTAAAATTTTTAAATTTTTTAGACTAATAGGGATAAATTAGAAAGAAAAAATTAACTTCTACACCTACAAAGCTTATTCTGACAGACTTTATAACAGTCTAAGAAAAAAGTAGAGGTTCATACAGTATCTAGATTTTCCAAAAATTCTTTATCATGAAATATTATTAACAAAACTATCCAAACCAAATACGATCCATTGCTTCAAAGAATTATTTAGTTGTTTGACTAGCGAAGTCTTTTATTAAAAAATTTTTCAAATAATTGCCACATTGACACATAAAATTCTTGCTTCCTAAACTTAAGTGTGATATATTTATAACATAAAATTTAAGTGTGATATATTTATAACATAAAATTTAAGTGTGATATATTTATAACACAAAAAAGGAGTCTATAATGAAAAAAAGTCAAAAAATGCGTGGCCTCATTTCAATGATTGCCGTAGCTCTCTCTATTGATTTTACTGTTTTATTTGGTTCTAATCTTAGTTGGGGACCCAAGTTAGTTATTGTTGGTATTTCAGTGTTAAGTCAGATTGTAGCTATTTGGAGCTGGCTACATATGAAACCACGACCTCATAAGATTCAGAAGGGTAAGGGAAAGACTATTTTTGACTTGTCTGCTAAGCTTTACACGATACTTTTGTTTGCAGCAAGCATTTTTTATACAGTAGGGGTTTGGGCAGCGACCCCAAGTGAAAGTTCTGGTATCAAAGAATGGATTTTGGGAATTGGCCTCGTTATTGAAGTGATTGTATTTGGTTTTTTCTGTTTGAAAAATGTCAAGGAAACTCCGGACGAACGCTTTTATGCTAATTTAGCCAAGGCAGCTAGCTTGATGTTTGTTTTTATACTAGGCGCACTGATGATTCTAGCAGTTATCATTGGTTATATAGGGTCTCTCACTCTTTACATGGGCCAGATCTTTATTAGCATAGCTGCCTTGATTTGCATCTTTGCGGTTGTCTATCTTATCTTAGAACGGAGAGGATAAGCATGGCCAAAGAAAGCAAGATTATTACTAATCTCAAATCTGTTCGTGAGTCCACAGGCATGACCCAGCAGGAGTTAGCCGACCTCATCGGCATGCGACGCGAGACAATTCTGCACTTGGAAAATAATCGTTACAATCCTTCGCTGGAAATGGCTCTTAAAATTGCTCAAGTTTTTAATCTGAAAGTAGAAGACCTCTTTAAACTCAGACAGAAAGAGGAAGCATAATTCTTTTCGAGACCTAGTATTAAGTTCATTGATTAATTAGGAATTGAAGCCAAAAGAAAAATCCTTTGAAAATATACTCTTTTAAAATATAGTAATTCTTATGGCATTAATATCTCAAAACATTTAGATACGCTTGTTGAAAAAGGATATGCTACTATCGAAACTGCCTTTGACTCGCTTGACCATCTAAATGCTACTATGAAAAGAGTATCCTTAAAAAGAAGGGTATTACTGGTCTCTCCAAGATGAAGGCCGCCGAATTGAATCAAGCAATCATTGACCGCCATCCTAAAAAGAATCTTTAATCAACCAAGTCAGGTTGATTTTTTAAACTTTAGAAATTTCGTCCCATCATTTTTCCAGTGGCTTATAAGTACACCAACCATTTACATTTGAAATCCCCTTTCTTTTACGGTACAATAGTAAAAATGATTTTTGAAAGGACTAACATGAAAAAACTTGCTACACTACTTCTCATTTCGACTTTTGCTCTCGGTGGATGTACAAGCATCCAACGTGCACTTCGTGGTGATGATTACGTGGATTCTAAGATTGCTGCTGAGGAAAGTTCAAAAGCGACTGCCCAAGCAGAAAAAGATTTGAAAGACGCCTTAACAAACGAAAATGCTAACTTCCCTCAACTTTCTAAGGAAGTTGCTGAGGACGAGGCTGAAGCTATCCTCCACACCAGCCAAGGGGATATCCGTATCAAGCTCTTTCCAAAGTTAGCTCCACTTGCGGTTGAAAACTTCCTTACTCACGCTAAGGAAGGCTACTACAATGGAGTTACTTTCCATCGTGTGATTGACGGATTTATGGTACAAACCGGAGATCCAAAAGGGGATGGTACAGGTGGTGAATCAATCTGGCACGATAAAGACAAAACCAAGGATAAGGGGACAGGTTTTAAAAATGAAATCTCTCCATACCTTTATAATATCCGTGGTTCTCTATCCATGGCCAATACTGGTCAACCAAGCTCAAATGGTAGCCAATTCTTCATCAACCAAAGTACAACAGACTATTCTGCTAAACTTCCTACAAGTAGCTATCCTAAGAAAATTATCGAAGCCTACAAAGAAGGTGGAAATCCAACTCTTGATGGAAAACACCCAGTCTTTGGTCAAGTAATCGATGGGATGGACGTTGTAGACCAAATTGCTAAAGCAGAAAAAGATACAAAAGATAAACCAACTACTCCTATTACAATCGACAGTATCGAAATTGTTAAAGACTACGATTTCAGTAAACAATAACATCATTAATTTTAAGGAGATTATAAAATGATTCTATTTTGGGGGTCAAAAGGTTACCAAAAAGTGTTGGGACATACACAAACTGCTATCGAATGTGGCCATTGTAACAATGTTGGTACTTGGGAAATTACAGAAACCGGACGCAAGTTCACTCTTTACTGGATTCCGCTTTTTCCTTACGGTAAAACTTATTTCGTTTCTTGCCCGATTTGTCATTACGGAAAAGAAATCCAAAAATCCGAAATTGGACAATATCTAAACTATTAAAAAAGATAGGTCATAGGGCCTATCTTTTTTAATTGTTCTTTCCATGTAAGCGCTCTATTTTCCTATCCAGTTATGATATAATATAGTTAACAGTAATAAGGAGGCTCTCCTATGAAACCATATAAAATAAATCTATTCCGATTTGGTCTACTCTTACCAACGTATTTAATCTTTAATTTTGTTTATTCGATTACTTATGATTCCGGAGGTATTGCTCTTATACTCTTGTGGCCAGTATTTTACTTGTCATATGCAGGAATTGCGCTAGGAAATATTTTAATTTTTAGAGATATTTCAAAATTAAAATCCTCCCTCAAAGATAATGAGTTAATCCAAAAGACTTCTACGATACAGTTAGTCCTTGCTACAATTGGATTTTTCATGCAAATAATAGGTTTTAAGGGAGTTCCACTTAATTACATTGATAGTTATCCAGTACTGGTTTGCGCTAGTATTGTATACTCTATCATTCTCATTATTGCTATTTATCAGAAAATAAAGCTAGGGGAAGGAAAAGATGTTTCAGCTATATTTGGTTTTATCTTTGGGGGTATGGTCATTTTTATCACTAGCCTTGCACTGTTTACAACCACTTCTCCATCAATAAAATACACTACTCCTTCTTTTGCTGAAGAATTCCAATCACTTGGGCTTAAGGGAAAGGTTGAACTACTTGGCAAACATAGACAGATTGAATCTTTTAACGGAACAGTCTACGAGCTAAGATATACAGAAAATTTATCTGATGGGACTACTTTAGAAGAAAGGACTTACGCAAAAATTCATAAAATAAGCGGAGAACATTTATCAAATTTCTTTCTTACTGATGAACATGCAAAAGATATAGATCTCGAAACCCTTCTTAACGACAAAGAAAAGGCACTGTTTCACACTGTCAAACAAGACGAGTTTTCGTTCTTGCTACATGAATACAAAGAGAGACCGAATCTTGAACAAGAAGAAGATAGTATCAAAAATGCTACTGCTGACAAAATAAATAAGCTTTTTGATACACCAGGAGAATTTGCTTCTAGTTTTAAATTTAGAACATATCCTATAGAAAACTACTATATTGCAATTATTGCACAGGCTGTCAAAAATCGAGAAAAAGGGGATTCTGATGCAGCTGGTTTTTATAATATTACAACAAAAGATCTCATGAAAAACAAAGGTCTTACTCTCGATTTTACTTGTGACCTTTCGAATATAAAGGCAGAAAATAGTAGTCCTGTGGACGCCTTTAAGGAGAGAATCTTATCTTTACCAAAAAATTCATTTTCGGATGGAATCTATAACATCACTTGTTCTTATGATGAAAATGGAATAAAAAGAAAGTTACTTGCCCATTTGTTGTTGAAGATGGTGTGGGACACTTTGAAGAGGATGAAATCGTGGGAAATCAAACCAATTAGTTATTTTTGATACAAAAACTAGGAGATAGCTGTACGATTTCTTCTAGTTGCAATCCTCGTAAAAAGCCAAGTCTATGTGACTTGGCTTTTTTATGGCTATTTATGTTAGTTCATTGAAATCCCAGATTTGATCCATCCAGCCTTCATAAAAATCAGGTTCGTGGCAGACCATAAGGATTGAGCCTTTATATTCTTTCAGAGCACGTTTGAGTTCGTCCTTAGCATCCACATCCAAGTGGTTGGTAGGTTCGTCTAGAACAAGGACATTGTTCTCACGATTCATCAAGAGACAGAAACGAACCTTGGCTTGCTCTCCACCTGAAAGAACTTGAATTTGACTTTCGATGTGTTTAGTCGTCAAACCACAGCGGGCAAGGGCTGCACGGACTTCTGCTTGATTGAGAGCTGGGAAGGCATTCCAGACTGCTTCTAGTGGTGTTTGTCGATTGCCACCTTCCACCTCTTGCTCAAAGTAGCCGAGTTCTAGATAGTCCCCACGTTCAACCTCCCCAGCAATTGGAGGAATAATTCCCAAAAGACTCTTCAAGAGGGTTGTTTTCCCGATACCATTGGCACCAATAATGGCAACCTTTTGATTGCGCTCAAAGGTAAGATTTAATGGTTTGGTAAGGGGACGGTCGTAGCCAATCTGCAAGTCCTTAGCTTGGAAGATAAAGCGACCAGGTGTACGAGCTGTTTTGAATTCAAAGGATGGCTTTGGTTTCTCACTTTGGAGCTCGATAAGATCCATCTTATCCAATTTCTTCTGACGAGACATGGCCATGTTACGCGTTGCGACACGTGCTTTGTTTCGAGCCACAAAATCCTTGAGATCAGCAATTTCTTTCTGTTGACGCTCATAGGCCGCCTCTAGTTGCGATTTCTTCATAGCATAGACTTCTTGGAACTGGTAGTAGTCACCAGAATAGCGAGTCAATTGTTGATTTTCCACATGGTAGACGATATTGATTACGTCGTTGAGGAAAGGAATATCGTGCGAGATGAGGACAAAGGCATTCTCATAGTTTTGAAGATAACGCTTGAGCCAGTCAATATGCTCCGCATCCAAATAGTTGGTTGGCTCATCCAAAAGCAAGATATCTGGTTTTTCAAGGAGGAGTTTAGCCAAGAGAACCTTGGTTCTTTGTCCACCAGATAAGGCTGTTACATCCGTATCCATCCCAAAATCCATGACACCAAGAGCACGCGCGACTTCATCAATCTTAGCATCTAATGTATAGAAATCACGACTTTCCAAACGATCCTGAAGTTCTCCAACTTCTTCCATCAGGGCATCAATATCAGCACCTTCTTCTGCCATTTCCATATATAGATCATTGATACGAGCTTCGGCTTTGAATAATTCGTCAAAGGCAGTACGAAGAACATCACGTACGGTTTGACCTTCTTTGAGCACAGCATGCTGATCCAGGTAACCTGCTGTCACATATTTAGACCATTCTACCTTTCCTTCGTCCGGTAACATTTTACCAGTTACGATGCTCATAAAGGTTGATTTACCTTCACCATTAGCACCGACCAGACCGATATGTTCACCTTTGAGGAGACGGAAGGATACGTCTTCAAAAATCGCACGGTCTCCAAAACCATGACTTAAATTTTTTACTTCTAAGATACTCATTCTAATTCCTTATCTTGTTTTTATGTAGTAGTTTATAAAGGACCAAAGCCAGGTAGCCACCCAATGTATTGGTCCATAAATCATCAATCTCAAATACCCGATTAAAATCAAAGAAAAAATCTAAAACTAGTTGTGTGCACTCGATTCCCAAGCTCAATAAAAAGCTTAACAAAATCACTCTCTTGGTTTTTCTTAGATTAGGGATGAGATAGAGAAGCTGGAAAATCAATGGGAAGAGCAAGAGGATATTTAAGGCATTTTGCAAAAAATCCAAAACAGCTGTAAAAGGCTGGTTACTTCTCCCAGTTGCCATAGAGAGTTAAAAGGCGTCAAAAGAAAAACCAGGCGTCCAAAAGTTTGAATACCTGGAGTTTCCACTCCTGTAGGAAGTTGAGGCTGGGGACTAAAACAAAAACAGACGATACAAAGACTGTATAAAAGAACTCCCAAGCTAAGTATTTTTTTCGTTTCATCTTATGGATTTACTTCTGCTACTGCTTTTTGGCGATCTCGTTTCATGGTATTTGAACGCAATTGTCCACAAGCTGCATCGATATCAGTACCGTGCTCTTGACGAACGACACAGTTGATTCCTTTTTTCTTAAGTGTATCATAGAAAGCCATCACGCGTTCTTTAGGACTACGGCTATATTGGTCATGCTCACTAACTGGGTTGTAAGGAATCAAGTTGACATAAGACAATTTCTTAATGTTTTTAAGCAATTCTGCCAACTCGAGTGCCTGTTCTACTCCGTCATTGACTTCATTGAGCATGATATATTCAAAAGTCACACGGCGGTTGGTTGTCTCGATGTAATACTCGATAGCTGCAAAGAGTTTTTCAATTGGGAAGGCACGGTTAATCTTCATGATGCTTGAACGAAGTTCATTGTTTGGCGCATGAAGTGAGACAGCAAGGTTGACCTGTACACCTTCATTAGCAAACTCGCGAATCTTGTGGGCCAAACCTGAGGTTGAAACAGTGATATGGCGAGCACCGATAGCCATTCCCTTATCGTCGTTGATGGTACGGATAAAGTTCAAGACATTATTGTAGTTGTCAAACGGTTCTCCAATACCCATAACAACGATATGGCTAACACGTTCATCTTGTCCACGTTCGTCAAAATACTTTTGAACCAGCATAATTTGGGCAACAATTTCCCCGTTATTGAGGTCACGTTGCTTCTTAATCAAACCTGACGCACAGAAGGTACAACCAATATTGCAGCCTACTTGAGTCGTTACACAGACTGATAAACCGTAGTGCTGACGCATCAGGACAGTCTCAATCAACATACCGTCTGGCAACTCAAAGAGGTACTTGACTGTTCCATCAGCTGACTCTTGAACGATGCGTTGCTTCAAGGGATTAACTACAAACTGGTCATTAAGCTTGGCAATTAAATCCTTTGATAGGTTAGTCATTTCTTCAAATGTCTGAACACGTTTACGGTAAAGCCATTCCCAGATTTGATCCGCTCGGAATTTCTTTTCTCCTTGCTCTAAGACCCATTCTTGCATTTCTTGACGAGTTAAACTATAAATCGACGGTTTCATCTTTTCTCCTTATTTTCTAGTCCTTCTTACGGATGACGAAATGACGTTGTTCCTTTTCTACATTCTGAGGTTTCTGTTCTTTACGGCGACGTCTATTTCTCTTATCCGTATGATTTTTTTCCTATTTTGAGAAGACTTCTTCCCTTTTCGGTTATCTTTTTCTTCTTCTTTCTTGCGCATTTTTTGATCAAATGGTGCTCGTTTAGGTATCTCGTTTTCTAATACAAAATAGGCACATCCATAGCTACAATACTCGAGTAGATAATCTTGTAAACGACTGATTTTCTCGAGAGATTCTTCAGCTCGCTCATTTTTGTAGAAACCACGTAAGCGTAACTGTTCATTACTCCAGTCTCCTACAATATAATCATACTTAGTTAAAACTTCTGAAAAGCGTTGTGTAAATGCCGTTGCATCAAAGGCTTCCTTGCTATTTTCAACTAAGGTAAAAGTAAAACCTTCCGCTTCGACTTTATCTCCAGACAAATGAAATTCAGGACCAGGGAATTTATTGTAATTGTATAATTCAGGTGCAATTTCTTTACGCATATTATTCCTTTTTAACGTTTACTTAATACTCTATTTTACCATATTTTTTCCATATTTACATCTTTTGATTTAAAATGAAAAAAGTCTGACGATTTCAACATTCAATTCTAAAAGGCACAACTTTACTAAAAAGAAAAAACTGGGAATTCCCAGTTTTTAATGATTACATATAAAGGAACTTGAAGAGCATTACTGCTGTAATACCAGCTGCAATCGGTGCTACTACTGGTACCCAAGCATACCACCATTTTGAATCTCCCTTGTGTTCACCAAGGATTGATTTAGGAAGCATTGCGTGAAGAAGACGAGGTCCAAAGTCACGAGCTGGGTTCAAACCTGGTCCTGTAGGACCACCAAGAGATGTTACCAAGGCCATAACTAGGAAACCAAGTGCCAAGTGAGCAATAGCAAGACCTGGTGACAAGAACGGAGCTACTTGAGTTTTCGCTTGTTCAAGTGCTGCTGTAACTTGTTCTTGAGGAATTGTTTGACCTTGAGCAGTTGCTTGTGCCACTTGATCGTTAATCAATGCTTGAGATTTAGCAACTAATTCAGCACCAAAATAGTTCTTTGTCATACCTAGTGCTGCAAAGAAAAGAACAAATGATCCAACAAACTCGTTGATAAAACCGTTCACAGATGCTGCAAAGTGTGATTCTTTTGTTCCTTGGTCAACATTTGAAATAGTTGAGAAAGTTCCCAAGATATTATTTGGATTTTCTGTTTTCAAGTAATATGGACGGTGAGTCGCAACAACTAATGCTTGTCCGAAGATTGCTCCCAAAACTTGTGCAATAATGTAAGGTGCAACTTGAGCCCATGGGAAAAGTCCGCTAACTGCAAGTCCAAGAGTGAAGGCTGGGTTGATGTGGTTTCCAGAAACGTTACCAAACATCAAAGCAGGAATCATAACCCCCATACCGTAACCAACTGCGATAACGAGCCAGCCACTTTGGTGACCTTTCGTACCTTTAAGTTCAACGTTAGCAACAGCACCATTTCCCAAAATGATCAAAATAGCTGTTCCCAAAAATTCTGTGGCATATTTAATAGCCCATGTGAAATCCATTGATAGATTCTCCTTAATATTTTTTAGACAATCCCTATTCTATCAATTTTTAATTTTTTATCAACAGATATTCTAAAGATTGACCGAGAAAACGCTTTTATTTTAACTCTTCAAAAAAGACCCAACAAAGAGAGTTTGTTAAGTCCTGATATTGATTATTCTTGACGCTGACCAAAGTCCTTAATCATCTGTTCCATTTCCTCACGACTTGGTGTCGTTAGCATATAGAGATAGTCTCCTTGTAATTCAGCAAAAGCAGCCGGCATGATTTTTTGACCTTAAATTGATGATCATATTTAGCGAGCAAGTCTTCCTCTGAATAAAGGTAGTTAGCATTGGCACGGCGAGAAGTAGCAAGACAATACTGAGTTTCAAATGGAGACTCTGGGAAGGGTTCACCCGCTACAAGAGCTGCATAACCTTGGTACAAATCAATCGAATGGGCATAGTTATAGACATCAATGGTGAAGCCACCCGCTGGACGGTTATTGTACTCAATAGCGATGTAATCATCACCCTCACGGAAGAACTCAATATGAAAGAAACGTTCTTTCATACCAAATTCCTTGACAATAGCCTCACCATATTTACGCAATTTTGGATCCATATCTTTGAGAACGTAATAAGAATTATCCATCTTGTAAATCATGAGATCAAGGGGTGTATGTGCATAGTCAAAGGTCGTAGAAAAGACGATATTTCCATCTCTATCGACCAAACCATCGAAAGTACAGATCTCACTAGAGGTGACAAATTTTTCAAAGAAATAAACAGTTGAATGGTCCCATTCAGCCTTAAAGTGATTGACATCATCTGCTGTTTCAAGCTTGAATGTTGCCGCTGCTCCAACTCCATTGTCAGGTTTGGCAATCATGGGAAGGCCAATTTCTTTCACAGCTTTATCAACATCTGCTTCTGTTTCAATAACCGCACCTGGAACCACGGGAACTCCTGCTTTTTTGAAGAGTTTCTTCATTTCAGACTTGAACTTAGTCTTCTTAAGGTCTTCTGGTTTGGCACCAAAAACATTGAACTGTTCACGCAGGGCTGCATCCAACTCTAGCCAGTATTCATTGTGTGATTCGATGCGGTCGATTGGACCATGTTTATAGAAAAGAAAAGCAACTGCTCGTTTAACCTCATCGATATTTTCAAGATTATCAACTCGAAAATACTCCGTCAAGCTATTGCGCAATGGTTCATCTAGTTGTTCGTAGGGTTCTTGCCCAATCCCTAGAACTGTAATTCCTTTATTGGCTAGTTCAATACTAAATTGTTGGAAATTTTGTGGGTAATAGGGTGAAATTACAAGATAATTCATAAGCGACTCCTTTTATAGACTCATGTGACCGAGGAAATATGGCATTTGTTTACGCCACCACTCCCAATCGTGGGCAACGTCGTGTCCCCATTCTGCAAACCAAGCAGGAATTTGTTTTTGATCGAAGGCTTCTTTGAGCTTGTAGTAAGAAGGTAGCCCATCATGTTCCCAAGCACCTAGACCTGTACAAATCACAATTTCAGCTTGACGGTAACGGTCAATAAACCAACCATCATTTTGATTCCAGATATAATCTACTGGTGAGTTTTGATAGATGGCATCATCATTGTAGTAATCACCGACAAAGAAACGTGCATCGTAGACACCACTTAACGCAATGACTTTGGTAAAGACGTCTGGATGTTGGAGTAAGAAGTTGAGGGCATGGTAAGCTCCCATAGAGCAACCTGTCGCCATCATACCATCAAACCATCCTGTCTTATGTTTGATAAAAGGAATAGCTTCTTCAATCACATATCGTTCATAGGCACGGTGCATCTCAGCTTGATCATGACTATTTTTCCAAGTAGCAAGCCAGCTCTCGCTATCGACACTTGAAAGGGTGAAGAACTGAACACGGCCTTCCTCGATAAAGGATGCACAAGCATCAATCATTCCAAAATCATAATATTCATTGTGGCTACCACCTGAAGAAGGAAAGACTACAATTGGGATACCTGCATGTCCGTATCGATTGACATACATTTCACGATTTAGATTTCCACTCCAATGACTAAGATGTTCGATATTCATATAACGTCTCCTTTATAGTGATTACCAATTTTCTGCAAAAAAGCGTAAGCAAGCTGGTAGATTTTCTGACCATGGCACTTCATGGTGAATGGCTCCAGCCTGAACCTTGAGAGAGAGATTTTCCAACAGCACTCCTCCTGCTATCAAATCATGATAATAGCGAAGAGAAGAGTCAATATAGGCCTGCTTAATATTACCAGCCATAAGGGTCTTATCCGTGTCATCTGCTTCTTCCGTCCCAACATAGATAAAGACTCGCTGGTCAGGTAAAAGTTTTTTACGCTCTATATAGCGATCAAAGGCCTCTTGGTGAAGCCAGTTAGCTGATGAGAATACTCCCAAGCACCCAATCTGATCCTGATACTCCAAGCCAATAAACTGGGTAATATTGCCACCAAGTGAAGATCCTATCATGGCAGTATGTTTACGATCTGATTTTGTGCGATAGTTTTCATCGATAAAGGGTTTAACCACTTCCATGACAAACTCTGCGTACTCGACTCCCTTCCCACCAAACTGCTGACCGGGAATATTAGACTCTTGGAATTTCCAAGCAGCATATTCGTTCATACGTCCTAGGCCATCATTGTCAATAGCTACCACAATCATACGGCTAATATCTGGATTACGCTTGATAGCCGGGATGATCTTCCAGGAATGGCCAACATAGGATTCTTTACTATAAAAGACATTTTGACCATCATGGAAATAGACAACTGGATAAGTTCGATCTGTGTCTTTCTCATAGTTTTTTGGGAGGAGAACACGTACACGGCGCTCCTTGCCTGTGTATGGAACCTTGAGTTTATGCTCTCGCATTTTCAGGTAAAAATAAGATTGATTCATTGTCAGAAAACTCTCTATATTCAAAATTTTACCTAATTATATCATAAAAATAGAAAAAAGTCAGTTTCCGTCCAAATTCAGGACAATAAACTAACTTTTTTACTTATTTTATTTTCCTCTGGTTTTTCTGATTAAAGGAGGTCATCAATTAACTCATCAACCTCATCTTTTTCAGCTTGAGGGGTAATTTCAGTAATCATAATTCCTGCTACTGCTCGCTCAACTAATCCTTCAACGTCCATTCGTGCTTCATACTGCTCCGCATTCTTAATCTTAGGATTTGTTTTGGGACGATCTGGTGCAAAAATCGTACAGCAGTCCTCAAAGGGTTGGATAGAGATTTCAAAGGTATCAATTTCTTGTGCAATGTCAATGATTTCCAACTTGTCCATGGTCACGACTGGACGGATAATTGGTGTATTGGTCACGGCATTGATAGCCTGCATACTTTCTAGGGTTTGGCTTGCCACCTGACCAAGACTTTCACCATTGATGATGACCAAACCATTTCGTACCTCACGGATACGGTCTGTAATGCGCATCATAAAGCGACGAGTCAGGGTCATCAGATAGGCTTCTGGCGCTTTAGCCTTGATTTCTTCTTGAATCTCAGTAAATGGTACTTCGATAAACTGGATATTGCCTCCGAACTTAGTCAATTTACGGGTTAAATCCTGGGCTTTCTTGAGGGCACCTGGACTTGTGTATGGAGGGCTAGCAAAGTGAACAGCCTCGATATCTACCCCACGTTTCAGAGCTAGGTAACCAGCTACAGGAGAATCAATTCCCCCTGACAACATGAGCATCCCTTTCCCTGAAGTTCCGACAGGCAAACCACCTGCACCACGAATGGTTTCATATGAAAGGTAGGCTGCTTCCTCACGAATCTCCACCTGAAGGTTAATATCAGGATTTTTCATTTGTGCTTGCACATTTGGAATGGCTTCAAATACAGCTCCACCAAGCGTTTGATTCAACTCACGACTGTCTAACTCAAAGTTATGGTCACTACGCTTGCTTGAGATTTTAAAGGTCATCCCTTCCTTGTAGATATCTTTCATAATATCTTGGACAGCAGACTTAAGAACCTCGACAGATTTTTCAACCTTGTATACTGGTGAAAAGTTTTGAATTCCAAAAACTTGTTTGAGGGATTCAGCTACTGGCTCATAATCTGCCCCATTCAGATAAGCGTGAGCACGATCGCGATCTGCTGTAACTTTGACTCGAGGATAGATGGATAAAACATCTGAGATATTATTACGTAGTTTATTGATGAAACGCATACGGTTTTACCTTTGGTTGAAAGCTCACCATAGCGAATCATAATTTCTGAATACTGCATGAATGCTCCTATCTTACTTTTTAGTTTGATTGTAAATTAATTTTAGTTTGGTCAAAAATTGCTCCACTTGACTCATGTCATTTTCTAGATCTAGGCTGAGGCGTACTGCTGACTGGGCTTTATCTTTTTCAATGCCCATAGCAATCAAGGTTCCAGCAGGTTTTCCTGCCTTGGACGAGCAGGCTGATGTTGTAGAAATGAAAATATCATAATCTTCAAATGCATGCACGATAACTTCCCCACGAACTCCCTTAATCCCAAAGGTCAGAATATGAGGGGCAAAGTCTTCCTCACCTGTAAAGACAAAAATATCTGGATAGTCGAGAAGAGCTTTACGGATGACTTCCTTCATCTGACATGTTTTACTAGAAAACAATTCTAGTCTCTCCATAGCTAGACGCAGAGCCTTGGCAGTCGCTGCAATACCAGCTACATTCTCAGTCGTTGAACGATAATCGCTCTCTTGTCCACCACCAGTTAATAGTGGCGTAATCTTCTTGCCAGATTTGACATAGACAAAGCCAACACCACGAACGCCGTGGAACTTATGACTAGAGAAGGTCGAAAAATCCACTCGGTCTGTCAAATACTTTTCTGTCGGAATCTTAGCCAATGCCTGAACAGCATCAACGTGGAAAGAAATGGTTGGTTTATCCGCTAAGAGTTCTGAAATAGCTTCAATAGGCTGGATAGAGCCGATTTCATTGTTGACTGCCATGATGGAAACCAAGGTCGTATCAGGACGAAGTAGGTTTTCTAAAGCAGCTACATCTACAAATCCCTTTTCATCTACAGGTGCAAAATCCACTTCAAAACCTTGAGTCTTAAGCCAGAGAGCTGACTCCTTGACCGCTGGGTGCTCAATGTCTGACACGATGATATGTTTACCAAATTGCGCTTTTTCAAAAGCCACACCTTTGATAACCCAGTTATCCCCTTCAGTACCACCAGATGTAAAGAAGATTTCTTCGCTTTTCTTGCCAATCAAATCTGCAATCTGCTGACGAGAAGCTTCTAAAATTCTGGTAGACTGGTCCCCCAAACGATGCAGACTAGAGGGATTTCCAATAATTTTTGCAGATACCTGCATATAGGTTTCAAGTGCTTCTGGATACGGCTTGGTCGTTGCAGAATTATCAAAGTAAATCATGGTTTCTCACACTTTCTAAAATCACTTCTTCTATTGTAACATGAAAGGAAGGCTGGAACAAGAAAGAAAAAGCCCTAAATTCTAGTAGAACTTAGGGCAAGTTTCAACAGTCATAAAACTCATGTAGCAAATCAAAAAGTTCTTGTTGCTGAGCCAGCAGCATTTGTCCAATGCTAGTTGATTTAATCAAAGTGCGTTGCTCAACATTTTCAATAACTCTCTTCAAAGATGTTTGAGCAAAAGGATCTTCAACAACCTTTTGCGAGCCTTCAAAAGGCTGATGGGTTACCAATTGAAAACCGTAAGAATTATTGAGTAAGGAATATCCTGCTGTTCCTGTCTTCTTTTGATAAGCTTTACATAGACCTCCGTCAATGACAAAGAGTAAACCACCACCACGAATAGGAGATTCTCCCTTCACAGTCTTAACTGGAGTATGGCCATTGACCATTCTAGACTCTTGAGAGAAGAGTCCAAATTCTTCCAAAATAAGCTGGCAGACTTTCTCAGAAGTCCGATAAGAAAAATATGAATTTTCCACTTCTTTATGAGTGTCCTTATCTTCAATAAAATAGCGCTCTAAAGTTGTCATCTTATCTTTGCCAAAAAGTGGTGAAACTGCCCCTCTCCAACAATACCAAATTAAATCTGTTGAAAAATCATCTCCAATTTCCTTATTCTTAGCTGCTTGACGAATATGGTATTCAAAGAAATCCAACAATTCTCTTCCAGCATAACGAGACTGGTTAATAATTAGAGGTTTCAATTCTCCAGACGGTTCAAGTGGTATACAACCATGAAAGAGTAAATGCTGGTTATAAATTTTATACATGGATCCTTTTTTCATTAACAGTTCTATATGCTCAGCCAGTTTAAGTGACCCTTGAAAGGAAGCTAGGAGACTGTCAACTGCCTGAGACTCCTCCAAACTCAATTCTGCTGGATTGGCTGGATTAATCGTTTGAAAGCAGGTATTCGTAAGATTATATTTTTTTCCATCAATTGTCACACACTCTTTCAAATAATCAATATTATCCAGTTTAACCTGATCCTCCATTTGAAATTCTGGCCTTCTGTTTATCAGTTGAGTTTCCAGTTTAAATTGGATAATAGAAAGAGCCTGATGCACCTTTTCCAACTGTAAAATTTCTTCGCTTGTGAAATCAGCCTCTCTATTTCCCAGGATAGGCCTAAACTTGGGATTGGCCTTATAGATCCTGTCAGCAAATAGTGTTAAGGACCGAAGATTTAAGCCGTAAGCTTTCTCAATATCCCATAAATATCCATAGCGGGCAGCAATACGTAGTGCATTTAACATACAGGCTTTTGAACCGAAAAAGCCTCCCATCCAGATAATGTCGTGATTCCCCCACTGAATATCCAAAGAATGGAATTGCAAGAGTTCATCCATAACTTGCGGACTACCAGCTCCTCTGTCATAAATATCGCCAACCACATGTAAATGGTCAATCAATAAGCGACGAATACTGCTAGAAACACCAAGAATAAAGGGAATAGCTTCTCCTAGCTCGATGACATAGGAGAGGATATTTTTAAAATATGACTTTTTATCTGCTAAAGCTATATCACTGTATACCAATTCTTCGATGATATAAGTATACTGAGGTGGCAATGCCTTCCTAAGCTTTGACCGAGTGTACTTGGCAGCTACAAAAGTCAGTAGAGTCAATAACTGAGGAATCGTTTCTTTGTACCAATCTCTGATTTTATCGTCTTGCTTCAAAACAAGTTCAGGATATGAAACCAAGGCTGACAATCTGTTTTTATCATCTTGTGACAAGGAATCCCCAAAGCAGTCCTTTATTTTCTCATTTAGAATAGCAGCACAGCTTCTTAAAATATAGTCAAAGGCCGCAAATTCACCATGAATATCACTGATGTATAGCTCTGTCCCCTTTGGAAGGTTCAAAATTGCTTCAAGGTTGGTCAATTCTGTGATCACCTTTTGGCGAGAATCAAATTCTTTCAGTAAAATACGCTTGTATTGCTCCATTTCTGCCCTCCAACGCTCTAACCTAGTTACGAAAATCTATAAAGTCTTCATTTACTTAATTTATTTTCTTTAAATGCTCCTCGATCAAGAAAGCTGTTTCTTCAATTGATTTATCAGACATATTAATGACTTTAGCTCCATATTTTCTGAAGACCTTCTTAGAGTAGTCCAGTTCCTGATAAATCTTCTCAAGATCTGTGTAGCTTGTTTCCTGGACCAAGCCCAAAGAATCTAAACGATTACTGCGAATCTTAACCAATTTTTCTGGCTCACAAACTAAACCAATAAGGCGGCGAGAATCAACTTTTTCCAAGACCTGAGGCAAGGGAACTTCTGGAATTAAAGGAAGATTCGAAACCTTATATCCTTTATTTGCTAGATAAATACTGAGCGGTGTTTTAGACGTACGGGAAATCCCTAGTAGGACTATGTCAGATTCTAAAAATCCCTGCGGTGCTTTACCGTCATCATATTTGACTGCAAACTCAATCGCTGAAATTTTATTAAAGTATTCGCTATCTAAACGGTGAAGGGTGCCAGGTACTTCTATCGGATCCCTTCCTGTCTTTTCTTTGATAATTTCAAAAAACGGATGCATCAAATCCAAATAGGATAACCCATGCATCAAGCTAAACTCCCTTGCTACCGAAGCTAGTTTGCCATCGACCAAGGTACTGATAACCAGGGCATCATCCTTGATGGCATCACGTAAAATTTCTAACAATTCCTCTTCCTTGTTGATAAAAGGGAAACGATAGCTATTATTAAAAATGATGTCCGGATATTGAGCTGTAACGGCTGATAATAATTTTTGGGAAGTTCCACCCAAAGAATCCGAAATACTATAAACAATCATTTCTTTTTTCATATTTATTCCTCTTCTCTATTTACCTCGGTGCTTCTAGCTTGCTGAATAATATAGTCCAACAAGGCTGACTTGGTTACACTACCTAAAATCTGACGTTCATTCTTTTCGTCGACAATCGGTAAGGAATCAATGGCGTAATCTTGAAGGAGTACAGCAGCTTCCAAAATATTCATATTTTTATGGCATGTTTTAATATGAGGCATTCTGGTCATGCAGACAGCAACCGGAGTACTGGCAATATTTGAATTGAGAGAAGCCCTCAGAAGATCTTTACGTGACATAATTCCAAGAAGAAGCTTATCTTCATCGATGACATAAATAACGTCTGCATCGTACATAAAGAGAGTAATAATAGCATCCTGGATATAGGAATCACTGGTGACCAAGACTGGTGAAGTCATAATATCTGCCACTTCTTTCCTAAAGGTATCAAAAAAGAAGACCGATTCTAAATCAGAGCCTGAATATGTATACCCAACTTTAGGAGTGGCCTTTAGAATTCCAACCAAGGTTAAGAAGGAAAGATCCGACCGTAGCGTTGCTCGAGAAATATCTAGTAAGTCAGATATTTTCTCACCACTCAAAGGTTGCTGGTCTTTAACAATTTCTACAATCTTTTTTTGTCGTTCGCTTAATTTCAATTCACAGAAAACCTTTCTATATTCTATATAGGATCCAAATAACGATTGGAAGAACATGCATATTTTTATTATACTAAACTAATTTTAAAATAAGCATCATGTTTATTGAATATTATAGCAATTATTTAAAATATGTCAATCATTACATGCAGTTTTTTCATTTGACAAATATATATGATGTATATTACAATGGTTTTGTCTTTAATTGTGACACATATTTAATATTTTGGAGGCGACTATGACAAAATGGATTTATTTCTTCGAAGAAGGAAGCGCAAACGACAAGGCACTCCTTGGTGGAAAAGGGGCCAATTTAGCAGAGATGAGCAATTTGGGATTGCCTGTTCCTCCAGGTTTTACCATTACTACCGACAGCTGTATTAAGTTTCTCGAAAATCCCGATTTCTTTGATTCTTCTTTAAAAGACGATATTTTGGAAGCGGTTTCTAAATTAGAAAGAAAAACCGATAAATCGTTTAGCGTAGAAAGCTCAAGTCTTCTTTTAGTTTCGGTTCGTAGCGGAGCAAAATTTTCTATGCCAGGAATGATGGATACCATTTTAAATCTTGGACTTAATGACCAGAGGACAAGAATACTTGCAGAACAGACTAATCCTGAGTTTGCCTATAATTGCTATCGACGTCTACTTCAGATGTTTGCAGATGTTGTATATGGGATTTCTAAAGAACTTTTTGATGAACTACTAAAAGACTTTGAAAAAGGTCATGGTAAAACAATTAAAGAGCTAACACTAGAAGAGCATCAAGACTTGATTAAGCAATATAAAGAAATCTATCTTAAAGAGAACCAATCTTTTCCTGAAAATCCTATGGACCAACTTTTTGCTGCTATTCAAGCTGTCTTTAATTCTTGGAATAATAATCGGGCCAAGGTCTACCGAGAACTTAATAGAATTCCTCATGATTTGGGAACTGCCGTTAACGTCCAGGCAATGGTCTTTGGAAATAGTGACCAAAACAGCGGAACAGGAGTCTGTTTCACTAGAAATCCTGCTAGTGGAGAAGATCAACTATTCGGTGAATTCCTACTGAATGCTCAAGGAGAAGACGTCGTAGCTGGTATACGAACTCCAGAACCAATTGCCGCTTTAGAAAAATCTCAACCTCAAGTTTTCAAAGCCTTTAAAGAGTATGCTAGAATCCTTGAAAACCACTACAAGGACATGCAAGATATCGAATTTACCATTGAGAAAGGAAAACTGTATATTTTACAAACTAGGGATGGCAAACGCACAGCTAAAGCTTCTTTAAAAATTGCTTTGGACTTAGTAGACCAGGGTATTATTAGTAAAAAAGATGCCCTGATGAGAGTATCCCCTTCTTCTATTAGTCAGCTCATTCACCCAGTCTTTGAAGAGGCTGCAATGGAAAAAGCAACTCTCATTGCACAAGGTTTACCAGCCAGCCCAGGAGCTGCTACTGGGGAAATAGTTTTTACAGCAGAACGAGCTAAAGAATTCCACAATTTAGGAAGAAAGGTTATTTTAGTAAGACAAGAAACATCGCCCGAAGATATTGAAGGCATGGTCGTTAGCCAAGCTATTGTTACCAGCCAAGGTGGTATGACTTCTCATGCAGCAGTTGTTGCTAGAGGAATGGGTACCTGTTGTGTAGCTGGATGTGGGGAACTAAAAATCAGCGAGGAAGAGAAGACACTTTCTTGTGGTAATCTTGTTTTAACAGAGGGAGATATCATTTCTGTTGATGGTAGTTCCGGTTGTGTTTATATCGGAGAAATTCCTACAGTCTTGATTGAGAATAATGAAGACCTTCAGCGCCTTCTTTCTTGGGCAGATAAAGTTGCCCGTCTTAAAGTTCGTGCTAATGCTGAGACTGTCAAAGATTTACAGACAGCTATGAATTTTGGTGCCCAAGGGGTAGGACTAGCCCGTACTGAACATATGTTCTTTGGTCAGGATAGAATTACAGAGATGCGTCGCCTCATTTTAGCTGATAAGGATACAGAAATGAAAGCCGCACTCAAGAACCTTTTAGCCTTCCAAGCAGAAGACTTCTATCAGATGTTCAAAACGGTTGAGGATAAACCTCTGATTGTCCGACTTTTAGATCCACCCATGCATGAATTTTTACCTAAAGATTCGCAGGAAATCAAGGTTCTAGCTGAAAAACTAAATAAGTCACCTGAAAATCTGACCCATCAAATTGAGAGCTTGCAAGAAAGCAACCCTATGCTGGGCCATAGAGGTTGTAGACTTGGAATCACTCAGCCAGACATTTACAAGATGCAGACGGAAGCTATTTTCAGAAGTGCCATCAAATTATACCAAGAGGGAATAAAATTAAACCTGAAATCATGATTCCTTTAATTGCTGATAAAAAGGAGTTAGAATTTGTAAAATCCTATCTGACTCAACACATCCAGTATATCTTTAGAGAACATAAACAAGAGCCCTTCCCATATGAAATTGGTACCATGATTGAGTTACCACGCGCTTGTCTGACTTCAGACAAACTAGCTCAAGAGGCTGATTTCTTCAGCTTTGGTACTAACGATTTGACTCAAATGACCTATGGTTTTTCTCGAGATGATATTGGAAAATTTATAGGTCATTACAAAAAGATGAGCATTCTCTCATCTGATCCATTCCAACATATTGATCAGGAGGGAGTCGGTGAATTAATGCGTATTGCAATCAGCAGGGCTCGCCAAGTAAAACCAAACCTGTCTATCGGTATTTGTGGAGAGGTCGGTGGTGATCCTGCTTCTATCTCTTTCTTCCAGGAAATTGGTGTCACCTATGTTTCTTGCTCACCTTATAGGGTCCCTGTAGCTCGACTTGCTGTCGCTCAAGCCACTTTCGAAGAGAATAAAGACTAGTTTCCTTTATATTCATTCAATAAGGCTGTGATGATTGATTTCCCAGTCTTACTTAATAGTAAAAGCATCTTTTAACCTTCAATCCACCAGTTATGATTTATCACCAAACTTCTTGCTTTACATTTTAGAGAAAAAATCTACTGGTTGCGTTTTCAAAACTAAAAGTTTTATTTTTTTAAGACAATTTAAAATAAAAAACGTATAATGAAAATATGAAATGAATCCAAATTCATATTTAGTTTTGCAAAGGAGTTTGAAAACCATTATGTCTAACTATTCTCGTCAAAATAAAAAACAAACAAAGACAGTCAAGAAACTGGCAAGGCTAGCCATCACATCAAGAAAGGTTTATCTGCTTTTCAGAAAACCTTAACCTTAATAGGTAGTATGTTGGGAATTATCACTGCGACGATTACCATTTCCAATGCAATGAAGTCCAATGAACAAAAGAAAGCAGATACTAGTCCTGTTACGCAAACAACCATCATCAAAGAGATCCAAAAGGAAACTCCTGCTGAATCTAATTCCCCTGCACAGAGCCCATCTAACAATCAAGAAACAACTCAAAAAGAAGAGGTTCAAACTCCTAGTAAGAAGGAGGATACAAAATCAGATAACAATTCTCAGAAAAATGAGCAATCTGATAATTCGGTAAATACTCCAACCACTGAAGCAGGAGTTAGCGCTAATAACGGAGCATCTTAAGCATTTTTCAATACCAACGGTTACTTCGTTGGTATTTTATTTGCAGTTTTCTATGCTTTCGAATCACAAAAAACCAGGAACTAGTGTCCCTGGTTTTCTTTTTAAAACAAGCTATTCTGCATCGAATTAAGATTCGTACTTAGTCTTCTTTCCCTTTTTTGATAAAGGTTGCAGAAAGAACCAATCCAAGACTAGCTAGGAAAGCTAAACCTACTGAATCTTGCTCACCAGTTGCTGGAAGTTGAGCTTTGGCTTCAGTTGCTGGTGCATGTGGTTGTTCTTGTTTTTGGTTTGTTGAAATTTGAGCTGGCTTGTGTTCCGTAAGTGGTGTAGCTGGATTTGAAGCAGGTTCTTTGTATTCTGGAACATCATTCTTAGCTGCTTCAACTGCGTTCACGCCACCCTTGAATTCTGGGAGCTCATTCTTGTCCGCTTCAACCCAATTAACGCCACCCTTGAATTCTGGAAGCTCATTCTTGTCCGCTTCAACTGCGTTCACGCCACCCTTGAATTCTGGGAGCTCATTCTTGTCCGCTTCAACCCAATTAACACCACCTTTGAACTCTGGGATTTCATGAACAGCCACTTCTGCAGCATTAACGCCACCTGTAAATTCAGGAATTTCAACTACTGGTGGTTCTTGATCTCCCTTACTTGTTAGTACTTCAGGCTCTGGAGTTGGTTTTGGAGTTGGCTCTGGGTCCGGAGTTGGTTCTGGATCTGGAGTTGGCTCTGGGTTCGGAGTTGGCTCTGGATCTGGAGTTGGCTCTGGATCTGGAGTTGGTTCTGGATCTGGAGTTGGCTCCGGATCTGGAGTTGGCTCTGGATCTGGAGTTGGCTCTGGATCTGGAGTTGGCTCTGGATCTGGAATTGGTTCTGGATCTGGAGTTGGTTCTGGATCTGGAGTTGGTTCTGGATCTGGAGTTGGTTTCGGATCTGGAGTTGGTTTCGGATCTGGAGTTGGTTCTGGATCTGGAGTTGGCTCTGGATTTGGAGTTGGCTCTGGATTTGGAATTGGCTCTGGATCTGGAGTTGGCTCTGGATTTGGAGTTGGCTCTGGATTTGGAGTTGGCTCTGGATTTGGAGCTGGCTCTGGATTTGGAGTTGGCTCTGGATCTGGAGTTGGCTCTGGATCTGGAGTTGGCTCTGGATTTGGAGTTGGCTCTGGATTTGGAGTTGGTTGCTCAGGTTCTTCTGAAAGTTCTTGGTAGTAAGTCGTCATTTCATAGAACTCTGGTTTGCCACCTTCCCAAATGAGTTTGACATCAAGTAACGGAGCCTTATCTCTGACTGCAAATGTTTGGAAGGTTGAAGTCATTGCACCCAAATCTGTCCAAGCACCGTCTCTGTCTGTTTTCAGAGTGCGAGCAAGTACACGAGCTGCCACGCCTTGAGGTAGACTAGAAACAAGTCGGATGTGGTTAGCATCTGTTGGTTCTGACAAGTGGTAAACCAGCTCACCTTGGTCTTTCTCAGCCTTATAGCTTGTCAAGACTTTGCCATCTACAAGATTGGTGTAAAGATTGCCTCGACTTTCTCCACCATTTCCTTGAACAGTTGGATCGTTAATTGGTTTCACAAATTCGCCATCATTGATAACCAACTCAGTAAATCCAACAAAACGAGCATCGTAATTAGCAGTGAAAAGAACACGGAGATAATTTGCTTTAACTGGACTAGCAAGTTCACCCTCGATGTAGCGATTTCCAGGCATCTTAGAATCATGTGTCCATCCATCTGTCAATGAATCATCACGCATTTCATTAGCAACACCATCACCTACTGTCACAACATCTGTCCATGTCTTACCATCTTGACTGACTTGAATCTTACCATCACGAAGATAGTTCTTAGTACCATCTTGGATGTAGGCTCTAATCTTCTTGATTTCACGTTCACTACCAAGTTTCAAGGTGATGTGACCATCTTTACGTGCATAGTCTGAGAACTCTACAAAGTTATTGTAAACACCATCAAACAACTGATCCAAATTCTTGATCTTGCGAACATCATTTGCACCATAGTAGGCATCAATTCCCATAGAAGTAGAATCAAGTTTAGTTGGTTGGACTTCTTTTGTCTTAACAAGTAGAGATGTAGCTGTCACTGCTTGTTCTTGGTCGGTCTTATTCACCAAACGAGCATAACGTACCAAGGACTTATCAGTCACTTGGCTAGCTGGATACCATTCTTGTGCATTTGGAGAGAATTCCAAGTCAAGGGCTGGATTTCCAATACCAATAGCCTGAATGCTTTCAGCTTGGTGTAGACGGTCTAGCTTCATACCCAAGTAGCTATGAGCTGGAAGCTTAGTTCCACTTGGAATTTGCATGTCATAACGACCGAGACTGTCATATACTGGAGTTGATTTCAAATTTTCAACATTGGTATCTGTCATCTCGCTATTGCCAGCACGTGTTTCAACTGAGAAGTCAGCGATACGCCACCATAGATTGATATTCTTGGTGTTACGAACACGGATGTAGCGAGCTGAAATTGGAGTTTCAATTTCTTTGGTTTGTTCACCAGTCAAACGATCCAATTCTTGCCATGAATTTCCATCTGTAGAATACTCAAGAACACCTTCTGCTAATTTATCTCCTGAACCTTGAACGAGGCGAACCTTAGTTACAGGTTTGACTCCGCCCAAGTCTAGTTGAACCCAACCATCGACTGGAGTTGTGTCTGTTCTATCAGCATTTGCAAGCATTGCTTCAGTATTATCACGACCATCTGTAATCTGAGCAACTGTCGTATTGTACTTGTACATGAGATTTGGACTGATGGTCACTGTAGCTGCCTGTTTAGGACGACTTACTTCCACAGGACGGTTAACAGCAATTTCTCGTACAGCAAACCAAGTATTATCACGATCTGAAGTAGCAATCATTCGAACAGCTTTAGCATTGATATTGAGATTTTCAAATTTAAGAAGAGGCTCATTACCAGTGTAGCTTGGTTCAGAAAGTGTTACCCACTCATCATTTTCATTGAGGTACTCAACCTTAGCATTGTTAAAGGTATCATGTGGATTTGCTTGTGTTCCCATTGCAAATGTCAAGTTTTGAATTGGAACAGCTTTATTAAATTTCAAGCCAATGTAATCACCAGTTTGAATACTGTTTGGTGATTTGATAAGGGCATGTGTTCCTAAATCACCATCAGTGACTTCAGCAAGTCCACCTTCTACACCTATACGGTTCGTAATAAAGGTGCTGATTACTTGGTCTGGGTGTAGGGCTTTTTGAACTTCAGTTGCAAGGATTTCACGAAGACCAAGCAAGAATGGACGGATATGTTGAACACCCAATTCAGCTCTCTCATCATGGTCTACATAATGGAAAGTATAAGTTTGAGACTGTTCATAAAGTTTCAAGCCCTTGTAATAGCTATCCCAAAGTCTAGCAGAATCATTGTTTTCAATAGCTTCTGATCCATCTAGGAAAGCACTCAAGGCATCCATTTGGTCAATAGTATTATCCAACCAGTAATGGATTTGAGAGCGCATCTTTTCGTCACCAGATGCTTTATAAAGTTGAGCTGCTGCTTTCAGTTTAGCAAATTCAGCACGCAATTCAGCACGCTCTGCATTGACATCTTGACCAGCTTTCAACTTAGACATGAAGGCCGCCAATTTTGGTGCGAGTTCAACAGACTCTTCCAATTTCACAACACGACCATCCATGTTTTGGTTGATCATATGTTTACCAAGTTCACGGAAGGCAACAGATGTTTCACTGTCAGTAAATTTACCTGTTTCAACAAAGTTAAAGGCGATATCATTTACTTTCTTAGCTTCTTCTTCAGACTTCCATTGTTTCCATGCATACTGAGCTGCAGAGAAGAGTGCAATCTTAGAAGGCTCAGATTGTTGCATTGGATTCAACATGATACCTGAAAGGAGACTTGGATCCACATTTGGATGAAGAAATTTCTCACCGCCACCCAAGATTAAGTGTTGTTTAGAGTTATCTGTAACAGGCCAGTTAACCCATAGAGAAACTGGGCGGTAGGTCTTACCACCTGCAGTTAGGTTATTCTTAAGGTTAGAAAGGAAGCTTTCAGATACTTCACCCCAAATCTTACCACCAGTCAATGTCATTGATGCTGAACTTGGAAGATTTTCATTTAGAGATCTCAACTCATCTTCACGACCATTACCCCAATACTGACCTGGAACGAAGATCATTTCCTTACGAAGACCAACATACGTTGCTTGTTTTTCAGTCAACCAGTCTGTCATATCCTTCATCAAGCGGTTGTAGCTATTGTAGCCACCAACTGGACTTGGAGCGTCATCGGCCAAAATACCGAATTCACGAACACCGACATCCATCAATTGAGTGAATTTAGCCTTAATGGTTTCAAGGTCTTTGTGGTAATCAGCATCGTTACCAAAACGAATACGGTTGTTCATGAATAGGTGGATGGTCCAAACATAGCGAGTCTTGTTTTGGTTTCCGACACGCGCCAATTCACGGATTTCAGCTAATTTTTCTTCTGGATAAAGTTCACGCCATTTCTTGTTGTGGTATGGATCGTCTTTTGGTGCAAAGAAGTATTGAGTCAACTTCAAGTCACCACCATAGCGCATCAATTCAGCACGATCAGCATTGCTCCATGGATTTCCATAGTAACCTTCGATAAAACCACGATTCTTAATTTCAGCGTAGTCTTCAACAGTTACATTACGTAAAACTGGAGCTTCACTTTCGTTAAGCATGTGTTTAAGAGTCGTCAATCCATAGAAGACAGCATCTGTATCTTTACCGACGATAGAGATTGTATTGTTCTTGATTGACAAAGCATAGGCATCAATCTTATCAAAGAGTCCTTGAGAAATACCAGATATTTCTTTTTCAGCCTGTGAATGTTGACCATGAACACCAAGATAGATATTTGTAGCATCTGCTACTGCTGCTTGACTACTTGTATAAGAGATTTGATGATCTTGTAGTACACTCTTCAAGCGGTTGCGAGTATAAATATCTAGCTGATTACCCATGACAAGATTAACTTGTTTTTGAAGTTTAGTGACACCTTCACCGTAAGTGACTTTTTGTGGTGTTGGGAATACCTTGTATTCTTTCTTGAGATAGTCTTGGCTTTGTGCTGCAGCAGCAATCGCATCATCACTGGCTGGTTTTGTAGCTACAAAGCTATCAGCAAGTTCTGTTGTACCATCACCCACCTCTTCAACTCTTGGCGGTTCTGGAGTCACCGGTTTCTCAGGAGTTACAGGTTTTTCTGGAACAACTGGTTCTTCTGTTTCACTATCAGCAAGTGGCTTGAGTAGTTGAATTTCTGCGGCACTACCAAATCCTGCGACACCTGACAGAACTTTAAATTCTACCTTATTAGTTTCAACTGTTGCAAAATTAACCGTTTTTTCTTTAGTATTATTTTCCCAAGTTCCTGAAGCAACCTTAACCATTTGACCATCTTTTTGAGCATAGATTTCATAAGAGGTCACGAC
Source organism: Streptococcus infantis SK970 (assembly GCA_000223255.2). Classification (GTDB taxonomy): domain Bacteria; phylum Bacillota; class Bacilli; order Lactobacillales; family Streptococcaceae; genus Streptococcus; species Streptococcus infantis_G. The sequence goes on along the minus strand of AFUT01000001.1, from coordinate 224,385 downwards.
TCCGTTACCACCACCTGGACGTGGAAGATAAGTCAAACCATTGACTTTTTCAGGAGCGTTCAAATTCATGGCAACGGTATATGGAGCTTGATGTCCAGTCCACTTAGAATGCCAGAAGGTGTTCGGATCATTGTCGAAAGCTTTTTCTACTGGTCCTTCAGTCTCTGTTCCTGGTATTTCCTGACTAGTTGCAGAAACTGTGAAGTGATCTGTTGGGATTAAACGTGGGTTTACAAATGCTTCATTCGACAACTCTGCACTATGCAAGATTCCTTGGAAGCCACCGATTGTTTCAAGTGGAAGTACCAAGCTATTGTGAGCCAAGCGAGGATGAGCTGGATTTGCAATACGCTCAAGCTTTTCACCGTCTACATAAACTTCTGTTTTTTGCGGTTTCGTAACAACAGAGATTTGATAACGTTTATTCTTCTCTAGCTTCTTGTCAAATTGAATATGGAATTGTTCAAATTTATAAGCAAGATAGCCATCCTTGTCCGCAAGGTAAAGTTGGTTGTCCCCACTTGTAGAGAAGACTTGCTCTCCATCACCTGTAACAGTTACATCCAATTTCAAAACGTGACTAGGACCAACATCACCTACTAAGCCTTCGATGCTAGAATCTTTTTCGAAGTTCAAACCTGCTTCAGTCTTCTGTACTTTCTTAGCAAGATATTCCTTGATAGTTTCTGGTTTAATTGTGAATAGGTCACTATCTTCTATTGTCTTTTCTGGATTTGATTGCGGTGCATAAATATTAGTTGGCTGGATACGTTCTGCATAGGTCTTAGCTGCACGATCTGAACCCCAAGTGCGTTCTGCAGTTGATTGCATACTCTTGAAGAAGCGTTTAAAGATATCGTAAGAAGTAAGTCCTGTTTCATGTAGGTCAATGTTGTCATTCCAGACTGCATGACCACCACCGATGATATTTGGATTAGATGCTTCTAAGCGTGGTCCTCCACCTGTTGAGAAGTCATTTGGTGTCCAGCGATTGTATTGAGTTTCATAGTTAGCATAATCACCATAACCACCTTGACTGTTGCTTCCACTTGGAACACTATAGGTTGGAATATCTGTGATATTGATAATCTTAGCACCTTGAGCAATTGCAGCCGCTGGACGTTGCCAATGGATACTCCAGATATCAACTTCTACACCATTCCAATCAACTGGCGTTGTACCAGGCTTAGCACTAAGTGAGCCCCAAATACGAGGTGTTAAGCCCTTGTCTTTGATGTATTTAATCATATCGTTGACGTAGCGACGATAGCTTTCTCTACTGCCGTAGTACTCATCAGTTCCGATATGAACTGTTGAGACACCATGAAGTGGTGCATTTTCTCCATCGAGCAATTTATCATAGACTGATTTAACAAAAGCAAGAGTTTCTTCGTACTTATTATCCAAGTCCAACATAGCAACACGTTCTACATTGTGCTTACCTCTATAATCGCTCAGACTACCTTTATACATAAGGTCTGGACGAACTTTAACAAAGGACAAAGCGTGACCTGGTGTGTCAATCTCAGGAACAAGGTTGATATGCAAAGCTTTAGCCAACTTGATGATCTGTTGCATTTCTTCCTTAGTATAATGTTCGTCTGATGTTAATTTTTCACCATTTTCTCCGACAACATCAGTTTCCACACGGAAACCTGTCTTGGCATTTTTAAGAACATAATCCAGTTCCTCTTGTTGACTAAGATGTTTTCCTTCCAAGTGTTTTTCTAGGAAGATATAGTTATCATTAAGGTGCAACTGCAAGTCATTCATCTTGTAGTAAGCCATATTTAGCATGATATCTACAAGCGTGTCATAAGGGATAAACTTACGACCTGTGTCTAGCATAAAACCACGGTGGCTGAAGCTTGGGAAGTCACGGATTTCACCGTTCTGTAGGTCATTTTCTCCCATTTGAAGAAGAGTACGAGTTGCGTAAAAGGCTCCTGCGTTGGTTGCAGCTTCTACAGTGATAACTCCATCTTTAATGGTGATACCATAGCCTTCTTTGCCATAACCCTTGTCTTCAACCTTTTTAAACTCGATACGGTTTGACGCTTCTTGACCACCGGTTGCGACTTCCAAACCACGATTTTCAAGGTCAGTTTGGTAGAACTTAGCTTCCTTATCAAATCCAGAATTCCCAACGGAAATGACAGTTTCTGAAGTAATAGAAGTTTTACCTTCAGTGCCGTACCATTGTTGAACTGCTGGAGCAACTGCAGGTTTGGTCCCAACGCCTTCATCAGCGTGCAAACCTTTAATGACAACTTCAAATTCTTTTGTGAAGGTATGGTTATCATTCGTTTGTTGGACCATCACTTTGACATGTTGTTCTGTCAGCGGTGTGTAGATTTTATTATTTAGGTCGATAACACCTTGCTTATTGCTTCCAATCAAGCTAACTTGACCAGGTAATTTAGGCAATACAAGTGATTTTCCGTCTTCAGCAACCGCTATTTCTGTAACTTGACGAATATCTGTTGGTTTGCTGGTGTCTGGAATATTTGAGTAGGCACGAATTTCTTGAATACCCACATTTTTCCATTGCATAGTACCGGCTTGATAATCTGTAATTTCAAGTTTAAGATACTTAGCTTGAACGGCTTCTTTTAAGTCAACTTTTTCATCTAGAACCGGAGTTCCTGTTCGTTGATGAGCCAACTTCCATTCTCCAGGACCTGATCCATTGACTTCGTCTTGACCTGCATAATAGAGATTCCAAGATTTGATGTTTGGATCATTTTGCTCGCCACGAACACGACGATCCCAATCAATTTCCACATGCTTGATTAAGGTTGTCTTTTCAAGCTTAAATTCGATTGTTGGTTTCACAACATCACGGTCAGTTGCCCAACGAGTATCTGGATTTCCATCAATCGCCTTCTCAGCTGTAAATGGTGTGTTCGATTCATGGTTTGATGCTGTCGCAGTAGCCTTTTCCAAATGATTGACATCTGGAGTTTCAACCAAATCTTTAGTAACTGGCTTTTCTGCTGGTTTAGCTACTGGTGCTGCTTCTTCTTTTGGAGTCTCAGCTGGTTTTGGTGTTGCTTCTTCCTTAGGAACTGGAGTTTCAGCTGGTTTTGGAGCTACTTCTCCAGTATTTTCAGGCTGAGCTTCCGCATCAGTCGGATTCGTTTCAGTAGGATCAGTTGGTTTTGCTGATTCAGCTTTTTCAATAGCTGCTGCTATATCCGCTGGCAACTTATCCAGGGGCTGAACCTGTGTCACCGTGCCTTCTGTCTCTGCAGGCCCTTCTGTTTCTGCTGCTTGAACCATACCAGCACCAAAAATGCTTGCACCAATCATGACAGAAGCCGCGCCAATTGCAAACTTACGTATACTGTAATGACACCGTCTCTCAAAAAAATGTTTTCCCATTTTCTTTATTTCCTTTCCAACGCTTAAATTGGGTAAGCGTTCTCATTTCCCTTTTAAAATGGGAGGACCAAGAGGTCCTCTCTAGGTGTTTGGTTTTCTCCATTACAATAAGTTAGGAGTTTGAGTTTTCATAGTATAAAACTCTATTATTTTTTAATCTTCTTTTCTTTTTGAAGAAATAGAGCAGACATTGCTAATGTAAGACCAGCTAGGAAGAGGTGTTCAGTTGTGCCTTCACCAGTTTCAGGAAGTTTAGGCTGAACTGCTTCTTTTTGTGCTGCTTGCATAGCAGGTGTTGGTGTAAGAGCTGGTTTCTGATCAAGTTTTTCTGCAACTGGACTTGTCTGATTGTCTCCTGCACCTAATGTTTCTTTATACTCAGGAACATCATTCTTAGCAGCTTCAACCCAATTAACGCCGCCCTTGAATTCTGGAAGCTCATTCTTTTCCGCTTCAACCCAATTAACGCCACCCTTGAATTCTGGAATGTCATAAACAGCTGCTTCTGCTGCATTAACTCCACCTGTAAATTCAGGAATTTCAACTACTGGTGGTTGCTGTTCTCCCTTACTTGAAAGGACTTCAGGTTCTGGAGTTGGTTTCGGATCTGGAGTTGGCTCTGGATCTGGAGTTGGTTCTGGATCTGGAGTTGGCTCTGGATCTGGAGTTGGCTCTGGATCTGGAGTTGGCTCTGGATCTGGAGTTGGCTCTGGATCTGGAGTTGGTTCTGGATCTGGAGTTGGCTCTGGATCTGGAGTTGGTTTCGGATCTGGGGTTGGCTCTGGATCTGGAGTTGGCTCTGGATTTGGAGTTGGCTCTGGATCTGGGGTTGGTTCTGGATCTGGAGTTGGTTTCGGATCTGGAGTTGGCTCTGGATTTGGAGTTGGCTCTGGATCTGGAGTTGAATCTTTCAATTGATCCAGATACTCTGCAAAGAATGTCACCATTCGATCTGTTAAGAGGTGGTTATCTGTTGCATATTTCATGCTAGCAATAACGCTTGCCACTTCTTCTTGATTGCTCTTATCAGTCAATTTTTGAGCTTTAGCCAAGGCTGCTTCATATGCACTTGTATCAAGACCTGCTTCAGCAACTTGAGGACGAGCAAAGATTAATTCTGCAGCTGATTGATATTGATTACCACCATCTCCATAAGTTCTTGTTCCAGTTAGGACAATCTTCTTAGCTTTGATAGTCTTACCAAAGTCAATATCTTTTGGCTTATTATTGTTAGCCCAATTCGTTGCATTGAAGGTATGTTCCTTACCAGTTTCATCAGTAACCACAAGAGTCACATCTCTCAAGGTACCATTTGAACCTGAACCACGTGGAACATAACGGAAGCCTGTAATTTCTGTTGGTTCTTTCAAGACCATGGTTGCTGGTTTACCAACATCGCCTCCGCCCCATGATGTATGCCATAGACTAGACAAGTTGCCATCAAAGGCATTTTCAAGACCTTCACCAGCCTGAGCAGGAGCTGAAAGACTTGTAAAGTCATCTGCTACAAGAGCTACTTTCTTCATTACTAAAGCATCTTTAAGAGCATTGACCTTATCGATTTCTGCTTTAGCTTCTTCCAGACTAATGTCATCATCTGCTTGACTGAGGTTGAAGACTGCTTCTTTTAAAGCATCCATACTTTCTTTGGTGTAGTTAGTCATGGCTACAGTTGGAAGATAATTTTTGACAGCATTTTCTGTCATCATCTTACCTGTCAAGACAATCTCTTCAATTTGAAGTTTATCCATGATGAAGTCATTGTAACCACGGAAGTTAGCATTACCACCAGAGTCTCCACGAGTGTTACTTGCATTACCTGTAGAGTAGATACCTACCCAAGTATCGCCAGTTTCAGCACCTGTCACAAGGAAGGTTGCACGTTTTGCTTTTGGAGAATCTGTCCATGAGTTTGGTAATTCATGCATCTCAAGATCACTTGCTTGACTACCACGACGGCCAGATTGGAATTCTCCCTTACCTACTACAAAGGCGTAAGTACTATCAGAACCTGCTTCGTAGTCAAATGTGATACGGTAGGTCTTACCTGCTTCAAAGCGGAAGTTTTGTGGGATTGTTTGGTAAACCAAGTTGCGACGGCTAACAAGACCGTTTGTCTTGAGTGACCAATTTCCTTCGATAACGTCATCTACTTTCTTGCCATTCCAATCACGTTGCGTGTATGGACCATGTTTTTCAGACAAGTGAGTACGGTTATCTTCAACACCTTCGATTCCGCCGATGACAAATGGGAAGATACCTTGTCCGACATTTTCAAAGTCTTGTTTGAAGACGCCTGTTGCAGTATCATGACCATCACCGTACATGTTTGAATCATTTTCGAAAGTACGGATTTCATCAAAGTAAGTTGCTTCATCTCCTGCTTCACGACTCAAGGTCACAGTTACATTTGATACATCTGAACCTGTTGTGAAGAAGGCATACATGTTTTGGAAGTAACTTCTATCATTAACCGTTGCATTATCAGTACGAGTGTTATGAGCATAAGCTTTAACGTAGTTAAGGGCCAGTGACTTGTTCGTGTAGTTGGTCACTTCTTTCTCACCAGTGTTAACAGTAATGCTTGCTTTGGCATCACTACGGTTATCCACACCGACATAGACAGCATATTTAGTGTTTGGCTTCAAGCCAGTTAATTTTTGAGTGAGACTAACTTTTTCTGTATTGCCTTGGATGCGAAGCATTTGGTTTGCGCCTTGAGATTTGACAACTGTCGCTTTAGAAGCGTCACCTTCAATCTTCCAATGATCCAAAGATTCACTGTTAAATCCTTGGTCATAAATGTGCATTCCTTCACTCCATGACATTTCAGGATTAGTTTGTTTAGAACGATAAAGAACATAAGGTTGATTTGCTAGAAGGTCGAGTGTAATCTTACCATCTTTGACAGCCACTTCTTGTTCTTCAGTCTTACCTTGGTCTGTTAGTTTGTAAAGGTAAACTTTGCCGTTTGCCCAATCGCTAGGAAGTGTCCAAGTTGTTGCACCTTTTTCAGTATTGAAGTAGTACATTTTTTCCTTGTCCCCAGTAAGCTTGTTACCATTGGCATCCCAGTTCCAAGGAGTCAAGTAGGCTGAACCATCTTGAATGACACGATCATTGAGTGTAACAATTCGTTCACGGTATTGTGGGCTATTAACATCATTAGATTTACGAGTAACAACTACCTTGTTGTTTTCCTCATCAACCAATTCAACCTTCATCTCTGGTGTCCACTTGTAAGTACCACCATTGTCAGTCATGGTTACTGGTTTACCATTTTCCCATTTGCTAACAGTGAAGTGTTGGAAGTATTTAGTCATCACATCATGTGCAAACAAGTTGGTTACATAACCATTATAGTCGCTACGACCTTGCCAACCTTCGAAGTCTTTCATGCTGTATCCGCCTAGAAGTGGGTAGTTTGCCGCACCTCCGTAGCTTCTGTAATCACCAACCCAAGCATCTTTCTGGTGGTTACGGATAAAGCGAGTAATGGCACTGTTGATACCTTTATTGGTATAGCCACCATAAGTCAAGTCAGCTGCCCAGTGATGGAAGGTAGAGTCATACTCACCACCATGGCCCCACTCAATTGCAAAACGCCAACCCTGTTGGTTAATTTCTTTCGCAAGAACGTGAGTTGCCCAAGCACCATTATCTCCTGATTGACCGTTACCCCAAACGTCGACATAGATGAAGTCTAGGCCTTCACCCAATTCTTTCTTCAATTCTTCCCAACGCGCTAAACGTCCATGAGCCAAGTCATAGGCTGCATCGATATTGATACCTTGGTCAAGCCAGTTCCAACCATAGCTATAGCTACCGTCAGCATTTTTACGAAGGATATTTTCATTGAAGTATTTTGATTCAGGATAGGTTTCTGAAGCGTTAACGTGGATACCGAGGTGGGCACCATATTTCTTAGCTTTTTCAATAAGAGCTTTAAAGTCTTCCGTACCACCGATACGTTTACCGATATCCGCGTAGTTTAAGTGACCTGAGTCATGTCCTTCACTACCGTAACCTTTAAGAAGGACACCTTGTCCAAGACCATCTGTATGGAGGTTAATCTTCTTGATACCATCCAAGGTCATCAGGAATGGATTTTGTGCCTGTGAACCAAAGTTCATAGCGATACGGTAAGCAGTGATATTTTTAACTTTTTCCCAACCTTGAGGGTTGTTCATAATGCTACGGTATGCAATCGCACCATCTTGCCAGTCTACTTTATTATCAGCATTGGCATCTTCTGTGATGACAACTTTAGCACTTGGAAGTTCCTTAGTATATGCTGGGAAGACAATACCATTGTGTGCTTTTTCCCATTGCCATTCAGAACTATGGATTTCAACGTAGTTAGCATTACCAATAGTGTTCTTGTAGGCTGTCAAACGTGTCCAGTCATAAGAACCACCACCATAACTATTTTGAGAATTACTCCACACACCAGCAGCAAGTTTATCTGTTGAAACAAATCCATACATGTAACCTTTGGCCAATTCTTTCATTGGATTGGTTACTTCGATATGGTCGTCACCACTTACGTGAGTATTGTTTGACATGGTTGCCCCATCAAACTTAGCTCCAGGTTGGTCACTTGAAACAGATACCAAGGCATTGCCTAGGAAGCTGATTGAAGAAAGCAATTTACGTTCATCATCAATCTTCTGTCCTGGTGTTACTTGGTTATGGTTGACAATCTTAGTCACATCAAAGTGAAGTTGATTGCCAACCACTTGCAAACGAACAGTCATATCTGCGTTGATGAGGTTTTCCTCATCACGGAGTTTCATTTCATACTCAGCAGTTGTTGCATTTACTTTTTTATAGGTAACTTCAGGAGTTACGGCATGCTTATTGATAACAACTTGATTAATTGGTTGAAGTTGACCTGGAAGCTTGTTGCCATTAAGGACATATTCTTTAATACGAGGGAAGGCTTGGTCAATGACCGCTTTCAAAACAGTAGACTCAATTGTATCGTATTTCACGTTACGATCATCGACTTCATCGCCTTTTTCTTTTTCAGCGACTTCTTGGTCTGCTTTAACCCCTTCTTGGTCATCTGTTTTAATGTTTACAATTGTTCTTTCACTACTATTGTATGTTCCAGCTTTAAGAACAATCTTCTTCTCATCTTTTAATTTGTCATTAACTGCAGAAGGCAAGGTAAGAGTGTCGAAAAGTTTGACATCATTGTTAGTAGCATTGAGCTGTCCATCTGATTTAAGGCTGATCGTCAAGTGGTTCTCTGATCCATTTACCGGTGCTGCAACACGTCCACCTTGGTACCAAAGTCCACTACCATTTGTCTTGTATTCCCAGAACCATCCACCTTGATCATAACCTACAAAAACATTGTTATCAGTATCTTTAAATTTCATGAAGACACCAAAACGAGATTTGCCTGTTTCAGACTCTTCTTTGAAGGTCAAATCAACTGTAGCATTCCCATTAGCGTCAACTGTCAAACCTTCTTTTTCAAACAAGGCTGGATTTTTGCCGTTATCATTTTGAGCTGTTGAAGCTAGTTGATTGTATCGAACACCTTTTTCTTCACGAATTGCTACTGTTCCTTGTTGTTCCTTCTTATCAACAGTTTTCCATTCTGGTTTAACTTCTTTTGTTTCAGCCAGTTTGTTTTCCGCTGGTTTGTTCTCAGCTGGTTTGTTTTCAACTGGTTTTTCTTCCTGAGGTTTGTCCTCTTTTGGTTTTTCTTCTTTATCTTCAACTTGTTTATCAAGAGCATCTAGACCAGCTGGTTTAGTTGTTTCAATACCTTTGATATAGTTTTGAATCCACTCTAATTGAGCAGGTGAGAAAAGAATACCACCACTACGTTTACCAGATACACCGTTTTGATGAATCCCAATTAATTTTCCATTTTCATCAAAGATTCCACCACCGCTGGCACCAGGTTCACTTCCTTGGTAGCTAATTCCACGAACGCCCTCTCCATGGTCATTAATATCTTCGACAGTTGTATTTAGAATTGGATCGAGCTCTCCTTTTGGATAGCCAAATACATGTACCTTATCTCCTGCCTTGATAGTTGATGGTTTATCAGCAACTTCAACTGGAGCATTTGCAAGTGGACTGCGAAGTTTGACAATGGCTAAGTCATTTTTATAACCTTTTAGGAAACCTTCACGATCCCAGTGTTTTACATCATTTTTACTAAACTTAACGTCTGGTGCACCTTCATAAGAAACTGTATACACATCTTTATCACTTTCGATGTTGTCTGCTACCTTACGATTGTTGCCATCCGGAACATCCTTGATAAAGTTATGAGATACTGATAAAACAAGATTTTCTCCGATAACAATCCCACTACCGACACCAGCTTCACTTTGAATCTTTACTGTTGCACCATAGTTTAATTCACCATTTTTTGTTTTAGCGACATCTTCTGGAACTAAACTTTTATCTTCTTTTGCTAAATCTTCTTTTGAAGCAGAATGACCACTATCTTCAGCCTTATCTAGTTTTTCGCGTAAATCTTTAGGAAGTTCATTTTCAGTTGCTGAAGTTGCTGCAGTTTCTTTTTCTTTCTCCAGTAATTCTTCCTCAGTTTTTGGTCCTTCAGTAACTTCTGGAGACCCTTGATTTTCTCCAGGTTTCGGTGCTTCAAAATCATGTCCATTATCATCTTTTGCATTTGCCAGAGCTGCTGCTAAATCAGCTGGCATATTTGTAGTAGAACCAGTTTGTGCTGTATCTGCTAAAACAGTACTTGTTCCAAAGAATGTAGCACCAATGATAACAGAAGCAACACCTAATGAAAATTTCCGAATACTATATTTACAACGTTTTTCAAATAATCTTTTATCCATTATTTTTTATTCCTTCCTGCTTAAAAAGTAAGCGTTTGCATTTCTTCTTAAAAAAATAACCCCCTTCATTTTTTTCGCTTATTTTTTAAACATATAAATATTTCTTATACCATTTTAATATATCAAAAACTAGTTTAAAAATCAATACTTTATTAGTTAAAATTAGTAAAAGTAAAATCTAAAACTCGAACCAGACTGAAAGTCTTTTTACTACAAGAACACCTATATTCATAGGCATAAAAAAGAAATCACCTTCGAAAAATTAGTGTAGATTTTCCCGATTTTCGAAAGGTAATTTCTTGAATTTTTATTCTATTTTCAAACAATTTATTGTTGTAAGACTTTTCGAGGTTTTGTCCCTTCAGCAGGACCAATAACTCCAGCCATCTCTAATTCTTCCATCAATCGAGTTGCACGGTTAAAACCAACTGATAAACGACGCTGAATCATAGAAGCACTCGCCTTTTGTGTCTCGATGACAAGGGCTTTTGCTTCTTCAAAGAGTGGATCTCCAGCATCATCGCTAGAACCAAAATCACCTTCCGCCTCAGATACTTCTCCCGGATCAAAACTCTCATCATAATCAGCATCAGCTTGAGCCTTAATGAAGTTTACGATACGTTCAACATCATCATCTGAAATAAAGGAACCTTGGAGACGAACAGGATGATTCTCATCAATTGGCTTAAAGAGCATATCTCCTCGGCCGAGTAATTTCTCAGCACCATTTTCATCCAATATCGTGCGTGAATCTGTTCCCGAAGAAACTGCAAAAGCCACACGAGACGGCACATTTGCCTTAATCAAACCAGAGATAACATCAACCGAAGGACGCTGAGTTGCAAGGATCATATGAATACCAGCCGCACGCGCCTTCTGTCCGAGACGGATAATAGCATCTTCTACTTCCTTGCTGGCAACCATCATAAGGTCAGCCAACTCATCCACAATTACGACAATCAAAGGTAGAGGTACTTGTTTGTATTCAGACTGAGCATTAAATTCCTCAACCTTAGCATTAAAACCAGCAATATTTCGAACGCCGACTTTGGCGAAGAGCTCATAGCGGTTTTCCATTTCATCAACGACTTTTTGAAGGGCTTTGCTGGCCTTACGAGGGTTGGTCACAACTGGAATCAAGAGATGAGGGATATCGTTGTATACTGAAAGCTCAACCATCTTTGGATCGACCATCATGAATTTGACTTGGTCAGGGCGGGCCTTCATCAAAATACTTGCGATAATTCCATTAACTGCAACAGATTTCCCGGAACCAGTAGAACCAGCTACTAGCAAGTGAGGCATTTTTGCAAGGTCAAAGCTTCGAGCTGTTCCGTTAACGGCCTTTCCAAGAGGAATCTCCAAAAGATTATCTGGCTTAGTCTGAGACTGTTCCCAGAGTTCACGGAAAGAAACTGTCGCAATTTCAGAGTTTGGAACTTCAATCCCGACTAAGGATTTACCAGGAATTGGAGCCTCGATACGAACATCCTTAGCAGCCAAGGCCAAAGCTAAGTCATCTGCTAGGTTAGAAATTCGATTGACACGAACACCAACAGCAGGTTTTACTTCGTACTTGGTAACAGATGGTCCAATTTCTGCTCTTTCAACCGTTACCTTAATACCAAAGCTTGCGAAGGTCTCTTCCAAAATTTTAATATTTTCTCGAACGATTTTCTTTTCTTTTGACTGATCTTTTGGTTTATCAGGTGCAAAGAGTTGCAAGCTTGGAAGCTTATACTCCAAGGCTTTTTTAGCAGAAAAATCTACTTCTACCTCTTCGTCATCATCATCTTCTTCAGAGAAAACTTCTTCCTCTGGATAGTCTCCTTCTTCAGGGTAATCAAAATTAGCTTGCGGGAGAATAATCTCAGGTTCCACCCATTCCTCCTCTGGAAGCGGAGGAAATTCTTGCAGTGGTTGGTCTGATAAGATTTCTCCAGTTTCCATATCTACAGGCTGCATGCCAAGCAAAGCCTGCTCTTCTCTTTCTTTTTCAAGTCTTGCTTGCTCTTCTGCCTCTCTTCGTGCCTTCTCCTCTTCACGCTTGATAAAGCGCTCTTGTTTTTTCTGTTCACGGCGCTCCATCCAGATAGCAAATCGAGCTGAAAGAAAATCAGCAATATCATAGATAGACCATGGGCTCATTAAAAGAGCTCCGATTAGGATTAAGATTGCCCCTATGAAATAGCTACCGATGTTTGAGAACAAAAAGGCTACCGGAATGTAGAGACCTACCCCTAACAAGCCTCCCCCTGCAAAACTGGTTACTTGAAAACTGGTTAAATCTTTAAAGATTTGTCCAATCGTTCCTTGAAAAATAGCATTTGCCATGCTAAGCTTCCAGACAAGATAAGCTTGAAAGATGAGGAGTAAGCCTGCAAAAATAAAGAAGAAACCTGCTAGCAAGCCTTCTTGTTTATGAATCCATTTAAAAAGAATAGATAGATTAAGAGAGAGAAAATAGCTAAGTATGCCAAACTCCCTACGAGTAAGCGAATCAGGTTATAAACAGTGATTCCGACAGCTCCCCATTTGAGGGCTGCAAAAATTAAACAGATAGCCAAAGCTAAAGAAATCAACATTCGTTGAATCGCTTGTTTTCTTTCCAATTCTGCTTTAGACGGTCTTCGTCTTGTTTTAGTTGTATTCTTGTTTGCCATGCTTCTATTATATCATATTTCAGAAACTTTTCGAGGGGTTAAAAAATGACTGCATCTACTAGACACAATCATCTTTCGTTGATATTTCTGAATTTTCTATTCAATATGATTTTTCAACAACCTTGTCTCACTACTTCTTCAAAAATCTAATTGCTGATTTTCTTGCCTTCTCAACCTTTTCGATTTCCAACTTCTCTACAGCAGATGTAGGAATCCATTTTTTCCCAAACAATACCTGGGCTGCTTCTATCATCAGAGCGCAAGCCTGCAAATCCTTTTCTTCTGTAATTGCTTCACCAAACAAACCCTTCATTTTCTCCATCAAGACTTCTTTTTCAACTTGATGAAAAGATAATTGCATCAAGCTACTGGCAGACCAGGCACGACAAAGTGCATCTTGGTCAGTCAAGAGATGTTGTCCTAAAATTTCTATCTCACTTATTGAACCAATCCACCCTAGGGCAATGATTAGCTTTCTACGATTAGAAGCTTCTGAACTAGGTAAAAGAGAGATTAGAACAGGAAGTACTTGCTTGCAAGAAGATGCATAAAAATCTCTATGTCTTACTTTGGAAAGGATTTTCGCTAGAAGATATACAATCAAAACGCGTTGACTCTCCGCTTCCTCTTGATCGAGAATTTCCAAAAAATAATCGATTCCCTCCTGCCCATGCTGGTCAAAACTCGCTTCAAAATTCAGGTCAGTTCCTTCCTCCCAATCTTTGCAAATGAGCTCAAAATGAAATGCAAGTTCTGGGCTCCTACCTAAATCAGCTATAAAATGAATTCGTTTAGAATCAGGAAAACTCTCCTCCACCAAGCTGGCATAGACCTTCTGTAACTCTTCTTTTGTAAGACTTTGGCGACCGAATTGTCCCTTTTCTAGCTTGTCAACTCCTTCTTTTCTTGAATCATTCATGATACTTATCTCCTCCAAGGTATTTGTAGAACTATAGCGTTCTATCATTTAAATTCTCTAAGATTTACCTCTATTATATCACTTTAAAAACCTGTCTTCCTAACTCCATTATCAAAAAAATGACTGCCCACTTTAGTGTTCAGTCATTTTCAAGTTTCATAACCTAGGGTATTTATTATAACTCTACAGCTAATTATGGGAATAGTAAATCTTTATCAAATATATTTCCTAATGAAAATTCCAGGATTAGCTACTATTAAAGTCTTAATCTCTGTACTCAGACTCTATATTACACTATTATTCTCAACAAGTCTATCATTGGCAACTGCCCATACACAATTAAAATGATTTTCCATCATCAAAATGAAATCAACTTCACTTCCATTGCTTTTGGATGATTCAGTTTCTTCAGTAATTTTACGTTCACCTATCAAGGCAAAATTAGACTTCCAATTATATGGCGGAAGAGTCACTCTTAAAAAGGCCTTTATTGTCATCACATTGTTCTTGTTTTTCTTTTTATAAACCAACATAAAAGGGAGACGATATTCTGTTGAATAGAAGCGGATTTCCATTTTTCCATTTTTAAGATATTCGTCATATAGCTCTAGAACTTTTTCAATCTCATCACTAATTTTCGATCCAGAATTTCGTTGTTTATTTCTTTCTTCAAGACGTTCAAGATCTGATAAAAAAACAGTATCTACTTGTGAACATAAAAATCGGATTTTCATCCCACGATCCATAGCCAATTTTAGAATATAGTCATTATTGGAAAAAAACTGGCTTCCTGATATAAAAAACAAATCTAACCTATCGGCATTATCGCATAAATCCATAATTTCTCTTGAAGTATGAGTTTTCATTGCAACTACACCTTTAAAACCATATGATTTCATTTCTTTAGAAATACGCAAATCTCTCGTAATTCTTTTTGTTACTAAATATCCGAAACCACTAACTATACTTGAAATAAAGAGGGTAGAGATAATTGACTCTGCAATATGTTGCCAATTTAAACTTATTAAAAAATTACTTATAGTCATTTAAAACACTCCAATACTATTTTTCAATTATTTGAATTACATATTTAGAATATCATCCTAACATTACCTTGTCAATCACTACAAAAAATGACTGCCCACTTTCGTGTTCAGTCATTTGAATCTATTTGTGATTATTTTTCTATAGGTTTACGTAGGTAACCGTAAACTACACCACTGACAAGTGCTCCTACCAAGACAGAGACAATATAGAGAAGAGCGTTTGAAGTAAGGGCGATAACGAAGATTCCTCCGTGAGGAGCCATGAGTTTGATATTTGCAAGACCAACGAGTCCACCTGCTACCGCTGAACCAAGGATAAAGCTTGGGATAGCACGGGCTGGGTCTGCTGCACCAAATGGAATCGCACCTTCAGTGATGAATGACAAGCCCATAACAATGTTCGTCAAACCAGAGTTACGTTCTTCTTTGGTAAATTTATTCTTGAAGAGAAGTGTTGCTACAAAGATTGCAAGTGGTGGAACCATTCCTCCAGCCATAACTGCTGCCATGGCTACTGAACCACCTGTTGCCACTGTTGCTGCAAGAGTACCAGTACCAAAGACGTAGGCTGCTTTATTGACAGGTCCACCCATATCGACAGCCATCATTCCACCAAGGACAAGACCAAGAAGGACAGCTGAACCTCCTCCAAGACCACCAAGGAAGTTATTCATAGCAGTATTGATTGCGGCCATTGGGATATTAACAGCTAGCATGACAAAACCTGTCAAGATTGTTCCAAAAAGTGGCAAGAGAAGGATTGATTTAGCACCTTCAAGTGAGCGAGGAACCTTCACGTATTTCTTAACCAAGAGCACCAAGGCACCTGCGATAAATCCACCTACGAGGGCTCCAAGGAAACCTGATGATACTCCTGCAAGAGCTGAAGTTGCTTCACCACCCTGAGCATAAGGGATTTTACCAAAGGCATAACCTTCTTTAGCGATAGCACCAGCTACGAAACCGGCTACCAAACCTGGTTTTTCAGCGATTGAGTAAGCAACATATCCAGCAAATACTGGAAGCATCAAACCAAAAGCTGAACCACCGATTTTCATGAACATAGAAGCTAGCTCGTGGTAAGACCCAAGATTTCCAAGGCTATCATTTGGCACACCCATAGCACCGTCAATCAAGAAGGCAAGGGCAATCATGATACCACCACCGATAACGAATGGCAACATTTGTGATACACCACTCATCAAGTGTTTGTAGAAGGCACCACCCAGACTTTGTTTTTCGTTAGATGCTGTTGAAGCTTGTGCTCCGTTAGCAGCACGGTAGACTTCAGCATTTCCAGAAAGAGCCAAGTTAATCAACTATTCTGTCTTACGGATACCGTCTGCAACTGGACGATTGACCAATGGTTTGCCATCAAAACGGTCCATCTCAACTGCTTTATCCGCAGCGATTATGACAGCTTTAGCCTTACGAATATCTTCTGCTGTCAATTTATTGCCAACACCGCTAGCACCATTGGTTTCAACCTTGATACCAACACCCATTTCT
The DNA here is from genome assembly GCA_000223255.2 of Streptococcus infantis SK970. Lineage (GTDB taxonomy): Bacteria > Bacillota > Bacilli > Lactobacillales > Streptococcaceae > Streptococcus > Streptococcus infantis_G. Next base: position 208,025 of record AFUT01000001.1, on the reverse strand, counting down.
GCAGCCACTTTTTGAAGAGCTTCTTGGGCCATGTATGTGTGGGCAATTCCTGTTGTACAAGCAGTTACAGCAACGATAAAGTCACCAGATTCATTTGCAGCAACTTGTACCGGCTCTTGAGCTTTTTCTGAAGCTTGGTCAAAAAGCTCGATGACTTGGTCAGCTGATGTTACTTGACGAAGTTTATCAGCAAATCCGTCTTTCATCAAGTATTGAGACAATTCTGCCAAGGCAGCCAAATGCGTATCATTAGCACCTTCTGGAGCTGCAATCATAAAGAAAAGGTCAGTTGGTTGCCCGTCTAAACTTTCGTAGTCAACACCCTTGTTTGACTTAGCAAATAGAACAGTCGCTTCCTTAACTGCAGCATTTTTGCTGTGAGGCATTGCGATACCGTCACCCAAACCTGTAGAAGTCAAAGCTTCACGAGCCAAGATTCCTTCTTTAAAGGTTTCAAAATCTGTCACGTATCCGTGTTCAACCAAGTTATGAATCATTTCTTCAATAACTGCTATTTTTTCAGTTGCTTGTAAATCGAGCAACATGACGTCTTTTCTTAATAAATCTTGAATTTTCATCTTTTTTCTACCTCAACTTTTTCATAAGTTTCTTTAATAAATGCTGCAGTTGCTAAATCATCTGAGAATGTGGTTGCTGATCCACATGCCACTCCCCACTTGAAGGCTTCTACTGCATCTTTTGATTTAACAAATTCACCAGTAAATCCAGCAACCATAGAGTCACCAGCACCCACTGAGTTTTTAACGGTCCCCTTGATAGGTTTAGCAAAGTATGCTCCCTCTGATGTTACCAAAAGGGCTCCATCGCCAGCCATAGAAATAATAACGTTTTGAGCACCTTTTGTCAGCAATTCTCGAGCATATTTCTCTATCTCATCTAAGCTTTCGAGTTTCACTCCAAAGATAGCTCCAAGTTCATGATTGTTTGGTTTGACCAAAAGAGGTTGATAATCCAAACTATCAATCAAGGTCTGACCTTCAAAGTCACAAACCACTTGAGCGCCTGTTTGACGAGTCAAAGCAATCAAATCCTTGTAGATGACATTGCCTAAGTTTTTAGCACTCGAACCCGCAAAGACAACTGTATCTTCTGCTGTTAAACTCGAAAGAATAGCTTTCAACTCTTCAAGTTTCTCTGGTTCAACACTAGGACCAGTTCCGTTTATTTCTGTTTCTTGATCTGCTTTAATCTTGACGTTGATACGCGTATCTTCTGCTACTTGAACAAATCGCGTTTCAATTTGTTCTTCAGCTAAAGTATCTGTGATAAATTTACCAGTAAAACCTCCGATGAAGCCAGTCGCTGTATTCGGAATATCCAAACGCTTCAAGACACGACTAACATTGATCCCTTTACCACCAGCAAACTTATCATCACTATCCATACGATTGACACTACCAACTTCCACTTTGTCCAAACGGACAATGTAGTCTATAGATGGATTGAGTGTGACTGTATAAATCATACTTCTATTACCTCCGTTTTCTCTTTGATAGCTGACAAGAGCTCGTGACCCTTGCTTGTAATGACAATAGCACGTTTTATAGGAGCCACCTTAGCAAAACAAGACTGACCAATCTTGGATGAATCTGCTAGAACATATGTCTGTTTAGCATTTTCTAAGATAGCTCGCTTGACTGCGCCCTCCTCCATATCTGGAGTTGTAAAGTAACCTTCATCTACACCATTCATTCCAATAAAGGCACGGTCAAAGTGAAGCTGGTTAATCTGATTGAGAGCTACTCCTCCGATACTGGCATCAGTTGTCATTTTAACACCACCACCAATAATGACTGTCGGAATTTGCTTATCCACTAATTGTACCGCATGGTGAATGGAGTTAGTTACAACAGTAATGTCTTTTCTCTCCAATTCCGAAATGAGAAAGGCTGTCGTACTTCCTGCATCCACAAAGATAACATCTTTTTCTTTGATGAGGGAAGCTGCCTTTTGAGCAATCAACTTCTTCTCTTGAAGGTTTTTGACAGATTTTTCTTGAATGGTTTCTTCTTCTTGCAAGGAGTGAGGCAACTCAGCTCCCCCATGTACTCGACGAAGTTTATTTTCAGACTCCAATTCATCCAAATCACGTCTAACTGTTGATTCTGAAGTATCTAACAAGCCTACTAATTTCTCTAGCGAGACAATTTTATGCTTACTCAATTCTTCTAATATCACCTGTTTTCGTTCAGTTTTTAGCATAAACCTACCTCCTGTTAACGATTACATTTTATATTCTATCATAAAAAATATCAAAGTCAAGCATTTTTTATCATTTTCTTTCACTTTCTATCACCGCCTCTTCAACTTCAAATAAATTTGCAAGAAAGAAGGCTTTATGGTAGACTAGGTTAGTAAAGAATGGAAGATTACTCAAGAGGCTTAAGAGGCCGTGTTGGAAACGCGGTAGGCGTGTTAAAGCGTGCGTGGGTTCGAATCCCATGTCTTCCGTTTATTTTCAAAAAGATACCCAAGAAATCTTGGGTATCTTTTTTATATGTTAGCAATAGAACGAGGATGACCTTTTTAAAAAATATCAAATAGCAATTTCACATTGAGAATAGTTAAGATAATGGAAACAATATAACCAAGAATGGTATTCCACTTGGCATTGGTAAATTCTCCCATCAGTGATTTCTTAGAAGTTAGATAAATCAAAGGAAAAATTGAAAATGGAAGAGCGATAGAAAGAAAGACCTGTGAATAGACCAATAACTGATCTAAGGTTTTTCCTGATGACCAAACAGAATGGCTACAATCATGACAGGCAACAAGGCAAAGAGGCGTGTCGCCAAACGAATAAACCATTGTGGCAATCTCATATGTAAGAAACCTTCCATAACGATTTGTCCAGTCAAGGTACCCGTAATTGTCGAATTTTGACCACTGGCTAATAAAGCCAAGGCAAACAAGGTTGATAAGGTCGAGCTAGCTATAGCTCCTGCAATAGTAGAATCCTGCAAGGCATTATACATTTGAGAGAAGGCAGAAATCTCAGATGCATGGCCGAAAAAGAGAGCCGCCCCGAGAATTAATAGAAGGGAGTTAACCACAAAGGCCAAGGATAATTGGAGATTTGAATCCCAGGTCATAAAGCGCACGGCTTTTCGAACATCATTCTTGTCCTTGTGATTGATTTTCCGAGTTTGAGACAAGGAAGAATGCAAATAGAGGTTATGGGGCATAACCGTTGCTCCCACGATCCCTAGTGCCAAGGTTAATTGACTTTCATGCCCTGGCAAGGGACTTTCAAATAAGGTTGCATTCGGTAGATAACCCTCAACGATTCCTTGGAAGCTTGGATGTGACAAAGCTACAAGATAGGTAAAAATTGCTAGAATGGTTAAAATCAGTGTTGTCACAATAGCTTCAATCTTCTTAAAGCCAAATTTCATCAGAAGCAATAAGAGAAAAACATCCAACACGGTCAAGAGAATTGCTATCATAATCGGAATCTTAAAGAGAAGATTGAGAGCAATCGCTGAACCTAGAACTTCTGCCAGATCTGTCGCCATCAAGGCTAATTCTAAAATCACCCATAGACTATAACGAAGCCATTTAGGTGAATGATGAGCCGTTGCTTGAGCCAGGTCCATCTGGGTTACAATCCCAAGCTTTCCTGCCATCTGCTGAAGTTGCATGGCAATGAGAGATGAAATCAAGATAACAAACAAGAGACTATACTTATAGGAAGCACCACCGACTACACTGGTAATCCAGTTTCCTGGATCCATATAACCAACTGCGACAAGAGCACCCGGACCTAAAAAGGCCTTTAAATTTTGCCAGAAATGATTGTTATTTGGAGTATCGATAGATTGATTAATCTCAGAGAGTGACACTTTTTTATGAGAAGACATAGATACTTACCTCTTTCTAAACCTACTTTTTCATTATTTTCTATTAGAGAAAAATAAGATTGACTTTAAACTATTAAAACAATGAAAACTATATGAAAAACATTTAGTTTTTTCATTATTTTTCTTAAGGTACCTTAATATTTTTCTTAAGGCACCTTAATTATAACACAAAAAATGAAAACTATATGAAAAACATTTAGTTTTTTCATTATTTTTCTTAAGGCACCTTAATTATAACAGAAAATATGATAAAAACTTAAGAAAATTCAGGACTTGATTTAATATTTAGGATACAACAAAATGTTGTATTCTTTTTTTGCAAAAGAATACCAAAGAATAAAATAAAAAACGTTGTAAAAACAACGTTTTAGAAAGATTTACAAAACAATGCAAAAGAAAAATGGAGCCGGTGGGAGTCGAACCCACGTCCAAACACCTGCTAACATATTTGTCTACAACCATAGGTTATGTATTGTTTTAACAGCTCCTCGACACATAACTCAAGCCTAGGAACTGCGAGCCTATAAATCTCTTACCAAACTGCTAGACAAAGCTTGATCGTATCTCGCTAATAATAAGACCTGTCATCAGACACGAGCAATCCGAATCGGGTCACGCCTGCTGGTTTTTAGGCAGCTAGAGCGTAAGAAGTGTTATTTTTTGCAGTTATATTTAACTGAGCGTTTACGTCGCCACACGAGTCGCAAAATATGCCTCATAATGCCTGTCGAATCCGTAACGACCCCAAAAGACAATAGAACTATTATACCTTATCTAGGTTAAAAAAGCAAAAATGCAAGTAGATGTCTAGAAAAGTCTAGTTTTCAAGGTTTCTGATAGAGCCTGATAGCCAGAAACGCTAAGGTGAAGCCCGTCTGTTGTATAGTCTGATTTGAGTTGCCCTTCCTGATCGAGTAGCTCTTCAAAGACAGATACATATTCTACCTGCATGTAGGTAGAAGCTAGCTTTTGATAGGCTTGGTTCCAGGCCTTGATTTTCTCATTTGTACGAATATAAACTGTCTGTTTGTATTCTTCCCCTTGATGAACTGGCAGAATAGAAACTAGCTTAATTTGTGACAGCGGATAGTCACGAGAAATACTTTGAATCACACTTTCAAGATTGGTTAATGCTTGACTCATTGGAACATCTTTCCCAATGTCATTGGTCCCAATCAAAAGCACAATTTGATCCACTGCATCACCATAGAGGTGGGCATCAAGGTTATCAAGTAAAAGTCCAGTTTGATAGCCTCGAATACCTCTATTTACAATGGTCTTTGTTGTCCCTAGCAATTCCTGCAAGGGATAATACTCAACAATAGAATCTCCAATAAAGATGATATCTGGTTCAATTACCGAAATCTGATTGAGTTCACGATACTTGGTTTGAATTTTTTCCTGCTCTTTTAAGAGCCAGTTTTCTAATAGTTGTACTGCCAAGTTATTCTCCTCTTTCTAGCCAGTTCTCTAAAACTTTGTAAACACCTGCCTGACTGTTGGCTGGAGCTACTTTTGTCGCAACTCTCTTAACAGCCTCTTCTGCATTTTCCATAGCGTATGAAATTCCTGCCAACTCTAACATTTCAATGTCATTTTCACTATCACCAAAGGCCATGATTTGTTCAGGTTTTAAGTTCCAACGTTTGAGCAATTCTACTAGCCCCCACGCTTTATGAATCCCATCTTGTAAGATATCAATACAGCCATAACCGCTGGAAACAGCTCGCACACGACCATCAAACAAATCGTTAACTTCTTGTAAAACCGAATCCAATCGCTCTTCACCAACTACCATGCTCATCTTGAGAACGCCACCGAAGAGACTGGAGTCAAATTCATCAACAAAGTTCATTCGTTGATAGAGCTTTTCAATCATCTCCGGAGTCATAAATTTATCTAGTTCTGTAAAAACTGTACCTTTCTTTACAAAACCACCATTCATCGCAGTTACGACAAACTGATCCTGGCATTCTCTACCTTTAAAATGGTCTAAAGCCCTATCAACCATGGCATCATCCCATGTTTGTGCCTGAAACAATTCATTATTCTCGAAGATACGAGCACCGTTAGCAACCACTAAAACAACTCTATCAGCTAAGTGCTTCAGTAATTGTCGCATGCGATGAATTTCATTCCCAGTTGCAATGACAAAACGAATATGACGTTGGTCCAGCTTGTCCAAGATTTTTTCTAGGCGAGGTAGATCCAGTTGTCCCTTGGGGTCCAACAAGGTTCCATCCATGTCCGTCGCAATGACTCTAATATCCATCTTTTTCTTCTCACTCTCCATTACTACCATTTCAAACCTACATGCTCATTCATTTCTTTGTAGGCTGTATCAATCCGTTCCTTAGTTGCTTCATCTAACTGATCACGGTATTTCCCACCTTCGATAAAATCATCCAAAATATAGGTTTGGTATAGATAAAGTGGATAGCCTTCTGGAGAATACGTTCCTTTTGGTGTTCTATTAACCCAGGTAGGATGAGCTTGTGCTGTCTCAATTGTAGTCTTACCAGATTTTTTCTTAATGGTCACGTCCATGAGAACACCACGTTCTGTCCATTTTGCATTTTCCTCATCTTGCATGGTTTCAATTCGCTGATTCGATAGGAAATTCCCCATAGAATAGATAATGAGTTTCTTATCCCCGTCTTTTTCAACTGTCTCAGCGGGCTCAACAACGTGAGGATGCCCACCAAAGATAATATCAGCTCCCCAATCAATCATTTTATGATAGAGTTCTTTTTGCTCTTCAGTTGGTTCCAATTGATACTCAATTCCCATCTGAGGCATGACAACTGTGATATCAGCTTCTTTTTCAGCTCGCTCAATTTCTGCCTTCATTTTTTCTTCGTTGAGATCAGAAAGATAATGATCATAATCTTCTCTAGAAATGTATTCTTCAATGCCATTAAAGCCATAAGAATAGGCTAAAAGGGCAACTTTAATCCCCTTTACTTCCTTGATGACTATTGGCGCTTTATCTCGTGGTTCATGGGTGTAGACTCCGATTGGTGTCATTCCAGCTTTTTCAATAGCATCTGCAGTTGAAAAAACTCCCTCAATCTGAGAATCTAAGATATGATTGTGAGCCAAGTCTAAGACCTGATAACCTGCATCCTTTATAGCGTCCATGACTTCTCCAGGTGCATTAAACAAAGGATAACCTCCTAAGTAGTGATCCTGGTTTACAGTTCCTTCAAAGTCACCAATAACTAGATCTGCTTGCTTGAACCAAGGTTTTACATACTCAAAGTTTTCATGGAAATCATAAGTACCATCTTCCTTTAGGGCAGTTCTATATATTGGAATATGGTAAAGGAGGTCACCATTTGCCATGATACGTGCACTAGTTTCTTCTTCCGTTACAGAATTCTTACCTTTAGAGTCTGAATTCTGACCCACTGTAGTTGCATTGCTATTCCACAATGGAACTCCCTTAATCCCTTCGGCTAATAAGGTTAAGGTCATCGAGAAAGCAACAACAATCAATAAAATCACAATAAATGTTTTATTACTCCAATGTCGGTAGTTTTTGAAAAATTGGACAGACTCTCTGACAAGCGGTAAGCCTAATTGCTTTTGTCTTCTTCTATTACGTTTTTCCATATCTTTTCTCCTTGCTTTTTGATGCAAATCCCCTTATCTTATTATACCACAGACAAATAGCTATTTCCCTTTATTAGCAACTTCTGTGACTTTATTTCTCAACTATTTTGTGTTATCATGGAATTGTAATGGAAGGAAGGAGAGAAGATGTCTGCTATAGAACGTATTACAAAAGCTTCACATTTAATCGACATGAAAGATATTATCCGCGAGGGTAATCCAACCCTACGAGCTGTCGCTGAGGAAGTGACTTTCCCATTGAGTGATCAAGATATCATTCTTGGTGAGAAAATGATGCAATTTTTAAAACATTCGCAAGACCCAGTTATGGCTGAAAAGTTGGGGCTACGTGGAGGAGTTGGTCTTGCAGCACCACAACTCGATATCTCAAAACGTATCATCGCTGTATTGGTTCCTAATATCACCGAGGAAGGCGAAACGCCTCAAGAAGCCTATGAGTTACAGGCTATTATGTACAATCCTAAAATTGTCTCACACTCAGTCCAGGATGCTGCTCTAGGAGAGGGAGAAGGCTGCCTATCAGTCGATCGTGCTGTCCCAGGTTATGTTATTCGCCACGCTCGAGTGACTGTCGACTACTTTGACAAGGATGGCGAAAAGCATCGCATCAAGCTAAAAGGGTACAACTCCATCGTTGTTCAACATGAAATCGACCACTTAAATGGTGTCATGTTTTACGATCGTATCAATGAAAAAGATCCCTTCGCAGTCAAAGAAGGTCTACTCATTCTTGAATAAAAAATCCCGTTGAAAAACGGGGTTTTATGTTATAATAGAGCCATGAAAACAAATGATATTGTCTATGGCGTTCACGCCGTTACCGAAGCACTGTTAGCAAATACTGGAAACAAACTTTATCTCCAAGATGATTTACGAGGTAAGAATGTAGAAAAAGTCAAGGAACTAGCTACTGAAAAAAAGTATCCATCTCTTGGACTTCAAAAAAATCACTTTCCGAGATGACTGAAGGAGCTATTCACCAAGGTTTTGTCCTACGTGTTTCTGAATTTGCCTACACAGAACTTGAGCAGATTCTTGCCAAGACCCGTAAAGAAGAAAACCCACTACTTTTGATCCTCGATGGACTAACTGACCCTCACAATCTCGGTTCAATCTTGAGAACAGCGGATGCAACCAATGTTTCAGGTGTTATTATTCCCAAACACCGAGCTGTCGGCGTCACTCCTGTCGTAGCAAAAACAGCAACAGGTGCGATTGAACACGTTCCTATCGCCCGCGTGACCAACCTCAGCCAAACCTTGGATAAACTTAAAGAAGAAGGCTTTTGGACTTTTGGAACTGATATGAATGGAACTCCTTGCCATAAATGGAACACAAGTGGCAAAGTCGCCCTCATTATCGGAAATGAAGGAAAAGGTATCTCAAGTAACATCAAGAAGCAAGTGGACGAGATGATCACTATTCCAATGAATGGACATGTACAGAGTCTCAATGCCAGTGTTGCTGCAGCTATTCTCATGTACGAAGTCTTCAGAAATCGACTCTAATAAAAAGTGAGGTTGGGACAAAAGATCCCAACCTCACTTTTTATTAGCAATCAAACTTTGACGCGGTAGCTGATTGAACTTTTTGTTCGTCTTTTAGACTCCAAAAAGCTCCTAATCATCCTCGCGGGGCTGGGACTACGAAATCGAGACTTTGTCTACCGATTTCTGTCCCACCGCCTTTTTAACTATGTTCAGTAATATATTTATAGGCTTCTTGACCTGCAATGGCGCCATCTCCAACTGCTGTTGTAACTTGACGAAGGAACTTTTGACGAACATCCCCAACTGCAAAGACCCCTGCAACACTTGTCTTCATGTGGTCATCTGTCAAAATCCAACCTGATTCATCTTGGATTTGTAAATCCTTTGTAAAATCACTAACTGGATCTAAACCAACATAGATGAAGACACCACCAAAGGCTTGTTCAGTCACTTGATTTGTTTTAACATTTTCAATGACAACTGACTCCACACGGTTTTCACCCTTGATTTCTTTGACAACAGAATCCCAAATGAAGTTGATTTTTTCATTGGCAAAGGCGCGGTCTTGCAAGACTTTTTGAGCACGGAGCTCATCACGACGGTGAACGATGGTTACAGTTTTGGCAAACTGTGTTAAGAAGATTGCTTCCTCAACTGCTGAGTCACCACCACCTACAACCAACAAATCTTGGTCACGGAAAAAGGCTCCATCACAGACTGCACAGTAAGAAACACCACGGCTATTGAGTTCTTCTTCACCTGGAACTCCCAAGAGACGGTGCTTAGAACCAGTCGCTACGATGACTGTGCGAGTTTCAAATTCTTCATCATCTGTGATTACTTTTTTAACATCACCATGGTTCTCAATATTTTCTACAAAGCCATATAGATGTTCAACTCCAAGATTTTCGAGAGGTTCAAACATCTTTTCTGCTAACTCAGGGCCACTAATATTAGCATAACCTGGATAGTTTTCAATGTCAGAAGTATTGTTCATCTGACCGCCAGGAAGCCCACCTTCAATCAAAGCAACTTTGAGATTGCTGCGAGCCGCATACAAGGCTGCAGTCATCCCCGCAGGACCTGCACCGATAATAATCGTATCGTACATTCTATTTCCTTCTTTCTTGTTGTAACTATTCTTATTCTAACGGATAAAACTCTATTTGACAACTATCAGGCCTTGAAAACCAACAAGATGCTCATGGTTGCAAAAGACAACACTGGAATTGTTAAAACTCCAATCATAATCATATCATAGAGGTGAGCCTGACGCTCCTTAGCAGTTTTATCCACACCTGATAGAGCTCTTAAACCAATCCAAAGTCCTAAAACAACCAAGACTAGTAAAATCGTCAAAACCAAACTCTCTAAATACAAAGCAAATAGCTGAACTAACATGCTTTCTCTCATTTCTATTATTTTTAAAGAGTAAACCCAGTTAGCTTAGCCAACTGAGTTTTTCTTATCTTCTATTATATCAAATATAGGTCCGTTTGTAACTAGCAAAGAACTCTTTTGTTCTTTCTTCTTTAGGATGGTTGATAATCTCATCAGGAGTTCCAGTCTCGATAATTTTCCTTTATCCAAGAATAAAACCTTATCAGCCACTTGAGCAACAAAAGACATATCATGACTAACCAAAATCATAGTTTGACCTGATTTAGCAGCATTGGCAATAGATCTTTCTACCTCACCAACCAATTCTGGGTCCAGTGCTGAAGTCGGTTCATCCAAGAGTAAGACGTCTGGTTTCATGGCTAGGGCACGCGCTATAGCTACCCGTTGTTTTTGCCCCCCTGACAAGTGACGCGGATAATGCTGTTCACGATCAGAAAGTCCAACCTTAGCTAGCTCTTCCTTGGCAATCTTAGTTGCTTCTTCGTCCGATAGTCTTTTAACTACCACCAAGCCTTCTTTAACATTGTCTAGCGCTGTTCTACGCTCAAATAAATTGAACTGTTGGAAAACCATCGATAGTTTGCGACGAAGAGTCAGAATTTCTTCTTGCGTAATTTGAGAAAAATCAACTTTGAAATCATCAATCTGAATAGATCCACTATCCGGAGTTTCTAGATAGTTTAGGCTGCGGAGAAAGGTTGATTTCCCAGCACCTGAAGAACCAATTAAGGCAACAACTTCTCCTTTTTTAATATCTAAATTCAGATGATCTAAAACGGTTTGACCTGAAAAGGATTTGCTTAAATTTGAAATTTTAATCATTAGCGAAGCTCTCCTTTCACATCTGTCTCAATATTATCTGGTGCTGTTATAGCCATTTTTCTTTCAATGAAACGGCCAAGATTTTCAATGGCAATATTTACAACCCAATAGACAAGAGCTACTGAGATGAAACGTTCAAAGTAACGATAATCTGCACCACCCAAAATCTGAGCTTGGGCAAAGACTTCTACAACACCTGCACTAAAGGCTAGGGAAGTCCCCTTGGTCAAGCCAATCAAGGAGTTAATCAAGGTTGGTGTTGCAACTACTGCTGCATTGGGAATAATCACACGACGATAAACTTGCGCACGTGTCATACCAAGACTACGAGCAGCTTCAATCTCACCTGGATTTACAGAAAGAATGGCTGCACGGATAGTTTCACTAGCATAGGCTGCCTCGTTAAAAGCAAATGCCACAATCGCAAATGTTGCTGCTGGAATAGCATTTATATTTAAAGAAGTTCCCCATTGTTGATTCAATGCCTTCAGAGCTAATGGAATCCCGTAATAGGTCAACATCAGCTGAACTAGAATTGGAGTACCTTTTAGGAAACTAACAAAAAAGGCTTGTAATGGGTAAAGAAATCTAACTCTGTTGATTTTCACGATCGCAAAGACTAGGGCTAGCATGATACCAAAAAGGCACCAAATACCGTTAACATCAACGTTGTAGGTAATTGCTGTACAATTCTTGGAATCCCATCAAAGACAGAACGCAAACTAAAGAGTTTGCCATCTGGGATATATTGCATCAAATTTTGATACCAATCAGATGCTAAAATCGTTGTAACATTCATAGAAACATCCTCTCAAGATAATGATTCATTCTATCATACTTATGCTCTAATTAAAAATATTTGCTACGAGCATATCAGATTTCATCTACCTTCTAGTGTATCATACTTTAAAAGTGGGAGGTTATATATTTTATCTATCAAGGAGATAGAAAAAACTAATTCAAATCCAAGTTATTGTATGATTTACGATAGCCAATTTGTTTTACAAGACCATTTTCAACTAGTATTGGACGTTTCAATAGCATACCATCACTGGCCAAGAGTTTGGCTGCTTCTTTGTTTGACAATGTTCCAACCTTATCTTTCAATCCGAGTTCACGATATTTGATTCCACTAGTATTGAAAAATTGCTTCAATTCAAATCCCGAAGTTTCGAGCCAGTTTAAAATGACCTTTTCACTCGGAGTCTCTTCAACGATATGAACGTCTTTATATTCTAGTCCGAGTTGATCTAATTCTTTCTTAGCTTTTTTACAAGTTGTACATTTTGGATATTCGATAAATTCTAACATTTTCTTCTCTTTCTATTTTTATTTTCTTGATAACTTGCACCTTCATGCCTCAAGAGCCAAGCCTTCTTTTCGAGTCCCCAAGCATAGCCTGTCAGACGTCCTCCAGCACCTAGCACACGGTGACAGGGTACAAGGATAGACCAGGGATTGCGACCTACTGCTCCTCCGACTGCTTGAGCAGAAGTCACCTGCAAGTCCTTAGCTATTTGCCCATAAGTAACTGTCTGACCAAAAGGAATTCCTCGCAAGTAGTTCCAGACTCTTTTTTCAAAGTCACTACCGATAGGAGCTATAGGCATCTCAGATAAGTCTTGATCTTGCCCCTTAAAATAAGTCTCTAAATAGGAAGTAATTTGATTTAAAATGGGATGACTGTCAACAACAGTCACATCATTTTCAGATAATCCCTTCTCAAAATCGCTCTCTTCTTCAATCCATATCCCAAACAAATAGTGGTCATCTGCTACCAGAGATAGGGGACCAATCGGTGACTTGTATAGCATCTTTACATACTTCTTAGGCATTTGATTTTAATTTTTGATAGGCCAAGCGTTCCCCGTCTACTGGAACTTTACCAACCTGTTTGAAGCCAAGTTTTTCAAAGATATGCTGCATTGCTATGTTTTTAGCGTGCGTATCTGAACGAAAATCTAGGTAATCGAAGCCTTCAATCAAGCCTTCTAAAAAGGTCTGAGCAACACCTTGACCTTGCGCATCTCTAGCAACAGCAATACGGTGAAATACTAAGTATTCTGCTTCATTTCCCTCCCAGTTGCCATCATAGATTGCTTCATAAGCTTTTTCTGGGCTCTTAGTCACTGCTGCATAGGCTAAGAGGTCACCTTCGTCTAGGGCTACATAAGCTTGACCAGAGATGATATCTTCAATAATGGTATCTGCATCTGGATAGCCGTTTTGCCACTGAGTGCTACCAGCTTCTGCCAAACATTTCTTGGCTCCCTCGATCACTTGCATAATTGCATCCACTTCGTTTGGAAAGGCTAAGCGAATCTCCATCATTTATCCTCTTTTCATACTATTTTCTCTCATCATAGCATAAATTATTTCTTTCTACAAGCACTTGAAACTTGACTTATTATTTCTAATATTTTATAATCTAGTTATTAAAACTAGATAAAAAGGAGTTGAAAATGAATACCACTTTTTCCTATCCAAAATGGGAAGAAATTCCAAGTATCAATCTCTATCTGGACCAGGTTCTGCTCTATGTCAATCAAATCTGTCCTCCAGCTTCTCCTGACAAGGAGAAAGGTTTGACAGCATCCATGGTGAACAACTATGTCAAACACGGATATATCAGTAAACCTGAAAAGAAAAAATATCAACGCAAACAAATCGCACGATTGATTGCTATTACCACTCTCAAGTCTGTTTTTCTATCCAAGAAATTGCTCAAACCCTTAATACCCTACACACAGACACTAATTCAGAAGAACTTTACAATGCTTTTGTGGACTATATGAATAAAGATATTGATCCAGCTAATCCCATTATCCAGGCAAGTTGCCAAACGGTCAAACTCTATCATCAAACACTTACACTAGTCTATACAGAAACCGAAGAGGAGGAAACAAATGAATACTAGTTTCAAACTTAGTAAACGACTTAGTTTTGGAGAAGAAATTGCCAACAGTGTCACCCATGCTGTAGGAGCATTTATCATGCTCATCCTACTACCCATTTCATCTACTTACAGTTATGAGGCCCATGGTTTCTTATCGTCTATCGGTGTTTCCATCTTCGTTATCAGCCTCTTTCTCATGTTCCTTTCATCGACTATTTATCATTCTATGGCTTATGGTTCAACTCATAAATATGTGTTACGAATTATTGACCATTCTATGATTTATGTTGCCATTGCAGGTTCTTATACCCCGGTGGTTTTAACCCTGATGAATAATTGGTTTGGTTATCTCATTATTGCTATCCAATGGGGAACAACTATTTTTGGTATTCTTTATAAAATCTTTGCCAAGAAGGTCAATGAAAAATTCAGTCTCATTCTCTACCTCGTCATGGGATGGCTAGTCTTGGCTATCTTACCAGCAATCATCAGTCAAACTACTCCAATTTTCTGGAGCCTCATGGTATCGGGCGGACTCTGTTACACTGTTGGAGCTGGTTTTTACGCCAAGAAAAAACCATATTTTCACATGATTTGGCATTTGTTTATCTTAGCAGCTTCAGCACTACAGTACATTGCCATTGTTTATTATATGTAAAAAAAGAAGTTGGGAGAAATCTCAACCTCTTTTTTATTTACACATATTCATAAAGTACTGATGTAGGCGAAGATCATTTGTCAATTCAGGATGAAAGGAGGTTACCAGCATATTCTTTTCTTGTGCCGCAACGATTTGATTATTCACAATCGCTAGAACATCAACACTGTCACCAACACTACTGATAATCGGTCCACGGATAAAGGTCATTGGAATTTTACCAACGCCCTTGCAGTCAGCTTCTGTATAAAAGCTTCCTAGCTGACGTCCATAGGCATTGCGCTCCACTACTATGTCCATAGTCGCTAGATGGCTTTCCTCTTGAGAAGTGATTTGTCTTGCTAGCAAAATTAAACCCGCACAAGTTCCAAAGACTGGTAAACCATTGAGAATAGCCTCTCTTAGAGGAATTAGCATTTGCTGATCTCGCAACAGTTTCCCCATGGCCGTTGACTCACCTCCTGGCAAAATCAAACCTGATAGCTCACTTCGATGTTGCTGAAAATCTTCTAGGTTTCGCAGTTCAATACTTTCAACTCCTAGTTGAGCAAGCATTTTCTCGTGTTCTACAAAGGCACCTTGCAAGGCCAAGATTCCGATTTTCATCTATTTTCCTCGCTCTGCCATGAGAATTTGGATTTCATTCTCATTGATACCAACCATAGCTTCTCCCAAGTCTTCCGAGATTTGAGCCAGAATTTGAGGATTCTGATAATTGGTAACAGCTTTGACAATTGCTGCCGCACGTTTAACAGGATCACCTGACTTAAAAATCCCTGAACCAACAAACACACCTTCTGCACCTAGCTGCATCATAAGAGCAGCGTCCGCTGGTGTTGCAACGCCTCCAGCTGCAAAGTTAACAACTGGTAATTTCCCATGTTCGTGGACGTATTGAACTAATTCTACAGGTACTTGGAGTTCTTTTGCAGCAACATATAACTCGTCCTCACGGAGGTTTTGAATGCGGCGAATTTCTTGATTCATCATACGCATATGACGAACCGCCTGAACGATGTCTCCTGTTCCTGGTTCCCCTTTTGTACGAATCATAGAAGCTCCTTCAGCGATACGGCGCAAGGCTTCTCCTAGGTCTTTAGCACCACAAACAAAAGGAACTTGAAATTCTTTCTTGTCCACATGGAAACGATCGTCAGCTGGAGACAGAACTTCGCTCTCATCAATATAGTCAATCTCGATAGCTTCTAAAATCTGAGCTTCAACAAAATGCCCAATTCGAACCTTAGCCATAACTGGAATGCTGACCGCTTCTTGGATTTCCTTAATCATCTTTGGATCGCTCATGCGAGAAACTCCACCAGCCGCACGAATATCAGCTGGAATTCGCTCCAAGGCCATAACTGCTGCCGCACCTGCAGCCTCAGCAATTCTTGCTTGTTCAGGGTTTTGAACATCCATGATGACGCCACCTTTAAGCATCTGTGCCAAATTCTTATTTAATTCATAACGATTTTCAGTCATTTTTTTCATCCTCAATAGTTGTATTGGTAGCTACATTTTTATTGTAAGGTATTTAAGACTGCATAACAAGATAAAATAAATTGATTTGTCCGGGTACAATTATCTCTATCACAAAAAAAGCACCCACATTGGGTACTTTTATTTCTTAGATTTTTTTATACTTTTCACAAGATAAAAGAGATATCCTGAAACCATGTAGGCAACAAAGATAGTTGCTGCCCATTTAAAGACAAAGCCCCAACCATGTTTTGTAGCATTCAAAAAGAAATAAGGGAAGGGACTATCCTTAGCATTAGGGACATCCATCTTTAGAACAAAACCGTTTAAGAGGGCAAAAATCATATAAAGCAAAGGAAGGCTAGTCCAAAGCATGGGATCAACTAACTTATATTGACGACTCTTATCAAAAATAATTGTATCTGCTAAAAACCAGAGAGGGACAATATAATGACAAAGGAAATTTTCCAAACGGTAAAAATCTGTCGTCAAGGGAGCTAGCATGAAATGATAGATGACACAAGTAATCATAATACTCATAGTGACGCCACCTTTGAGACGTAGAATACCAGGACTCTGCCAACTATCACCGCCACTACGCATCTTTATCAAAAGATAGCCTGTAAAGATTACAACCAGAAGGTTAGAAAGGACTGTATAGTAGAGTAACATCCCTAAACCACCACGTTTAGTAATCTCCAAGTATACACCGGTAAAGGCTGCTATAAATAAAAAGATACGACTATAAAATATTACTTTTTCATTTTTAATCATGATTAAATCTTCTTCACAAATTCTGATTTAAGCTTCATAGCACCAAAACCATCGATCTTACAGTCAATGTTGTGGTCACCTTCAACAATACGGATGTTTTTCACACGAGTTCCTTGTTTGAGGTCTTTAGGAGCCCCTTTAACCTTCAAATCTTTAATCAAGGTTACTGTATCTCCATCAGCTAATTTGTTCCCATTTGCATCAATAGCAACAATGCCTTCTTCAACTTCTGCTTGTTCAGCAGGATTCCACTCGTAAGCACATTCTGGACAAACTAGAAGTGCGCCATCTTCATATACATATTCTGAATTACATTTTGGGCAATTTGGTAATTGACTCATGTTATCTCCTTAAAAAATTTATGATTATTTGATTGTCAAATTTTCTTCAACAGCAACTATTATACCTTAAAACAGACTATTTGACAAATTATGATAAAAAACGACAAACCGAAATTCAGTTCATCGTTTCTATAGTTCTTATAAATGTTTTTGAGCTTCTGATTTAATTTTTTCAACAACTTCTAAAATAGAGAGGCCAGTCGTATCCAAATAGATTGCATCCTCGGCTTGCTTGAGAGGTGAAGTTTCACGATGACTATCTTTATAATCACGCGCCGCAATCTCTTCTTTCAAAGTTTCCAAATCTGTTTCGATTCCCTTTGAAAGATTTTCCTTGTAACGACGTTCCGCACGCTCATCTACAGATGCTACTAGAAAAATCTTCAATTCAGCCTTAGGCAAGACTACTGTTCCAATATCGCGGCCATCCATAACGATACCACCTTGTTGGGCGATTTCTTGCTGAAGGGCAACCAATTTTTCACGAACAGCTGGAATCGCTGCAAAAGCAGAGACAGCGTTGGTTACTTCATTTTCTCGGATTGGATTTGTTACATCTACATCTCCAACGAAAACAAGTTGTTCTCCATTTTCAGCGCGGCCAAAACTAATCGGGTATTGCTCCAATAATTCAAGAAGTTGAGATGGCTCATCTGGGCTAATTTGGTTTCTCAATGCGATATAAGTCGCCGCACGATACATAGCGCCTGTATCCAGATAAGTATAGCCAAAGTCCTTAGCAATAATCTTAGCTACTGTACTCTTACCACTGGAAGCTGGCCCATCAATAGCAATCTGAATTGTTTTCATTGTCACTCCTATCTTGTCTTAAGGACATCACCAGGATTTGCAAACCAAGTTCCTGAAGACATATGACCAGGATTCAAGGCTTCAAGTTGAGCAATAGAGATTCCAGCACGAGCTGCAATGGCTGCTTCCCCTTCTCCTGCCATGACTGTAATAGTTCCTTCAGAGTCAGTATGCGCCTCTGTGTGCTCTTGTTGGTTTGTTTCTGCTTCAGTTGTCTCTGTTGACTGAGTAGTTGTAGCTACTGTTGTAACTTCTTCTACTTTTGGAGCTGAAGAATCATAAAAATCTTTCAGAGCTGAAGTACGGTCGCTTCCACCCGATGACAAGTAGACTAATATAACTATCATCCCAACAACAATGACAAAGAAAAGAACAGCCAAAACAGTTAAAACACGATTCGCAATGACACCTGAGCCTTTTTTGTTTCGTTGACGACGCTCTGTTCTTGATTCCTCTTCTTGGTTTTCATAAATATCTTCTTGCCACGGTTCCTTTTCCATACCTTACTCCTTGAGTTTTTTTTAGTTTCTTATTACAATATAAATATGAAGATTAGACTTATACCTGAACGTTGCATCGCTTGTGGGCTCTGCCAAACTTATTCAGAATTATTTGATTACCATGATAATGGCATCGTCCGTTTTTACGATGAATCTGAGCAATTAGAGCGAGAAATTGCTTGCAACGACGACATTTTAGAAGCCGTTAAAAATTGCCCTACTCGTGCTCTGATTATAGATGAATCTTAAAATTTGGTGGAACATCAATCTCTAATTTCCACTCCCTCTAGTTTAGCATATTTTTCTAGAAAATTATAGTCTTTTGCTAGCTATTTTTATACAATTTTACTTTTATTTGTTCCAGCATTTCAATAATCAATAAACTGTTCTTTTAAGACATTTTTCTATCACTTAAGCACTAATCAAATTTTTTATTTCAACCACATATAAAGTTATAAAAAAGAGGAATTACTTCCTCTTTTTTGTTTAATCAAACGATTAGTCTTCAAATCCATTTGGATGCTTGCTTTGCCAACGCCATGCATCTTCACACATTTCTGTAATACCAAGTCCAGCTTCCCATCCGAGCTCTTCCTTAGCTTTTGCTGGGTCTGAGTAGCAGGCTGCGATATCACCTGGGCGACGTTCAACGATACGGTATGGAATTGGGCGGCCAACAGCTTTTTCCATATTTTGGATAATTTCAAGGACAGAGTAGCCTTTTCCTGTACCAAGGTTATACACATTGAGTCCAGAGCCTTTTTGAAGCTTCTTAAGGGCAGCAACGTGCCCTTTGGCTAAATCAACAACGTGGATATAGTCACGAACACCTGTTCCATCTTTTGTATCGTAGTCATCCCCAAATACCTGTACTTGTTCCAATTTGCCAACTGCAACTTGTGTTACATATGGTAGAAGGTTGTTTGGAATACCATTTGGATTTTCTCCTAGGTCACCACTCTCATGAGCACCAATTGGGTTGAAGTAGCGAAGTAAGACAACGTTCCACTCTGAGTCTGCATTATAGATATCTGTCAAGATTTCTTCCAGCATAAGCTTGGTACGACCATAAGGGTTAGTAGCTGAAAGCGGGAAATCTTCTAGAATTGGAACAGTATGAGGATCTCCATAAACAGTTGCTGATGAACTGAAGATGATATTCTTACAGTTATTTTCTTCCATTGCCTTCAAAAGGCTAACTGTACCAGCAATGTTGTTGTCATAGTAGGCAAGAGGGATACGAGTTGACTCACCAACTGCCTTCAAACCAGCAAAATGGATTACACCTGTTGGTTCTTCGTGTTTGAAAATGTCACGAAGTGTATCTGTATCGCGGATGTCAGCTTCGTAGAAAGGAATTTCAACTCCTGTAATTCTTTCCACTACTTCTAAACTTTTACGGCTACTGTTGACCAAGTTATCCACTACAACAACCTGATGTCCAGCTTGGACCAATTCAATGACAGTGTGAGTTCCGATAAAACCTGCACCACCTGTTACCAAAATCTTTTCTTGCATCTTTTTTCCTCTATTCTTAAATTATTTTTTCATTTTACCATTTTTGATAGGGAAAGTCATTTGCTATCCTAATCCTATCGTAAAAACTAGGTAAAAAGTTTACGATTATTTCTCTTTAATATATCTTTCAGTCGGATAATCTGCTGGATCTAATACTCCACTTCTCTCCTGAAGCATTTGAGCTAAATGATAGCCTATAATAGGGCCAGTCGTTAAGCCTGACGATCCTAATCCACTCGCAACAAATACTCCTGATAAGTTTGGAACCTGTCCAAAGAATGGAGAGAAATCACTTGTATAAGCACGAATCCCCACACGTTCACCACTTATCATTGCATCTTTTAAGCTAGGATAAAACGGTCTTGCTGCTTCAGCCATTTGCTGGAGCAAATTCTCATCAACTGTAAGGTCAAATCCCATATCATTTTCATGGGTAGCTCCTAGAGATAACTTACCGCCGGGAAATGGTATCAAATCCCACTCACCTTCTGGCATAACTACAGGGTAAGCTCCCATGTTTTGTTTCACTTGGTAATCTCGGAGTTGCCCCTTTTGAGGACGAACGTCTACCTCATATCCTAAAGGCTCTAAGATGTGACCAAGCCAAGCTCCTGTGGACAAGATAACTTGGTCAAACATTTGATTGTCTATCTGATAACCCGGTGCTAGAGAAATTAGACTGACCTCTTTCTTTATTACCTTCACTTGACTGGCTTCGAGCAAGCAACTAACTAAAAGTTGTCCATCTACTCGAGCTCCACCAGAAGCATAGAGTAATTTTTCAAATCCCTCCAATCCAGGAAATAAGCTACTTGCAGCCGCTTGGTCTAGAATGGCTAATTCCCCTATTAAGGGAGATTCATCTCTACGTTGCAGGGCAAGTTGATAGAGTTCTTCCAACTTAGATTCATCTTTTTTCAAGAGAAAGACACCAGAACGCTGGTAAAAATCAACTTGTTGACCCGATTTTTCCAAGTCCGCTAATAAATCCACGTAGAAATCAGCTCCTAGTCGCGCCATCTTATACCAGGCTTTATTGCGTCGTTTAGAAAACCAGGGACTAATAATTCCTGCTGCGGCCTTAGTTGCTTGGCCCTTTCCATAATCAAAAACTGTTACTTCGATATCAGCTTCTTTAGAAAGATAGTAGGCAGCTGTTGCACCTACAATTCCTGCACCTACAATGGCAACTTTTTTCATTGTCCTTACCTTCTAACTAGATATGATGGAATGGATTAGTGGAAGCTTGACTTGCGATAACCTCTAGAGACCAAGCATTCTCTTGCTTCCATTCATTCAGGAACGCTACAATTTTTTCAACAAAGAGAATTTCAATATAGTGGCCTGGATCCAAAGCCAACAAGCCGTCTGACAACATATCTTGGGCAGTGTGGTAATAGATGTCACCAGTAATGTAAACATGAGCTCCTTTAGCTAAAGCATCAGAGTAGAAAGACTGCCCACTGCCACCACAAATAGCTACTCTTGAGATTGTTTTTTGCAAATCAGTCTCTTGATAATACACCATACGAAGGCTATCCAGGTCAAATACTTCCTTAACATGACTAGCAAATTCTTCAAACGTCTGAGGGCGAATATTGCCAATACGACCAATCCCACGTTCAGGACCTGTTTCCTGTAGATAAGTTGTGTCCTCAATGCCTAGCATCTGGCAGAACCAGTCATTAAGACCATTTTCAACAATATCGATATTAGTATGACTGACATAGACCGCAATATCTTGCTTGATGAGATCGATATAAATCTGATTTTGAGGGCGACTAGCTACCAAGTCCTTGATAGGTCGAAAGATAGGCGCGTGCTTGACGATAATCAAATCTACTCCCTTTTCAATGGCTTCTGCAACCGTTTCTTCACGAATATCGAGGGCAACCAT
This sequence comes from Streptococcus infantis SK970, assembly GCA_000223255.2. Lineage (GTDB taxonomy): Bacteria > Bacillota > Bacilli > Lactobacillales > Streptococcaceae > Streptococcus > Streptococcus infantis_G. The sequence goes on along the minus strand of AFUT01000001.1, from coordinate 185,922 downwards.
GACTTTCTGGATGTCCTTGTCTAAAGTTCCAATCTGCAGTCCACGATTATCGCCCTCCATAGAAAATTCTTGTGGGCAATAGGTTTCATAACGCCTAATCACTTCACTTGCTTTCATGGAGCACCTCCTTGATGGCTTGAATTTTATCTACTAAAGCTTGACGTTCTTCATGATTTTTTCTGGGATTTGACTAAGGGCAAATTCGAGCTTACTTGCTTCTCTTTGCCACTTTTGGACAAATACAGGGCTAAGTTCTTTAGATAGAAAAGGACCAAAACGGGTGTCACTTGCTGACAATTTCATTTCTCCAGCTTCCACAACTAGAATCTCGTAAAATTTTCCAGCTTCCTCTAAAATACTTTCAGCTACAATCTGAAATCCATGCTCTTGTAAACAGCTACGTAACTCATCTTCACGATTATTGGGTTGAAGAATCAATCGCTCAACATTGGCTAGTTTGTCAAAACCCTCTTCTAATATCGTAGCAATCAAACGACCACCCATTCCTGCAATAGTGATAACAGAGACCTGATCACTTTCTTCGAAAGCTGCTAAACCATTGGCTAAACGAACCTGAATTTTCTCAGTTAATCCATGACTTTCAACATTCCTAACCGCAGATTGATAGGGTCCCACTACAACTTCACCCGCGATGGCAGCTTCAATATGACCTTTTTCAACTAATTCAATCGGTAAATAAGCATGGTCGCTACCGACGTCCAGCAAAACAGCTCCTTGGGGGACAAAAGAAGCTACTGTTTCTAATCGCTTTGAAATCATCTTCTCTCACTTTCAAAAACTCTATTTCCCTTTATTATACCATATTTTATCTGGCAATCCTGCACCTAAAAAGACCGCAATCATAGATTGCAGTCTTTCTTTATCTTTTAACTTGATAACGACTTGTCAGTATGAAAATCACAATAAAGACGAGCATCATTATGCCATAGATAGGCAATGTTTGACCTGTAAGTGTTGAAATTTCAAGCAATTTTTGGATTCTTGGGAATAGAGCTGTTCCAAGGAAACCTACAACTGACCAAATAATCAATAGCACACGCCACAGACTAAATGGCAAGCAAGCTCTAACTACAGACATGAAACCAATCGATGCCAATAGATAATACAAAAGTGTCGAAATTTCAATGGCTGTCCAGCCTTGATTGGTTCCAAAAATTTTAACAAAGAGAACACTAAAGACTACCATCAAGGCACTTGGTAAAGCTCGAAGCATAGATTTTCTGAGGAAGTTTTGTTCCACAGGTTTGATATTTCGTTCAAAAGTTAATACAAACGGTGGGAATCCTTCCACAAACTGGTCAATCATAGTTATCTGAATCGGAATGAATGGGAATATCAAAATCCATTCAGTACGTCCCAACAAAGCACTGGCAATACAGATAACTGCTAGCAAGAAGGAATAGATTGTCTTAATCAAGAAAATTGGAGCAATGTGGGCAATATTATTGACCACACGACGACCTTCGAAGAGAATCTCAGGAACATCATTGAAATCTGAATTCAAGAGGACCAGATTTGCAATCTGACGAGTTGCTGGGTCTCCTTCAGCCATAACGATGGAACAGTCTGCCTCACGAAGAGCAAGGATATCATTGACACCGTCCCCTGTCATTGCTGTAGTATGTCCTGCTTTTTTCAGAGTTTGGATGATGAGTTTCTTTTGATGAGGCGAAACACGTCCGAAAATGGCTGTTTCTTCAGCCATGGCTATCAATTCTTCATCATTAATTTTCGAACAATCTACATAGCTCTGATAGTCTGCAAAACCTGCTTTTTGGGCAATACTTGAAACAGTGACTGGATTATCACCAGAGATAATTTTCAGCCCCACTTCCTGAGAACGAAGATAATCTAGAGTTTCAGCTGCCCCTTCTCGGATTGGATCTAAAATCTCAAGCAGAGCCAAAGCCTGAATATCCGATGGCTTCTGTGGTTTATGGTGGTCAAGTTTTTCTTGACTGAGGGCCAGAACCAAGACACGAGATCCTCGTTCAAGAGCTTCCCTAGCTTCAGGAACTTCAGCATCCAACAACATCTCTGGTGCGCCTAGGAAAACAGTTCCTAGACCTTCCAACTCCATTGCTCCCCATTTTCGATCACTTGAAAATGGAAGGCTAGAAATCATCGGATAAGCTAACTCTCCCGCAAAACGCTTTCGAATAGCTTGGGCAGTTGGATTTTTATCCTCACTGTGTGCCATATAGCTAGTTAGTATTTTGGCAATTGCATCTTTGTCGTAAGCTTGCGTAAGAGGAAGGACCGTCTCAACTTGCATCTTCCCTTGGGTGATTGTCCCTGTCTTATCCAAGCAGAGCATATCCACACGCGCCAAGGTCTCAACAGAATACATCTCCTGCACCAAAACCTTTTTCAACCCCAGCTTGATAACAGCAGTTAAGAGAGAGGTGATGGTCAAAAGGGCGATTCCCTTAGGCAACATTCCTAAAAGAGCTGTAGATGAATTGACTACAGAAGACTTGAGTGGTAGACCTTTTAAGACCAAGGCTTCAAGCAAGAGAGCAATACCAAAAGGAATGATAATTTTCCCAGTAAATCCGGCTAACTGGTCTAGCGATTTCATGATACGAGAGTTAATTGGGTTCACTGTCTTAGCTTCAAGCATGAGTTTAGCAGCATAGTTATCCGCCCCAACATGATGTACCTGAGCGAAGACAGAACCACTTGCAAGAAAGCTTCCCGACAACATTAAGTCTTCTACTTCTTTTTGTACCAAGTCACTCTCACCTGTTAACATGGCCTCATTGACTTCAGCAAAGCCTTCTAATACAACTGAATCACTCGGAATCTGATCCCCTGCAGACAAGCGAATCACATCATCCAAAACAAGCTCTTCAGGGTCTAAAGTAATCTCTTGTCCATCACGAATAGTCGTAATCTTTTCTTTATTCAAGAGATGGAGTTTATCAACCATATGCTTGGCACGTAATTCGGTTACAATTCCTGAAAAAGCGTTAAAACAGATAACTGCAAAGAAAACCAAGTTGCTCCATGCTTGAACAAAAGCGAGCGCTAAGGCAATGGCAAAGTTTAAAGCATTGAATAAAGTAAAGACATTTCTCTTCACAATCTGCCATGTACTAGTACTAGCTGAAGCTTGGAAATCATTGACCTGTCCCTGTTTCTGACGTTCTTTTACTTCTGATTGGCTTAATCCCATCATTTTATTTTTATCCATAAATTCTATCATATCATTTTTTTGAATATTTCTAATTTCATATAAAAAGCTATTCCGCCTAAACAAAAAACATTTGCCTGTCCTAGTATGATAAGGTATAATAAAAGAAAGAAAACTGAAGGAGACATCATGTTTTACACTTATCTGCGTGGGCTGGTTATGTTGATTCTATGGTCAATCAATGGAAATGCTCACTTTCACAATACTGAAAAAATTCCAAGTTTAGATGAAAACTATATCCTTGTTGCGCCACACCGTACCTGGTGGGATCCAGTCTACATGGCCTTTGCGACCAAACCGAAACAATTTGTCTTTATGGCCAAAAAAGAACTCTTTTCAAATCGCATCTTTGGTTGGTGGATTCGCATGTGTGGTGCTTTCCCTATTGACCGCGACAACCCAGGTGCTTCTGCTATTAAATACCCAATTAATGTTCTTAAAAAGAGCAATCGCTCACTGATTATGTTTCCTAGTGGTAGCCGTCATTCTAACGATGTTAAGGGTGGTGTTGCTCTAATTTCGAAGATGGCTAAGGTTCGCATCATGCCAGTTACCTATACTGGACCTATGACACTAAAAGGACTCATCAGCCGTGAACGTATTGATATGAACTTCGGAAATCCTATCGATATCTCGGACATTAAAAAGATGAATGATGAGGGAATTGAGATGGTTGCAGACCGCATCCAATCTGAGTTTCAACGCTTGGATGAGGAAACAAAACAGTGGCATAACAATAAAAAACCTAACCCACTGTGGTGGTTCATCCGTATCCCTGCCTTGATTCTAGCAATTATTATTGGAATTCTAACAATTCTCTTTACCTTTGTAGCAAGTTTTGTTTGGGACCCAGATAAAAAGAGAAAACAACTATAATAATCCAATCTTCACAAGCCTAAGTTGATTACTTGGGCTCTTTTCAATGAGTTAAGATACTCTTCAACATATTGACAAAAGCCTAAATCTATAGTATACTTTCTAGGTAAGCTGATTTAGCTCAGTAGGCAGAGCGCATCCATGGTAAGGATGAGGTCGCCGGTTCGATCCCGGCAATTAGCATCATTTATCAGTTCCTTTTTTAGGAACTGTTTTTTCTTGACAAAGTATTGCCCATATAGTAAAATAAAATCTGCGATGAGTCGATATGTAGCGAGAGCTACAATTGCGCAAAGGAGGTCATAACGCAGGAGCGGACCTTGAGAAATTGTGTGAACCAGTTTCTCACATGGAGATGCCTCTCATGCTCTCTGGTTTTCCAGAGAGTTTTTATTTTAAAAATTCTTTTTATTCTAGAACAAAAAAGCCTATCACCCAAGCTCAAACGCTTGAAGTGATAGGTTTTTATTTTTGATTAACGTACAGTGCGGATACGCATAGTGTTTGTACGAACTGCTTCACCAAGAGGCACACCTGCTACGATAACGATATCGTCACCAGATTGTACAAGACCTGCTTCAACTGCTTTACGTTCAGCAATTTCAAACATGTCATCAGTTGATGATGGAGTTTCTGTCAACATTGGGATAACACCCCAGTTCAACATCAATCCACGTTCTGTCAATTCGTCAAATGTCAATGCCAAGATATCAGCATTTGGACGGTATTTAGAAATCAAACGTGCTGTGTGACCAGTCTTAGTAAGAGTTACAACCAATTTGATGTCCATTGAGTTTGTAGCATCTTTAACTGCCGAAGCCATAACTTCTGTCTTAGAGTTACGTTCAAATGAATCTGAGTTCAAACGTCCGTATTCGTTAAGAAGAGTTTGAGCGTTCTTGTCGATTGTAGCCATTGTACGAACAGACTCAAGTGGGTATTTACCATTTGCAGACTCACCTGAAAGCATAGTAGCGTCAGTTCCGTCGATAACAGCATTAAATACGTCTGATACTTCTGAACGAGTTGCACGTGGTTTTTCAGTCATTGTTTCAAGCATGTTTGTTGCAGTGATAACAACTTTACCAGCAGCGTTTACTTTAGTGATGATCATTTTTTGGTAAACTGGAACCATTTCGAATGGTACTTCGATACCCATATCACCACGAGCAATCATGATACCGTCAGCAGCTTTAATGATTTCGTCCAAGTTATCGATACCTTGTTGGTTTTCGATTTTAGCGAACAATTGAACATGACCGTTACCAGTTTCTTCACAGATAGCACGAACTTCGTTCACGTCTTTTGCAGTACGTACGAATGAAATCGCGATGAAGTTGATACCTTGTTCAAGACCGAAGCGGATATCAGCGTTATCACGTTCAGCAAGAGCTGGGAAAGGAATTTTTGTGTTAGGGATGTTTACACCTTTTTGTTTAGCGATAACACCGTCGTTTTCAACTTCAACCACAAATTCACGAGTTGCATCGTCTTTTTCTACAACACGAAGACCAAGTTTACCATCGTCAACCAATACTTGGCGACCAACTTCAACGTCATCATAGATGTCAAGAGCTCCAGCAACGTTCAAAGCAATCACTTCACGAGTTGATTTGATTCCTTGTTTAGTTGCAACACGGATTTTTTCACCAGTTTTGTATGAATACTCTTTTGCATCGCCTTCGAACAATTCTGTACGGATTTCTGGTCCTTTAGTATCAAGAAGGAAACCAACTTTTTTACCTGCAAGTTTTTCTGCGAGTTTAACAGTTGCCATACGGTCACCTTGTTCTTGGTGGTCACCGTGTGAGAAGTTGAAACGGAAAGTGTTAGCTCCTGCTTCAATCAATTGAGCAATGTTTTTAGCTGAAGCTTCAACGTCAAGTTTTTCACCCCAGTATCCGTCATCACCGAATTTTTTACCACCACGGATTTCTACCGCAGGACCCAAAGTTGCAACGATTTTTACACGTTTGTTCATGATTTTTGTGACTCCTTTATATAATTCGACCTTTTATGGTCATTTTACCAGATTAGTTAAAGTTGATTATGACAAGCTCTTGTTCAAGTCAGAAAGCTCAATATCAGCTTTGTGAGGGTTATTGACAACAATCTTACCATCAGCTGTTAAGCTAAACAATGCTCCTTCTTCTGCTGTACCAAGAATTGGATTTTCAACCATTTTCTCGTTACGGATACCAACAGCGACACCACCGATTCCTTGTTTAAGGAGTTTAACAGCGTGTGCACCCATGCGTGACGCCAATACACGGTCACGAGCAGTTGGAGATCCACCACGTTGGATGTGACCAAGTTCAGTTACACGAAGGTCGCTTGTATCTCCAGCTTCTTTTAGTTTTGACCAAATTCAGCCGCTGACATAACACCTTCTGCCAAAACGATAATGTTGTGTTTTTACCGTGTTCATAACCAGCTTTGATGCTTGCTACGATATCTTCAAATTTGAAACCTTCTTCAGGGATAATGATTTCGTCAGCACCAGTCGCGATACCTGCCCAAAGAGCGATATCTCCAGCGTTACGTCCCATTACCTCAACGACGAAAGTACGACGGTGACTTGATGATGTATCACGAATCTTATCGATTGCATCCATTGCAGTTGTTACTGCAGTGTCAAATCCGATTGTAAAGTCTGTACCTACGATATCGTTATCAATTGTTCCTGGAAGTCCGATAGCAAGGAATCCATGCTCAGTCAAGCGCATCGCACCATGGTAAGAACCATCTCCACCAATAACGACAACACCTTCGATCCCGTGTTTCTTCAATTGCTCGATCCCTTTTAATTGACCTTCGCGTTGTGCGAATTCAGGGTAACGAGCTGAATGAAGGAAGGTACCACCACGGGAAATGATGTCTCCTACAGAAGTAGCATCAAGAGGATAAATCTCACCAGCAACCATACCAGCGTATCCATCATAGATACCGAAAACTTCCATTCCTTCTGAGATTGCTTGACGAACAACAGCGCGGATGGCAGCATTCATACCAGGGGCGTCCCCACCACTAGTCAAAACAGCAATACGTTTCATTTGGTTTTGCTCCTTTTTCTTTTAACATTCTAACTGATTATACCATATTTAAAGTTAAAATTCTTTTATTTTCATTGATTTTTAACGATAAATCGTTTTCATGACAATCTGTTTTAAAGATTCTTGTAAGCCAGCATCTTTTGCAACTAAATAACCAGGCAAAAGAACATTTTTTGTTCATTTTCATAACGGATGACAACAGGAATTTGCCCCTTATACTGATCTAAAATATGATAAATTTCAGAATCGTGGTCATGATTAGCTACCTGAATCCAAAAACGCTCACTCACTGCTTCTTTCAGATTATTTAAAACTAATTGAAGACGACCATCTCTGGCTTGCACTTTTCCATTTAGGTAATAGAAACTTCCTTCGTACAAGAGATTTTTAAATTGGCGGTACTGTTCAGAAAAAACGGTGACCTCCAGACTCGTTTTACTATCAGTAACTTTTAAAAAGGCCATGTTCTCACCTTTTTTAGTTCGAATCACTCGGATAGACTGAATCTCAACGAGCACTGTAGCGGTCTGTCCCTCTGACAGTTCAGATAAACTCACAATTGGATACAAAGGATTCTTCGATAAAACCAGCAATGGGTGTTGGCTAATTCCAACACCTAACCAATCCTGCTCTTTTTGGAATTTTTCAATATTTGAAAAGTCCTCTGTATCTGTCCAACTATAGCTAGAATCCGCAAAGAGGCTACCTAATTCTTCTACAAAGATAAATAGAGTTGGTAGATTGGTTAAGATTTTTTGACGATTTTTATCAAATCCATCAAAAAGACCTACTTCCACTAAAGGGGTTAAGAGGCTAATCTTTTGATAATTTTTGGGTAATTGTGTGATAAAATCTTCAACACTGCTAAATGGACGATGCTCGATAATCCAGTAGGCAAAATCACGAGGCATTCCCTTGATACTCTTGAGTCCTAGATGAATTGTCTTATCAGCTAACTTATCTTGATATGGAACCGTATTGATAGAAAGCGGAGCTAGTTCAAACCCCATTTCAAGCGCATCTAGAATATAATCTCCGCTAGCATAATTGAGCATAACCTGATAGAAGATTGCTGGAAAATGTGTTTTAAAGTAGGCAAGCTGAAAGGCTAAGGCAGCATATGCACAAGCGTGCGAACGGTTAAAACCATAACCGGCAAATTTTTCCATTACGGCAAAAACTTCTTGAGCCTGTTCTTTGCTATGGCCATTTTCAAGGGCCCCTTGGATAAAACTTTCTTCCATTCGGTGCATCTCAGCCACATTCTTTTTCCCCATAGCACGACGCAACATATCGGCTTTCCCGAGGCTAAAACCAGCATAGCGTTGAGCTACTTGCATGACCTGCTCTTGGTAGAGCATAATACCATAAGTCGGAGCTAAGATATCTTCTAGCACAGGGTCCAGAACCGTCACCTTTTCTTTACCATGTTTTCTGGCCACAAAGTTATCGATATAGTCACTCGCACCTGGTCGGTTCAAGGAAGTCGTCGCCACTACTTCTTCAAAATTTTGTGGTTTCACGCGCTTCAATAAACGTATGGCTCCAGGTTGTTCAAACTGAAAAATCCCCTTAGTTTTGCCAGCCGCAAAGAGAGCTAAAGTTTCTTTATCCTCAAGGTCAATATTCTCAATTCTTAGCTGAATTCCTTGAGTTTCATATAAGAGCTCCTGCATTTTATGAGTGAAGGTTAGGTTTCGTAGACCCAAGAAATCCATCTTGAGCAAGCCATTTCCTTCAACTCCATGGGCATCATACTGAGTAATCAGCATATCCTCTCCATACTTGAGAGGGATATAATCTGTTAGATTTTTATCACTGATAACGACACCAGCTGCATGGATAGAAGTCTGTCGTGGATAACCTTCAATCTTTTTGGCAATAGAGAAAGCCTTTTGGTACTCAATCTTACTTTGAATCAATTGTCGAAATCCTAGATTGCTTTCGTAGGCTGTCGTTAAAGTATCTTTGAAACCAATTTTTTTGTAATGGCAGTCAATTCATACTCTGGAACACCATATCGTTTAAATATATCTCGGATGGCTTGCTTGGCTCCAAAGGTTGAATAAGTGACAATCTGAGCAGCATGGATACTACCATATCGATCACGAACGTAGCGAATAAACTCTGGACGATAGATATCAGGGATATCAATATCGATATCTGGCATAGTATAGCGTTCACGATTCAAGAAGCGTTCAAAGATAAGATTTTTTGCTACAGGATCAATCCCTGTAATATCTAAAGCGTAAGCTACTAAACTTCCTACCGCAGAACCACGACCCATTCCCATGTAATATCCCTGAGACCGACCAAAACGCAAGAGGTCCCAGACAACCAAGAAATAGTCATCGAATCCCATATCATGAATCACAGATAGCTCTTCTTCTAAACGAGCCTGATAATCTTGATTCCATAACCCTTTCTGCTTCAGACCCTGAATAGCTCGTTCCCGGAGTTCTTCAACAGCAGGTCTCTCTGGATTGAAACGTGGAAGTTTGAGACTACTATCAATCTCGTAAGAAGTACCCTTGGTCAATCTTGCTAGGTTTTCGAGTGCTTGTGGAAACTTCTCTACAAAAACCTGTTCTAGACGGTCAGCAGGCAAAAACAAGCCCTGTTGAGATTGGACATCAACCTCTCGTAAGGTCACGTTTTCCTTGATTGCCTTGAGCATTTGAAGAGTCTCTAAATCATCATATTCGAAAGAATTAACTCGATAAAAAGGGAGAATTGGTCGAGAAAAATTCGATTGAGGTGTTTCTGGATAAACCCCGATATAGTAGTCATATCCCAAATCTAATCCAGCAATTTCAGGATAATAGGGAACAATAACACAGATATCCTCTAGGTAAGAAGAAAAATCAGTCCATTCTTTTTTACCTGTCATCTTTAAAGACGACAACTTCATCAGGTTTTGATAACCTTGGTTTGACAGGGCTAGAAAGCGGAGATTGACAGGATTTTCTTCATGGTAGACTGTCATTTCAAGACCTAATAAAGGCTGAATCTCCTGTTTCTGGCATTCTTTTATGAAATAATAGGCTCCATAGAGATTGTCTTCATCCATGATTCCAAGTGATGAATAGCCATATTCCTTCCCTTGACTGACATATCTCTTAATCGAAACCATGCTCTCCATGAAACTATAGACTGTTTTGGTATCCAGTTGGGCAATCATTCTTTCTCACCTCCCTTATTCTTTTTCTATTATACCATTTTAAAAAATAGAAACACAATTTCTTTCTAATCATTAAACTAAAAAACCACAGCCTTAAAGGCTATGGTTTTATGATATGGAATAAGTTCGAAGAAGAGTTGCGCCTGGCTTTTTTAATTTAGTTACTTGTATCTTTCGTTAAAAATATCCCGATTAAAACTAGAGCTAGGGAGAGAAAAGGAAAAATCCTAAAAATCTGCCAATCCGGGTCGAATGCTAAAAGTCCTGAAAGCAAATAAAATCCTGCACTTGTATACATGACAGTTTTATTTACTTTCTTGATTCCTATCAGTGTTAAGACAGTTGCTATAGCGTAAGCAATTAAATTAGGACCTAGAAAAATCAAGAATAAAATTCCCCATGGAGCAGTAACTAAAGCAAGAGATATAAATAGAAGAATATAGGTAAGTGCCAAATAAAATGAGAAAGATAGAAGAGTCGAAGGTTTCTTGACTGCTTTTGGACCATTCTCCGTATTTTCAACTGAATTATTCTCTACAATTAGTTTCTCTTCTTCTTTGTTTAGCTCTACATTTGGATTTTGGTCTGACATTTTTTTCTCCCACTAATTTGTTTCATTATTTTTATTGTATCCCAAATTGTTACATTAAGCTAGATAAAAAAGCCATCTATGTTAGTCTCAGATAAACGCTCACATTTGTCTGAAAGAAACCAACATAAATGACCTACACTACTCCCTATCAAGTTTTTCTGAGTCAGGTGAAATTGTCTAACTCAATTTGACAAATGAGGAGTTTTTATTATTTTTCACGAATCACTTCTACCTTGTATCCATCTGGATCTTTGATGAAGTAATAGTTTGGTTGAGTTCCTGAAAGTCCTTTAGGTTCCGTTACTTCATAACCTTTTTCACTGTGTTCTTTATGAAGAGCCTCAAGGTCAGGTGTGCTTAGAGCGATGTGAGCAAAACCGTCACCTACAACATAAGGTCCATGATCGTAGTTGTAAGTCAACTCCAATTCATAATCATCGCCATCAAGACCTAGATAAACAATGGTAAAAGCGTGTTCTGGGAAGTCCAGACGACGCAATTCCTTAAATCCAAAAGCATCTTGATAAAAAGCAATTGATTTTTCAAGATTCTCTACCCGCAAGCAAGTGTGTAACATTTTTGAAGCCATTTTTTCTCCTTTGTTTAAAAAAGACTGGAACAAACTTGCACCAGTCTTATGAATAATTATTTACCAAGTTTTGCTTTAGCTGCATCTGCAAGAGCTGTGAAAGCTGCTGCATCGTTAACAGCCAAGTCAGCAAGCATTTTACGGTTTACTTCGATTTCAGCCAATTTCAAACCATGCATCAATTGTGAGTATGAAAGTCCGTTCATACGAGCTGCCGCATTGATACGTGTAATCCACAATTTGCGGAAGTCACGTTTCTTTTGACGACGGTCACGGTATGCATAGTAGTAAGAGTTCATTACTTGTTCTTTTGCAGTACGGAACAAGATGTGTTTAGCTCCATAGTAACCTTTAGCTAATTTAAGAATACGTTTACGACGTTTGCGTGATACAACGCCACCTTTAACACGTGCCATTTATATTTCCTCCAATATTTCCTAGAATTGTTAACTTACAAATTCGCGATTATTTCAAGCGAGTAAGCATTGCTTTGATACGTTTGAAATCTCCTGCATGCACCATAGATGCTTTACGAAGATGACGACGTTGTTTCTTAGTTTTTCCGTGGAAACGGTGAGAAGTGTAAGCACGGAAACGTTTAAGTCCACCAGAACCTGTACGTTTGAAACGTTTAGCTGATGCGCGGTGTGTTTTTTGTTTTGGCATGATATTTTCTCCTTTTTTAACTTTCTGACAGATTATTTCTTGTCAGTTGCTGGGGCCAACTGCATGAACATTTGACGACCATCCATTTTAGCACGTTGTTCGATGATAGCAATATCTTGAGTTGCTTCAGCGAAATCGGCTAAAACTTTTGCTCCAATCTCTTTATGGGTGATCATACGACCCTTAAAGCGAATAGAAACCTTCACTTTGTTCCCTTTTTCAAGGAACTTACGAGCACTGCGAAGTTTCGTATCGAAATCACCCTTATCAATAACTGGGCTCAATCGAACTTCTTTCACGGTCACAACGCTTTGTTTTTGCGTTGTTCTTTTTGTTTCTTCTGGTACTCAAATTTGAACTTACCGTAGTCCATAATTTTCGCAACAGGAGGTTTAGCTTGAGGTTGAATGAGAACCAAGTCCACATTAGCGTCGTCCGCAAGTGCTTGCGCTTCACCAAGTGGTTTGATACCCAATTGTTCGCCCTCAAGACCGATTAAGCGAACTTCACGTACACGAATTTCATCATTGATGAATAAGTCTTGCTTTGCTATGGTTTTCACCTCTTTTTTAGTTTAGAGAAAAACAAGAGCGGACTTGCTAACGCAAATCCGCTCTACATGATTATAGTTCATTTCTGAAACTTGATCTGTAGGGGCCAGACAACGTTAGTCGCAAGGCGAGAAGTTCTCACTTCTGCTTTTCTCATCTGTAATATGATATCAAGTTTTTCCCTACTTGTCAAGATATAAAATATTTTTTCTTATCTTTTTTCTATTGATGTTGTGAGTAGTACAGTTCATGAGGTTTCAAACGCGTGTTGAGCATTTCTGAAACTGTAACAAAGCTATATCCTTGTCCCTGCAAATACTCAATAACTTTTGGTAGTGAATTTACCGACGTCTGATGAATATCATGCAAAAGGATAATAGAACCATCAGTCGTTTGTCGTTGGATTTCTGCCAGAATAGCTGATTCATTTTTAGTTTTCCAGTCCAAACTATCTACATTCCACATAATAAAGCTCAAATCGAGGCTATTACGGATATCATCTGAAATTGCACCATATGGTGGACGCATCAATTTTGTACTTTTTCCGAGAACACTAGTAATTGCTGATTCTGTATCCGTAATTTGTTTTTTAGCATCTTCAAATGAGAGTTGTGTTAAAACCGGATGGTTCCAACTATGGTTCCCAACTTCATGTCCCTCAGCCTGCATACGTTTGAGAATAGCTTCATTGCCTGCAATATTTTCCCTTGTACAAAGAAGGTTGCTTTGATTTTGTACTTAGCCAAAATATCCAAGGCTTGTGGTGTTGTATTGCCATCAGGACCATCATCAAAGGTTAAGGCAACAACTTTTTTATGTTTTTCTGCTTGAACTTTTTTATAAAGTTCTGCATCTTTCTCTGTTAGATAAGATGTTTGAATATAATCAAAGAAATCTGAAATAGGCATTGCTATCTCTTCAACATTAGCCGTTGCTTTGACTGGATAAAGAATCAATTGGCTATCTTTATAAGCAAACTTCCAGCTTGACAATTCTGCAGCTGAGAAATCAGCTGAAACTTGGTCGACAACTGATTGCTCTACTTTTTTATCTTGGAGAGTTGACTTAACTCCCTCAAGTAATTTTTCTTTGGTCGTGGATGAGTCTGTAAAGAGTTGATCCAGGGTAAAGATAGAGCCATCTTCTTTCAGATAACGCTGGTCCAAAGTTGTATTTTCTAATTCAACGACATTAGAATTTGCCAAGTCATAGGTCTGTTTTTTAATCAAACGATTTTCAACCCCAGTCAAAGAGGAATCCCCTTTTTCTGAGTAATAAAAAATCAACTGTTCTTTACCTTCTACTTTGTCAGTGATATCTTTTACGATGACATCCTTGACAGGAGAGATAACGCTATCTCCGACTAGCGGATAATAGGTGATTATTTCTGTTTTCTCTTTGCGGAAATGCTCTTTTTGACTTCCTTTGGAGTAGGCGTCTTCTTTTTCCTTCTTGAGGCTCTCAATTTTCTGTTCAAAGGCTTGTTTGTTCAACACTTTATAAGTAATCACACTACCGAGTGCTAACATTGTTAGAAATAAAAGCAAGACAAGAGTGCCAAGCTTTTTATTATTTTTATTCTTTACTTTATTCTGGGGTAATCTCTTTTTTGTCATAGTCTTATCATATCAAATACGAACTATAATTTCAATGAAAACATGGCATAAAAATATTTAAAATAGCTAAAGAAAAGTAAAAGAATCCTAGGAAAAATCAAGGATTCTTTTATATATTAGAAACGAATACTTTCTCTTGTTTTTTCATATGAAGTAACGAAGCGATTTGTCACGCCTGGTTCTGCTACTTCTAATGCTTGAGAGATTTTTTCGAAAGATGCTTGGTAATCAAAGGTTGTTTCAAAGATATTCAAAGCTTCTTGGAAAGCTTGTTGAATACGATCATCGAATGATCTGTAGCGGTTCGAATATTGAAGCAATTGTTCCGTAAGTGTTGCATTTTGAACAATGCTGTATGTCTCTTCTTCCAACATATTCATATCATTTGTCGCAATCTCAAGGATACGATTTACAGATTCGATATTCACTTTCGCTTGTTCCAACTCAGCCATCAAGTCTTCTGTACTATGACTTGCATCAAAGAAGAGCTTCAAGAATTTTTGTGGGATTCCTGGAAGATTTCTTTTCTCCATGTAGCGTTTGATCGTATGCAGACGGTTGACATATACATTTGCTTTTTGACGAGCATTGATATCATCTTTTTCAATCTGAACTAGACGCTCACTAACACCGATTTGGTCATCTTCAATATCTTTTAATGTAGATTGGACATTTTCCAAACGTTCTTGTAATACAGAATATGCTTCTGAAACTTCTGTTTGGTCATTTGTTAACTCTTCAATTGTAGCATTCAAAGCTGAGATATCAGCTTGAAGACGACGAACTCGATTTACATCGCTTTCAGAAATCAGGTAGTTTTTCTCAAGACGTTCAATATCTTTAACCAAGACCTGATTATTTTCTTTCAAGTGGCTAAGATAAGTAGGAAGGGTAGTTACCAATTTTTCAAAAGCTTTATGCGCTGTAATTTCACGTGTAAAAATATCATAAAGTGCATTAATCTCTTCTTGGATTTGAGTATTTTCATACTCTGCATTGTCCAACTCCAATGTACGGATATTTTCGTGATTATTTTTCAAGGCTTCATAGAGAAGTTGAAGACGAGACTCGATATCTGTTTCTACAAAATGATAGTTCTCATCTAAAAGCTTACGGTAACCTGCTTCTAAATCTTCAAGTTGTTCTGGCAATTCAGTAGTCAGCTTCGTTACAATCGCTGGAATTCTTTCAACGATATGTGTCAAGGCCAAAATATGATTTTCAGCGTTATCTAAAATCCCTGCTGCTTCAACCGGATCCCCTGAAGAATTCAAGGTTACAAATTGAGAAAACTCAGATTGGATGTTCTCCAATTGCTTTTCAATTTCCGGAAGAGCTTGACCATATTTTTCAGAATCTTCAGCTACCGTATTTTGTAGTTTTTCGAATAATTCTAGGGCATGTAGCACACGTCCGCTATTTTTTGATTCTTGTTTTTCTAAATCAGACAAGGCATTACGAATCGCAGTAATATCCTCTTCAACAAGTTCAATCTGACTTTCAATTTGATCAATCTGGTGCTTAGCTTTCAAAAAACGGAATGAGTTATTATATCCTTCAGCTTCAAAGAGGTTATTCTCAATATCTGCAAAAGAGTTAAGAGACAAATCTACCCATTTTTGGTTCCATTCTCTAAAAGCAACCTGACTTTGACCAATCAGATGCATATTTTTAACAACCTCTACCTCATCATTAACAGGAAGGTTATATAGTTCTTCTTTTTTCTTCTAAAGCTGCAAGTCTACTCTCATTTCGTTTGCGTAACAAAATTGCTACTGCAAAAGCAATAAGAAGCAGGACTGCAATTCCAATCAAAGTAATAATCAACTGATTATTTGACATATCAAACTCCTTTTATACATGACACAATTGTAATGATTATATCATATTTTTCAAACCTTGGGAACTATTTCCCAATTTTTTATACGTCAAGAGTACTGTAAACAGCGTTTTCTTCGATAAATTCTCGACGTGGTTCTACTCGATCACCCATGAGCATATCAAAAATCTTATCTGCTTCTGCAGCGTCATCTACTGATACACGAGCCATAAGGCGATGTTCAGGATTCATCGTAGTTTCCCAAAGTTGGTGGTCATCCATCTCTCCAAGACCTTTATAACGTTGAATGGTTGGTTTAGAACGACCTTCACTATATCGAGCCAATGCTTCTTGTAATTGTTTTTCTTGATCTGCTCCTGGCTGAATATACTCTTTGATTTCACTACCAACCTTAACACCATAAATCGGTGGTTGAGCAATATAAACATATCCTGCCTCTAGAACGGGTTTCATATAACGATAAATCAAAGTTAACAAGAGTGTTCGAATATGAGCACCATCGACATCGGCATCTGTCATGATAACCAGTTTTTGATAGCGAGCTTTGCTAACATCAAACTCAGCACCAAATCCTGTTCCCATAGCTGTAAACAAGCTACGGATTTCTTCGTTGGCAAGGATCTTATCCATGCTCGCTTTTTCAACGTTAAGGATTTTCCCACGGATTGGTAAGATGGCTTGGAACTCACGATTACGTCCTGATTTTGCAGAACCTCCCGCAGAGTCTCCTTCGACGATGAAAAGTTCAGTTTCAGCTGGATTGTTTGATGAACAGTCCGCTAATTTTCCTGGAAGATTTGAGATTTCTAAACCAGATTTCTTACGTGTAACTTCACGCGCACGCTTGGCAGCAACACGCGCTTTGGCAGCCAAAATCCCTTTTTCTACGATACGCTTAGCAATCTGAGGATTTTCCAAAAGGAAGTCAGAAAATGCATCACTGAAGAGGCGATTGGTAATCTTCACAACTTCACTATTTCCAAGTTTAGTTTTCGTTTGCCCTTCAAACTGAGGGTTTGGATGCTTCACAGAAATAACGGCTGTTAATCCTTCACGGACATCCTCACCTGTTAGATTATCTTCGTTATCTTTTAGAAGTTTGTTTTTACGTGCATAGTCATTGATAACACGAGTTAAGGCTGTACGGAAACCTTGCTCATGTGTTCCACCTTCATGGGTATGAATATTGTTGGCGAAACTCATGACATTCTCGTGGTAACCCGTTGTGTACTGCATGGCGACTTCAACAGTGATATCATCCATTTCACCATCTGTGTAGATTGGTGTATCAAAGATAACATCCTTGTTTTCGTTGAGGTACTCAACGTAGCTCGCAATCCCACCTTCATAGTGATAATGCTTGGTCTGCTCCAGTCCTTCACGTTTGTCAGTGATAGAGATTTGAAGGCCGCGATTCAAGAAGGCTAACTCTTGAATACGTTTATTTAATTTGTCAAAATCAAATGTTGTTGTCTCAGTAAAAATTTCTGGGTCTGGAGTAAAGTGAACAATTGTTCCTATTTTATCTGTATCCCCGATTACCTCAAGGTCTGCAACAACATGTCCACGACGATATTCTTGGTAATGAATCTTTCCATTTTTATGAACACGAACATCCAACTGAGTAGAAAGAGCATTTACAACGGATGAACCTACACCGTGCAATCCACCAGATACCTTGTATCCGCCACCGCCGAATTTACCTCCGGCGTGAAGAACAGTAAAGACTGTTTCAACGGCAGGACGACCTGTTTTTTCCTGAATATCAACTGGAATCCCACGACCATCATCGATAACTGTAATTGAATCATCCGGTTCAATAAAGACCTCTATATGACTAGCGAATCCTGCCAAGGCTTCGTCGATAGAGTTATCTACGATTTCCCAGACGAGGTGGTGAAGACCCTCTTTCGAAGTTGAACCAATATACATCCCTGGACGCATACGAACAGCTTCCAGACCTTCCAAAACTTGAATTTGACTGGCATCATAATCTTGTGCCTGTTGGTTTTTAATATCTTCTGTCATTTTTCCCCTTTTTCTTACATGTCTATTGCTTGTTTTAAGGACACAACATCCTCAAAGAGATAGGCATCTAAGCCTGCAGCATGTCCTGCTTCTACATCAATGGCACGGTCACCAATGACTAGACCTGACGTTATATGATACTTATCACGTAAATAAATCATCGATTCAGGATCAGGCTTGCGTTTAAAGCCTGAACTAGCCGTCACTACTTCTGTAAAGTAAGGAGCTATCTCAGTTTTCGCTAGAATCTCCAATACTTGATCGTTTCGATGAGAAACCAAGAAGTTACGGCCACCTTGGTCCGAAATATTTTCTAAAAGAGTAGGAATCCCATCAAACAAAACTGGATGTTCAAGCTCTCGGGCTTCATTTTCCTTATATTTCTCAAGAAAGCTTTCAATACCTGGAGCATACTTTTCGATGGCAAAGGCAGTCGAAACCTTCAAAGCCTCATAAACACTATCTTGTTCCTGCTCAATCCCGAACTCTGCTAATGTTTCTACAAAAGCTGCTGTAGAAGTTTCATAATTATCAAGCAGGGTTCCACCTAAATCCCAGATGTAATCGTGATATTTCATACCCTTCATTATACCATTTTTTATAAAAAAAGCGATGTTTACCTTGGTTTTTGCCATTAAAAAAGAGAAGAATCTTCTCCATCAAGAAAGATTCTCCTCAGTTTGTTCATTATTTTTCAAATAGGTCTGTGTAGAGCATGCCATTTCTTAGAGACTCAGCATCTCCGCCCAGTGTTTCTACCAAGTGGTAAGCAAAGGCTAAAGCTGTTGCTGGCCCACGGCTAGTGATAACATTCCCATCCACTACTACTGTTTCTTTGCTATAGTGACCGTCAGCAATTTGTTCTTGGACTCCATCATAGCAGGTGAAGTTTCTACCTTCTAGTAGACCTGCCTGATTCAATGCAATTGGAGCCGCACAGATGGCTGCTACCTTTTTACCAATTTTCTCAAATTTTTGAAGTTCAGTGATCAATTGTTCATTGTCCCGCAAGTGGGCAGAACCAGGCATACCTCCTGGAAGGACAATCATGTCATACTCTGATAAATTCCCATCAAACACTCGATCAGCTTGAACTTGAATGGCATGTGAACCTGTCACTGTATCTTCAAATCCTACCATATGGCAGGTGATATTTGCGCGACGCAAGACGTCTACGACAGTCAAGGCTTCAATTTCTTCAAAGCCATTTGCTAGGATAACTGCAACTTTAGGCATAGCGACCTCCTTATTTCACTTTCTTAAGTACAACTTTTTTACGTTTGAATCTTGTTCGGCCACTCTTTTCATCTGCCAAATGAGTTTGGTAGCTCATCGATAAAAGCAAACCTATACCAATAAGATTACTGATAATAGCTGATCCCCCTTGAGAAATAAATGGCAGAGGAATCCCTGTCAGAGGGAGAAGACCAGTAACCGCACCAATATTTTCAAAGATATGGAACAAGAGCATCATGATAAATCCAGTTGAGATGTAGGTATAAAATTGATTATTGGATTTTAGGGTAATCTTTAACATGCGATAGATAAGCAGTAGATAGAGTGCAACCACAACAACTGAACCAATAAATCCAAAATCTTCCGCAATTACTGTGAAAATCATATCACTCTCGCGGACTGGAATAAGGAGATTAGACACATTAAAGCCTTGACCAAAAATTCCACCGCTACCAATCGCAATTTGACCCTGCGCCTGTTGATAGGTTGTCGTTTGAGCATAATCAAAGGGATTGAGCCAAGCAAGGATACGGTTAATCTGATATGTCGGCATCCCAATTTGGTGCAGAAAGGCACGCCCGTCTTTTGTGATAAAGATTGCTAGGAAGCCTGTAATGGCTGATACAACTGTTACAAAGACTGGAATAATAATCTTCCAAGAAACACCAGACAATAAGACAAGTCCTGCAAAGATTGCAACAAAAACCATAGCTGTTCCAAGGTCACTTTGCAAGGCTAGTAACACTAAAACTGGAATCGTGAAAACGATCATCCACAAAATCAATAGAAAATCTAAGCCAATAGTTCGTTCTTTGTCTTTATGTTTCTTAGTAAAGGTTACGATAACGTATGCCAGCATCAAAATATAGGATATCTTCATGAATTCGGAGGGTTGAAAGAGTGTATAACCACCGATTGATACCCAGTTTTTTGCACCTGTTGCAGCTACTAAACTCGGGTTGTAGAAGACCAAAGGCAAGACCATCAAGGCTAGACCGAGTCCATATAAATAAGGTGTGGACTGCCAGAGAAACTTTGTGTTAAAAAACATGACTATGAAACTAAAAACAATCCCTAGCGATATCCAAGCCAGTTGTTGTCCAAGTATGGGCCAAACATTGTTTGGGTAGTCATGACTAACTGCTATATAAATAGCTACGACTCCAATCACCAACAAACAAAATACTGGTAATATTAAACTATAATCGACCCTAGAGTCGAGAGAACGTTTCATAAAAGGCCTCCTTCATTCTTTCAGGTATTCATTTCATTATTTATTTAAAAATTCTTGAACATTGATATAAATTTGCTCTCGGCTAATGACTCTAATACGATTGCTTCGAGCCAAAGACTTGCTGATTTGCTTACCATAGCGTTTACTTGCCATGCGGCTATCTAGAATCAGAACTGCAGAGCGTTGCCCCACTCGACGCATGGTTCTTCCAATCGCTTGCTTGAGGCGAATAATGGCCATAGGAAGCTGATAATCGTAAAAAGGATTTTTCCCTTCAAGACGGAGCTCTTGGTTCATCTTTTTAGTAAAAGGATCTTCTGGATTTTGGAAAGGTAGACGAGTCACCACTTCAATAACCCGCGGATGTCTCGAAAAATCGACACCTTCCCAGAAACTCCCCGCACCAAGTAAGAGCTCACGATCTCCTTTTTCAAAGCGTTTTTTCAATTGTGCTGGTTCCCCATGCTTATATTGGGCTAAATGGGGAATTTTTAAAGTATCAGATACTTGCAACAATAAATCTTTTGCAGTAAATAAGACTAAAATGGGTTCTTCAAGCTGGAATAATTCTTCTAGAACTTCTACAATTGCTTGTGCATACTCCTCAAGCGAAACTTCAGTCACCAATGGAAAATCATTCACCAACAAAATCTCCTGATTTTCTTGAAACTGTTCGTCTAGACAATAAAAGGTTGCTTGAGGGAAACCCAAAAGTTCCGGCAAGGAAACCCGACCACTAATTTCTAAAGTTGCGGAGATTGCTAAGAGCTGACAGGAGTCTGGAAAGATTTCAGAAAAGAGCAAACGCTGATTGCGACTAGAAGTCATTTCAACCTTCTTTCTAGACACATCTGAAGTCGATAACCAAAATTCCCCCTCAGATGCAAAAAACTTCTGATAATCTTTAAATTCTGGTAAATTCAACTCAGAAAAATCTTGTCGGAGTTTGTCAATGCTACTAGCTGGACACATCTTCCGTTTACCAGTTAGAAACTGATCGAGTAGATAAGAAATTTCAAAACGAATACTTTCTAGCAAGCGTCTTTTAAGCATACCTTCTTCCCTCGATAGAGCTTGGTCAAGTTGATCTAGCAAATCCGTTAGCAAATAAGATTTTCGAGAAAGATTTTCCAATGTCAACAAGATTTTCTGGGCTTCATCCAAAATCAAGAGGCGTCCCTCTAAAAGACTGGGATCATCTTCAAGTCGAGTAACGAGGTAAGCATGATTGGTCACTAGCAACTTACAAGAACGAGCCTTATCCTGACCACGTCTCCAAAAATCCTCTAACCAAAAGAGAGAGTCTTTATGAAGATTTCCATCATGTACCAAGTTAGGTAAGAATTGCTGGTAGCGATAAAGCTGACCAATTTCGTCTAAATCTCCTGTATCTGTCTCGGTCAGCCAAACTAGAAGTTGCATCTTGAATCGTGTAAACAAACGATTGGACTCTTCTTCCTCTAGTGCTGCATGAAAAGCATCTAACTTCAAGTAATTCTGAGGACCTTTGAGACTATGAGTAGAAATGTGGAAAATCTCTTCTAGTCTTTTAGCCTCCTCTTGCATCACCTGATTTTGAAGGATTTTAGTCGGAACACTGAGTAGGATACCCCCTTCATTCTCAAGTGACAAGGCTGGCAGGAGATAGCCGTAGGTTTTTCCGATTCCCGTTTGAGCCTGAATAAAAGAAATTGTTTCCTCCTGTAAAAACTCTTGGACCTTTTGAGCAAATTCTTCTTGTCGGCTTCTTTCCTCCAAACCTAGCAAGGCAATATTGGTCTCGAAATCTTTTGAGAGTTTGCGTGGAGAAAGGACTGGCTTCTCTTTTCTTAAGAATAAGCCTTGCACTTCTACCAAATCATGCTCAACGAGGAGAGACTGTTTCTGATAAACTTCCTCGATGACTAGGTAAGATTCATAGAGTAAGCTGTCTGATAAACTCAATAAGCGCTCCAACAAACCTTTTGGAAGTTGGAACATCTTTTGTCTCATACAAAGAAAGAGTTCTGCAGTTGCTTGAGCGTCAGACAGGGCTGTATGAGCTTGCTCAAGTGGAATTCCCAACTCTTGGCAGAGAATACCAAGATTATACTTCTCAAGCTGAGGATAAAATACTTGAGCTAATTCAACCGTATCGATACGAGGCGTGCGCAATTCATAACCTTCAAAGAAGAGAAATTCCGCCAGTAAATTGGCATCGAACTGAACATTGTGCGCAACAAAAATACCGTCTTTGACCAGTTCAAAAATCTTTCCAGCCACCTGAGAAAACTCTGGAGCCTTTGCTAAACGCTTGTCTGTCAAACCCGTTAATTCTTTGATATGAGAATCCAAGTGTTCATGAGGATTGACATCAGTAGCATATTGCTCAACAATCTCACCATCTTCAATGGCTACAATTCCCACTTGGATGATTTTTGCCTTACTTCCGGTACTTGTAGCTTCTAAATCTACAACCACGTACCGATTATTTCTAAAATTCATCACTAAAAATTATATCAAAATTTGCACCATTTGACACCCCTGAACTTTATTTGAAGAGTCAAGTTTCTTGCAAGATTTGGAAAAAATGATTGAATAGAATTGTAGAAAAGGAGGGAACTCATGAACACATTAGATTTGTTTAACCAAGTAAAAGAACTCATTGAGAACAAAGATTTTTCTGCAGCAAAAACATTTGTTGAAGAAAACAAGGATCAACTCGGTGAGTACCTAAGCCAAGCACAAGCTTTGGTCTCAGGATCAGAAGGACTTGACGGTCTTGTTAATAAGGTCAAAGGCCTCTTCTAATCATCAAAAGACACCTGATATTTTCAGGTGTCTTTTTGTATTTTTTCATGAATGCGGGAATATGTTGACTAATCGTGGTTGGCAGTACTACAAAGTTGTCCCCGGCTAATTCTTGAGCAATTGCTGAGTGCAGATATGTTGCTACCGTCACTCTTTCATAGAGACTAACTTGTGGGAATTGACCAGCAAAACCAGCAATCATCCCAGCCAAGGTATCTCCCATGCCCCCAGTTGCCTGATAGGGACCTCCAACACTTAGCTGATAAAAATCTACATGCCCGGCTTGCCAGATTCGAGTCGCAGGACTTTTTTGAACCAAAATCGTTCCTAAAGGAAATCTCTTCAAAGCCTCTCCTGTTTTCTCAGTTCCTTGGGAAGTCAAATCTAAGCCTGACAAGACTTGCCATTCCCTTTGGTGAGGCGTTAAAACAAGCTGAGCCTTAGGAAATTTCATTTCAACCTTCGCTAAAATAGATAGGGCGCCACCATCCAGTATGAGGGTCTGATCTTGATTTGAATGTTGAAAGACTGTTTGGAGAAGCTCTTCTCCACGCTCATCATCCACTAGTCCAGGTCCGACCAAGACAACACTTGCTTTCTGTAACTGTTGCTCGAGCAATTGCTTATCACCAAGGTCAAAAGCCATGGCCTCTGGCAGATGGCTATGTAGCGCTGGAATATTTTCTTTATCCGTTGCAACTGTCACTAAGCCTGCGCCGCTTCTAACCGCCCCTAAAGCAGCCATAATAATCGCTCCCCCATAAGGATACGTTCCTCCGATCAAGAGAAGGCGACCGTAGTCTCCCTTATGACTAGAACGAGGACGCTCGATAATCACTTTTTTCAGTAGAGTTTTATCAATAGCCTTCATTATTACTTCCTCACTACTTCTTATCTATCATTATACTACAAAAAATAAAGAAAAACATCAATTGAAATAAGTATCTTTACAGCAAATGAAAAGTCGAGATATCACTATCTCGACCACTTTTCATAATAAACTTAATTTTGATCCAAGCTACGTAGTGCAGCCTGATAAGTTTGTTCCATCAGCATGGTAATGGTCATTGGACCAACTCCGCCAGGTACAGGGGTGATATGACTAGCAATTGGTGCAACAGCATCGTAATCAACATCTCCACAGAGCTTGCCATTTTCATCTCGGTTCATCCCTACATCAATGACAACTGCACCTGGTTTGACAAAGTCAGCAGTCACAAACTTGGCGCGACCGATAGCTACGACCAAAATATCGGCTTTAGAAGCTACTTGGGCTAGATTGTGGGTACGTGAGTGGGTCAAGGTTACAGTTGCATTTTTAGCCAACAGTAACTGGGCCATAGGCTTCCCGACAATATTGGAACGACCAATGACAACTGCATTTTTACCTTCTAAGTCAATCCCATATTCATGAAACATTTCCATAATTCCTGCGGGTGTTGAAGGAATCATAACTGGGTGACCAGACCAGAGACGCCCCATGTTGAGAGGGTGGAAACCATCTACATCCTTTTCTGGATCAATGGCTAGTAAAATAGCTTCTTCATCGATGTGTTTTGGTAAAGGCAACTGGACCAAAATCCCATGCCAAGCTGGATCTTGATTGTATTTGGCAATCAACTCCAACAATTCCTCTTGAGTAATGGTCTCCGGAACTCGCACGACTTCACTTTGAAAGCCTGCAGCGATAGCAGAACGCTCCTTGTTGCGTATGTAAACTTGGCTTGCTGGATTTTCTCCGACTAAAATAACGACCAACCCTGGAACCAAACCTGTCTCTTCCTTTAATTTGGCTGTTTTTTCAGCCAACTGTCCTTGTAGCTTGGCTGCTAAAGCCTTTCCATCAATCATCTGTGTCATGTATTTTCTCTTTTCTAACAAATATTTTCTATTATAACAAAAAATCGTTCGACATTCTAACACTTCTTACCTAAGATACTCTATAGTCTGAAACTATAAGAAAAAGCCCACTTGGACCTTTTCATGATATTCTTACAAAACCTTACTCAAGAAATCCTTGGTTCTTTGTTCTTGGGTTTGTTCAAAGACTTGCTCTGGAGTTCCGTCTTCGACAACTACACCGTCAGCCATAAAAATAACACGGTCTGCTACTTCACGCGCAAAGCCCATCTCATGTGTTACGATGACCATGGTCATTCCTGACTGAGCAAGTTCTTGCATAACTGCTAGTACTTCTCCTACCATTTCTGGGTCTAGGGCAGAAGTCGGTTCATCAAAGAGTAGGACATCTGGTTCCATGGCTAGACCACGTGCAATAGCGATACGCTGTTGCTGCCCGCCCGACAAGCTTTGTGGATAGGCATTTGCCTTATCTGGCAAACCAACCTTTTCCAAGAGCTCATGGGCTCTCTTCTCAGCCACTTCCTTACTCTCTCCCTTAGTCTTAATTGGAGAAAGTGTAATGTTTTCCATAACTGTCATATTTGGGAAGAGATTGAATTGTTGGAAAACCATCCCCATCTTTTCACGCATAGTAAAGAGGTCATTTTTCTTATCCGTAATGTCAACACCCTCAAAGATAACCTTTCCTTTTGTAGCTTCTTCGAGAAGATTCATAGAACGAAGAAGGGTTGACTTACCGCTACCAGAAGGCCCGATAATGACCACTACTTCACCTTTTTAATTTCAAGATCAATCCCTTTTAAAACTTCATTTTTCCCAAAACTTTTATGAAGGTTTTCAATTTTTATAAGTGTTTCAGTCATTATTTCTTATCTCCTTGTCCCATACGATTTTCAAAAGCTTTCAAGGCTAGTGTCAAGATAGATGTCATAATCAAGTAGTAAAAGGCTGCAAATAAAAGTGGTGTTAATGGTAGGTAAGTAGTTGTTGACACCGTAGTAGCTCCATTCCACAACTCCATAACCCCGATAGCTGACAAGAGCGAGCTATCCTTGATAATGGTAATAAACTCATTTCCCAAGGCTGGTAAAATATTCTTGATTGCCTGGGGTAAAATGACATAGCGCATGGCATTCTTAGGGCGAATCCCTAGTGAATATGCTGCTTCTAATTGTCCCTTTGGCACTGCATTAATCCCAGCACGAACCGTTTCTGATACATAGGCACCACTATTCATAGAGATAATGATAATCCCTGGGATCAAACGAGTAAGATCAACATCTAAAATCCCGATTTGAATCGTCGGAGCACTAATATGCATCAAGGCAAAAGCAATCATAATCTGCACCATCATTGGAGTCCCACGGAAGACCCAGATATATAGATTAGCAAACCAGGCAAGCGGTTTAAACTTTGAACGTTGTGCAAAGGCCAACAGCACTCCTAGAATGGTCCCCAAGAAGACCACCAAGATAGATATGATAATTGTTACAACCGCACCATAGTTAAAATATGGTAGATATTTCGGTAAAAAAGAAAAATTCATGGATACTCTACTTTCTGTTTTTAATATTTAAACTTAAAACTTGTATAAGGATAACATATTTTGCATAAAAATGCAACATTTTCTCCTAATATTTTCAATAAATTTTCAAAGACGATAGAAATAGCGAGAAATCTTAGTTTTTTCTAGTCAAGTAGAGTCTGTTTATGGTAAAATAGTAACGATAAGAAATGGAGGAGAATCAAAATGGAATCACATTTGGTTAGAATCATCAATCGCTTAGAAGCAATGACAAAAGATGGTGGTAACTTAAAACGTAACTTTGAGCGCGAAGGAGTTGTTGTCGCAGAGGTTGCTTTTAACCACGACGAAGAAAACGGACCACTCTTTACACTTCGTGACGTCGAAGCTCGTGAAACATATACATTTGATAGCATCGATCTTATTGCGATGGAAATCTACGAACTTTTATACTAATAGTTGAATATGGGCTGGAGAATACTCCTGCTTCGACCAATGAAAATCCTTTTTGCATGACAAATGGGATTTTTCTTTTTATCACTAAAGTCTAATAAGAATTGCCTGGTATGTTGAATTTTAACAAGCAATCTTTTTGCTTGCTTTCCCCTTTAATCATGATATAATGAGACTAAAGAAATTTGACTATTTTTGACCTTATAAAAACTAGTTAAACCAAGAAAGAAATGAGGTAGTTGTATGCTCTGTCAAAACTGTAAAATCAATGACTCAACCATTCACCTTTATACAAATCTCAACGGAAAACAAAAGCAAATTGATCTTTGTCAAAACTGCTACAAAATTATTAAAACAGATCCCAATAATAGCTTATTTAAAGGGATTACGGATTTGAGTAATCGAGATTTCGATCCATTAAGCGACTTCTTTAATGACATTAGTAATTTCCAACCTACTTCTAATAACACTCCTCCGACTCAGTCAGGTGGAGGTTTTGGTGGTAATGGTAGTTTTGGTTCCCCAAATCGTGGTCCAGCACAAACCCCTCCACCAAATAAAGAAAAAGGGCTTTTGGATGAGTATGGTATCAATGTGACAGAGATTGCTCGTCAAGGAAAGATTGACCCAGTTATTGGCCGTGACGAAGAAATCATTCGTGTTATTGAAATTCTCAACCGTAGAACCAAAAACAATCCCGTCCTTATCGGGGAGCCTGGTGTTGGTAAGACAGCCGTTGTCGAAGGCCTCGCTCAAAAAATTGTAGATGGTGATGTTCCCCACAAACTTCAAGGGAAAGAAGTCATCCGCTTAGACGTAGTTAGCCTTGTCCAAGGCACAGGAATTCGTGGACAGTTCGAAGAGCGCATGCAGAAACTCATGGAAGAAATTCGTGAGCGTAAAGATGTCATCCTCTTTATCGATGAAATTCACGAGATTGTCGGTGCTGGTTCTGCCGGAGACGGCAATATGGATGCCGGTAATATCCTCAAACCTGCCCTTGCTCGCGGCGAACTTCAACTTGTTGGTGCTACTACTCTCAATGAATACCGCATCATTGAAAAAGATGCAGCCCTCGAACGACGTATGCAACCTGTCAAGGTTGATGAACCAACTGTGGAAGAGACTATTATTATTCTTAAAGGTATTCAAAAGAAATACGAAGATTACCACCACGTTCATTATACTGACGGAGCTATCGAAGCGGCTGCTACTCTTTCTAACCGCTATATCCAAGATCGTTTCCTGCCCGATAAGGCTATTGACCTCCTAGATGAGGCTGGTTCTAAAATGAACTTAACCTTGAATTTTGTGGATCCTAAGGTTATCGACCAACGCTTAATCGAGGCAGAAAATCTCAAAGCCCAAGCAACTCGAGATGAAGATTTTGAAAAAGCAGCCTACTTCCGTGACCAGATTACTAAGTACAAGGAAATGCAAAAGACCAAGGTAACGGATCAGGATACCCCAATCATCAGTGAAAAGACGATTGAACACATCATCGAACAAAAGACAAATATTCCAGTTGGCGACCTTAAAGAAAAGAACAGTCTCAACTTATCAACCTAGCAGATGACCTCAAGGCTCATGTTATTGGCCAAGATGATGCTGTTGATAAGATTGCTAAGGCCATCCGTCGTAACCGTGTTGGTTTAGGTACTCCAAACCGTCCAATTGGTAGCTTCCTCTTTGTTGGTCCTACTGGTGTCGGTAAAACGGAACTTTCCAAACAACTGGCCATCGAACTCTTTGGTTCTGCTGACAGCATGATTCGCTTTGATATGAGTGAATACATGGAAAAACACAGCGTTGCTAAACTTGTCGGTGCCCCTCCAGGATACGTAGGTTATGATGAAGCAGGTCAATTAACTGAAAAGGTTCGTCGTAACCCCTACTCACTGATCCTCTTGGATGAAGTTGAAAAAGCCCATCCAGATGTTATGCATATGTTCCTTCAAGTCTTGGACGACGGCCGTTTGACTGATGGGCAAGGACGTACAGTTAGCTTTAAGGATGCCATCATTATCATGACCTCAAATGCAGGTACAGGAAAAGCTGAAGCTAGCGTTGGTTTTGGTGCTGCTAGAGAAGGTCGTACCAACTCTGTCCTTGGAGAATTAGGCAACTTCTTTAGTCCAGAATTCATGAACCGTTTTGATGGTGTTATTGAATTTAAGGCTCTCAGCAAAGAAAATCTCCTTCAAATCGTTGACCTCATGCTAGATGATGTGAATAAACGACTCTCAAGTAATAATATCCATCTCGATGTCACAGAAAAGGTCAAAGAAAAACTTGTAGACCTTGGTTACGATCCAAAAATGGGCGCTCGTCCACTCCGTCGTACCATCCAAGACTATATCGAAGATGCCATTACAGACTACTACCTTGAAAACCCAAGTGAAAAAGACCTCAAGGCTGTCATGACAAGTAAAGGTAAAATCGTGATTAAGTCCAAAAATAAAACGGAAACAGTCAAGTCAAATGACTAGTTTCTCACATACAAAAGAATGTTCTTGCTTGACAGTGAGAGCATTCTTTACTATTATAGAAAGAAAGCGCACTCACGAAGGAGAATCTTATGGCAAATCCAACATTTGGAGAAAAAAAGAGGGAGTAACCTACAAAAATAGATATGGCGTTTATGCAGTCATACCTGATGCAAACCATGAAAAGATTATCCTCGTACAAGCTCCAAATGGTGCATGGTTCTTACCAGGGGGCGAAATTGAAGAAGGTGAAAATCACCTTGAAGCTCTCAAACGAGAATTGATTGAAGAATTAGGATTTACAGCTGAAATCGGCACCTACTACGGGCAAGCAGATGAATACTTCTACTCTAGACATCGTGACACCTATTACTACAATCCAGCCTATCTCTACGAAGCTACTTCTTATCAAGAAATCCAAAAACCTCTCGAGGACTTCAATCATCTAGCTTGGTTCCCAGTCGATGAAGCTATCGCTAACTTAAAACGTGGAAGTCACAAATGGGCGATCGAAGCTTGGAAAAAACAACATCAAATTTAAACTATCTCTACCAAATTTCCCAAAAAGTGCTATAATAGACATAGAAATACAGGAGGAATCCCTATGAAGCTTATCAATACTACAAATTCACACTCGCAACTTGTTAAAAGTCAGCTAGAAAACACAGACGCAACGCTTGTAGAGGTTTATTCTGCGGGAAATACAGATGTTATTTTTACTCAGGCTCCGCTTCATTACGAAATCCTCATTTCCAATAAACATCGTGCAATCCGTGAAAAAGAAATTGAGAAAATCCAAGAATTCTTTTTAAATCGTAAAATTGATAAACAAGCTGTTGATGAAGCAAACATCAAAACCCTCTATTCTGATAAATTGATTGAAATTTCAATCCCTAAAAATAAAAGCTACTAACAAGATTATTTAATCTACCCTGACAGTTAAAACTGCGGGGTATTTTAATGCTTTTTTGTATATATTTCTAAAATGACTACCATGTCTAGACCTTTTGTGAAAATTTCACATTTCAATCGAAAAATGAAAGAGATTTCGTTATAATAGTTAGAGAGACCTAATAAAGGAGTTTGATATGAAAGAAATAGTATATAGAGAAGCCAGACTAGATGAATATCAAAAAATCGGGAAAGTGTTGGCTGGTGCCTTTATGGACTACCCTTTCATGACTCTTATCAAAGATGATTTAAAGAAACCAGAATATTACCCAGCATTTTTAGAATTATTGGATAGCATTCTGACCAGACTCTATATCAAAGGAGAGACCTGTCTGATAGCTGAACAAGACGGGGAAATCCTGGCCGTTGCCCTCTTGCAACAAAAGGATTTTTCCATTCTATCTTATTTGCTGAATGGTATTGTCAAGCTTTTCCGTTTTATTGCTCCGCGCAATCTCTTGAAATATCTTGATTTGGTGGAACGTTCCGAACAGCATTTGAAAAGATCAGGAAATTTTGACTGGTATTTGATGATGTTAGGAGTCAACGCTTCTAGTCAAAACCAAGGAATCGGGAGTGCTTTTCTACAAGAAGGTGTTGAACCTTATCTTAAATCCAAAGGCTGCAAACGCTTGGGCTTGATTACTAGTACTGAAAAAAATGTTTGCTTCTATGAAAGAAACAAGTATGAATTACTAGATTCGATGACGTTAGAATACGGAACAAAATCTATTGGAAACTGGGCTTTTGTAAAAATCTTGGATAACTAATTTTAAACATAAAAAGATTGGTCATTACACCAATCTTTTTCTTTTTATTTCACTGCTTCTTTCAAGGCTTCTACCTTGTCCAAGCGTTCCCATGGAAGGTCGATATCTGTACGTCCCATATGTCCATAAGCCGCTGTTTGACGGTAAATCGGACGTTTGAGGTCAAGCATTTGGATAATTCCTGCTGGACGAAGGTCAAAGATTTGACGTGCTGCTTTTTCAAGCTTGCTTTCCGCTACTATACCAGTACCGAAGGTATCAATACGGACAGATACAGGTTGGGCTACACCGATTGCGTAAGCCAATTGAACTTCTGCTTTCTTAGCAAGACCTGCAGCAACAATGTTTTTAGCAATGTAGCGAGCTGCATAAGAAGCCGAACGGTCAACCTTAGTCGCATCCTTACCAGAGAAGGCACCACCACCGTGACGTGAGTAACCACCATAGGTATCCACGATAATCTTACGACCAGTCAAACCTGAGTCTCCTTGAGGCCCACCGATAACGAAACGACCTGTAGGATTGATGAAGAATTTTGTCTCATCATCCAGGTAAGAAGCTGGAATCACTTCTTTGATTACCTTGTTGATTACATCCTCATGGATTTGTTCATTGCTGACTTCTGGATCGTGTTGAGTTGAAATAACAACTGTATCCACGCGCACTGGCTGGTCATTTTCATCATATTCAACAGTAACTTGAGATTTAGCGTCTGGACGAAGGTAGCTAATTTCACCAGACTTACGTAGCTCTGCCAAACGACGAACCAACTTGTGGCTGAGTGAGATTGGCAATGGCATGAGTTCTTCAGTTTCATCAACTGCAAAACCAAACATGAGACCTTGGTCTCCAGCTCCAATCAAATCAAGTGGATCTTGATCCGCATTCCCACGAACTTCCAAGGCTTCATTAACCCCTTGAGCAATATCAGGAGATTGTTCCACCAATGAAGGGTGAACTCCCACTGTCTCCGCAGAAAAACCATACTCAGTATTGGTATAACCAATCTCTGCAATGGTATCACGAACTACTCGGTTAATATCGACATAAGCATTTGTTGAAATTTCACCGAAAACATGTACGGAACCAGTATAAACAGCTGTTTCAGCAGCCACGTGTGCTTCTGGATCTTGCTCTAAAATAGCATCCAAGATAGCATCTGAAATTTGGTCTGCAATCTTATCTGGATGCCCCTCAGATACAGATTCAGACGTGAATAATTTACGTTCTGACATAAAAATGTCCCCCCTTAAAAAATATTCGTTATAGAGTTACAAAGAACTGGTAGATGCATTCTACCACCTTATCGGGACCATATAACCTAACTATTATAACACGAAACTTTGAAAAATTCTCGTATGATTACTATTTTTCTTCATAGGAAAATGTTTTCCAATCTTAATCAAATAAAAACTCTTAAAGTAGATGGGTTGCTACTTCAAGAGTGATGTTATAAACTAATTATTTTCTAGATAAAATTCAAAACGTTCCCCAACGTATTGGCTCTTTACATACTCAAAAGCTGTCCCGTCATCAAAGTAAGAAACCTGAGTCAGACCTAAAATGGCATGCCCCTTTTCTACTTCCAGATAATGAGCAATTTTTTCCTTGGCCAAGCGAGCATAAATAGTCTGGTGCGATTTCCCAATTCGATAACCATGTTTCTGCAAGGTTTGGAAAAAGTGTTTGGTTACTTCTTCTTTTTTGAAATTTTTGATAAATTTCTCAGGGATAGAAGCCACTTCATAGACAACAGGAACCTTATCCGCATAACGAACACGTTCCATACGAATAATATTGTCAGTTGGCAGTAAACCAAGTTTAGCCACTTCTTGCTCATTTGGAATGGTTCGACGGTAGGAAATCAGGTGACTCGATGGCGTTTTCCCTTGAGCTTTTACAATCTCGGTGAAACTGGTTGTTCCACGCATTCTTTCCTGAACACGTGTGCTTGAAACAAAGGTCCCGCTACCGACACGACGTTCCAAAACCCCCTCTTCAACTAAAAGAGAGATTGCTTGACGTAAGGTCATGCGGCTAACGGCAAATTCTTCAGCTAAATCTCGCTCACTTGGAAGTCTTTCCCCAATTTTCCAACTTCCCTCATCAATGTCTTTCTTGATTTGGTCATGGATTTTCATATAAGCTGGTAACATGCTTGCTCACTTCTTTTCTTTATTTTTTCCATTGTACCGTAACTCATAGGGAAAAGTCAAACCGCACTTGTTTGGTTGGTAATTCTAACCCTTTTATGATAGAATATTCAAGAAGATATTTCTTTGAAGAAAGGGAAAAGATGAGCAACATTTCAACTGATTTGCAAGATGTCGAAAAGATCATCGTACTGGACTATGGTAGCCAGTACAACCAACTCATCTCACGTCGTATCCGTGAGATTGGTGTCTTTTCAGAACTAAAAAATCACAAGATTTCGGCTGACGAAGTCCGTGCTATCAATCCTATCGGGATTGTACTTTCAGGTGGTCCAAACTCTGTTTACGAAGAAGGATCATTTGATATTGATCCAGAGATTTTTGAACTTGGAATTCCGATTTTAGGAATCTGCTATGGTATGCAGCTATTGACTCACAAGCTTGGAGGAAAAGTTGTTCCTGCAGGTGACGCTGGTAACCGTGAATACGGTCAATCAACATTGACTCACACAGAATCAGCTCTTTTTGCGGGTACTCCAGATGAGCAACTTGTCTTGATGAGCCACGGGGATGCTGTAACGGAAATTCCTGCTGACTTTGTTCGTACTGGAACATCAGCTGACTGTCCATATGCAGCTATTGAAAATCCAGAAAAACACATCTACGGTATCCAATTCCACCCAGAAGTTCGCCACTCAGTTCACGGTTATGATATCCTTCGTAACTTCGCTTTAAATATCTGTGGTGCCAAAGGTGACTGGACCATGGATAACTTTATCGAGATGCAAATCAAACAAATCCGTGAAAAAGTTGGAGACAAACGCGTTCTCCTCGGACTTTCTGGTGGTGTTGACTCTTCTGTTGTCGGGGTTCTTCTCCAAAAAGCCATCGGCGATCAATTGATCTGTATCTTTGTAGACCACGGTCTTCTCCGTAAAGGGGAAGCTGACCAAGTTATGGATATGCTTGGTGGTAAGTTTGGTTTGAACATTGTCAAAGCAGACGCTGCCAAACGTTTCCTTGATAAATTGGCTGGTGTTTCTGATCCCGAACAAAAACGGAAGATTATCGGTAACGAGTTTGTTTATGTCTTTGATGATGAAGCAAGCAAGCTAAAAGACGTGAAATTCCTTGCACAAGGAACACTCTATACAGACGTTATCGAGTCAGGTACGGATACTGCACAAACCATCAAGTCTCACCACAACGTTGGTGGACTTCCAGAAGACATGCAGTTTGAACTGATTGAGCCACTCAACACTCTTTACAAGGATGAAGTTCGTGCACTAGGTACTGAACTTGGTATGCCAGACTACATCGTATGGCGCCAACCATTCCCAGGACCAGGACTTGCTATCCGTGTCATGGGGGAAATTACTGAAGAAAAACTTGAAACTGTTCGTGAGTCAGATGCTATCCTTCGTGAAGAAATCGCTAAAGCTGGCCTTGACCGCGACATCTGGCAATATTTCACTGTTAACACTGGCGTTCGTTCAGTAGGTGTTATGGGAGATGGCCGTACTTACGACTACACCATCGCTATCCGTGCTATCACTTCTATCGATGGAATGACGGCTGACTTCGCCAAGATTCCATGGGAAGTACTCCAAAAAATCTCAGTTCGTATCGTAAACGAAGTTGATCACGTCAACCGCATCGTCTACGATATTACAAGTAAACCACCTGCAACTGTTGAGTGGGAATAAAATCACAATATTAAAGTCTAAAATCCCATCAGAGAATTTCTGATGGGATTTTAATATTTCATGATAATTCTTACCAGAAAAACTTTCGATAAATTCTAGCAATCGTTAAAAAGATAGCATAAAGTATGCCCAAGATAGTTAAAACTATTTTTCCAGTACTCAATTCTGAACCGATGACCAATATATGAAAGAGAGGAGCGAGACCGGTACACACATATATCAAATAAGCAATAACATTTATTTCACCAATCCCAGCAATAAAATCTTTAAAATCTCTCATTTAACTTCTCCTACAATCTATTTTTAATTTAAGTATATTATAAACTTCAGTAAAATAAAAGAATGTTATGATTAAATGATCATTTCCCCAGTATCATATACTAATGAGTTCTGTCAATCCCGATGTAGAACTATAAAAAACAGTAAAACCACTTGGTTCTACTGTTTCATTTTTAAAATGTTTGACGTTTAGCTTTACGTTCTGCACGTCCACGGGCACGACTTTCTGCTCGTTTGGTCTTACGGCGTTTTTCATCGACCGCCCACTGAATTTTCTTCTTATAGCCTGGTTTAACTTTTTTCTTTTCTTTTTGACCAAGCCAATCATTTCGATATCCAGTTTTTCTTGTTTCTTCTCACGATTGGCACGGCGATCTCGATCATAGGTATCTTGGAATTCTCCATCTTTGACGACTTTCGGAGTAAACTTGATTCCCAATTTCTCCAATTCGCGAATATCTGAGTCGTCACTAGGCTGGTAAAGGGTAATGGCTGTACCTGGCAAACCATTACGTCCAGTTCGTCCAACACGGTGGACAAAGAAAGACAAGTCCTGTGGGATAGCATCATTGATAACATGGCTGACACCTTCGATGTCAATCCCACGCGCAGCCAGGTCAGTCGCAACGATGTACTCAAAATCAAGATTTTTCACCTGATTCATGATCCGTTTGCGTTCACGAGGCGCAATATCTCCATGAATCTTAGCTACTTTTAAGCCTTGTGCAGTCAGGTAAGCATGCAATTCATCTGCACGTGTTTTTGTATTGACAAAAATCATGGCAAGATACGGTTGCATGACTTGAGTCAACTCATAAATCTGAGCATTCTTGTCACGACCCTTGGTCGAAATCAACCAGTTGTCAATGGTATCAGAGATAACTGTCTTAGTCTTGATTTTCTCCATGACAGGATTTGACAAGTATTTCTTCAAGAATGGTTGTAGTTTTTGTGGGATAGTTGCTGAAAAGACCATAAACTGCAAGTCTTTTGGAAGACTTCCTGCAATCTTATCAACTGTTTCCAAGAATCCCATATCTAGAGTCATGTCAGCTTCATCAACTACAAAGGTCTTAGCCTTGTGAATGGCTAGGTCTCCAGATTTTACTAAATCATAGATACGACCTGGCGTCCCAATGACAATGTGTGGTTGATTACTTGCTAATTTGTCAATCTGACGGGCCTTATCTGTTCCACCAACATAGTTAACGACACGTACTTCTACATCTGAATGAGCTGCAATCTGACGGGCGGCTTGGTAAATCTGCGTTGCCAACTCACGACTAGGAGCTGTAATAACTGCCTGTACACTGTCACTTTCTTCATCCAATTGTTGGAAAATCGGTAACAAGAAAGTATGAGTCTTTCCTGAACCTGTTTTAGATTCACCAACCAAGTCACGACCTGCCAGGACAATAGGAATCAACTTTTCCTGAACCTCGGTAGGAGTCGTAAATTTCAACTCCTCCAAGGCTTCCTCTATATATTTCTTAAATTTAAATTGTGTAAATGACATAATTTCCTCGATTCTATCTACTCATTATACCATAATTTCGTTTATTACAGGGGATGGATTTCCGTCAAGAATAATACCATGAACATGTTAACGACCAAGCATACATGAGAAACACTCCTAGTTACGATGAACAAGGAGTGTTATAGGGTTACTTAAGCTTCCATTCGTCTCTTAGCCAATCACAAAAATAGCGATAACGTTCCTTAAGAGCTTCATGATGCCCATAAGCATCAAATGTACAATAAGTCGAAGGGACTTTCTCTGAAATCAAATCATGTAGATCTCTGGCATAAATAGGAGCCTTAGACAGACGATTGGAATGATTGGCACCTTCTGTCTGACCATTTTGCAGATAAATGAGGCTTTGACTCTGTATCAAGGTATGTTCCCTACAAAAGTCTATAAAATCTGGATACCAGAAAGAACCACAGATAGAGAAGATACAAGCCAAGGGAAGGTGGCTACTGTATAGACTATAGATAGCAGCAAGACCTCCAAGTGAATAGCCTCCATAAGCAATTCTACTTTCATCAAGCAAATAGTCTTTTTTTAGACTTGCTAGAATGCCTTGAAAGAGCTTCTGATGGTATGTATCTAGCTTCCCTCCAAAATCCGGAACCCCTTCTTTCAAAGCACTAGCCTTCCAAGGTGTAAGGTCATCCAGACGATTTTCTGGGATCAAACCCACCAAAATTACAGATTGGGATAGGTCTGACAAATAGTCCAATTGCCCATCATTTAAAAGAATCATTGGGTAGGCTTGTTGAGGATCATAGTTTGAAGGAAGACTGATCCTAACTTGAATCCCTTCCCAGTTAAACTCCTTATTGCTTGATAAAGTCATTGATCTTCTCAAGGGAATCAATCACTGCAGGACCGTAATCCATCAACTCATCGTAAGAGATGGTCATGATTTTTTGATTTTTGATTGCTGGGACATTTTCCAAAACAGTATTTGCCTTCATCAAATCCACTGCTTTTTCATCTAACTTTTGATTGCGGTCACTCGTTACATAGATAATCAACTCTG
Organism: Streptococcus infantis SK970; assembly: GCA_000223255.2. Classification (GTDB taxonomy): domain Bacteria; phylum Bacillota; class Bacilli; order Lactobacillales; family Streptococcaceae; genus Streptococcus; species Streptococcus infantis_G. The sequence continues at coordinate 147,721 of AFUT01000001.1, read as the reverse complement.
GATCCATAGAGACTAGATTTTCCAGGGTTAAGCCAGATGTCCCTGTTGCGACATTCGTATAACCAAGTTGGTTGAGCAAACTTTCTTGTAGGGCTGACTTGTAGGCTCCAAAGGTTTCATCATTGTAGGCTACCATAATCAAAGCCTTTTTCTTTTCACCCTGTGTTTCTGGATTGGCTTTTTTAACCGCATCGATTTTAGCTTGTAATTGCTCTGCATATTGGTTAGCCTTGTCTTGGACATTAAAAATAGTTCCAAGATTCTTCACATCTTCTACGATATTTCCTAAATCTTGTTGGATAGTTGATAGTGAAGCTTTTTGCGTATAGACAGGGATTTTGTTTTCATTCCAAGCGCTAATCGTTCCCATTGACTTTTCAGAGAACATCATGTTGCGTCCCATCAAGGCATCTGGTTCATAAGAAAGAACTGTTTCTTGTGAGACAGATTTTTTATCGCCAATGTGAGGGATAGCTTCAATCGCATCCTTGTATTTACCAGTTACAGCATTATCGGGATTGAGCATGCCAGCAATTTTATCCTTCAAACCGAGTTCAAGTAGGATTTCAGTTGTTGATAGGTTGTTGGTGATGACCTTTTCAGGTGCCTTTTCAAAGACTTGTTCGACTTCATTTCCTTTAGCATCATAGGTTTTGATAGTCACAGGATAGCTGGTTTCAGTATTGGCTTTTTGACTAGCTTCTGTTGTAGCCGGTGCCGTTGCTGTTTCTTTAGATGCGTTACCACAAGCTGCCAAAGATAAGGTAGCTACTGTTACAAGCAAAATACTGAGTGATTTTTTCATGTTTTTCTTTTCCTTTTTAATATTTATAAATAGTGAATCATGGCTTGCTGATCTTCTGTCCAAGTAATCTTACTTTGAACGCCATATACAGCCTTCAAAGACTCAGGTGTGATGGTCTCTTTTGGAGTACCTTGGTAAACAATCTCTCCCTCTTTCATCAGATAGAGATAGTCTGAATAGCGACAAGCCAGCTGAATATCATGCAAGACGGCTAACACATTGATCTGGAGATGTTTGACAATGTTTAACAAGTCCAGCTGGTACTTGATATCCAAGTGATTGGTCGGTTCATCTAAGAGCAAGAGTGAAGGTTCTTGAGCTAAGGCGCGTGCTAATAAAACCCGTTGTTTCTCTCCTCCTGACAAAGAAGAGTAGAGACGACTTCTCTTTTCTAACATATCTACCTTGACTAGAGCATCCTCAACCAAGGCAAAGTCTTTTTCTTTTCCTTTTGTAAGAAAGAGAGATGAGGCGTTCTACCCAGCATAACAATTTCTTCAACCGTACAATCAAACTGGAGCTGATTAAATTGCGTGATGACGGACATCTGTTTTGCGGTTTCCTTAAGGCTCATTTGTTCCAGTGGTTTCCCATCTAGAGAAATCAAGCCCTGAGCAGGCTTTTCCTGTCGATAGAGGAGTTTCAACAAGCTAGTTTTCCCACTGCCATTGGGTCCTAAAATAGTATGAAATTGGTTGCCCTCCAGTTTGAGTGAAACTCCTTTGAGAATCTTTTTTCTCCGATTCCAAAGTGAATATCCTGACACATTAAGTCCATATCAGACCTTCACCTCCCTTCGTCTACTTGCAACCATGTAGATAAAGAAAGGTGCACCTACTAGGGCCGTGAAAATACCAATCGGCAGCTCAGCATTTTGAATCAAAACGCGAGCAAAGACATCTGCCCAGACGACAAAGAGGGCTCCTAGTAAGGTTGCAATCGGAAAAAGCCTTCTATAATTTGTACCAACCAAACTTCGGGCCAAATGCGGTGTAATCAAACCGACAAAACCGATGATCCCACAAGTCGAAACTAGGACTGCCGTCATTACAGCTACAATCGTCACATAGAGATACCAATAAAAACGCAAGGGAATTCCCAAAGTCAAAGCCGCCTCATCTCCCATCATCATGGCATTGAAAACACGATATTGTGTAGAGAAAAATAAAAAAGCTATTCCCACGATTATAGTTGGTAACATTAAGTGTCCCCAAGAGGTTCCCGCTAAAGAACCCATGGTCCAAAACTTGATGGTCATAACGCTATCAGCATTAGCCCCGATAGAGATAATAAAGTTGGAAAAAGCCAAAAATAGTGCATTCACAACTGTCCCCGATAAGATTAAACTGGAAGTTGTCATCCTGCCTTGCATGGAAGCAATGAGAAGAACTGCAACTGTTGCTAAAATCGCTCCTAGGAAAGAGCCTAGACCAATCATAACTTTAAATCCAAGAATGATACTCAAAGTTGTTCCAAAGGTTGCCCCAGCTGAAATTCCTAATACATAGGGCTCTGCTATTGGATTGTTGACCGTTGACTGCATGACACTGCCACACATGGAAAGGCCTGCACCAACAATCAAAGCAAGAAAAACCCGTGGCAATCTCATATTCCAAACAATAGCAAGCGTAGACTTTGAAATGTTTCCTATCTCAAAAGGAGCCCCTAACTGACTCAAAATGATCCGATAGGTATCACTCAAGCTAATTTGAACAGAACCCATAGAAACTGCCAGAAACAGAGAAATCCCCAATGCTCCTAGCAAAAAAGCGAGGAGAAAAAATATCGCAGGTTTTGATAGCTTCCAGAAAATTTGGAAAGCATGAAACCCTCCCTTAATCAAATATTAAAAATTTAGACAATTTTCATAATTAGTATACCACATTTCTAAATCAGGGACAAGACTAGAAAAATGCACACAAAAAAGCCCCCTGAAGTCAGAGAGCTTGATTCTTGCTGGATAAAACGTTTGTAGACTAGGCGGCAAGCCGAAGATTGTACTGATGGTACATCGAGGCGAAGCCAACGAAGTATAGAAACGTTTTAGACGCAAGATTAGCGACGAAGTCCAAGAGAGTTGATCAACTCACGGTAACGGTTAACGTCGTTTTTACGCAAGTATGCAAGCAAGTTACGACGGCGACCGATTTTCTTCATCAATCCACGGTAAGTAGCGTGGTCTTTTTTGTGTTGTTTGATGTGTTCGTTAAGGTGGTTGATTTCCCAAGTAAGGACAGCAACTTGAACCTCTACTGAACCTGTATCACCTTCGTGACGTGCATATTGTGCGATAATTTCATTTTTTTCTCTTTTGAGATTGCCATGATGTTTCTCCTTTTTATTTGGCTTCATCCGAGTGACAGGTTGGCATGCCTGTAACCAAGAAGAAGTTATTTGTCTTTACGACATTTCCTATTCTACCAATAACTAAGTTCTTTGTCAACTGATTTACTATTCTTACCGCAAAAGTGCTATAATAGTTATAGGAAGGATATCTAAGTTGACATCTTGAAAAGAGAGGTGATTACCATGCGTAAATTCTCGCAATATCTCCCCTACTATTTGGTCATATTTTTCTTTTATTGCCCACTGTATGAGTTGTTCTTATTAGTTGTTTCTGACCCCCTTATACTCAAGGGACTCTATATAATCAATCTTCTCTTCTTTACACCTCTGGTAATCTTGATTGTATCACTACTCTATAGCTACCGCTTCCGTTTCTCACTTTGGTGGTTACTGGGAATCGGGTTGCTCTATGGCTTTACCATCATACCTTTTGGTGAATTTATCCTTATCTACTTCTTGGCCTATGAAATCTTTGCCCTAGTGGGTATGGCTTCTGGTCTTGGAATCAAGTATCTTCTGCAAAAAAGAAAAACAAAAAACTTTCACAAAATCCTTGAAAAATCTCGCAATCATGCTATAATAGTGCATAGAGACAAGTCACTTAGAACCTTTCTACAAGAGAGTGCGTGGTTGCTGAGAACGCATAGGAAGTCTAAACTGATACTACTCTACTGACTTTTATGCAAACATAAAACGGTGGCCACGTTAGAGCCAATCAGAGGTGTCCCTCTTTTTTGAGGAACATAAATGAAGGTGGAACCACGTTGCGACGTCCTTTTTAGGATGTCGCTTTTTGTTTTCTTTATTTAAGACTGCAAAATAGGGAAACACTTCTGCTATAGAAATAATTGATAACCAATATAAGGAGAAAATCATGATTCAAATTACTTTCCCAGATGGCGCTGTTCGTGAATTCGAATCAGGCGTAACAACTTTTGAAATTGCTCAATCAATCAGCAATTCCCTAGCTAAAAAAGCTCTTGCTGGTAAATTTAACGGCAAATTGATTGACACTACTCGTGCTATCATTGAAGACGGAAGCATCGAAATCGTGACACCTGATCACGAAGATGCTCTTCCAATCTTGCGTCACTCAGCTGCTCACTTGTTTGCTCAAGCTGCTCGTCGCCTCTTCCCAGATATCCACTTGGGTGTTGGTCCAGCTATCGAAGATGGTTTCTACTACGATACAGACAACCAAGCAGGTCAAATCTCTAACGAAGACCTTCCTCGTATCGAAGAAGAAATGAAGAAGATTGTTAAAGAAAACTTCCCATCTATTCGTGAGGAAGTGACTAAGGATGAAGCGCGTGAAATCTTCAAAAATGATCCTTACAAATTGGAATTGATCGAAGAACACTCTGAAGACGAAGGTGGGTTGACCATCTACCGTCAAGGTGAATATGTAGACCTTTGCCGTGGGCCACACGTCCCATCAACAGGTCGCATCCAAATCTTCCACCTTCTTAATGTAGCTGGTGCTTACTGGCGTGGAAATAGCGACAACGCCATGATGCAACGTATCTATGGTACAGCTTGGTTCGACAAGAAAGATTTGAAGAACTACCTTCAAATGCGTGAAGAGGCTAAAGAACGTGACCACCGTAAACTTGGTAAAGAATTGGATCTCTTTATGATTTCTCAAGAAGTTGGTCAAGGTCTTCCATTCTGGTTGCCAAATGGAGCGACTATCCGTCGCGAATTGGAACGCTACATCGTCGACAAGGAAATCGCTGCTGGTTACCAACACGTCTACACTCCACCAATTGCCTCAGTAGAACTTTACAAGACTTCTGGTCACTGGGATCACTACCGTGAAGATATGTTCCCAACTATGGATATGGGTGATGGGGAAGAATTCGTTCTTCGTCCAATGAACTGTCCTCACCATATCGAAGTCTTTAAACACCACGTTCACTCTTACCGTGAATTGCCAATCCGTATCGCTGAAATCGGAATGATGCACCGCTATGAGAAATCAGGTGCTTTGACTGGGCTTCAACGTGTACGTGAAATGTCCCTTAATGATGGTCACACTTTCGTAACACCTGAACAAATCAAAGATGAGTTCCAACGTACGCTTCAATTGATTATCGATGTTTACGAAGATTTCAACTTGACTGACTATCGTTTCCGTTTGTCATACCGCGACCCTCAAGATACTCACAAATATTTTGATAATGATGAAATGTGGGAAAATGCTCAACGTATGTTGAAATCAGCTATGGATGACATGGGACTTGACTACTTTGAAGCTGAAGGGGAAGCAGCCTTCTACGGACCAAAATTGGATATCCAAGTTAAGACAGCTCTTGGTAAAGAAGAAACTCTTTCTACGATCCAGCTTGACTTCTTGCTCCCAGAACGCTTCGATCTTAAATACATCGGAGCTGATGGCGAGGAACATCGCCCAGTTATGATCCACCGTGGGGTTATCTCAACTATGGAACGCTTCACAGCTATCTTGATTGAAAACTATAAGGGTGCCTTCCCAACATGGCTGGCGCCACACCAAGTAACCCTCATCCCAGTATCTAACGAAAAACACGTGGACTACGCTTGGGAAGTAGCGAAGAAACTTCGTGACCGTGGTGTCCGTGCTGATGTGGATGAACGCAATGAAAAATGCAGTTCAAGATCCGTGCTTCACAAACTCAAAAAATTCCTTACCAATTGATCGTTGGTGACAAGGAAATGGAAGATGGAACTGTCAACGTTCGTCGCTATGGACAAAAAGAAACGAACACTGTGTCAGTAGATGAATTTGTAGCAACTATCCTAGCTGATATCGCCAACAAATCTCGTGTGGAAAAATAAAACGATCACTGTCTGGGAAACATTTTTTCAGTAAGAAAAAGCAACAACTATTTCAGTTGTTGCTTTTTTATATTTTATTTAACTTAAGCTCGTAGTGATTTATCAAACCACCACAAATAGTATCTTCATCAACAATCCTTTCTATCCATTAACTTTTGGATATAGGATATCCTCCCAAGATTTGCTTCCATGAGTTAGATAAGTTGACTATCCTTAATCCTTGTCTGCTTCATTTTCTTTTGCGAGGTCATCTTGTGAATCTTTTTTAGATAGTTTTTGATCAATATACTTGTCAATGGTTTCATAAAATTCCTTGGTCATCTCACTATCTAATTTTTGCGAATTATTGACTTGATTGACTTTCAATTGAACAGATTGAATACCGTAAGAGGCTTGTTTTTGGCGAATGGTTTCTAATTCTTCTTCTGAAATCGGATCTCCAACAACCGTCAAGACCAATTCATTTCTCTTTGACTTGTAGACTTGATTAATGACCGTATAATTGGCGAACTCTTTTCCTACGAACTGTTTGATCTCTTCTTTTCGTTTTTCATTCATCGTCAGAGTGACTGCTGAATAGCTGGCTGGAAGAACCAATAATACAATCAAGGATATCAAGCCAATTTTCATTTTAATGTTTAGCTCTTTAAATGAACTTAAGGCAGATTTTTTCATCATAATTCTTGTTCCAACAATGTTGGTTAGCATGATAAAGACACAGTTGATCGAAAAAAGATAAAGAGCCCCAAATAAAAATCGTACATTTCCAATAGCTAAGCCATAACCTGCAGTACAGATAGGTGGCATCAGAGCTGTTGCAATGGCTACTCCTGGCACGATATTGTTTGCTTCTTTTTTCCTTGAACCAATGACACCTGCTATCCCACCCGCAATAGCAATGAGAACATCCCAAATGGTTGGAGAGGTTCGTGCAATCAACTGGCTACTTGCATAAGATAAGGGAGAAATCCAGAAATACAGAGTCGATACAAGCAAACTGACCAATACATGAATAAATAAAACCTTTAGAGATTGCTTGATTAAACGCGTATCAAAAATAGCTAAACCAAATCCCAGTCCAACAATCGGTGTCATAAGAGGGGAAATCAGCATGGATCCAATAACGACAGCTGTTGAATTCATATTGAGACCTATAGAGGCAATAAAAATCGAACACATCAAAATCAGTGTATCTCTTAATCGAACATGAAGGTCATCATATAGTTTCTCACGGAATTCCCGTGTTGAATAGTTTCCGGTCATTGGTTACTCCTTTTATTTCATATAATCTTGTTTCTGCATGGATGATGGTAGAGAGACTTCTGTCCAAACTGACATGTTTTTAATTCTTAGCTGTGATTCTTTTGAACATTATCATTTAAATATCCATCAGTCCATCCTACATATTATATCAAAAAAATTACAATCTTTCTCTGAAGAAATCAATTCATTTAAAAGATAGAGAAAGGAAGAAATTCCAGTTACTTTTTTCTTTGTTCTATCCTATTTTCTCACTACATAGAAATCTAAAGAAGAGCTTGAAAGATTTCTTCCAAGCTCTTAGCATTTCTTTTTACTCAATAAGTAGGTTCACTTCCGCAAACTTAATTCGCACGGTTGTTCCTTGACCAAGTTCAGATTCGATACGGATTTGATGACCTAATTCTTGACTAATTTTCTGGGTTAAATAGAGCCCAAGACCAGATGACTGCTGAGTCATTCGACCATTATATCCTGAAAATCCACGTTCAAAGACTCGAAGAACATCACTATTTTTAATGCCGATTCCTGTATCCTTGATACAAAGGTCCTGACCGTCCATATAGATTTCAATTCCACCTTCATTAGTATACTTGAGGCTATTTGAAAGGATTTGTTCAATGACTACCAACAGCCATTTCTTGTCTGTAACAATGCTTCTGTCCAAGTCATGCAGATTAATACTTAGATCTTTCTGGATAAAGAAAATGGCATATTTGCGAATGACTTCCTTTACCAGATCTTCTATATTTTCTTTCTTCAAAACCAAATCATCATGGAAGCTTTCTAAGCGTAGATATTGGAGAACGAGGTTGGTATAGGAATCAATCTTAAAAATTTCCTGCTCCAACTGCTGTTTCAGTTGGCGATCCGTCACCTCACTCACGAGAAGTTTACTAGCTGCAATTGGGGTTTTTATCTGATGAACCCAGAGTGTATAGTAGTCCACCAAATCATTATAGCGGTTTTCAGCATCTGATTTCTTTTGATAGAGTTCAGATTCGCTTTTCTCTAATTTTTCAGTTAGAAGGACTTCCATTGGTGACTTAGCTTTTCTTTCACCATAGAGCAATTCCTTACGATAAACCTCTGCTTCTACTAGGATATCCCAGATGAAAAATAAAAGGGTTAGAAAACTACAAAGCAGAAAGAAGTAAAGAAAGTAAGAACCTAGATTTGTAAATAAAATGTGAAAGGCGAGGGCAAGGCAGCTAATCAAAAAAATGAAGACTAGAAGGCGAATCCGTGAGCGAAGATAGGCTAGAAAAAATTGTCTCCAATTAAGCATGTTTTAACCCGTATCCTATCCCTTTCTTAGTTTCAATAAATCCTACCAAACCTTGCTCTTCCAACTTTTTACGCAAGCGAGCAACATTGACAGAAAGAGTATTATCGTCGATGAAAAAGTCACTATTCCAGAGTTCTCGCATCAGATCATCACGCGCCACGATACTACCCGCATGTTCAAATAAGACACGTAGGATTTGAAATTCATTCTTTGTCAGCGTGATTGCCTGTCCCTCAACATGCAGATCCATAGACTTGGTATTGAGGATCACGCCTGCATATTCTAATAGACTCTCATCCCGCCCAAACTCATAAGATCGACGCAACAAGCCCTGTACCTTGGCCAAAAGGACCTGCTGATCAAATGGCTTGGTCACAAAATCGTCAGCTCCCATATTAATAGCCATCACGATGTCCATAGCCTGGTCTCTGGAAGACAGAAACATAATAGGAACTTTTGAAATCTTGCGAATCTCCTGACACCAATGATAGCCATTAAACAAGGGAAGACCAATATCCATAAGAACCAGATGCGGCTCAGACTGAACAAATAGCGTTAAAACTTCCATAAAGTCTTCTACCATGACTACTTCAAAACCCCATTCGGAGAGCATTTTCCCAACTTGTTGACGGATTACTGGATCATCTTCTACTAGTAAAATCTTATGCATCTGCTCCTCCTTTTTCTATATTATAGCAAAATTCTCCTGACTACTAGCGAAATTGATGTAAATCTGATATGATAAAAGTTAAGAAAGGAATTCTCATGGCCAATATTTTTGACTATCTAACCGACGTTCAATACGATTCTTTTTATGATCTTCCCTTAAATGAACTAGATGTACTTGCTTTAACAGAGCTGACTTATCTTCCTTTTGATAACCTATTGAACCAGCCTGTCAATCGTTTAAGTGATGTCGCAACACGTGTCCCTCGTGAGACTAACATGTTGACCAATAAAGAACGTCTGCAACTTTTAGACCAGCTTGCCCAACACAAACGTTTTAGAAATTGCAAGCTATCAAACTTTATAAACGATATTGATGTGGAACTTCAAAAGCAATTTGCCGCTATGACCTATCGCCTTAACTTAGATACCTATCTCATTGTCTTTCGTGGCACAGACGACAGTATTATTGGCTGGAAGGAAGATTTCCATATGACCTATATGAAGGAAATCCCTGCCCAAAAGCATGCTATTGAATACTTGGAAGATTTCTTTACCCAACATCCAAAACAGAAAGTGATTGTAGCTGGACATTCTAAAGGTGGGAATCTAGCTGTCTACGCTGCTAGTCAAATCCAGCCTGAATTGCAGGAAAAGATATCAGCAGTTTATACCTACGATGCTCCTGGTTTGCAGGCTGAACTGACTGAGAGCACCGGCTATCAGGAAGTGATTCCAAAAATTCATCGTTATGTCCCACAAGGTTCTGTCATTGGCATGATGCTGGAAGTTCCTGATACTCCTATCGTCGTCAAATCTACGGCTCTCGGTGGCATCGCCCAACACAATACTTTCAGTTGGTTGACAGATAGACACCACTTTGTCCAACTAGAGGAGATTAGTAGTGAAAGTCTACAGATAAAAGACACTCTAAAGGAATGGGTGGACAGTGTGCCCGATGAAGAACTAGAGCTCTACTTTAATCTCTTCTTTGGAACCATCCTAGAGTCTGGAATCACTTCCATCAACGATTTATCTTCTAGAAATGCTATTGAACACATTCAACAACTTGTTTCTCAAGCCCAGACACTAGAGCCCGAGCAAGTTGAAATCTTAAAAAACCTGACACAACTCCTACTGGATGCACGCTTCCAAGCCTGGAAAAATCATTTTTAATGTATTAAAAAGTCCCTTCTTTTATGTAGGGACTTTCTTGTTGATTGATTCCTTATTTTGTGCTTCTGTGTTATACTAGAAACTGTAAATTCTTTTAAAGAGGAAATCCTATGAAAATCCATAAAACTGTGAACCCTGTCGCCTATGAAAATACTTATTATCTTGAAGGTGATAAGCACCTGATTGTAGTCGATCCTGGTAGTCATTGGGAAGCCATTCGAAAGACTATCGAGACCATCAACAAACCGGTCTGTGCCATTCTCCTGACCCACACTCACTACGATCATATCTTAAGTCTCGACTTGGTCAGAGATACTTTTGGAAATCCTCCAGTCTATGTGGCAGAAAGTGAAGCTTCTTGGCTCTATACTCCTGTTGACAACCTTTCAGGACTCCCTCGACACGATGATATGGCAGATGTAGTTTGTAGACCAGCTGAGCACACCTATGTTTTTCATGAAGAATACCAAATCGAGGAGTTCTGCTTCACGGTCTTACCAACGCCAGGTCACTCTATCGGTGGAGTTTCATTGGTTTTCCCAGATGGACACTTGGTCTTAACGGGAGATGCCCTTTTCCGAGAAACCATTGGTCGGACAGATTTGCCAACTGGTAGTATGGAACAACTCCTTCATAGTGTCCAAACCCAGCTCTTCACCCTTCCAAATTACGATGTCTATCCAGGGCACGGACCTGCTACTACCATCGCTCACGAAAAAACCTTTAATCCATTTTTCTAAAACATAAAAACCAAGGACAATCATCCTTGGTTTTTGTGTAGCTTCAATTTCTACATCACTACTTGCTCGGTAGAATCAAAATTGACTAGAAAAATAATTCAAAACTAATTAGTTGGATTCAATTCTTTCCAGTCAATGTTAGACAAATCAAGCTTTTCAGAAGAAATATCTAAAACTTGCTCTGCTTTTTCATTACCACCGATTTGAATAGTTGCTTCTTTAATCTTCTGCACTCCATTTTTATCAAACGAATATAGAGCCAGGTTCATTTCTGGACGAGTTGACTGCCAGTCTGCATAAGAGACTAGACCATTTTCGTAAATAACAAAGCCTGAGCGAAAACCACCTGCAGAAGCTACATAAGCTGTATGAAGTAAGTTTGGTTTTTGATTTTTCAAATAATAAATGGCTGAAACGAATTTTTCATCCCCAATAAGCAACTCATCTTGCCCATCTTTATTCAAATCAAGAAGGGCATATTTAAAGTCTGGTGCATTTTGATAATCCATACGAGAGAAAATCATGCTATATTCTTCTGAAGCAATCTTGTGTTGTTTATTTTCCTGGTATAAATCTTCTCTATTACCTTGCTTTAAAAGGTCTGTAAAGTGATTATAGCGTTCAATCACTTCTTTGTATACCTCTTGTCCAGTTTCCTTCTTATTTTCAGCAGTCGATTGTGACGCCTTGGTCGAAGAGTCACTAGTATTCTCAGTCTTTGCTTCTGTTGATGCACTAGTCTTATCGTCTTCGGATACAGATGATAGTGCAGACGAAGGTTCTGTATTGCTATTATTTTTATTGAGACCACAAGATGCCAAAACTGAAATCAAAAAAATAGCTGAAAGCATCATTAAAAATTTCTTCATATTAACCTCGATAGCATTGCATTTTCAGATGTATAAACTTCAAAAATGAATCATTCATGCCAAGTTATACTTGGTTAAGAAATCATTTTACCAAATAATCACACGGTCTTCTGGTGAACGCCACATGCCGTCGCCTTCTTTGACATCATAGGTTGTAAAGAAGTCATCAAAGTTTGGCACTTGGACGTTAACACGGAGTTTAGCTGGGGCGTGCACATCAACGCTGGCCATGAGTTTCATCAACTCTGGGCGACCTTTCATACGCCAGATACGAGCAAAGTTATGGAAGAACTCTTCAGCTGAGAAGTCTGGTTCTCTCTTAGCAGCTTCTAAGGCTGCAGCGATACCTCCAAGGTCGGCAACGTTTTCGGATACAGTTAATTTACCATTAATTTTTGCACCGTAAGATTCTTGACCATCAAACTGGTCGATAACCTTCTGTGTTTTTCTTTAAAGGCTGCGTAGTCGCTCTCTGTCCACCAATCCTTGAGACTTCCATTTTCATCAAAGGAAGCTCCATTAGTATCAAAGGCGTGAGAAATTTCATGGGCAATAACCGCTCCGATCCCACCATAGTTGGCAGAAGATGACTGATGCAAGTCATAGAATGGTGCCTGTAAAATAGCAGCTGGGAAGACAATCAAGTTCTTTTGTGGATTGTAGTAGGCATTCACCATATGAGCAGGCATTCCCCACTCCTTGTAGTCAACCGGCTGATTCCACTTGCTCCAACTGTGCTTGATTTCCACACGCGCAAATGCTAGGGCATTCTCAAAGAGGCTAGCAGATTCATCCACTACCTTGTCCTTATAACGAGCTGGTAGCTCTTCTGGATAACCAATATAAGGCTTGATGACATTAAGTTTGACGATGGCTTTTTCTCGAGTTTCAGGAGTCAGCCAGTCATTTTTAGCCAAACGTTCCTTATAAACGTCAATCATGGTCGCTACTTTTTTCTCTACGTCTGCCTTGGCTTCTGGAGAGAATTTTTCGTGTGCATACCAAAGACCGAGCGCTTGTCTAAATGGTCCTTGAGCTAAGTGGTAAGCAGCCTTGCGCTTGTCTTGAGCCTCTGGAACTCCTGAAAGAGCACGTCCGTAGGCACCTGACAAGATACGAATCTCATCTGTCAGATAACTAGTTGAAAGATTAACCACACTCAAGATCAAGCTTGCCTTGAGTAAAGGCCAAGCTTCTTCACTATAGAATTGCTCTGCTGCTTGCCAGAAACGTTCTTCATCTACGATAACCTTATCTGGAGTTTGTCCAATCACAGCTTGGAAGAAGTCATCGAGAGGTAGGGCAGGCGCAAACTTTTTGAAATCTTCATAAGAATATGGATGGTAAAGTTTGGCGTATTCTGAACTTTCTTCATTAGAGAGGACTACAGCTGCGATACGACGGTCCAATTCCAATCGTTTTTCTAAAAGATCTTCGATTTCTTCATCTGAGAAGTTATAGGCTTTGAGAAGATTAGAAGTACTTTCTTTCCAAAGGTTCAACAATTCCTCACGCTGTGGATGGTCTTCCGCATAGTAGGTTGTATCTGGCAAGATTGTTCCTGGTGCACTAGCCCAGAGAACATTGGTTCTAGCATCCATAAAGTCTGGTGATACTCCAAATGGAAGGAAGTTTGGTTTACCAGCTAATTCAAATGCTGCTAGTTTACTTGCGAAATCTGCAAAACTTTCTAAATTCTGGTATTCCTCCAATAAAGGAAGGACTGGCTCAATTCCATCTGCTTCTCGCTTATCGAAATCTCTCACCATAGCGTGGTATTTGACAAAATTTGCTAGGATAGGATCTTCTGGAACATCTTCTCCTGCCAACCACTTGTCCGTCGTTGTTAGCATCAACTCTTCGATTTCTTCGTCAAGGTCGATAAAACCACCTGTTCGTGATTTATCGGCTGGAATGACTGCAGTCTTTTCCCATTCACCATTTATAGCATCATAAAAATCATCTTGATAACGTGTCATCTTGTTCTCACTTTCCTAATTTCACTTATTCCTAGCTTAGCAAAAATCCCTGGGGAATGCAATTAAAAATGCCGTTTCCTCCTATTTAATTTCAACATTAATATTTTAAATTTTTACCAAAATTAACTTGACTTAAAATAAAATTAAGGTATATTAAAAATTAGGAGGAATACAACTGTATGATACGTATCGAAAACCTCAGTGTCTCCTACAAAGAAACGTTGGCACTAAAGGATATTTCACTAGTGCTCCAAGGACCAACGATTACCGGGATTATTGGTCCAAACGGCGCTGGAAAATCAACCTTATTAAAAAGTATGCTGGGCATTATCCCACATGAAGGACATGCTTTTATCAACGATAAAGAAATGAACAAATCTCTTAAGAAAGTGGCCTATGTCGAACAAAAAATTCATATCGACTACAACTTTCCTATCAAGGTAAAAGAATGTGTCTCGCTAGGACTCTATCCATCCATTCCACTCTTTCACACCTTAAAGGCAAGTCACTGGAAAAAGGTAGCTGAAGCACTCGAAATCGTAGGTCTATCTGACTATGCAGATCGTCAGATTAGTCAACTCTCTGGAGGACAATTCCAGCGTGTTTTAATTGCCCGCTGTCTGGTCCAAGAGGCTGACTATATTCTCTTAGATGAGCCCTTTGTTGGGATTGACTCAGTCAGTGAAGAAATCATTATGAACACGCTGAGAGATCTTAAAAAGGCTGGCAAGACGGTCCTTATCGTCCACCACGATCTCGGTAAGGTTCCTCATTATTTTGACCAGGTACTCCTTCTCAACAAGGAGCTAATTGCCTTTGGTCCAACAAAGGAGACCTTCACCAAAGCTAATCTCAAACAAGCTTATGGTGACCGACTCTTTTTCAATGGAGGTGACCTATGATTGGAGAATTTATAGATGGATTGCAGAATTTCCACTTTCTACAAAATGCCTTGATTACAGCAGTTGTCATCGGTGTTGTAGCCGGAGCTGTTGGCTGCTTTATCATTCTACGTGGGATGTCTCTCATGGGCGATGCCATCTCGCACGCTGTCTTACCTGGTGTAGCCCTTTCCTTTATTTTAGGGATTGACTTCTTTATCGGGGCTATCATCTTTGGACTACTAGCTTCTGTCATCATTACCTACATCAAGGGAAACTCTATTATCAAGAGCGACACTGCCATAGGGATTACATTTTCATCTTTCTTGGCTCTGGGTGTCATCCTGATCAGTGTGGCTAAAAGCTCGACTGACCTCTTCCATATCCTCTTTGGGAATATCTTAGCTGTGCAAGACTTAGACATGTATATTACCATCGGTGTGGGAGCACTCATTCTCTTGGTTATCGGGATTTTCTTCAAACAACTCTTGATTACATCCTTTGATGAACTCCTAGCTAAGGCTATGGGCATGCCAGTTAATTTCTACCACTATCTACTCATGGTACTCTTGACTCTGGTGTCAGTGACTGCTATGCAAAGTGTCGGAACCATCCTTATCGTAGCCATGCTGATTACCCCAGCTTCGACAGCTTATCTCTACGCCAATAGTCTTAAGAGCATGATTTTTCTTTCATCAGGCTTGGGAGCTCTAGCTTCTGTCTTGGGACTTTTTATCGGTTATAGCTTTAACTTGGCTGCAGGTTCAAGTATCGTGCTGACATCTGCCAGTTTCTTTCTCATCAGTTTCTTTATCGCACCAAAACAACGTTATCTGAAGCTGAAAATAAAAAATCAAACAATAACGAGGGAATCCCCTCTGGAGGAATCTAATGAAAAAATTAGGTGCATTGCTGGTTCTTTGCCTTTCTGTCATTGCTCTTGTAGCATGTTCTACTGGAAAGAAAGATACAGCTTCTGGACAAAAATTAAAAGTCGTTGCTACAAACTCAATTATCGCTGATATCACTAAAAATATCGCTGGAGATAAGATTGATCTTCATAGTATCGTGCCTGTTGGACAAGATCCACACGAGTACGAACCTCTTCCTGAAGACGTTAAGAAAACTTCGCAAGCTGACTTAATCTTCTACAACGGCATCAACCTTGAAACAGGTGGAAATGCCTGGTTTACAAAATTAGTTGAGAATGCCAAGAAAACTGAAAACAAGGACTACTTTGCTGTCAGTGAAGGCGTTGATGTCATCTACCTAGAAGGCCAAAATGAAAAAGGGAAAGAAGACCCACATGCTTGGCTCAACTTAGAAAACGGGATTATTTATGCGCAAAACATTGCTAAGCAACTCATCGCTAAAGACCCTAACAACAAGGAATTCTACGAAAAGAATCTCAAAGAATACACTGAAAAACTAGACAAGCTTGACAAGGAAGCCAAAGAAAATTTAACGCTATTGATGCGGACAAGAAACTCATCGTAACCAGCGAAGGATGCTTCAAATACTTCTCTAAAGCTTACGGTGTCCCAAGTGCTTACATCTGGGAAATCAATACTGAAGAAGAAGGAACACCTGACCAAATCAAGACCTTGGTTGAAAAACTTCGCCAAATGAAAGTTCCATCACTATTTGTTGAATCCAGTGTCGATGACCGTCCAATGAAGACTGTTTCACAAGACACAAACATCCCAATCTATGCTCAAATCTTTACGGACTCAATCGCTGAAGAAGGTAAAGAAGGCGACAGCTACTACAACATGATGAAATACAACCTTGACAAGATTGCTGAAGGATTGGCAAAATAATCTAGATATTGGTTTATCTATTACTAGGTTCTTATCTCTCTTTACATTATTTCTAATATTAGCTTTGTTAGTTCTATCTCTAGCTAAAAAAGCATTTATAAGAATAAAGATTTCTTAAATCAGTACGAACGAAGTGAGTTTTTACCAGATATTTCTCACTGTAGTGGTATCCTAGATAAGAACTTTGATCTTATCTAGGACGGAATTTTTGAGACCTAAGGCTCAAAAATTAGGGATGAAATTCCTTGGATTTCTAAAATCATCCACTGGATAATTTTACCTCCCGTCCGCACTACCTTCGAGAAATATCAAATAGATAAAAATCTGAAAAACGTCATTCACCTTGTATTGGCGTTTTTTGTCTGTTCAGTTTTCGGTCAAATCATTGGAAAAATCTGACAATTCTCGGTAAAATAAAGAAAAAGATTGGAGTAGCTTATGACTACATTCCTTGGAAACCCTGTTACGTTTACAGGAAAACAACTACAAGTAGGAGACAAAGCACTTGATTTCTCTCTCACAACGACTGACCTTTCAAAAAAATCACTATCAGACTTTGATGGAAAGAAAAAGATTTTAAGTGTGGTTCCTTCTATCGATACTGGAATTTGTTCCCTTCAAACTCGTCGATTTAATGAAGAACTGGCTAGCTTAGACAATACTGTTGTCCTAACGGTATCTATGGACCTTCCATTCGCTCAAAAACGCTGGTGTGGTGCTGAGGGAATTGAGAATGCCATCATGCTTTCAGACTACTTCGACCACTCCTTTGGACGAGATTATGCCCTCTTAATCAATGAATGGCATCTGCTTGCTCGAGCCGTTTTTGTTCTCGATACTGACAATATCATCCGCTATGTCGAATACGTAGACAATATCAACAGCGAGCCAGACTTTGAAGCCGCTATTGCAGCTGCAAAAGAACTCAACTAAGTCCAGCTCTTGTAGCAATAGAGAGTGGGACAGAAATCGGTAATTCGTTAGAATTCGATTTCGTCGTCCCACCTCCGCACAGTTGAGTAGGGCTGTAAAAGCTGATGAAATCAGCGTAGTAGAGTCCACTCAACCACTGCGTCTTGCTCGACAATCCAAAGACAATTGAGAGGCTAGGACTTTTGTCCCAGCCTCTTTTTTGGTATACTAGATGGAGATAATAAACAAGGAAATGCGAATGACACCAAATAAAGAAGACTACTTAAAATGTAT
Source organism: Streptococcus infantis SK970 (assembly GCA_000223255.2). GTDB lineage: Bacteria > Bacillota > Bacilli > Lactobacillales > Streptococcaceae > Streptococcus > Streptococcus infantis_G. The sequence goes on along the minus strand of AFUT01000001.1, from coordinate 129,868 downwards.
TTATGAGATTGGCATGGATGTTCCTAAGATTACCAATAAGGAAATTGCTGCTCGAATGCAGGTATCTCCTCCAGCTGTAACTGAAATGATCAAACGCATGCAAGCTGAAAATCTCATCTTAAAAGACAAGAAAAAAGGATACTTGCTCACCGATATTGGCTTAACACTTGTATCAGAGCTTTATCGTAAACATCGTCTGATTGAGGTTTTTCTGGTGCACCATCTAGACTATACCAGCGACCAAATTCATGAGGAAGCCGAGGTATTAGAACATACCGTTTCAGACTTTTTTGTGGAAAGATTAGAAAGTATGCTCGGCTTTCCAAAGACCTGCCCTCATGGTGGTACCATTCCTGCTAAGGGAGAACTTTTGGTTGAAATCAATAACTTGCCTCTAGCAGAAACCAAAGAAGCTGGAACCTATCTCCTGACTCGCGTTCACGATAGCTTTGACCTCCTCAAATATCTTGAAAAACATGCTATCAATATCGGAGACAAACTCCAAGTTCAACAGTTTGATGACTTTTCTAACACCTTTACTTTGATTCACAAGAATGAAGAACTCTTGGTAAGTCTAGAAATCGCCAAACAGCTCTATGTTGAAAAGCTGAACTAAATACGTCACAAAAAACCAAGCTAACAAGCTTGGTTTTCTTATCTATTTTTGTATCAAGGATGATAGTTACCGGCCCATCATTGACTAATCCCACCTGCATATCTGCTCCAAAGACTCCTGTCTCAACAGGAACTTCCTTGACTAGTTCTCGATTAAAATCTTGATAGAAAGCCTCAGCCATATCCGGTTTGGCTGCACCTGTAAAGGCTGGACGATTCCCTTTTTTGGTATCGGCAAAAAGAGTAAATTGAGAGATGGAGAGAATTTCTCCTTGGATATCCTTAACAGATAGGTTCATCTTGCCTTCAGCATCTGAGAAAATTCGCATATTGACAAGTTTTCTGACTGCATAGTCCAAATCTTCCTGTTGGTCCTCAGGTCCAACACCCACTAAGAGCAGGAGCCCCTGTTTGATCTGACCATGAATTCGCCCTTCAATCGAAACCTGAGCTTCCTTGACTCGCTGAACAATAATTCTCATAGAAATCCTTTCTAGTTCTATCGAGCCAACTTAACCGTTGGTCCGTTTGACTGAGTAGACTTCTGGTACACTCTTAATCTTATCAACCACAGTTGTCAACATTGAAAGGTTAGAAATCCCAAAGGATACATGGATATTGGCAAATTTCATATCCTTGGTTGGTTGAGCATTAACCGATGAGATATTTTTAGTCGTGTTTGATAGGACTTGCAAGATATCATTCAATAGGCCAGAACGGTTAAGTCCATAAATATCGATATGAGCCATATATTCCTTGCTTGAGAATTGGTCTTCCCATTCGACATCAAGTAAACGTTGCTCATAGTTTTCCTGTGAACGAAGGTTCATACAGTCCACACGGTGGATGGCAACTCCACGACCTTTGGTAATATAACCGACAATATCATCACCTGGAACAGGATTACAACATTTAGCAATCCGGACCAAAAGCCCAGAAGCACCTTGGATGACTACTCCACCCTCATGCTTCACCTTAAGCGTGTCCTTGTTCTCTACCTTGACTTCGCCACCCTTGACCAGTTCTTCAGCTTCTGCCTTAGCCTTGGCACGTTCTTCTTCACGACGTTCTTTTTCCGTCAAACGGTTAAAGACGGTAATGGCTCCGATTTCTCCAAAACCAATGGCAGCAAAAAGGGATTCTTCTGTCTTGTAGCTGGTTTTTTGAAGGACTTCATCCATGTGGCGCTTGTCCATAAATTTATTGGCCACATAGCCGTTTTCTTGGAGCTGATTAATCAGCATTTCACGGCCTTTATTGATGGACAATTCTTTGTCCTGGTTTTTAAAGAACTGACGAATTTTGTTACGGGCCTTGCTGGTCTTAACCATATTGAGCCAGTCACGACTTGGTCCAAATGAATTTGGATTGGTGATGATTTCAACCTGGTCACCTGTTTTTAACTTAGTTGTCAACGGAACCATACGGCCATTAACCTTGGCACCTGTTGCTTTTTCCCCAATCTTTGTATGAATCTCATAGGCAAAGTCAATCGGTCCAGAATCCTTTGGCAGAGAACGAACCGCTCCATCTGGAGTAAAGACGTAAATCTCTTCAGCCAAATAGTTTTCTTTGACAGTATCTACAAATTCCTTGGCATCATCTGCCTGATCTTGGAGTTCCATCATCTCCTTGATCCAGTTCATCCCGATAGCAGATTCCTTACTATTAACCTGACCTTTGATTCCTTTTTTGTAAGCCCAGTGAGCCGCAACCCCGTACTCAGCAACCTCGTGCATTTCCTTGGTACGGATCTGGAACTCGATCGGTCCTTTTGGTCCATAAACAGTCGTATGAATAGACTGGTAACCATTGGCCTTACGATTGGCAATATAATCCTTGAAACGGCCTGGCATTGGTTTCCAAAGCTCATGAACGTAACCCAACATGGCGTAAACATCACTCTGAGTGTCTAAAATACAGCGAATGGCAATCAGGTCATAGATTTCCTCAAAGCGTTTTTTCTTGTCCTGCATCTTACGATAGATAGAGTAGATATGCTTTGGACGGCCATAGATTTTTCCTGTAAGGTGGCGCTCAGATGAATATTCCTCTAGTTTTGTCACAACTTCATCGACCAAGGCTTCACGTTCTTGACGTTTTTCCTTCATCATGTGACTAATCTTGTAAAACTCAGTTGGATTGAGATAACGGAAGGATAAATCCTCTAGTTCCCACTTCACACTTGAAATCCCCAGACGGTGAGCAAGCGGTGCATAGATTTCCATAGTTTCTCTGGAAATACGCTCCTGCTTGTCTTTACGAAGATGCTTGAGGGTACGCATATTGTGCAGGCGGTCAGAGAGTTTGACCAAGATAACGCGGATATCCTCTGACATGGCCATAAGCATCTTGCGGTGATTCTCAGCCAACTGCTCTTCTATAGACTTGTATTCGACCTTACCAAGCTTGGTAACACCGTCTACAATCACTCGAACATCATGGCCAAACTCGCGCTCTAAATCATCCAAAGTAGCATCTGTGTCTTCTACCACGTCATGCAAAAAACCACAGGCAACAGTGACAGCATCTAGCTTGAGCTTGGCCAAGATACCTGCTACCTGGATAGGGTGGATAATGTAAGGCTCGCCTGATTTACGATATTGGCCACTATGACATTCCACAGCGTAAACCAAAGCCTTATGGACAAAAGCCACATCTTCTTTCGATAAATATTTTTGCGTTAAAGCGACGACTTCATCGCCTGAATAAATTACTTCTTTAGGCATGCATACTCTCCAGTTCTTCCTACCATTTTAACACTTTTTGGTCAATATGAAAACTAGAAAAGCCTATTCCCTAAGACTTTACTGAACTCTAAAAAACACTACTAGAAAAACTCTAGTAGTGTTGATTGATTAAAATCTATCTTAGTAAACTGTTTTTTCAGTTTCTACGTCGAAGAAGTGAGCTTTGTTCAAGTCAAATCCAAGTTCAACTGTTGCACCAGCTTGCAAGTAGTCACGTGCATCAACTTTAGCAACGAATTCATCTTTACCAAGTTGGCAATATAGGTGAGATTCTGAACCAAGCAACTCTGATACAGAGATAGTTGCTTTCACAACTGATTCTGGGAATGTTTCAAGGAAAGCAGGTTCTGCGTTCACATCTTCTGGACGGATACCGAAGATCAATTCTTTACCTTCATAACCTTTATCGCGAAGAACTTTCAAAGCACCTTCTGGAACTTTCAAGTTAAAGCCGTCACCAACGATGTGGTCACCGTTCAATTTAACGTTGATGAAGTTCATAGCTGGGCTTCCAATGAATCCTGCTACGAATTTGTTAACTGGGTTTTTGTAAACTTCTTGAGGAGTACCGATTTGTTCAACACGTCCGATAGTACCAGTACCAGCAGGGTTTTTAGTAGCTGACATGATAACGATACGGTCTGCAAGTGTCATCGCTTCTGTTTGGTCGTGAGTTACGTAGATAGTTGTAGCTCCGATACGACGGTGGATTTTAGCAATTTCAGCACGCATAGATACACGAAGTTTCGCATCCAAGTTTGACAAAGGTTCGTCCATCAAGAACACTTTTGCATCACGGACGATCGCACGACCCATGGCAACACGTTGACGTTGACCACCTGAAAGGTCAGCTGGTTTACGATCCAAGAATTCTTTCAATCCAAGAATTTCTGCTGCTTCTTGTACACGTTTGTCGATGTCTTCTTTGCTGTATTTACGCAATTTCAAACCGAAAGCCATGTTATCGTATACAGTCATGTGTGGGTAAAGAGCGTAGTTTTGGAATACCATGGCGATGTCACGGTCTTTTGGAGCTACGTCATTGACAACAACGCCATCGATAGATGCAGTACCTTCTGTGATGTCTTCAAGACCTGCAATCATACGGAGAGTAGTTGATTTACCACATCCTGAAGGTCCTACGAAAACGATAAATTCTTTGTCTTTGATGTCCAAGTTGAAGTCTTCAACTGAATAGTGCTCGCTGTTTGGATATTTTTTGTAAATGTTTTTAAGATTTAATTCTACCATTTCGGTGAACTCCTTTTAATTTTTGATAGTTTTATTATAAATGAAAACGCTTTACATTTCTATGGCAAGGTGACCAAAAAATAAAAAAGTTCTGTGCAACTTGCACAAAACTTTAAATAATATCTGGTAAAATCAATTGATAACACAAGGTCAAATCTGTCAATTCTTTCAACTGAAGCCCTGTCAATTCTTCCCATTTATCAATCTTGTATTGGAGAGAATTGCGGTGCAAATACAGTTGCTGTGCTGTTTTAGTTAGAACTGCACTATTTTCCCATAAGGAGAGAATGATTTCCTGAATTTGATCCTGATCCAAAATCATCTGGTGGAGATAATCTTTTATCAAACCAAGATCCACCATTTTTTCACCCATACTCCAAAGGTAGAGCTGAGAAAATGTATGGAATCCTTGATGACCTTGTCGCCACCAATTTTTGAACAAGTCACGTTCTGCTTTGATGAGATCTGTCAAACTCTGATTTCCTGTTTGCGACCAAACCTGCCCCAGCATAATAGACAGACGAACCCCAAAGTCGTACTCTACAGCTTCCAAGGTATCCATCAAGATAGAGCGAACAGAAGTGTATTTATCCTGTTGGAGAACAAATAAGTAATCCTGAGCTCCCACCTGAAGCACTGTCTCGCAATTAGGAAAGAGGGTTCTCATCATATCCAACCAAGAAGTCAGGTTTTCCTGTTGGTAATAAGAAAGATGACAATAGACAACTTGTAGCTTTTTAAAACTCTGCGGTGCTTGTCCCTTGCCCTCAATCAAATAACTATACCAAGGATTGAGCGAGATCGTTTGCTCCTGCTGGGTTAAGAGAGCTACCAACTGTTTCTCACGTTCACTTAGTCCAACTTCCTCCAGTAAAATCCACTGTTGCGAGGAAACTGGTAGCGTAAGAAAACCTTCCTTATCAATTGGCTGGTCTACGATTTGAGCTTGTGGAAACCAGTCTAGTAATTCTTTTGCAATCATTTCCTAGCCCTCCACTTTTTGGATACACCAAGAAATCAAGGTTTCAAGGCGCTCCACATTTTCGGTCATATGAAGATAACCCATGACCGCTTCAAAACCTGTAGACATACGGTAGGTCACTACATCTGCGTTCTTTGCCTTGGTATGGCTATTGGTGTTACGGCCCCGTTTATAGATTTCTTCTTCCTTTTCCGTTAGGATTTCTTCTTCTAGCATAAGGGAAATCAAGCGTGCCTGAGCCTTGGCTGACACATACTTGGTTGCCTCTTGGTGGAGTTTATTGGGCTTGGTCATGCCTTTTAGGATGAGGTGACGGCGAATATACATAGAGTACACCGCATCTCCTTCAAAGGCTAGAGCAATTCCGTTAATGAGATTGACATCAATCACGTGTCCACCTCACTCCATCCTTGGTATCCAGTAGCTTAATCCCTTGTGCAGCCAGTTGGTCACGGATTTGGTCAGCTGTTGCAAAGTCTTTATTGGCACGCGCTTCTTGGCGTTTTTGAATTAAGGCTTCGATCTCTTCATCCAAAACTTCCTCGACAAAGACAATACCAAAGACCTCTAACATAGCCGCAAGAGCTTCCTTAACGGCTGCATCATAGTTACCTGAATTGATCCATTTGGCCATTTCAAAGACAACTGTGATTCCGTTAGCTGTATTGAAATCCTCATCCATGGCCGTTACAAACTTATCTTTAAAAGCTTGCAACTCCCCCGCATCTACAGTTCCAGTAAATGGTTGCTCATAGGTATTTTTCAAATACTTGAGATTGGTCTCGGCATCACGCACAGCCTTTTCCGTAAAGTTGATAGGTTTGCGGTAATGCTGAGTCGCAAAGAAGAAACGAAGCACTTGACCGTCGATCGTTTCGAGGGCATCGTGTACCGTAATAAAGTTACCCAAAGACTTGGACATCTTGACATTGTCAATATTGACAAAACCATTGTGCATCCAGTAGTTGGCAAAGGTCTTGCCTGTCTTGGCTTCTGACTGGGCAATTTCGTTAGTGTGGTGTGGAAACTCAAGGTCAGCTCCACCACCGTGAATATCGATGGTATCGCCCAAAATCTCCGTTGACATAACCGAACACTCGATGTGCCATCCCGGACGACCAGGCCCCCAAGGACTGTCCCAAGAAATCTCGCCTGGTTTGGCAGCTTTCCAAAGAGCAAAATCTACCGGATTTTCCTTGCGAGCTGTTTCTTCATCTGTACGGCCTGAAGCACCTAACTCCAAGTCTTCTAGGGTTTTATTGGCTAACTTAGCATAGTTATGGGATTTTTCCACACGGAAGTAAACATCCCCTTGACTCTCATAGGCATAGCCTTTGTCAATCAAATCAGAGACAAAGCGGATGATATCAGCCATAAACTCGACTACACGAGGATGACGAGTCGCAGGCTTAACACCAAGAGCCGTCACGTCTTCACGGAAGGCAGCGATATACTTATCCGCTACTTCTTGAGGTGTGATACCTTCTTCCTTGGCACGGTTGATAATCTTATCATCCACATCCGTGAAATTGGAAATATAGGCAACTTCGTAGCCACGGTATTCAAAGTAGCGACGAATGGTATCGAAGGCTACTGTCGAACGGGCATTCCCCACGTGGATATAATTGTATACAGTTGGCCCACAGACATACATCTTGACCTTGCCGTCCTCGATTGGGACAAAATCTCGCAAATCACGAGACATGGTGTCATAGATTTTAATCACTCACTGACTCCTTTCTGTGTCTTGTTTATCGTAAAGAGTCGTTTCAATCCAACTCTCTAGCAATTACTAATGCTATCTCAAAGAAAGTCATAGCATCTGCTTTTCTTTCTTCGTATCTTGCATCCCACTCATGATTATGATGGTCAACATAATCAGCCGTATAAAAAATTGATAAACTTTTGCTTGTCGAAATTGTGCCCAAGCCATGATTGCTGAGGCTTCCATATCTACAACAGTCGCACCTGCTGCTAGTCTACGTTTGACCTTATCAGCTGTTTCACGATAGAAAGCATCTGTGGTCCAAGCCTTTGTTCGAATGTGCTCAATATCAGATTTGTTTAAAGCTTCTTCTATGGTTAGGAGTAGAGTTTCATCATAAGCTATTTCATCACTTGCAGGAGCGTAATGGTAACTTGTACCTTCATCACGTAGAGCTGAACTTGGTAGGATAATCTTATCTGCCTGAATAGACTTATCTAGAACTCCGCAAGAACCCAAAACAATAAAGTTCTTAAATCCTCTTGCTTTGAGTTCTTCTAAGAGTCCAACAACCATCGGGGCTCCAATCGTAGCTATAGCAACTGCTACCTTAGTCCCATCTTTTTCATAGATATACCATGGAAATCTACCATTTAGATTAGTTAGATAGCCACCTTCGTAAACATCTTCAAACTGATTTACTCGTTCAACGATTTCTCCATTAAAAGATAAAATAATCGTATCACAGATTTCTCCACCACTAAGGAGGCTTCGATCAGTTGGCTCGATAACAGCAGGTACATTTTCAAATTCTTCTAATAGCATTTATTACTCTTTCGCATTCAGATAAACCACCTGGGTCTGTTTAACAAAGCCAATCTTTTCATACAAACGTTTGGCACCTACATTGCTATCTTCCACGGCAATCTGAAACTCCTTGTCATTTTGCTCAATCAGTTTGTTGACGAGGGATTTTGCTAAGTAGCTTCCATAGCCTTTTCCACGTTCAGGTTCCGATATTGCTAAACCGTAGAAGTAATTCGTATCGCTTGATAAATCAACCGTGCAAGTTCCAATAACCTGATCGTCTTTTAATAAAATATATAAGCGACTTTCTGGATCTTTCAGAGCTTCAGCGACATATCTATCCACAACTTCTCTAGATTCATGTTCCTCTGAAAATGCCTGAAATTTTAACTGACTAATTTGATCCTGATAGGAACGATCTGCTAACAAAACGTCCAGATTGGAAACAGTTGCTAACGGATAAGGTCTTCTATCCTTACCTAACCAGGTCTCTGTCTCTTCATCCTCGACCAGTCCCCAGTTGTTGACAAAATCAGGATGGCGCTCTAGAAAAACACGCTCTGTCTGAAAAGTCACAGACTCAATTGGATAAGATGCCGTTTCTTTCTCAAAACTTCTATACAAAGCCCGCGCAATTCCTTGACGACGATGATTAGGGTGGACCAGGATCGCTACTTCCACATCTTGGTCATCTGCATAGACGGTTAATAGGCCAAAAAGTTCACCTTTTTCATAATAAAGGAAAAAGGCGGGCATATCGGGGTTAAAATTGAGCATATTAGAAAGATAAGGATCACGATAAGTTCCATCATAGGCTTGGCAACAGTTAATTAGTTTTTTCGCTTCAGATAGCTCCTCTTGGCTTAACTTGTTTCTTGCTTGAATCATATAGGTATCCTCTATAAACCAGACGACCTGTGACTGGCATCTCTCGCCTGCTCAAGTTTATTGACGTAGTATTCACGTTTTTCTTCAACTTCATGAATGGTTGGTTCATCCTTTTGCCCGTGAACTCGAACAATCTTAGCAGGAATACCGACGACTGTTACATCACTAGGTACGTCTGCCACAACAACCGCTGCAGCACCGACCTTGGCATTTTCACCGATTTCAACGGGTCCAATGACTTGGGCATGAGCAGAGATGAGAACACCTTTACGAATTGTCGGATGGCGTTTGCCACAATCCTTCCCAGTCCCACCAAGGGTTACCCCATGATAGAGGAGTACTCCCTTTTCAACGATAGCAGTCTCTCCAATCACGAGACCTCCCCCATGATCGATAAAAACACCTGAATCGATCTGAGCACCTGGATGAATCTCAATCTGAGTCCAAAAGCGCCAAAATTGACTGTGCATCCGAGCTAACAACTTAAAGCCGTGCTTCCAGAGAAAATGAGAGAGACGGTGGGCAGCCAAGGCCTTAACTCCAGGGTACGTCAGTAAGACTTCCAGGGTGTTACGAGCCGCTGGATCATTTTCTTTTACAATATCAATGGTTTCACGCCACCATCCCATACATTTCTCCTTTCTTATTCTGAGTCTTTTGGTGTTTCTGTAGTTTCTTTCTTAGGTTTGTGGTCCTTGTGGTGGTGACGAGGACGATCGCCATGACGATGACCTTTATCCCCTTTTTCTTCTGAACGTTCAGGTTTTGGCGGACGTGGCAAGAGTGCCTTCATAGAAGCATCTACACGACCTTTTTCATCAATCTTAATAACCTTCACATCTACAAAATCACCAATTTGAACTAAATCTTCTACATTATTAGTACGAGTCCAAGCCATTTCAGAGATGTGTACGAGGGCATCTGTCTTGTCAAAGAGGTTGACAAAGGCACCAAATTTCTCGATACGCACCACTTTTGCATGGTAGACTTCGTCCACTTTCGCTTCACGAACCAAACCAGCAATGATTTCTTTAGCACGATTAATCGCAGCTTGGTCACTAGAGTAGATAGAAACATTTCCTTCTTCGTCGATATCAATCTTAACGCCTGTTTCAGCGATGATCTTGTCGATGGTTTCTCCACCCTTACCGATGACAATCTTAATCTTGTCCACATCAATCTTAATGGTATCAATTTTCGGAGCAGTTGGAGACAATTCTGGACGAACTTCTGGAATGGTTGCTTCAATCACATCAAGGATTTCAAAACGAGCTTTCTTGGCTTGAGCAAGCGCCTCAGTCAAGATTTCAGCAGTGATCCCTTGGATCTTGATATCCATTTGAAGGGCTGTAATCCCATCACGCGTACCTGCAACCTTGAAGTCCATATCTCCAAAGTGGTCTTCCAAACCTTGGATATCTGTCAATACTGTATAGTTGTTGCCATCTGAGATGAGACCCATAGCAATTCCTGCTACTGGTGCCTTGATTGGCACACCACCAGCCATAAGGGCAAGAGTGCCGGCACAGATAGAGGCTTGAGATGAAGAACCGTTTGATTCCAAGACTTCTGCTACCAAACGGATAGCGTATGGGAATTCTTCCAAGCTTGGCAAGACTTGAGCAAGAGCACGCTCGCCAAGAGCACCGTGACCAATTTCGCGACGACCAGGAGCACCGTAACGTCCAGTTTCCCCTACAGAGTATTGAGGGAAGTTATAGTGGTGCATAAAGCGTTTCTTGTACTCTGGATCCAAACCATCGATGATTTGAGTTTCACCCATTGGCGCCAAAGTCAAGATAGAAAGAGCCTGAGTTTGTCCACGAGTAAAGAGACCTGAACCGTGCACACGGGGAAGGAAGTCAACAACCGCATCCAAAGGACGGATTTCATCGACCTTACGACCATCAGGACGAACCTTGTCTTCTGTGATCAAACGGCGCACTTCTGCGTGTTCCATTTGTTCCAAGATTTCAGCTACATCACGCATGATACGGTCAAATTCTTCGTGGTCTGCATATTTTTCTTCGTAAACTGCTGTGACTTGGTCTTTCACTGCCTGAGTTGCAGCTTCACGAGCCAATTTTTCTTCTACTTGGACCGCTTTTTGAAGGTCACTGTTGTAGGCTGCGATGATTTCAGCTTGCAAGTCAGCATCTACATGAAGCAATTCTACTTCTGCTTTTTCTTTACCAACTGCCGCAACGATTTCTTCTTGGAAGGCAATCAATTCTTTAACGGCTTCATGTCCTTTGAGAAGAGCTTCCAACATGATTTCTTCTGACAATTCTTTGGCACCAGACTCTACCATGTTGATAGCGTGCTTCGTACCTGCTACTGTCAATTCAAGAAGCGATTGCTCTGCTTGTTCTTGAGTAGGGTTGATGATGATTTGACCATCAACATAACCTACTTGTACCCCAGCGATTGGTCCGTCAAACGGAATATCTGAGATAGAAAGTGCCAATGATGAACCAAACATAGCTGCCATTGGTGCAGATGCATTTTCATCGTAAGAAAGAACAGTATTGATGACTTGCACTTCGTTACGGAAACCTTCCGCAAACATTGGACGAATTGGACGGTCAATCAAACGCGCTGTCAATGTCGCATCTGTTGAAGGACGCCCTTCACGTTTCATAAAGCCACCAGGAAACTTCCCAGCTGCATACATTTTTTCTTCGTAGTTGACTTGAAGCGGGAAGAAATCCCCAGTTGCCATCTTCTTAGACATAACGGCAGCAGTCAAGACAGTTGACTCACCGTAACGCACCACAACAGAGCCATTTGCTTGCTTAGCAACCTGACCAGTCTCTACGATCAACTCACGACCCGCAAAAGTCGTTTGAAACACATGTTTTGTCATTTTAATCCCCTTTGGATTGATAAAATTATACGCCTTGCCTACAAAAATCAGGATACAAAGGGCGTTAAGAATCCCGTATGAAAATAGGAGATTGACGTAGTGTGCGATGCACATCAGGAAATCTATCTTTTTCACTAGGGATTTAGCCCGTGTTCAACTCCGAAATTACTTTAGATCTGATTCTTTAACTTACATCTCTTTGACATAGGATTAAGACTGCTTAAATATCGTTTATACCCTCATCTTTGTATCAAGTACGTACAGAGTCTATTTTATCATATTTTTCTTAAAAAGTACGGTCTTTTCTATAAAAAAGGAACCATTCTGCTATGAAAAGAAGAATGGTTTGCTTTTGATTATTTTAAGGTTGGTGATTGAACAAGGCATGGGTTGCTTGGTGGATGTACTGAGCAGTGTCTGCATTGTTCATGGTGTAGAGATGTACTCCTGCTACATCTTGTGTTACCAAGTCCACGATTTGGTCTACTGCATAGGCAAGTCCTGCTGCTCTGAGTGACTCAGGGTCATTCTCATACTTGTCCAAGATAGCCTTAAATTTACGTGGGAGATGGATATTCTCACAAGTCTTCAAGAGACGAAGCGCTTGGTTACGATTGAGGATTGGCATGATCCCTGCATGAATGGGAACATCAATCCCAGCCAAGGTGCATTTGTCCTGGAAATCGTAGAAACGCTCATTGTCAAAGAAAAGCTGAGTGACAAGGCTTGAACATCCTGCATCCACTTTTCTTTTGAGATTTTGAATATCCGAGATCTGGTTTGGCGAATCAGGGTGCCCTTCTGGATAACAAGCTCCAATAATATCAAAATGCGGTGCCTGTTCATTGATAAACTCAATCAAGTCTGTGGCGTAACGGAAATCCTTCTGTGGCTCAACACCTGGAATGATATCCCCACGCAAAGCCAAGATTTTCTGAACACCAACTTTATCCAAATCCGCAATGGTCTCAGCCACCTTATCCTTAGTTAAGTAGATAGCTGGCAAGTGAGCAATGGTCGGAATCTCCAAGTCATTTTGGATATAGTCTGCCAAACGAACCGTCGTCTCTTTGATATTAAATTTATTATTGCTGGCAGTTACACTGATGAAGTGTGGTGCCAAGCCCTGCATGTCTTTCAGAGCTGCAATAATTTTGTCATTGCCTACTGATGGGTTGGGAGGGAAAACTTCAAATGAGAGTGACGGTGTTTGACGCGACATATGTAATAACCTTTTTCTAATTGATTTCTTACTGATCAACCATGTATAGAGAATTGTCTTTTCTTACAATTTCTCACGCGCAGCTTTCGCAGCTTCTACAAGGCGGATCAAGCTTTCTTTCGTTTCTGGAATACCACGTGTTTTCAGACCACAGTCAGGGTTGATCCAAACTTTTCTGCTTGGAACTTTCGCAAGGATTGCTTCGATGGTGTGGTCGATTTCGCCTTCGTTAGGCACACGAGGTGAGTGGATATCGTAAACCCCAGGTCCAACTTCTGTTTGGAAGTTTTTCGCTTTGAGTTCGTCCAAGATTTCAAGGTTTGAACGGCTAGCTTCAAATGAGATAACGTCTGCATCCAAGTTGTCGATAGCTGGGATGATATCTGTAAATTCTGAGTAACACATGTGAGTGTGAATTTGTGTGTCTGGTGCTACTGTTGAGTGTACCAAACGGAAGGCTGGAATAGCCCAGTCAAGGTAATCTTCGTACCAGTCGCTACGACGAAGTGGCAATTTCTCACGAAGAGCAGCCTCGTCGATTTGGATGATTTTCACGCCTGCAGCTTCAAGGTCAAGAACTTCATCCTTGATTGCAAGAGCGATTTGAAGAGTAGAATCCTTGATAGAGATGTCTTCCCGTGGGAATGACCAGTTAAGGATGGTAACAGGTCCAGTCAACATCCCTTTAACAGGTTTGTCCGTACGGCTTTGTGCGTAGCTAGACCATTTGACAGTGATTGGGTTGAGACGAGTAACATCTCCCCAGATGATTGGTGGTTTAACCCCACGCATACCGTATGATTGTACCCAACCGTTTTTAGAGAAGAGGTAACCTGACAAGTTTTGACCGAAGTACTCAACCATGTCATTACGTTCGAATTCACCGTGAACAAGCACGTCAAATCCAACTTCTTCTTGCCATTTGATCCATTCATCGATAGTCTCAGCAAGGAAGGCATCGTATTCTTCTTGTGACAATTCACCCTTACGGAAGGCCAAACGTTTAGCACGAACTTCCTTAGTTTGAGGGAATGAACCGATTGTTGTTGTTGGAAGAGCTGGAAGTTTGAAAGCTTCTTCTTGGATTGCTTCACGTTCTGCAAAGGCTGGCAAACGAGTGTAGTCTGCGTCAGTCAATCCAGCGATACGTGCACGAAGTTCAGCATTTTCACCAACACGTTCAGTCGCAAAGAGTTCTTTGTTTGCTGCAAGAGCTTCTGCACCTTGACCGTTGCGGATAGCATCCAAGTCACGGATTTCATCCAATTTTTCAACTGCAAATGCAAAGTGGTTCAAGATAGCTGGTTCAAAGTCTTCGTTAGCTGTTGTAAATGGTACATGAAGAAGTGAGCATGAGCTTGTCAAAACGATGTTTTCAGCTGGGATTTGCTCAAGAATAGCCAAGCTCTTTTCGTAGTTGTTGCGCCAGATGTTCTTACCATTGACAATACCTGCATAAAGAGTCTTGTCAGCTGGGAACCCGCCTTTTACGAGTTCAAGAGTTTTCTTGCCTTCAACGAAGTCAAGACCGATCGCATCTACTGGCAATTTCACAAGGTCAGCGTAAACGTCACGAACGTCACCGAAGTATGTTTGAAGCAAGACTTCAAGACCTTTTTTGTCAGCCAAAAGTTTGTTGTAGATGTTCAAGAAGAGTGCTTTTTCTTCTTCTGTCAAGTCTTTGACAAGAGCAGCTTCGTCGAGTTGGATACGAGTTGCACCAAGTTCAGACAATTTTGCAAAAACTTCTTGGTAAGCAGCTACTAAGCTGTCTACGAAGTCTTCTGCTTTCACACCTTCTTCAAAGTCTGACAATTGAAGGAAAGTGAATGGACCGACAAGGACAGGACGAGTGTTAAGACCCAATTCTTTAGCTTCTTGGAACTCATCAAAGATCTTGTGACCAGCCAATTTTACTTGAGTGTCTTTTTCAAATTTTGGAACGATATAGTGGTAGTTTGTGTTGAACCATTTCTTCATCGGGAGGGCACGAACATCCCCTTTTTCACCTTGGTAACCACGTCCCAAAGCAAAGTAGCGTTCAAGATCTGACAAGTCCAAGTTTTGAACAGATGCAGGAACTACGTTGAAAAGGAAGGCAGCATCAAGGAAGTTGTCATAGTGAGAAAAGTCATTTGATGGGATTTCAGTGATGCCTTTTTCTTTGACGATGTTCCAGTGTTTTGCACGCAATTCTTTCGCAGCAGCCAAAAGTTCTTCTTCTGAGATTTCTTTTCTAAAGTATTTTTCAGTTGTAAATTTTAATTCGCGGAATTCACCCAAACGAGGGAAACCGATAATTGTAGTTGACATGTTTTGTCCTCCAAAAATTGTTGTTGAAACTATCTTAACAGAAAAGAAAGCGTCTGTATAATTGTAAAAAATTAGGCTTTGATATAGTTTGAAACTATACCATTTTTTGAGGCATAAAAAAGGATTCGGAGAAGATTCTCCAAATCCTTTGATAGGTATGGATTGATAGCCTTTTAAGGTTGCTACATTTTTTGTAAAATTCCAGTAATCCGAAAGTTGACTATGGCTTGTTATTAGAAAAGACTATAGGTTGGTTGTCTTTTGTAATTCTGATATTTCCCTTAGAAAGTGCGGACGGGAGCAAATTACTTCGTAATTTCATCCCTAATTTTTGAGCCAGAGTGTCTCAAAAATCCCGTTCTAGATAATGAAAAATTATTATCTAGAATACCACTATAGCGGGAAATATCCCCTAAAAGCTCACTTCGTTCGCACTTGTCCTTTAAATAGAATACAAAACTTATTAAAAGTAAATCCAAATATTTATAAAAAGAAGAGGCTGGGACAAAAGTCCTAGCCTCTCAATTTTCTATGGATTGTCGAGCAAGGCGCAGTGGTTGAGTGGACTCTACTACGCTGATTTCATCAGCTTTTACAGCCCTACTCAACTGTGCGGAGGTGGGACGACGAAATCGAATTCTAACGAATTACCGATTTCTGTCCCACTCTCTCATTTTTATTATTCGAAAAAATTACGAAAAGAATTATAAATTGGAGCTAATCCTTATTCTTACTCCAGTTCTATCCCCTTCTCACGGAGATTTGCCAGACACTCCTCATAGTAGCTAGCATCATGTTCGCTATAGATAGGACTTTTCAGCTTTTCCTCTGCTAAGTCTTGATAAGGAGGGCAGGTCTTGCCTCGGTAGTTCTTGTCCAGCCACTCTGGACTGACATTGTAGCCACGGTCAGCCATCTCCTCCATGATCAAACGATGATAGGCATAGAGACGATAGGGCGAGTGGGTAAAGACATAGTCAACCGTCGCATGCTTTCTGCCCCAGCCATTGCCACGAAGGGCGCAGCACTCTCGATGTTGGCCCAAGAGCTGAGGACGGGGAAGTTGTGAAATCAAAGCCTCATGCCAAAGTCTCATGGGAGTCTCCTTTCAGTAGGGTAGAATCTTGCAGATAAGCATTTGGGTAACGCTCAAGCAAGTCTCTCGTCTGAGCAATCAAGTCCTCCTTGGAAGCTTGACCAAAGCGGTAGCGATCCAGCAAGAGCATATAGTCCTTGCGCTCAGCATCAGTCGCTTGCTTTTTAAAATAGCCCCAAATATGCTGAAATGCATTGCAAACCTGACCCCTGTGTTCCGGAATCTGGCAGGCACGGTCAATCATCTCTTGAACCTGACTCAGCTCCACCACTTCTTGCTTGAGATACTGGCGAATGTCCTTGTAAACATTGCTGGAATGGCTCAAAACAAGGTATTTATTTCCCGCCCAGAGTTGCTGACAAAGGGCACGTTGGTTGTTGTTTTCCATATTTCTCCTAACTTTCTACTAGTTCCCAGGAAATACGGAAACAAAGTTGTATTTATAAAATGAGCGAGTAAATTAATCCCATCACCCTTTAAAGTTTTTCAAAAACTCTTTGAGCTCAGCATCGGCTTCTAGTGTGGTTCCGTGGAGTTGACCGAGCATTTCAAGTAATGATGCTGTTTGGCTTTCGATAGCTTTATTTGTCTCGTTAATCTTGCTGACGATGTCTGTCAGTGGCTCTACTTCTTCTTCCTCAAAGGTATCTACATAGCGAGGGATATTGAGGTTATAGTCATTTTCGACGATTTCTTCATAGCTTGCCAGATGGGCAAACTTGTCCATCTCCTCACGAGACTTGTAGGCTTCCAGAATCTTCTCGATATGGGCATCCGTCATGATATTCTGGTTTTTACCCTTATCAAACTCCTTAGAAGCATCGATAAAGTAGACATCACGATTGGTACGGTTCTTCTTGAGAATGATGACCGTGGTCGGAATGCTGGTATTAAAGAAGATATTGGCAGGAAGACCGATAACCGTATCAATAGCTCCTTCTTCTAACAAGGCCTTACGAATGGTCCCTTCCGCATTGCCACGGAAGAGAACACCGTGTGGAAGGACGATGGCCATGACCCCATTATCTTGCTTGAGGTGGTAATATCCATGTAGGAGGAAGGCAAAGTCAGCCTTGGACTGGGGCGCCAGTTTCCCAAAAGGAGAGAAACGAGGGTCGTTCAGGAATCCAGAGCTTGCTGACCACTTGGCAGAGTATGGTGGGTTCATGAGAACACCGTCAAAGTTGGTCGGTTCTTGAGTCGGCCAGTCTTCATCTAAAGTATCGGCATTGTGTAGGAATTGATTCTCAACTGGAACACCGTGTAGAATCATGTTCATCCGAGCTAGGTTATAGGTCGAAGTATTGAGCTCCTGACCAAAGTAGACGACTGTCTGCGGTTTATGAGAGTATTTCTTGGCATTGAGCAAGAGAGAGCCTGACCCCATAGTCGCATCATAGATGGTAAAACCTTCCTGGTCTTCACGACCTAAAAAGGCAATCTGAGTCATGAGCTTGGCAACAGGCTGAGGCGTATAGAACTCACCAGCCTTCTTGCCCGAGTCAGTCGCAAACTGACCGATCAGATACTCATAGGCATCCCCCAGCATATCACCCGCATGACCAGCTACATCTAGCACAGCCAACTCTTTCATGACCGCTGCCACCGTTTGGTTTTGCTTTTGCGGAGTTGCCCCTAGCTTTTTAGAGTAGAGGTCGATATCTTCAAAGAGATTTTCATAGAGGTCGTCACTCTGCTCAATATCACGAAAACCTTGAGCCAAGTCTTCCAGCTGGAAAGTCCCCTCATTGACACGAGCTACCAGAGCCGTAAAGGTCAAGTCTGGCTTGATGATATAGTTGAGCTCATCATTCATGACAGAGACCAAATCCTCATGGGTATCCGCATCCTCGTAATAGTTGCGATAGACTCAAGGGCATCCTCAAGACTATCCGTCCCTTCTTCCATGGTCTCCGCCACGAAAAAGAGCATCTTGTCTGACAGATACTTATAGAAGACCATGCCCAAAAGATAGGACTTGTAGTCATTGGCATCCATCTTAGAGCGGAGAACATCCGCTGAGTTCCACAGGGCTTGGTAGAGCGACTGGGACGTTTGTGTTGTTTCCATAGTGTTTCTTTCTAAGTTTTACAAATATTCTTCAAAAAGTGGTTGCTTAGGAATAGCCAATCACTTCTCTTTCTACTGTTTGAATCAAGTCCAAAGGAATATCAGAGACTGGAAGTTGATAAACAATATTTTTTCGAGGGTTATAAAATCCAAGATTTTCGATAGAAAGGAAGTCAGGGTCAAAGGAATGTAAGCCCATGATATAGTATACAAGGACTTGTAGTGTATGATCTTTATTAGGAGCTGTTTTAGTCACCTTAAAATCCCATAATGTATCCTTGGTAAGAAAATCTCCATCACCCTTGTCAATCGTATCTGTATAACCTCCAAGAAAGTTAAAGCCATCTTTCACCAAAGGACCATAGAGATCAAAGAAACAAAGGCTTCGCTCCACCATGATACAAATATTCTCTATCGTTTCTGCATCTACTATAATTTCCTCAAAAGGCTTATAATACTGCTTCCCTGCACGAAAAACGACATCAAAGGACGCTAGACGACAAGCACTTTCTATCGATAAATCATCCAATCCTGTAACCAAATCAAGAAGTGCTTCTGCTAGGTCTCCCATGCCCACCATCTGAGCTCCCATGAGAGAAATTCTGAAAGCATCACGGGCTTCTGTCCCTTTCATAAAACGGGTCAAGTAGTCCACACAAATCCCCACTAAACTAGGAGATACCGACTCTACAGGATTCAGAACTCTGTGATCTTCGAACTGCTCCACTGAAAATAACTTGATGGGCAAGTAGCCACCTCGAGGTTGGTTGATTTCTTTGATACGTTGTGTTACAGATACCATGAGTTCTCCCTTTTTATAGATAAATTTTTAAAGAATGTTACTTCAGTTTTCCTTCTTCCGTAATCGCCTAGCAGAGCTGGCTTCCATCTTATGTTTAGTAATTGGATTGGTATATAATCTCCCTAACGCCAATTTTAAAAAACTTGTTAATTGTTTGTTAGTATCAATAATAAATTTTCCTTTTGATACCTTAAAATCCTGCTCTGGGTATTGTTCATAAGATGTTAATAAGGTGCTAATTATTGTGGTATTAGATAAATCAATTTCATCATCTTTTAAAATTGCCAACATCTTTAAGTTATCAGTCTTAATTTTAAAGTCTGAAACAAAACTCACCAGATCAAATTCTTTAAACTCATCAACTTCTGCAAGACTAGCTATACGATAGTAATCATCAATCCCCTTAAATAAGCTACGAATCGTCCTAAAACTTCTAAAGTACAATTTATTATTTCCATCAAAATAGGCATCGTTCTCAGATTTTAATTCTATACCATTTTCAATAATTGTTCTCTCAGCTTTTCTACGTCTCCATTTCAAGATTGACTTATCAACCAGTCTCTTTGATTGTGTAATTTTTTGAAAAACTAAACCATCATTTTCAACTTTACGAAAAATCAAGTCAATTTTTGAGAACTCTGCTTCATTCACATCATTTAGACCCGCGGTATTTAAAAATTTATCTTCATATTCTTTGACCATAGACATATGCGAATCATCAATTTCAACATAGAACCATTCATCATGTTCTAATTTTATTTCTGGATCAAATTCTCTACTATTTTCAGGATCAATCTCCGGAGCAACTAATTCTGAAATATCATCCGAATTCTCCAATTTTCTATATATTTGACCTACTTTTACTAAAAACATATTTTCCCTTCTCCAAAAATGTAAAATTATTTATTCTAACTAGACCTTCTATAGTCCCAGTCTCTTTAACATCTTTTTCTTGCTATAAATAATAAAGACATTACCGTTTTTATCAGTGACTCTGTAATAACGATATGAGAGTAACCATATCAAATTAAAATAATACGATCTCTCCATAAGAATCCACCATATTAGAAAAATGAGGACTATTACTACAATCTGATATAAGAAAGTTAATTCACCTAAACCCAGCATAATTACAAAAAGGCCTAAGTAAGTTGGAATGATTTCATTTTCTACCGGCTGTATACTTTCAACTTGAGCAGTATCATTCGCTTCCTTGAATCTTATCAAATACTGTAAGACTCCAAAAGAAAAAGAAAGCATCAGGAAAGTCAACACTCCTATTTTTAGAAAACTACATACATAAGTATCATGTGAGGGAAAAATGTCTATAGTAAATAGATACAAGACTAAACCTGGCGAAAAAGAACAAATTGATAAACAAAATGACAAACATAATCTTTTAAATTTTTTCATAACAAAATTCTATATAAACATATCCTGCAAGAGTTTCTTTTTGAGTGTTTCAAGTTGAGAAATTTTTTCTTGGTAAGAATTAATGAGATTATCGAGATTAGAGAAATAGGAGCCGATGGCTTGTTGTTCTTCTATACAAGGAGCAAAAAACCTAAAATCTTGCATATCTGCTTGAAATAGATGAGGTATACTACTACCCGATACCTTTAGATAAATTAATTTTTGAAATACAGAACTCGTCAAAACCTGATAGAAAAACTGAGAAGAAACTTTCTTATCCAACCGTACTAACATCATTGTTGAATTAATCGTTGCTTCCCCTTTCAAATTCGAAACTAAAGCAGGGTTTCCAAGAGATCCATCTTTTGAAAAAATGATATCTCCGTTCTCTAACATAATCTCTGGAGATTCATCATATCTCCACTGTGGTATATGGTCGACTTCTCCCCAATCAATTACTCCATTTTTTATATGTTTACCAGCAATCATACTTGGTCCAACTTCAGTATATTCTTCTTGTTTTAGACTTTTCCAACCTAACCTTCCTTTAATTATTGCACAGTCACCTAGTCTTAAATTCTCCCACTCCCCCTCAAATCCATCCAAACGAATCTCAGGAACGGTCTGTCCAGCTTTGGGAAACATCTTTGAGAGTATGGTCGCCTTGAGAGATTGGTAGTTGGCAAGGTTGTCCTTGTAGCTAGACAGGAGGTCGTCAAGTGTGCGGAAAAGAGAGCCAATGGCGGATTGTTCAGAGTAATTTGGTATTGATACTTTAAAATCTGATAACGCTTCTTTTGTTATCGTCTTGATTGTCCCACCTGGTGCTTTCTGTCTTTCGATTTCAAATTTATTTCGTATAGTATATGCCCAAAATTCTTTATTAGTTTGATAAATATAGTCCTCAAAAATTAAAATGGTCCGGTCAACATATGCATCGTACTGAGTAATTGCAACTCTTCCTATACTTCCTTGTAAGGTCACAATTACTGAATCAGATGGAACGAATACACTCATCGGTTGAGCTAAAGTACTAATTTTCTGCTTTGTATCGGATACTAATCTTAAATTCTCTAGAACATCCACAACTTGAACAAATGGCATTGCATTATCTCCACCATACCACTCCTTATTTCCATAAGGTTGAGGAAAGGAACCTCTTCGATAATTTGAATATTCACTTAATCGGTATGACTCCCACCTTTTTTCAAAACTTTTAAACCTAATTTTTGGCTTCTCCATCCCAATCCTGCTTTCTCACTATTTTAAATTTTAAATTAGATACATTATATTCTTGTTTTATTATTTTTTCTGCCATTTTCTCTGGAGAAACTAACCTAAATGTAGTTTCTGTTATATACTTCGTTAAATAAGTTCTTAATTCATCACATTTTTCAGCTAATTTAGATTTTTTCATAAAGTCATCAGCAACTTCTTGATAATCTTCAAAACTCTTCACTCGATTTATTTTTGGTGATAATCTACAAATATTGCAACTTCTTTACGAACCTCTTCTTTTAACCTAGATAACTCGATATCATCTTGTATAACCAGAGTTAGCAATAATAAATCTCTTAATTTTATAATTGAATCATATTTAGGTAGCAAATAATCTGAATATAATAACGGAAAAATTTTTTCAAACTCAATATCTTCATCTGATTCTACTTCTTTAGGGTTCATCTTTAAGAATTCAAATATTGAATCAACAAATAAATTTTTAGCAGTCCTCAAATCACTCAATATCTCATACGAACGCTCTGCTCTCTCAATTGTATACTGTAAGAAAATACGTTCTCTTTCGTTCTCTTCTTGTTTTTCAAAAAATTCTCGTTGTAACTTATGCTCATCTTGTAGCTGTTTAAGTTGCTGCTTGTTTTGAAGCTTTGCAACATGCACCACTACACCAGCACCTAGTAAAGCCCCTATCATGGAACTAATAAACTGAGAATTAAGAAATGTAATTATATTATCCATTTGTTGTAATTTCCTTTAAGTATCAGATGTTAATAATAATAATGCAACTTGCTATTATTCAAAGATTATTTAATCCAATAGTACTTCTCTCATCCCATCAACATCATCGCTTTTAATAAACACAACATTTCCATTCCCGGTTAATTCAACAAGTTTATCTTTTCCTAGTATGATAGCTAAATTCTTAACGATAGACCGTTTAGCAGACTCGTTATAGTATGTAAAAATAAATCGGTATCCATAAAAAAAGCCACTTGCTAAAGTAAAACAATTTTGGAAAATCTCCTTATCTAGAGGATCAACCGAATGGCCAAACACAATAATATTTTTTTATTAATCCACCGTATACATCTTTCTTACGTCTTGGCTTAAAAAATTCTTCATATTTGCTACCAGTTTCTTTTACAATTCTTTGATAATACTTTTGATAAGGTATTAAATCAGAATTTACATCATTCCCCTTATCTTCAACACCAAAAACCATTGTATTTACTTCTGATTCACTTCTATTTAAATTAATTTGCCCATGAATATAATGTGTATTTTCTATAGGAATTTTAAAAAGTTTATACGGAGTATGGGTATAGTTAAAGCTAATGGCACATGACTCTGAAATATTATTGATTGCATTTAATGCAGTTTCTACTGGAGCTATTTTATCAATTTCAAAATCTAAGTAGTCTCTATATGAAAGATAAATTTCTAATAGATTTGTTAACAATTCTAGATGATAAATAAATTTCTCATTTAATTTTGATAAAGCTACTCTTCTTTCTAATTTATTCCACTCCGAAACTTTAAAAAATTCATTAAATATTTTAGCAATAAAAAACTTCGATGTAAAATTTTCCTGACATACCAAAAATTCACGAAATTGCGGATGGTAAATTCTCTTCAATATATCTTTTCCTTTGGAGTATAAAATATCCGGTTCTTGCTTAAAAAATTCAATCGCTTCAGCGAGGTTTGAAATTAATATTTCTAGATTTGACCAATTTTCTCCAAGGATAGACCTATTCTCATTTATAAACCTAAGGTATAAATTATCTTTATATTTCTCAATATCAATATTATTACTGATAAGAAATGACTGCAGATTGGCTTCTTTTTCTAAAAATAAATTGTTAGCAAATTCTACGAAATCACTATAACTCGTTTTTCGACCCATGGCTAAATCAAAGCCGTTTCCTAAAATCAATATTGTATCCGCCATTTTTCCTCCGATATTCTCCTATCTCCCCACTCTCAACGGCTCAATCACTTCTTCGATCAGTTGGGTATAGGCTTCTTTGATTTGTTTTTTATATAGGAGTGGGTTGAGGGCATCTGTCACCTCAACTTTATAGTCCTTATAGCGCTGGCTCTTGGTCAGTTGACTTTCTCCTAGTTGTTTTTTAGCACCCTTGCGGTAGTGATTGACATAGTAGCGGAGTTCATCCTCACCGACATACCAGGTCTTGCTAAAGTCTTGGATATGCTGCTGGATGACTGCCTCAATCATCTGGTCAAGGATATTAGCGATGGATTGACCTCTATAGCGGTCTGGATTTGCCTGTACTTCTTGCCAAAGATCTGAGATAATCTGGGCAAGATTTGGATTTGTCTTCTCCAGACTTTGGATATAGGTATCCACTGCTTCTCTGTCCTGTGCACTGAGACTCTTTTCCTGACTTTGCTCTTGCTCGATCAGGCTTTGGATCAGGGTCAGTATATAGGCATAGTTAATCTCATCGACTTGAATAGACTCCAGTTCGTAGTGGATATCCAGTGGCTCCCCATCTTCATCACCATCTTCTGAACGACTTTTAAGTTCGGCAAGGATATTTTGATAGAAGCCTAGATAGTTTTCCAATCCTTCTGCAGTTAGTCCAGTCTCTGCATAGATTTCTTCCTCGTCATACTCTTTATAAACTCGGATAGAAGCCAAGTATTTATCAAAGGATTGATAAGCCTTGGCTAGTTTTCTCAATTCAGGCGTAGAGATTTGCTCGATTTGGAGTCCTTCTACAGGGTCATCTGTGATGAGATTTTGGAAATCACTGCAACTCCGCAAAAAGTTTCTCTTTTCCTCTTCCCAGCTAGGCGCTAGGACCTCATTTTCTCCACCATTTGAGTAGAGTTTGAGGGCATTATCGACTGCTTCCTTAAAGGCTATAGGCTTTTGGAAAGTGATGATATGACCATAGGTCTTACTAGAATCAAAGATCCGGTTGGTACGACTAAAGGCCTGTATCAAGTCCTGCGGTTGCATGGGTTTGCGATCGATAAAGAGGGTCGATAGACAAGGTGCATCAAATCCTGTTAGGAGACGATTGACCACGATAACCAAGTCCAACTGCTCATTGCGATAGAGATACTTGTCTTGCTTACGGGCAAGGCGGTTATTGACATCGGTATTGAAGCCACGAAGATCTGCCATTGTAAAGTGAGTATCAAACTCTTGGTTATAGTCCTCTAAGACCTGTTTCATGTGGTCTTGGTTGGCTCTTGAGTCTTCTTCATTCTCCGTAACGGAGTATGTGATGGTCGCCTTTGGAAAGTCTGGAAGAACCATCTTGACCCTCTCAGATACCTTAACTCGTGTCTGACCAGCCTTGACTCTTTTGAGAAGGTCATAGTAGGCTTGAGCTTGAGGGATAGACTTGACCGTCAGGATGGCATTGTAGGTATTGCCGACTCCTTTTTGGAAGCCAAGTTGTTGGCGGGATTTATTGATAATGGCATCCAAGACTTCCAGCATGTGCTCCTCATTCTCGTAGACGGTATCTGGTATGTCATTTTCAGACTGGTCTGTGATGAGGGTATTGCGATAATCTACCTTAAAGCCTAGGACAGCTCCATCATGGATGGCTTCCTTGACCGTATACTCATGGAGACGGTCTCCATACTGTTGCTGGGTAGTTTGGGCGAGGTCGCCGAACTGTTGGCGTTTATTTTCCTTAAAGATAGGCGTTCCTGTAAAACCATACCAGAGGGACTGAGGGAAAAAGGCTTTAATGTCTTTTTGTGTTTGTGGCGTAACGGCACGGTGGCATTCATCCACGACAAAGGCCACTCGGAGTCCCTTGATTTTGTCCGCATCTCGTTGGTAAAGACCTTGGTCAAACTTGCGCATCATGGTGGTGATTTTCTGGATAGTTGTCACCACGACACGCTTATCATTACTACCTAGTCGCTTGACCAAATCATGTGTATTGTCCGTCTCATCAATATCAATGACATCATTGGTCGCATATGAGAGGAAGGATGATGTGGTCTGTTGGTCCAAGTCCCTGCGGTCAACGACAAAAATCGTCTTTTGGATGGAAGGAATCTGAAGGAGGTTCCTCGCCACCTTATAAGAAGTCAAGGTCTTCCCTGAACCTGTCGTATGCCAAACATAGCCTGATGCTTGTTGGCGAGAGGCTTCCTGTACCGCTTCGATAGCATGGATCTGGTAGGGGCGCAAGAGAATGAGAGATTTCTTGCTATCATCAATGACAGAATACTGCATGACCATTTGGTGCGCACGAGGGATCGAAAAGACTTCGTGGGCAAAGCTAGTCAGGTTTGTCACAGGATGATTGTCCTTATCCACCCACTTGGTTAGAAATTGCTTGTTGAGTTTATTTTCACGAGCAGCAGCGATATAGCGAGTATCGACCTTGTTGGTGACTACAAACATCTGCAAGCTAGAGTATATGCCACGGAACTTCCCTTCACGGTCATATTTTTTAATCTGATGAAAGGCATCGATAAATGCTGCTTGGGAACTCTTGAGCTCGATTTGAATCATGGGCAAGCCATTGATGAGAAGAGTAACATCCAGTCTACGGTCTTGATCCAGAGGATTTACTTTTTCCCGTTGGACTTGATTGACAACTTCGTAGCTAGACTTTCCTGCTGCGATATTGTCACGCCAAATGACTGACAAACGGATGGTACCTAGGCTTGCATCTTCTCTTTGAACTTCGACTTTGGCAATTCCGTTTTCACCGACCAACCACTTGGCAGCATCATAGTAGCTGACAAAGTTGAGTTGGTTCTGAATCTGGCGTTTTTCCTGATCAGTCAAGGGATGATCTGCTAGCAGAGCAACGTTGTTTTGGGCTAGTTTCTCAAAGAAATTGTCCCATAGTTGTTCTTCTGTCTTTAGGTCTTCTCTATAAGTCCATTGGCTTTCACCAGTTACCAGCTGGTTTATCAGTTGTTTTTCTATTTCCAGTTCTGGTTTTACCTGCATTTATATTTCTCCTTCAGGGACCATATTCTTGCTATTATTATATCATATTCTTAGCAGAAAACGCTCACTTCCTTCTATTTCAAAGCACTTTTGACCTTTTTCTTGGTGATGATGCGGTCGTTTTTGTTGGCAAGGGATTTGAGTCTGGTTTCGAGCAGGATTTTTCGGCCTGCTTCGTTGCGGGTGTAGACGAGTTGGTAGTTGCCTATATGTGGTGCGACGGCATTTAGGAAGAGCTGGGCATCTTCCTTGCGTTTTTCAAAGAGGCTAGGGACTACGAAATACTTGGACTGACCTGCTGGAGCTTTTTGAGCGACTAAGAGGTAGCGTTGATTGTCCACTGGCGTAAAGAATTCTCCTAAAACCCTCGAAAAGAGTTCCTTGTCTCGCATACTACCACCTTTTAGATAGGCAAAGACATTAAAGCTTTCCTTGTCCTCATCGACCTGCACGCGCGATTGATCATCAGACAAATGCCCTGCAGTCACCATGGCTTTGCGAATAGCTTCACAGATCTGGCGCAAGCGTTTATAAGGACTCTTGTAGCTGTAATAGCGAAAGGCTGTGATAGCTAGGAAGAGGACACAGAGAGCTGTCAACCATGGCAAGTCAAAGAAGGTTAGTCGAAAGACATAAGCTAGGAGACTAATGGCTAATACCATCAGAGCGTAGCGAAGCCACTTTTCAGCATCCGCTAGGGCAAGCAGAGGGATTCGTTTGCTATCGGTCGCTACTTCATTGACAATCTCTATCTTGTCAGCAACGATGAGAGATTCCTGCCATTTTTTACGAAGGGAGGCGCGATCCTTGGATAGTTCCATGACCTTCTCGTTATAGTCTTCGAGTTTCTTTTCTTAAATGGAAACTCAGGAAAGTTTAAGCGATCCAGACCTGTTTCAATGGTATCTTCCTTATAGGACAAGCCAAGGAAATGGTCCATACGACGGGCAAGGGTCTGCAGGTCCTGATATGGATTGAGGTCTTGTTCCTCTTGATTTTCATTAGAAAAGGCTGGATTTTTGTAAGGTTTGATGGCTACTAGGTGCCAGATATTGCTGGTCTTATCTGGATGTCCTGGCCAGATACGGATAGCACGGCCCCGCATCTGATTGCTGAGCATAAAGCTTCCAACAAAACTTCCTAGGATGAGAGAGTTAACGCAAGGCGCATCCCATCCTTCTCCCAAGAGAGACTTGGTTCCTACCAAGACCTGGATAGAACCACGTTGGAAGAGCTCGGTCACTGCTGCGACCATCCCCTTAAAGCTAGATGGAAATCCTACTTGGAGATAAGCACCTTGGTCGAGTTTTCCGATAGCAGAAAAGCTTAAGTTGGTATTTGGGATGAGCTCTTCGAGTTCTTCCTTGACACTTGCAGGTATGATAACGACACTACCTGAAAGGACTGCTATAGGGACAGAAAGACCTTGCTTTTGCGCACTTCTACGAATGGTTTCAAAGTAAGGGAGGACGCCTAATTGCGTGATTGGTGCTTGGTCATCTCCCAGATAACTGGCAAAATCCTTGCGGATATAGTCCGCCAAGACTAACTGTCTCAAGTCCTGACCTAGACTGGCATACTCGGTTTCAAAGATTGAAGCAATACCAGCCAGTTTTCCTAGAGATTGGTTGAGGATTTGGACATTGGCCTTGGATTTGACCAAGAAGACCTGACGTTTTTCGATCAGTCCTCTTGATTTCAATTCGGCTTCTATCTTTTTCTTTGTTTCCTCCGGATCCTCATACCAGTCAGGAGTCTGATAGAGAAGGCCTTGCAAGAGAACTTCCAGCCAGTAGTAATTAAGAGCCGGTAGGCCTTCAGCACCTAATAAATCTCGTAAGTGCTTAGGAATTTCTAGCTTTTGAGCCTGTAGATAAATGAGGAGGGCTGAGAGATACTTGGGGTCTTCGAGGAGCATATCCGCAGAGATTTCCCCTTTGAGGACCTTGGAACTCTTAATCAACTCTTGAAAATCAGGATCAACCACTAGTTGGCTGACATACTGCCATTTGGTGTCCTCAAACTCTTCCAGGCGCTTGTCTTCTTCCTTGGTCGGAAAACAGATATAGACAAAGTCCTGATGAGGGCAGAGGGTGTCTTCTTTGACTAGTTCTGGCACTGTGATTTCTTGGTCGATCTCGCCACACATCTGGAGATAGCGTTCCCAGAGTTCTGGCTCACTGTCATAAGGCGGTGTTGCTGTGAGAGAGATGACTTGCAGTTGTTGGTAATTTTTGCGGAAGTCTTCTAGGCTTTTCCACCATTCATTTCTCAAATGATGACATTCGTCCAGACAGAGGGTTTCGACACCTTTTTCCTTGAGTCTGGCAAGCAGGTCAAAGCCGACAAAATCTTCAACCTCACCATTCTCCTCTTGAGATTGCACCTGTTGCATAGCACTGTGAAAAGCTTGATAGGTGGCGATGGTGATTTGCTTCATGTCCTTGAGATTTTGAGACACGAGACTTGTGACCTGGGCCTCATCCTCTAAAAATGCCTGACGAATCCTGTCCACCCACTGTTCACGAATGGTAACCGTCGGCACCAAAACCAGAGCTGGCTTATCAAAGCGGGCAATCAACTCAATCCCAATGGTTGTTTTACCAGAACCTGGTGCTGCCACCAAGTGGACATGGCCATCTGCTTGGTATTCTTGGAAATTGTCCAATACCTGTTTTTGGTAATTCCGCCAAGTGCCATTAAACTTCAATCCTAACATGATTTTCCTCATTCTAAGCTGTCATTTTCTTATTCCCATTTTACCATACTTGAGGCAAAGTCACACGAAGTATCCCATCTAGTCTTTCTCCCTAAAATATGATATAGTAGAATCATACTACATAAGAGGAGTTTACATGTCACACGATAAAGAACTGAAAGCTGTTTCTCCCCTTCTACAGCAAGCCATTCATATTTCCTCCATCATCGGTGGAGTTGGTACTTTAATATTCTGTATCTGGGCCTATCAGGCTGGTATCTTGCACTCCAAGGAAACCCTATCTGCCTTTATCCAACAAGCGGGTATCTGGGGACCACCACTCTTTATCTTTTTACAGATTTTGCAGACGGTTGTTCCTATCATCCCAGGTGCTCTGACCTCCGTTGCAGGTGTCTTTATCTACGGGCATATCGTGGGGACTATTTATAACTACATTGGTATTGTCATTGGTTGTGCGATTATCTTTTACCTGGTGCGTCTCTACGGAGCGCCCTTTGTCCAGTCAGTCGTCAGCAAACGAACCTATGATAAGTATATTGGTTGGTTAGACAAGGGCAATCGCTTTGATCGTTTCTTTATCTTTATGATGATTTGGCCAGTTAGTCCAGCTGATTTTCTCTGTATGTTGGCTGCTCTGACCAAGATGAGCTTCAAGCGTTATATGACCATTATCATCCTGACCAAGCCCTTTACCCTGGTTGTTTACACTTATGGTTTGACTTATATCATTGATTATTTTTGGCAAATGGTTGGCTAAGAGACAAAAAACTCAAGGATGAATCCTTGAGTTTTCTTTTTATGCTTCTTTTTTCAATAAAAGGGAAATAATGACTGATGTGGCAATCATCCACACCCCTAGGATAATAAAGGTCATTCGACCATCCGTAGTTATGAAGCCAATTCCTGATAGCACAAATGGTGTTAATGACGCTCCAGAAGAGCATCCCAATACAGCAAACGAAGTTGCTTTATTGAGGAGTTTTGCTGGGATTCGCTCAGATATCAATTGAAAGACTGTCGTCAGAGCAATGCTGTAGGCAAAGCCTCCAAGAATCGATCCTGCGACGACAACCCAGAGTGAAGGGGAAAGAGCAATGATGATTTGCCCAATACCAAAGGTGACACCAGCTACCAATAGAAGTTTTTCCTTAAAGGCAGAGATGAGGTAAGAAAAGCTGATACCCGCTAAAATACCGATCAACTGCATGGCACTGAGTACCAGACTAGACAACTGAGCATCTCCAAAACCTGCCTCAATCATGAGGCTAGGAATACGGAAAGTAATGGCAGTATTTGTACACACGATGACAGCAGCTACAATGGCAAGGAAGAAAATCAGCTGTAGCATGGAGCGAGTTAGTTTGGCTGCTTCTTCTGTCTTTTGCTTGGACTCATGAGCTTCTCCTTTTCCATAAGGGACAAAGAGAAGGAAGAGTAGAAGAACCACTAGACCTGCTGCATAGGCTAGGAAGGTTGCAGTCCATCCAAAGGCCAAGAGCTGACCGACTGCCAGCGTCAAGATAGAGGCTCCTACTACCTCAGCTGATCCACGAAAACCAAGCATTTGGATACGAGTTTTTCCGTGGTAACGTTCACTGATGATCGAAATAGCCTTGGCATTGAGCATCCCAACTCCGAGTCCAAATAGCAAGCGGGTCGCAAAGACAAAGTAATAACCCTGATACCAGAAAGGTGCAGTTCCGCTGATTGACAAGATTAAAAGTCCCAAGGTCAATTGGAGGCGTTCAGGGAACATACGCTCAAGAACACCATTCAATAAAAGCATGGCCATAATCCCGAAGGATGGGAGGCTGACCAAGAGTTCGACCTGACCAGTCGAATAACCCTGATAATAGTCAAACATGGCAGGTAGGGCACTAGAAATTGAAAACGATGTGATCAATACTAACGATAGGGAGAGTATGCTCACTTTTTCCAAAAATTGTTTCATCTTTTCCTCATTCATTGTTCATTTTTCATATTAGTAAAAAGGTCCTTTCCTATCATACACTCTTTACCAAAAATTGGCAAGCGACTGAGCACCAAGACCAAAAGAAAAAGCGGGGCATCAAGATCTGTGAAGTCTTGATGACATCCCACTTTTTTATGTGTTTTATCCAGTTATGTGACTTAGATTTTCAAGAATCGACGCATTGAGATTCCTGAACCAAGTGAACCGATACAGATTCCGATGAGGAACAAGAGACCGATCATCATTGGAATAAAGGTATTCGGTGTAATCAAGGATAGGTTTTGACCAACCAAGGATGGGTTGACAGATTGGAAGACTTTATTATAGATAAAGTAAACCAATGCTGATGGAAGAGCTGCTCCCAACAATCCGATAAAGGCACCTTCTAGCAAGAATGGGCCACGGATGTAGCTGTTCTTAGCACCAACCAAACGCATGATTTGGATTTCACGACTACGTGAAATGATAGTAATACGGATGGTATTTGAAATCAAGAAGACTGCGATGAAGATCAAGAGTCCTGCGATGACCAATCCCCATACACGGATGAAGGAAGCCAACTTGAAGAGACGTTCGGTATTGGCACCACCGTCTTGAACTTCAGAGACACCGTCGATTTTCTTAGCTTCTTCAGCTACTGGTTTTACATCACTTGGTGAATTAGTATCTACGATGTAGGCATCATGAAGAGGGTTTGCGTCTCCTTCAAAGACTTTCCACTCTTCACCCATAGTTTCAGTCAGCTTTTGGTACTGTTCTTCTTTACTTGAGAAGGTTACATTTTTTACAGCTGGCAGAGCTTTTAGGGCATCGTAGACCTTGTGGTAGTCATTGTTCGTGACTGTTTGGCCTTCTTTTACAATGGTTTCACTGTTGTCTTCAACGTCTTTACGAACATAAACCATGACGCGGACGTTGTTTTCGATATCAGTTGCTAATTTCGCAGTATTGAAGATAACTGAAGCAAAGATAGCAACCAAGGTCAAGGTAATCATTACTGAACTGATAGCAGCAATGGTCATCCATCCATTACGCTTTAAACTCTTTAAAGCTTCGAACAGATGGCGGAAAAATCTACTAATCATCGTATCCGTACTCTCCTTTCGCTTCATCACGTACCACGCGACCATTTTCGATGGCAATAACGCGGTGGCGCAAGGTATTTACGATTTGGCTGTTGTGGGTAGCCATCAAAACAGTTGTTCCTTGAAGATTGATACGTTCCAAGAGGTTCATGATTTCCCATGAGTTATCTGGGTCCAAGTTTCCTGTTGGTTCGTCGGCAATCAAAACCTTAGGATTGTTTACGATAGCACGCGCAATGGCGATACGTTGTTGCTCACCACCTGAAAGTTCATTCGGGAATGAACGAACCTTGTGCTTCAAACCGACAAGGTCCAAGACTTCCATAACACGTTTTTTGATGTTACGACGACTTTCACCAACAACCTCCATGGCATAAGCAATGTTCTCATAAACGGTTTTCTTTGGCAAAAGTTTGTAATCCTGAAAGACTACTCCAACGTTTCTACGCAAGAACGGAATATCTTTCTTTTTGATCTTAACCAGATTATAACCTGCAACTTGCAAGCTTCCTTTGTCGATTTTGACCTCACGATACAAGGCACGGATAAAAGTTGATTTACCAGCACCTGAAGGTCCTACGATGTAGGCAAATTCTCCTGCATCGATATTTACAGTGATGCCACGTAGGGCTGTTGTCCCGTTGTCATATTTTTTGACAACATCTCTCATTTCAATGATTGACATGTGACTTCCTTTCTTTTAACTGATACGCCATTTCAGATAAGCATCGATGAAACCATCTAGGTCTCCATCCATTACCTTATCTACTTGCGCTACTTCAAAGTTGGTACGATGGTCTTTTACCATTGTATAAGGCGTAAATACATAGGAGCGGATTTGGCTTCCCCATGTAATTTCCTTTTTCTCACCCTTGAGCGAGTCTACCTCAGCAGCTTTCTTTTCCTGCTCCATCTGGTAGAGTTTTGCCTGAAGCATCTTCATAGCACGGTCACGGTTTCCGTACTGAGTACGGTCGACGGTTGATGCTACGACGATCCCTGTCGGAATGTGAGTCAAGCGGACACCTGTTGAAACCTTGTTGACGTTTTGTCCACCTGCTCCACCTGAACGGAAGGTATCCATCTTGATATCATCCTCACGGATGTCAACTTCGATGGTATCATCCAACTCTGGCATAACTTCTACAGAAGTAAATGAGGTGTGGCGACGTTTAGCAGAGTCAAATGGTGAGATACGAACCAAACGGTGAACTCCCATCTCTGACTTGAGAAGACCATAAGCATTTGGTCCTTCAAAAGACAAGGTTACTGACTTGATTCCTGCCTCATCACCTGCTTGGTAATCTAATACCTCAACTTTGAAGCCTTTGGCATTTCCATAGCGAGTATACATACGAAGGAGCATATCGCCCCAGTCTTGAGCCTCTGTCCCCCCAGAACCTGGATGGATTTCAAGAATGGCGTTGTTGTGATCGTAGGGCTCTGACAAGAGAAGGGTCATTTCGTAGCTAGTCATCATCTGATCTAACTCAGAGAGTTTCTCAACCAACTCATCCTTAACGGATTCATCCTCTGCCAAAAAGTCCAGTAAAATCTCAACTTCATCCTGCAACTCATCCATCTTGTGGAAGGTATTATAGGTATTTTTGAGTTCATTTAATTCTTGCGACGTTTTTTGGGCCGCAATATTATCGTTCCAAAAATCAGGTTCTGTCATTTTGTTTTCCAAAATGGCAATTTCTTCCTCTAAACCTTCGAGGTCAAAGAGACCCCCTGAAAGAAGCTAATTTTTCACGATTTGCGTCAATTTTTTGACGAATTTCTGAAATGTCCATACATACTCCTTTTTTTGCATCTTGTTATTATACCACAATTTTTCTTATTTATCTAATTTGCTTTTTGAAAATTTCTAAATACAAGACTTGAACACCTAGCAAAAGCCTTGATATTACTAGTAAAATAAGAAAATCTCATAAGATTTTTCTCATGAGATTTAGAGATTTTATGCTTATTTTTACAAGTTAACAGTTAGTACATGTCTGTCTTTCACAACTTGTTCTCCACCAATATAGACATCTGAAACATCACTGGATTTGACAGCATAGACTAAGTGAGAAAGCATATTTTCTTGAGGTTGGAGATGGATTTTCCCTTGGGGTTGGATAACGAGAAAATCTGCTTGCTTGCCAACTTCTAGACTACCAATCTCATCTTCCATTCCTAACACCTTAGCACCCTCGATTGTCAAGGCCTTGAGGACAGTTTCGATTGGAAATTGACTGGCATCGCCATTCTTCATCTTCTGTAAGAGTGCTGCAGTCCGCCCTTCCTCAAACATATCCAGGTTATTGTTAGAAGCAACTGAGTCCGTCGCAATACCAACTGCTACTCCTGCTTGTTGAAGTTGGACGACTGGTGCAATCCCTGAGGCTAGTTTGAGGTTGCTGATAGGATTGTGGGCGATAGCGACTTGCGAATCTGCCAAGCGCGTAATTTCCCCTTCATTTAACTCCACACCATGGGCAAAGACAGCTTGATGGTCTAAATAGCCGAGCTCATCTAGAAAGGCTAATGGGCGTTTGCCATAGCGTTTCAGGATAATGCCTGACTCTTCCTGTGTTTCTGCAACATGGATATGAAGAGGAATGTCTTCATCTTTTGCTAGATCAAGACTTGCCTCCAGCAAATCTCGACTACAACTGTAGGGCGAATGAGGGGCCACCATAACCTTGAAATTAGGATTCTGGTAGCCTTTGATTGTCTCGATAACAGCTCGAGTTCTGGCTATAGTTTCAGCCGTCGTCTCCACATCTGAAGAAAAGAGGGTTGGAGAAAAATAGCAACGCATCTTGGAAGCCTTGACTGCGTCATAAATCTCAGCTATATCCACTCCATTGGGATTGTACATATCATTGAAAGTTGTTGTTCCTGACTGGAGCATTTCTGTCAGCGCCTCTTTGACGGCCTTTGTAGTCATCTCTGGTGTGAACTCTGCTTCTGCTGGCCAGATATAGTCCTCCAGCCATTCATGGAGATTGCTATCATCACGAATGCCTCTCAAACCTGTCATGGCAGAGTGAGTATGGCAGTTAACCAAGCCAGGCATAATCCAGGCACCTTGATAGTCTATGATTTGATCTGCTTGCTTGAGAATTTCTTGATCTTCCTGACCGACATAGACGATTTGGGATTCTTTAACAGCTAAAATCCCATCCAGATAAACGTGGAAATCTTGGTCACAAGTCACGATATTTACATGCTGAAAGACTTTCATCAATAGGCTCCTTTTCTATATAAGTATTCATACTGGATAATTTTTCTAGCTATTGTAACAAAAAAGTCACCCGAAGGCAACTTTTCTTGTTGGTTATTGGATTAAAAACGTTTTAATATTTACTCTGGGCTAAAAGCTGCTGCTTGCTGCATTTGATAGTATTTACCTTTTCTCGCCATGAGTTCCTTATGACTCCCATACTCGACAATATCCCCATCCACCAAGACCAGAATCAAATCAGCATCCTGAATGGTCGATAAACGGTGGGCGATGATGAAGCTTGTGCGCCCCTTCATGAGTTTGGCAAAGGCATCCTGAACCAAGACCTCTGTCCGGGTATCGATGGAGGAAGTCGCCTCGTCTAAAATCAGAATCTTAGGAATGGCTAGAAAGACACGAGCAATGGTTAAAAGCTGAGCCTGACCCACAGACAAGGACTCACCTGCATTTTCAAGCCTAGTATCGTATCCCTGGGGCAATTGTTGAATAAAGAAGTCCGCATTTGCTGCCTTAGCTGCTGCAATAACCTGCTCTCGGCTTGCTCCAGGATTGCCAAAGGCAATGTTATTATGAATAGTTCCTTGCTTGAGCCAGGTTTCTTGGAGCACCATTCCAAACTGCTGTCGAAGAGATGCTCTAGTATAGTCATAAATGGAATGACCATCTAGCAAAATATCTCCTGAATTAATCGGGTAAAAACGCATGAGAAGATTGATAAGTGTAGACTTCCCAGCACCCGTTGGTCCAACGATGGCAACCTTACTACCCGCTGGAATATCAATAGACAGATCCTTAATCAGTATCTTTTCAGGATTGTAACCAAAAGAAACATGCTTAAAGGAAATAGCTCCCTTGACTTGGTCGCTGTTTAATTCTTTAAGACCAGTTTCTGTAACCTCAGGACTTTCTAGAACAGCATAAACACGTTCTGCACAAGCCAGGGCACTTTGCAATTCGGCTAAGACTGATGAAATATCGTTAAAGGGTTTGGTGTACTGCTGCACATAGTTCAAAAAAGTCACTAAACGCCCAATTGTCAAAGTGGAACCCGCCATGATACGTAAAGCTCCAACACCAGCTAGTAGGGCATAAATGAGGGCATTGACGAAACGGGTCGAAGGATTGACTGTTGATGAATAAAAGATAGCCGACTGAGAATAACTTGCGTAGTTGTCATTTGCCTCATGAAGTCTCTCGATAAATTCTTCCTGAGCATTGAAGGACTGGATAATGTTCTGTTGGGTGAGCGATTCTTCTATCAACTGAGTCTGAATCCCCCTAGTCTCTGTCTGCTTTTGAAAGAGATGGTAGGATTTCTTAGCGATAAAGCGTGAAATGACCATAGATAGAGGTGTTAAGAGCAGAACCAAGAGAGTCATCAATAGATGGATTTGGAGCATAGCAAGGATGCTGACCAAAATCATCAAAACTCCTATGAAAAATTGGTTGAAAATCATATTCAGACCCGCTGCCAACTGCTCGATATCTGTCGTCACACGGCTGACCATTTCCCCACTACCTTGTCTATCTACAAGGGCAATCGGAAGACGATGGAGCTTTTCAATGATTCTTTCGCGCAAATCTCTGGTATAGGAGAAAATCAGTCGATTATAGAGGAGAGGATTGGCCCATTGTACCAGCGTATTTCCAATGACCACCAAGATCATCTGGAGGAAAATTTGCCAGAACACCTGAGATGAGCCCGTCACTAAGACTTGGTCAATCACCTGTCCTATCAAGATTGGTAGATAAATAGACAGGGCTACCTGGGCAATGGTTCCCAAGAAAGCTAGGAAAAGAAGGACGGGATGACCAGCTAAATCTTTTGCCAAACGTTTGAGGGTTTAACTTGCGTGTTTGCCTTTCATTCTAGTCCTCCTTTCCATGTTGGGATGCATTGATTTCACGATAGACTTGACTAGTCTTCATCAACTTCTCATGATTTCCAAGTGCTAATTGTTCTCCTTTTTCTAAAAGAAGGATCTGGTCTGCAATCTTCAAGGTTGAAGTTCGTTGGGAAATCAAAATTAAGCTAGTATCAGGCAAGTTTTCCTGAACAGCTTTGAGAAGATTGGACTCGGTAATGGTATCAAGGGCTGACGTCGCATCATCGAGGATGAGAAAAGGAGCTTGACGTAAAACTGCTCTGGCAATCGACAAACGTTGTTTTTGCCCACCTGAGAAATTACGGCCACCTGCTTCAACCTCTGCATCTAGCTGACCTTCCTTGACACTGACAAAGTCCTTGGCCTGGGCAATTTCTAAAGCTTGCCAGAGTTCTTGGTCCGAAACAGGCTCTTCCATACCCAAGGTCAAATTGGAACGGATGGTTCCCTTAAAGAGTTCAACCTTTTGAGGGACATAGGCCATCCAGGAGCGCCATTCAGAAAGATCGCGAGGACTACGTCCATCTAGATAAAGGCCAAGTAGGACCTGTACCAAACTTGACTTACCAGAACCAGTCCCACCGATGATTCCAAGAATTTGCCCCTCTTTCATTCCAAAAGAAATATCTCTCAGAGAGGGTTGGGCAGCATCTGGATAGGTAAAGGTCAAGTCTTGGACGTGTAAAACTTGATTTCCAGATGCTTTTCCTACATGAATCTCAGAATGAATATCTTCGGGTTTTTCAGCGAAGACTTCCTCAATCCGCTTGGCAGAAATATAGGACTGGTTGAGTGAATTAATCAGCATGGCTAGTTTGATCAACTCTACCAAGATTTGCAGGAGATAGTTGATTAAGGCAATCAAGGCACCCTGACTGAGGAGTCCACCTTGAATAGAAAGATAACCATTCCAGATAATCACCAGCAAGGTCCCATTGACAATCAAATAGGTCAAGGGAGTTAAGAGACTAGACCAGTAGCCTGTTTTCATTTGGATGGCCGTATAGACTTGGTTGAGTAGTTGGAAATTCTCGATTTCTCGTTTTTCTTGGCCAAAGGCACGAATCACGCGCATACCTTGTAGTTGTTGGCGCGTCTCCTGAACCAGATGGTCAGTTTTCTTTCTCAAGCTACTGTAGAGAGGATTGACCAACCGTGACAGAACGACAATGACAAGGGTCAAAATGGCAACCATGACCAGAAACCAGAAGGTCAATTCAGGCGAGAGACGATAAGCCATGAAAATGGCACCAAAAACAATAATAGGTGCCCTTAAAAAGAGGCGTAAAAATTGATTAATTCCCGTTTGAATCTGATAGGTATCTGAAGTCAAACGCGTCACCAAACTCGAAGTCGTCAAACGGTCTCTGCTATCCTTGGGTAGTGAGAGAACATGACGATAGAGGTCGTTGGTCAACTCCTTGGTGAAGCCGACTGCTGCCTTGGCTGAGTAAAACTGAGCAACTAAGGCTACCAAAACGCCGATAACTGCAAACACAAAGAGGAGAGCCATTTGCATCCAAAGATGCCCCTGATCTTTTTGGGGGATAGATTGGTCAACAATCCCAGCTATTACCATGGGGACCAAGAGTTCAAAGACAGCCTCTAACAATTTAAACAAGGGCGCTAGGAATGATTCCTTGAGGTAGGGTTTAAAGTAAGAAAGTAATTGTTTCATAGGTCCCTTCTATTTCCAAAATGAAGAAGGTGGAAAAACCACCATCTTTTTACTTGTTCAAATATGGAAGTAGGTAGCCATAGCCAGCCTCTTCCATCTCATCCTTAGCGATAAATCGTAAAGAAGCAGAATTGATGCAATAGCGTAAGCCACCCAGTTCCTGAGGCCCGTCTGTAAAGACGTGTCCCAAGTGGGCATTACCCGAACGTGATCGGACTTCGATTCGCTCCATACCATGACTCAAGTCACGATAGTAATGGATGAGTTCCTTGGAAATAGGACGGCTAAAACTTGGCCAACCACAGCCTGAGGCAAACTTATCCTTGGCAAAGAAGAGGGGCTCCCCAGTCGTGATATCGACATAAATTCCTTCCTCAAAAGTTTGGTCGTAGGCATTTCTAAATGGAGCTTCCGTGGCTGCTTCTTGGGTAACTCTATAAGACTCTTCTGACAAATTTTCTCGTAAAACTGCCTGACTAGGTTTTTCATAGTTGGCGGCATCTATCAGTGGTTTCTCCGCATCTCTCACATCAATGTGGCAATAACCTCCAGGATTTTTCTTGAGGTAGTCTTGGTGATAGTCCTCAGCCAGGATATAGTGACGAAGCTTCTCCACTTCCACTGCAATTTTACGACCGATGAGGAGTTCTTGTTCACGAACTACTGTATTGATAGTCGATAAATCCTCTTCATATTTGTAATAAATCCCTGTGCGGTATTGACGACCACGGTCATTCCCTTGTTGGTTGACAGAAAGGGGATCAATGACTCGGAAATAATAGAGCAAGATCTCACGGAGCGAGACTGCATTTTCATCATAAATAACTTGAACAGTCTCTGCATGATCTGTTTCTTTGATTAGTTGATAATTAGTGGTTTCTACTTGACCATTAGCGTAACCAACACTTGTTTGCAGCACTCCAGAAATACGGGAAAAGTACTCTTCTAAGCCCCAAAAACAACCACCTGCTAAATATATTTCTGCCATTTCAAATCCTCCTTGACCATCCAGCGGTCGACAAAACTGGGAATCATTTCATATCCCATGTTTCATTTTCAAAAAAGGACAGGAAGCCCTCTAATAGAGAGTTTC
This sequence comes from Streptococcus infantis SK970, assembly GCA_000223255.2. Lineage (GTDB taxonomy): Bacteria > Bacillota > Bacilli > Lactobacillales > Streptococcaceae > Streptococcus > Streptococcus infantis_G. The sequence goes on along the minus strand of AFUT01000001.1, from coordinate 89,221 downwards.
CCCATCCTATTGTTCTGTTTATTTTTCTTCGACGCGAACACCTTCTGTATCTACTTGCAAATCATGAAGCTTGCCTTTGAAAGGTTGCTTTTCAAGCTCAGCCTTAATCTTAGGCATCTTGTCAGGATCAGCCAAGACCATAACAGTCGGACCAGCGCCAGACAAGTAGGTCGCATAAGCACCATTTCTCTTAGCAACTTTCTTGATGGTCGCAAATTCTCTCACCAGTTCTTGACGGTAACGCTCATGGAAAAGGTCACTCTCAATCGCCTGGCCTGCTTTGACCATATCTCCAGTCAGTAGGGCTGAAATAGCCACATTGGCGATAGAACTTGCTGCAACAGCTTCCTTATAAGAAAGTTTCTTAGGTAAGACACCGCGACTATCGCGAGTACGCAATTCATAGTTTGGAATATAAGCTAAGAAAGCACACTCCGGAAAAGGCGCCACAACAGCTGAAACCTGACCTTCGACTGAGCTTGCAATGACGAGATTTCCATAGATAGCAGGTGCAACATTATCAGGGTGTCCCTCAATCTTAGTCGCCAACTGTAATTTTTCATGCTTGCTTAGCTTCAAGTTTCCGAGTTGATTTGCCAGCTCAATCCCTGCAACGATGACAGAGCTCGATGAACCTAGTCCACGCGCAAGTGGAATATCACTGATCATCTTCAGACGTCTTGGTTGTAGGTCTGGAACAATTTGTAGAGCAATCTTCAGCAAAAGATTACGTTCATCACGTGGAATCCATTTGCCTAATTGGTGCTCAATCATCCATTCTTCACGTTCTTCACAAACCTGAATCTCTAGATATTTGGTTACAGCTACACCAACCGAGTCAAAACCAGGACCCACATTGGCACTTGTAGCAGGTACAATAATCTTCATCTTAGTCTCCTAAAACCTTGAAGGTGTTGAGAAGTTCAAACTCGGCTACCGCCTTCAAAGCGTCTGTAATATTTTCAAGCTGCGCCTTGTTGATTTTATGAGTGATGATGACAATACGAGCCTTGCCTTCTTGCTTACCATCTTGAAGGATTTGCTTGAAGGAGATATCTTCCATATTAAAGAGCTCAGCTAATTTCAAAACTTGACCTTTTGAGTCTGGAGCCAAGATTGAGAAATAATAGTTAGCTTTGACATCTTCTGGATTAGCCAAGACTACTGGACGACTATATTCATTAAAGGCTTTTCCAATTGTTCCATCATTCAGACGACGAACGATGCGGGCAATATCAGCCACAACACTTGTTGCAGTTGGTTTTTGACCTGCACCTGGTCCATAATACATAGACTCGCCAATACCGATAGACTCCACAAAGACAGCATTCATAACACCGTTAACACTTGCAAGTGGGTGTTCTTTAGGAAGGAAGGTTGGCGTAACCTCAGCAGCAATCCCAGAAGCTGTTTCTTCGATAGAACCAACTAGTTTTACAACATAACCAAGCTCTTGAGCTACTGCTACATCTTCTGGAGTGATGTTGCGAATTCCTTGGTGACCCACATCTTCAAACTTGACATTCATCCCAAAAGCGAACTGACTGAGGATGACCATCTTGTAAGCCGCATCAATCCCGTCAACGTCATTGGTAGGGTCGCTTTCAGCAAAGCCAAGTCGTTGGGCTTCTGCCAAAGCATCTTCATAAGACCAGCCTTCTGTAACCATTTTGGTCATCATGAAGTTAGATGTTCCGTTCACAACACCAAGAACACGTGTGATTTTGTCTGATGCAAGTGAGTTGACCAAGGTACGAAGAATTGGGATTCCTCCTGCAACTGCTGCTTCGTAGTAGAGAGCAACATTGTGAGCTTTGGCTACCTCAAGCAATTCTGCACCATGGACTGCCAAAAGATCCTTGTTAGCTGTCACGACATGTTTCCCTGCTTCTAAAGCACGAGTGATAAAGGTTTTAGCAGGTTCGATACGCCCCATCAACTCAACAACAATCGTGATGTCTTTGTCTGACAAAATTTCATCGATATTTGTTACAAAATTAAAATCATTTCCTGCTTCAAGCAAGCGGGCTTTCTCTTGATCGTCTTTGACCAAAACTTTAGCTACTTCAATTTCTGACTGGGCTGCTTGAACAATTTTATCTCTATTTTCCTTTAGCAAGAATGGCACACCACTGGCTACTGTACCAAATCCAAGTAAAGCAATCTTAACTGACATGTTTGTCTCCTCGAAATTTTCTAATAGTCCTATTATACCAAAATTGTGAGAAAATTCCTACCATTCTAAACTAAAAATAGGAGCACCAAATCACAAAAAGAGGCTGGGACAAAAGTCCTAGCCTCTCAATTGCCTTTGGATTGTCGAGCAAGACGCAGTGGTTGAGTGGGCTCTAACTACGCTGATTTCATCAGCTTTTACAGCCCTACTCAACTGTGCGGAGGTGGGACGACGAAATCGAATTCTAACGAATTACCGATTTCTGTCCCACTCTCTCTATTTTCAATCTATTTCACAAAAGCCAATTCCTTGTCACTAGACAAGTCTTCTCGATAGTGGAAACCTGCAAAGCTGAGTTTTTTAATCTCCTCAACAGAGGTTACTTGATTTTCCATTAAAGCTGTTAAGAAGGCTCCTCTAGCTTTCTTTGAAATGGTTGAGTGGATTTTTAGTTTACCATCTCGCTCTTCCATAAACTTAAAGGTCACCATCTTTTCACGGATCTCTTTAGGGAAGACAGTTTCAAATTCAGAAGACAAGAGTGAAAAGATTAACTCCTGGTCTTTCATTGACTCCTCATAAGCTACCTGCCAATGACTTTTCAAGCTTTTACCAGCGACTTTAAGCTTCATCAAAAAGTCCAGTCTGTGGGGAGCAATGGGTGCAAAGGCCGGGATCACACCATAGAGAGCTGACGTTATCATGAGGTGTTTCTCCAGATAGGCTTGTTCCGCCTTGGTTAGATTGTCCCGTTTGATGTTGCGATACATGAGTCCATCAAAGAGGTGCAAGGCTGGATAGTTTCTAGCCGTTCCTTTTTCAAGGCTTGAATATGGTCATACTCCTCTTGCGCCTTTTCAGCGGAGATTTTGTAAAAACTCTCTAGTTCTTGGGCAGAATATCTAGCTAATTCATCCAGAACAGCTTGACTCTCAGGAGACAATGGTTCTGCCTCTAAACTAAGGATTTCAGTGTTCATTTCTTTTGCAGTTGGGATTAAAATTTTCATAGTGTTAGTGTAGCATATTTTTCTAGGAGCACCAAGGATTTGAGCCTAAATAATACTACCTTCCAGATGATCCAATTCGTGTTGACAAATCTGAGCCGGAAAGCCTGTCAGGGTAATGGTCTGCTCTTGCCATTGGATGTCTCTGTAGCTTACTGTAATTTTTTCATATCTGGTTGTTGGTCTTACTCCTATAAGAGACAAACATCCTTCCTCAGTATCGTAAGGCCCTTCAAAAGACTTGAGAACGGGATTAAACATAACCATGGGAATCATGCCAATATTAAAAATAATCACGCGCTTTTGCACTCCAATCATATTGGCCGCTAGTCCGACACAGGTTTCTCGATTAGCCTGCAGAGTATCTTGTAAATCCTCTGCTAGATGTAAATCCTCCTGACTAGCAGGCTGGGATACCTGCGATAAAAATAAGATATCTTTGACAATTTTCTTTTCCAACTACTATTCCTCCATCTTTTTCTCAACTTGATTATAGCATAAAATGCTCAGTCAGTTTATCTTTATATAAAAGCAAAAAATAAAAGCAAAAAAGCCATCCGAAGATGACTTTTCAATGTTTAAATGGCGTTTTTATCTTTTCCAAGTGCGCGTTGGACTGCTTTGACAATCTCAACAAGGACAACAATCATAAGTGCTCCTACAGCAACCACTATCCATTGAGTCAAACTCAAGTGTGACACGTGGAAGAGACTGTTAAATCCAGGAACCAAGATTGTCACCATCAAGAGGACAAAGGCTACTGGGATAGACCAGTTAAAGGTCTTGTTCTTGAAGAGTCCAACCGTAAAGATTGATTGGTAAACAGACTTGACGTTAAAGGCATGGAGCAATTGGATCAAACCAAGAGTTGCAAAGGCCATAGTAAGAGCATCTGCGTGGATTTCACTTTGAACTTGATGCTCTGGGAAGAGAATAGCCCAACCATAAACACCCAGAACCAGCATAGTTTGGAAGATACCTTGATACATGATAGCACCGAAGACACCACCATCAAAGAAGTTAGACTTACGTCCACGAGGTTTGTGGGTCATAACACCTGGTTCAGCTGGTTCAACACCAAGAGCAATGGCTGGAAGCGTATCTGTTACCAAGTTAATCCAGAGAAGATGCACTGGTTGCAACACATCCCAACCAAAGAGGGTTGCAAAGAAAATGGTGAAGACCTCAGCCATATTAGCAGACAAGAGGTATTGGATAGATTTTTGGATATTTGAGAAGACCTTACGTCCTTCTTCAACCGCTACGATAATCGTTGCAAAGTTATCATCGGCAAGGACCATATCCGAAGCTCCCTTAGAAACCTCTGTACCAGTAATCCCCATACCGATACCGATATCCGCTGTCTTAAGTGATGGCGCATCGTTGACTCCATCACCTGTCATGGCAACAACTTTACCTTCTTTTTGCCATGCTTTCACGATACGAACCTTGTGCTCAGGCGATACACGAGCATAGACAGAGTATTGCTTGAAGACTTTTTGGAATTCTTCATCAGTGAGTTCATTCAACTCAGCACCAGTGAAGACATGGTCTTCTGTATCATTTGGATCGATGATTCCAAGACGTTTAGCAATAGCCTCTGCTGTATCTTGGTGGTCACCCGTGATCATGATTGGACGGATACCTGCTTCCTTAGCGACACGGACAGCTTCTGCAGCTTCTGGACGCTCAGGGTCAATCATGCCGACCAAACCAGAGAAGATGAGGTCAGACTCAACGATTTCAGATTCCAAGATTGGGATTTCATTGCTTGTCTTATAAGCCATCATCAAGACACGGAGGGCTTGTTTAGCCAAGTCTTTGTTGGTGGCAAGGATAGCATTTTTATCTTCTTCTGTTATTGGACGAACTTCCCCATTAACTTCAATACGAGTCACACGCTTGAGCAATTGGTCAGGAGCACCCTTAACAGCGATAAAGTAAGAACCGTCAGCTTCCTTATGAATCGTAGACATAAGTTTACGTTCTGAGTCAAATGGCAATTCTGCCACACGTGGCTCATTCTTCAAAACTTCACGGACATCAAAATTGTGGTCCAAACCAAACTGTACAAGAGCTGTCTCCGTTGGATCCCCAATCAGCTTACCAGATGGATCCACCTTGGTATCATTGGCAAAGTTCATGATACGGAGAGTATTATTGTTAGTAGCAATTTCAGATGCCGAGCTTTGCAATTGACCATTGGTATAAACTTTTTCAACCGTCATTTGGTTCATGGTCAAAGTACCTGTTTTATCAGATGCGATGATTTCTGTTGAACCAAGCGTTTCAACCGCTGGTAATTTACGAACAATCGAATTACGTTTTGCAAGGGTTGTAGTTCCCAAAGATAGAACGATGGTTACAATGGCAGGGAGACCTTCTGGAATCGCAGCAACCGCAAGAGCAACCGCAACCATCAAGCCTTCTAATGGATGCTCTCCACGAACGAAGACACCAACTAAGAAAGTAATGACCGCAATCACAACGATTAAGTAAGTCAAGGCTTTAGATAATTGTTCCAAGCTTTGCTTCAATGGTGTTTCAGTCTCATCGGCATTAGCCAACATATCTGCAATCTTACCAACTTCTGTATACATACCAGTGTTTGTTACGACACCAATACCACGACCATAAGTTACATTTGAGTTTTGGTAACCCATATTAACGCGGTCCCCAATACCAGCATCTGCTTCAACAAGGCCTGTCACATCTTTTTCAACTGGCACAGACTCCCCTGTAAGAGCTGCTTCTTCAATTTTAAGAGAAGCTGCTTCAAACAAACGCATATCTGCAGGCACGACATCTCCCGCTTCAAGCAAGACGATATCTCCGGGTACCAATTCTTTTGAGTCAATCTCAATAACATGGCCATCACGACGAACACGAGCCATCGGGCTAGACATATTTTTCAGAGCTTCAATGGCTGCTTCTGCTTGCCCTTCTTGGTAAACCCCAAAGGCAGCATTCAAGACAACTACGGCCAAGATGATAAGGGCATCTGTTAAACCGTCCATTCCTTCTGTAATGACAGAAAGTGCCGCTGCCGCAAGCAAGATGATGATCATCAAATCCTTAAATTGATCAAGGAATTTAGCTAGTAGGCTACGTTTCTCTCCCTCTTCCAACTCATTACGACCATAAGTCGCTAAGCGTTCTTGAGCCTGGGCAGTTGACAAACCTTCTACAGATGAGTCCAAGTTCTTTAGGACTTCCTCAGAAGATTGCGTGTAAAACAAATCTTTATTTTGTTCTTTTGACAAAACAGTCTCCTCCTTTTTGGCCTCTTTTTACAAAAAAGAGACCTGTTTTTTAAAAAACAAGTCTCGCTGTTTAATATAGTGCCGGAAATAATTCGTAATGACGACACTATCGCGGTTTCCCGCCAGCTACTCCCTTGAGTAGTTCTATTATATCAGAATTTCAAAAGTTTTCAAGTCTTGAGGTGGGGTTACTCATCACTCTCATCATAGGTACGATCACTGATAATATATCTTGGACGTTGCTTAGTTTCTAGATAGATTTTTCCGATATATTCCCCAATTACACCAAGACTAATCAGCTGAACTCCGCCAAGTAAACTTACAATGGCATATGTGCTGGCCCAACCAGCTACTACTGTACCAGCAAATTTGCTCCACAAAACCCAAATGATTAACAAAAAACTAAACAGTGAAGTCATAACTCCCAAGCTAGTAATCAAACGGATTGGTTTAATCGATAAGCTAGTAATTCCATCCATAGCTAGACCAAGCATTTTAGAGAGTGGATAGTGGCTCTCACCAGCAATCCGTTCATGCCGTTTATAGGTCACGTAAGAATACTTAAATCCTACAAGAGGCATAATCCCTCGAAGGAACAGATTTACTTCTTTAAACTTAGATAATTCCTGTAGAAATCGTTTTGAGACTAAACGATAATCAGCATGATTAAAAACGACATCCGCTCCAAATAAATGCATCACTTTATAAAAACCTTCTGCTGTAATACGCTTAAAAGCTGAGTCTGTATCTCTATTATCACGAACGCCGTAGACTATCTCTGAACCTGTCTTATATTCAGCAATCATCTGATTCATACAATGAATATCATCCTGGCCGTCTGCATCAATGGTAATCACGATATCCGCAAATTCTGCAGCTTCATACATTCCAGCAAGGACACTACTTTGATGGCCTCGATTTCGGCTCTGCGAAATACCTACTACATATGGATTTGATGTAGCATATTCTTGGATAAGCTCCCAAGTTTGATCTTTACTGCCATCATTGACATACATGACCTTACTTAATGGATGGACTTCTTGGTTTTTCACAAGCTCCTCAATTTTTCCAACAAACATTGGGTTAGTATGAGGTAATACTTGCTCTTCGTTATAACATGGAATCACGATATATAAAATCGGATTATTTCTACTCATTTTTGACTCCTAACCTTTTAATCCCAAAGGGAAAGTTTGTCCCTCTAAATACCCTTACAATCAATTCACAACCTATTAAAGTCAATATTACCACAACACTTGTTGTAATATAACCATTCACAAAAATATCGGTGTATCTTGTAGATAATTGTAAAACTAATTTTTCAACCAGTACTAAAACAATCGGAGCATGTACACCATAGTATATTAAGGTTCTTTGACCAATTGATTTCAAGAGAGTCAGTTCAGGGATTGATTTAAAAAATATGAGGGTGGACCATATACCTGAAATTGCAGCAATGTAAAATAAGAGATGGTTCCCTATCTGCTGATAGTAGAGATCAACAATCTGTTTTCCACTCAAATGATAGTTCAATCTACCAACAAATATAGTTAGCAATAAGGCAAGCGGCAGATAATAAATTGCAAAAAACTTTTCTAGTTGCGCTAAATATTTTCTCAATCCGACACCTAAGAGTGTAAAGATAATGGCTACAGGGACCAAGTCAATATTCCAGATAAGATAAAAATTCCAGGCATAGATTTTTTGTCCCAAAACGACTAAAAATAAGAGTGATACACTAATTAAAAACCATTGGATAATAGTCCATTTTTTTCTGAGAATAAAGTAACTAAAAACATGTGCCAAAAACATGACATTCAAAAACCATAACTGAAAATAAACATGCAAGCGGTCTGACAACAATAACTGTTTAGCAAAATGAATAAGATTAAAACTAAACACTTGTTCAGGGTACATGACAAAAAGTTGAAAGAGAAAAACAAAAATATTCAGGCAAAAAAGGGAACAACCAAACTTTTTACCTTGCTAAGAAAATACTCCTTAAATGTTTTGTATTTAGTAACATTTAAAGTAAAACCTGACAAGAAGAAAAATAAGGGGATATGAAAAACATAAAGAAGTATTTTGGCACGAAGAGGTACAAAACTACTGTGCCCTATAATAACAAGTATGATTGCTAGACCCTTAGCCATATCTAGGTAGCCTATTCGCTTTTTCATCCTATCTATCTTCTCCTGTTCTTAGTCGATAAAGATTCATATCAGAAGTGACTTCCTCAACTTCTTCAAAATAAACATCTTTCTGGTAATGTTCTTTCATAATTTTTTTACTCTATCCATATTTCCTGAGGAAGGTGACCAAAAGAATAGGATGTTCTCCTTATCTAAAGCTGATGAAAGAAGATTACTAGGGTCCTCCACATTGTAGTTTTCCATTAATTGATAGTAATGAGGAGAAAAAGTCTGCCAATTACCTAAGGTCGTAGTGTTTCCTATCAACTGATTAGACTTCGTTCTAATCGTAGCTAAGCTCGGTTGGGAATTGACAAGTGTGCCATAGCCACCAAAAACAAGCAATTTATCAGAATGTTTTTCCACTACATCATGGTACTCTGATACCATTGACGATTGGATGATTGGGAACCAATAAAGTTCTTGCCCTATACTATTCACCCAGACCATACTTGCCAGCATTCCTACAAGTTGTAAACTATAAAAAACTCCTCTTTTATCTAACAGTTTTCTCTTGGTATAAAATAAGGGCGCATAGTAGATGAAAAAGATTAAAAAGCTAATGATAATTGGGATATAGACACGTTCTACTACTCTCTGCCTAACAAATAATGCACCGATTAGTGCAAATGGAACAAGCGGGAGTAACCAGCCATAGACTTTCTTAGGCTTGAAGAACAAAAACCAGCCAACCATAACAAGAAGAAAGGTTGTCAAAATAATGTTTTGGAAATAATCTTTCACCATCTGAAATACATTAAAGGAGTACTTTTCAGAGAAAGAACGTACGGATTGAATTTTTGTTAACAACTCATTGTTCAAAGCTTCTTTTTCAGCAAACAACCAGTAGGTTGAAGCAGATAAGTCGTTTTCACTGACCCCCAATTCCTGAAATTCCTTGGCATGCTTCTCATAATCAATTGCAGGGAAGTCTCTCAAATTGGTACTCAGAGTATTCCAAGTTAGGTATTCTTGAACATCTGGTTTCGTTAATGTGTAAACTTTATTAGAAGCAAAGATAAGTAAAATAAGAGCAGATAATACGAAGATCTCTTTTTTCTTTTTCTCTTTGATTACTTCAAAAACTAGAAACGGCAGTAAAAGTAGCAATAAACTGGCAATGATTTGCGGTCTAATCGACAATCCAATCAGAGACAACAGAGCTCCTACGATGTATTTTCTATCGAATAATAAAAGTATCCCTGCTGTAGACAACAAATAAGCAATTACTGAAAACGAGAAATACTTCATCAAAATCATTTGAAGTATAACAAGTAGGGGAAGAACAAAATAAAGTTTCTTCCTGAAAAAAGAATCCAAGTATACACTAAAGCTCAAGCAAAAACTGAGGGCCAGGAAAATAAAATAAACATTCCAAGTTGTAAACAATTGCTGAAGGAATACTAAAGCAGATGACAACATAATCCCAATGTAGGGAAGCAACATATTATCACCAGATAGTATGGTTTGATTGACCATGATATCATCTACGACTGGATATTCAAAGCCTTTCATCAATCTATATCCATAAAAAATAAAAAATGGTAGCACAATCAGACCAATTCGAATCATTCTATCTGTGATTTGTTTATGGGTCATGGAAAACTCTCTCTAAAATTATGATTACTTTATATTCTATCATATTTCAATCAAAAAATCTGTTGAATCAATGCAAAACTCCCCATCCCCTCCATTTGAATTTTCCTTAGAAAACCAGTATAATGAAAGAATACTAAAGTGCTAGAAAGGGAGTTAGATGAATCAATCGGTTTCAAACTTAAAATTGGCTGAGCGTGGTGCCATTATCAGCATTCTGACCTATCTATTCTTATCTGCAGCTAAGCTAGCAACCGGACACTTGCTCCATTCATCCAGTTTGGTGGCAGATGGTTTTAACAACGTTTCAGATATCGTCGGAAATGTGGCCCTCCTCATCGGGATTCGTTTGGCTCGCCAACCGGCAGATAGAGATCATCGCTTCGGCCACTGGAAAATAGAGGACTTGGCAAGTCTCATCACTTCCATCATCATGTTTTACGTTGGATTTGATGTTCTACGCGACACCATTCAAAAGATACTCAGCCGAGAGCAAACGGTCATTGATCCACTTGGGGCGACTCTAGGAGTTATCTCTGCTATCATCATGTTCGCAGTTTATCTCTACAACACCCATCTGAGTAAGCAATCCAAGTCCAAAGCTCTTAAGGCAGCAGCAAAGGATAATCTGTCAGATGCTGTGACATCTCTTGGAACTTCTATTGCGATCCTAGCCAGCAGCTTCAACTATCCAATCGTGGATAAGTTGGTCGCGATTATCATTACCTTCTTTATTCTTAAGACTGCTTATGATATCTTTATCGAATCATCTTTCAGTCTTTCTGACGGGTTTGATGAACACTTGCTCGAAGATTACCAAAAAGCTATCATGGAAATTCCTAAGATTAGCAAGGTCAAATCTCAACGAGGACGGACTTACGGAAGCAACATTTATCTAGACATTACTCTAGAAATGAACCCAGATCTATCTGTTTTTGAAAGTCATGAAATTGCGGACCAGGTTGAATCCATGTTATCAGAACGATTTGGTGTCTTTGATACTGACATTCATATCGAACCAGCACCAATCCCTGAGGATGAAATCCTAGATAATGTCTATAAAAAATTGCTCATGAGAGAGCAACTGATCGACCAAGGAAATCAACTGGAAGAGTTACTTGCAGAAGATTTCATTTATATCCGCCAGGACGGACAAGAACTGGACAAGGATACCTATAAGGCTGAAAAAGAATTAACCTCTGCTATCAAGGAGCTTCATTTAACTTCTATCAGTCAAAAGACTAAACTCATCCGCTACCAAGTCGGCGATACCATTCATACCAGTATCTGGCGCCGTCATGAAACTTGGCAAAATATTTTCCATCAGGAAACAAAAATAGAAAAAGACTAAAGCAAAACTCCCAACTTTCTCAGTTGGGAGTTTTTATATTCTTATTTTGCAACGCTCTTAGCAAGAACGAAGTTACCTAGAGTAGCTGAACCATTGCCAGCAACAGCTGGAGTCACGATATAGTCACGTACATCTGGAACTGGTAGGTAGCCGTTGAGCAAGGATGTGAATTTCTCACGTACACGGTCAAGCATATGTTGTTGAGCCATAACCCCACCACCAAAGACGATGACATCTGGACGGAAAGTTACAGTCGCATTCACTGCAGCTTGCGCAATATAGTAGGCTTGAACATCCCATACAGAGTTGTTAAGTTCAATGTTTTCCCCACGAACACCTGTTCGAGCTTCCAAACTTGGACCAGCTGCATAACCTTCCAAACATCCATTATGGAAAGGACAAACACCTTTAAATTCTTTTTCAATATCCATTGGGTGTCTAGCCACATAATAATGACCCATCTCAGGGTGACCAACACCGCCAATAAACTCGCCACGTTGGATAACACCTGCACCGATACCTGTACCGATTGTGTAATAAACCAAGTTTTCGATACGACCGCCGGCATTATTACGTGCAACCACTTCACCGTAGGCAGAACTGTTTACGTCTGTCGTGAAATACATAGGCACGTTTAGAGCGCGACGAAGAGCACCAAGCAAGTCGACATTTGCCCAGTTAGGTTTTGGAGTTGTTGTGATAAATCCGTAAGTTTTTGAGTTTTTATCGATATCGATTGGACCAAATGAACCAATGGCAAGTCCTGCAAGATTGTCGAATTTTGAGAAGAACTCAATGGTTTTATCGATTGTTTCAATAGGTGTTGTTGTAGGAAATTGTACCTTTTCTACAACATTATAGTTTTCATCTCCGACAGCACAGACAAATTTTGTACCGCCCGCTTCCAAACTTCCGTATAGTTTTGTCATGATAAACCTCTTGTAATTGTTTTTCTATTATAGCATATTTCCAGAAGGAAAGTTGCTCTATATTTTAGATTTTCCTCTGTAAATTTTACCATTCAAGCAAAAACGAACAAACATAACATTTGTTCGTTTTTTGATTTATTAAATCGACAGTAGTATACTCAATGAAAATCAAAGAACAAACTAGGAATCGAGCTGTAGGCAGTACTTAAGTACGGCAAAGAACGTATGACGCAGTTTGAATTTGATTTTCGAAGAGTATTAAGCTTTAACTTCGATGATTGCATCTCCCTTAGCAACGGATCCAGAAGCAACTGGATTTACTGAGGCAAAGTCTGCAGTGTTTGTCACGATAACCATAGTTGTGTTATCCAGACCTGCAGCAGCAATCTTAGCTGAGTCAAATGTTCCAAGAACATCTCCAGCTTTAACCTTGTCACCTTGAGCAACTTTTGGGTCAAATCCTTCACCGTTCATTGAAACAGTGTCGATACCAACGTGGATCAAGATTTCAGCTCCGTTTGCTGTTTTCAAACCATAAGCATGACCTGTAGGGAAGACGATTGTCACTTCAGCATCAGCTGGTGCGTAAACAACATCTTCATTAGGTTTCACAGCGATACCTTGTCCCATAGCCCCACTTGAGAAGACTGGATCATTAACGTCTGAAAGAGCTACGACGTCACCAACGATTGGTGTTTGGATGACACCTTCGCTAGGTGCAACCACATTACCAGTTACTGCTTCTTCAGTCAAACGGTCAGTTTCAGTAATTGCTCCTGCAGTTTCTTCTACTTCATCTTCATAACCAAACATGTATGTAAGAGCAAAACCAAGTGCAAATGATACAGCTACCATCAATAGGTATTGTGGAAGTTGTCCATTACCAATGTAAAGCATTGTACCTGGGATGATAGTGATACCATTACCAGTACCAGCAAGACCAAGAATTGAAGCGAGTCCGCCACCAATTGCACCAGCAATCAATGAAAGGAAGAATGGTTTACGGTAACGTAAGTTAACCCCGAAGATAGCAGGCTCAGTAATACCAAGGAAGGCAGAAAGAGCTGCTGGGAAAGCAAGAGTTTTAAGTTTTGGATTTTTAGTTTTCACACCAACGGCTACAGTTGCAGCACCTTGAGCAGTCATAGCAGCTGTGATGATAGCGTTGAATGGGTTAGCATGGTCAGCAGCAAGTAATTGAACTTCAAGCAAGTTGAAGATATGGTGAACACCTGATACGACGATCAATTGATGAACTCCACCAATCAAGAAACCACCAAGACCAAATGGCAAGTTAAGAATAGCTTTTGTTCCAATAAGGATGTAGTTTTCAACAACGTGGAAAACTGGTCCGATAACAAACAAACCAAGAATTGACATCACAAGGAGTGTTACGAATGGTGTTACCAAGAGGTCAAGAACGTCTGGCACAACTTTACGAACAGCTTTTTCAAATTTAGCTCCGACAACCCCGATGATGAAGGCTGGAAGAACTGAACCTTGCAAACCTACAACTGGGATAAATCCGAAGAACTGCATTGCAGTTACTTCACCACCAGAAGCAACAGCCCAGGCATTTGGAAGTGAGCCAGATACGAGCATCATACCAAGGACGATACCAACGGCTGGGTTACCACCGAATACACGGAAGGTTGACCAAACAACCAATCCTGGCAAGATGATAAAGGCTGTGTCAGTTAAGATTTGAGTGTAAGTTGTCACATCTTGTGGAAGTGTCATTCCGAGAGCAGTCAAGAGACCACGAACACCCATGAAGAGACCAGTTGCTACGATAACTGGAATGATTGGAACGAAGACGTCACCGAATGTACGGATAGCACGTTGGAACCAATTTCCTTGTTTTGCAGCTTCTGCTTTCATTTCAGATTTTGTAGAAGTTGGCAAACCAAGAGCTACGACTTCATCGTACATCTTGTTTACTGTACCAGTACCAAAGATGATTTGGTATTGACCTGAGTTAAAGAAAGCACCTTGAACTTTTTCCAAGTTCTCGATAGCATCCTTGTTAATTTTCGCTTCATCTTTAACCATAACGCGAAGACGAGTCGCACAGTGAGCTACACTATTAACGTTCTCACGTCCACCTAAGGCTTCGATGACTTTTTTTGCAATTTCTGTATTCGTCATTTGCAAAAATCTCCTTATAAAAAATTTTGTAAAATGTTTGAAAGCGATTTATTCGCCCTACGAGTATTATTCTATCACGTTTTAAAAATATGTCAAGCGTTTTGCAGAAAAATTATTTGTTTTTTGTTTTTTGACTGTTTTTGATATTTTTGAATAGTATTTCTTCGATAAATACCTATTATTAAAAGGTTTTTGCTAAAAAGTTTTCAAAAACTTTCATATTTTCATTGATTTTCATAAAATTTAACTTCTATTTACTGTCAATCGTTTGACATTTTTTCTTAATTTTATGATAAAAGACTTGCTTTTTTATAAGGAAATGTTTACTATAAAGATAGTAGAATTTATGGAGGGAATATAAATGGAATGGACTACCGAGCGTCGTTATAGACGCTATGAAGATTGGACACAAGAAGAAATAAAACAAATCAAAGAAAACATGTCGCAGTCACCATGGCATACAAGCTATCACATCGAACCCAAGCAAGGTCTTCTCAACGACCCGAACGGTTTTTCTTACTTTGATGGCAAGTGGGTTGTCTTTTACCAAAACTTCCCCTTTGGTGCAGCTCATGGTTTAAAATCTTGGGTTCAGCTTGAAAGTGACGATTTGGTTCACTATACTGAAACTGGTGTTAAAATCTTACCTGATACTCCACTTGATAGCCACGGCGCTTACTCAGGATCTGCTATGCAGTTTGGCGATCAACTGTTCTTATTTTATACAGGAAATGTTCGTGACGAAAACTGGGTACGTCACCCTTATCAAATCGGTGCCTTAATGGATAAGGATGGAAAAATCGAAAAGATTGATAAAATCTTAATTGATCAACCAGCTGATGCTACTGACCACTTCCGTGATCCACAAATTTTTAACTTTAAAGGACAATACTATGCTATCGTCGGCGGTCAGGACTTGGAGAAAAAAGGATTTGTCCGTCTCTACAAAGCAGTCGATAACGATTATACAAACTGGCAAGAAGTTGGTGATTTGGACTTCAACAATGACCGTACTGCCTATATGATGGAGTGCCCAAATCTTGTCTTTGTCGGAGAACAACCTGTCCTTCTCTACTGTCCACAAGGTTTGGATAAAAAAGTTCTTGACTATGACAATATCTATCCAAATATGTATAAAATTGGTGCTTCCTTCGACCCTGAAAATGCTCGTTTGGTAGATGTGTCTGAACTACACAATCTAGACTATGGTTTCGAAGCCTATGCAACTCAAGCTTTCAATGCCCCTGATGGACGTGCCCTAGCAGTCAGCTGGCTTGGGTTACCAGATATTTCTTATCCATCTGACCGTTTCGATCATCAAGGAACTTTTTCATTAGTCAAGGAACTTACAATCAAGGATGGCAAACTCTATCAGTACCCTGTAGCAGCTATCAAGGACCTTCGAGCTTCAAAAGAGGAATTTTCAAATCGTTCTGAAACTAAGAATAGCTACGAACTTGAGCTTAACCTAGAAGCTGATAGCCAAAGTGAAATCGTTCTTCTTGCTGATAAGGATGGCAAGGGACTCTCTATCAATTTTGACCTTGTCAATGGTCAAGTTGCCGTTGACCGCAGCCAAGCAGGCGAGCAATATGCTCAAGAATTTGGAACTACTCGCTCATGTTCAATTGATAATAAAACCACTACTGTAAATATCTTCATTGATAATTCAGTTTTTGAAATTTTCATTAATAAAGGAGAAAAAGTATTTTCTGGTCGTGTCTTCCCGCATGCAGATCAAAATGGAATTCTCATTAAATCTGGAAACCCAACTGGAACATACTACGAATTAGAATATGGTCGCAAAACTAACTGATGTCGCAAAATTAGCTGGCGTCAGCCCTACTACTGTTTCACGTGTCATCAACAAAAAAGGTTATCTTTCAGAGAAAACTATTCAAAAGGTTAATGATGCTATGCGTGAGCTGGGCTATAAACCCAATAACTTAGCTCGAAGTCTTCAAGGAAAATCAGCCAAGTTAATTGGACTCATTTTCCCTAAAATCAGCCATGTGTTCTATGCTGAATTGATTGACAAATTGGAACACGAACTCTTCAAAAAAGGCTATAAGACAATCATTTGTAATAGCGAGCACGATTCAGAAAAAGAGCGAGAATACATCGAAATGTTGGAAGCCAATCAGGTGGACGGTATCATTTCAGGAAGTCATAACTTAGGTATCGAAGATTACAATCGCGTGACTGCTCCGATCATTTCATTTGACCGTAACCTATCACCAGACATACCTGTCGTTTCTTCTGACAACTATGCTGGAGGAGTCCTAGCAGCTCAGACCTTGGCTAAAACTGGAGCCAAATCTATTATCATGATTACAGGAAATGACAACTCCAATTCACCAACCGGACTTCGTCATGCTGGTTTTGCTTCTATCTTACCAAAGGCTCCTATTATCAATGTTTCCAGTGACTTTTCTCCCCTTCGTAAGGAAATGGAAATTAAAAATATCCTGACCAAACAAAAACCAGATGCAATTTTCGCATCGGATGATTTGACAGCCATCTTGGTGATGAAGATCGCTCAGGAACTTGGTATTTCTGTTCCAGAACAACTTAAGGTTATTGGCTACGACGGAACTTATTTTATCGAGAATTTTTATCCTCACCTTACTACCATTAAACAACCCTTGGAAGAAATTGCTCGCCTGACAGTTGATTTACTCCTTCAAAAAATCGAGGGAAAAGAAGTTGCCACGACTGGTTATTTCTTACCAGTTAGTCTCTTACCAGGTAAAAGTATTTAATACTCTTCGAAAATCTCTTCAAACCACGTCAGCTTCCATCTACAACCTCAAAACAGTGTTTTGAGCAACCTGCAGCTAGCTTCCTAGTTTGTTCATTGATTTTCATTAAGTATAAACAAAAAACTCAGACTAGATTCGTCTGAGTTTTTCTTATGATCTTAAGTTTTTCAAAAGAGTCTGTGCTTTTTCTAGGTTAAAAGTTTTTCAGCAATCAAGCTTTCTACCAACTTAGGTACTTCAGCCTCTGTGGCTCCTGCTAGAAGGGCCAAGGATTTTGCTTGTAGTTTCATATGTCCATGCTGAATACCTGTACTGACCAAAGCCTTAAGGGCCGCAAAATTCTGCGCAAGACCAATAGAAACGATAATTTGAGCCAATTCCTTAGCTGATGGATGACCAAGCAACTCATGGCTGAGAACTACACGAGGATTAAGACCAATTGATCCACCCTTGGTAGCAACTGGCATCGGCATAGTCATCTCTCCAATAAGCTCTTCACTTTCCAGATCTATCCTCCAACGACTGAGCCCTCGATAGGCGCCATCATGGCTCGCATAGGCATGCGCTCCCGCTTCTATAGCACGCCAATCATTTCCAGTAGCAATCAAGAGAGCATCAATTCCGTTAAAGATACCCTTGTTGTGAGTCGCTGCTCTATAAGGATCTGCCTGAGCAAACTGACTGGCTAAAACTATTTTTTCAGCTAGTTCACGCGCTTCATCTTTTTGGCGACTCAAATAATGAAAGGCGATGCGACAAGTTGCAGTTACTAACGAATCTGTGGCATAGTTGGATAGTATCCCCATTAAGCTTTGTCCTTGACTGATAGCCTCTAGACTAGGTTTTAAAGCTTCAAGCATGGTATTGAGCATATTGGCGCCCATGGCTTCCTGAGTATCTACATGGAGATAAACTACTAAAAAGTCCGTCTCACCAGAAATTTTCTCAACCTTTAAATCACGAGCACCACCACCCCGTTTGACAATGGAGGGATAGGCTTGGTTTGCTTGTTCGAGTAGCTCTGCTTTTTGACTCAGAATAGCCCGACAAGCTTTATCCCTATCTGGAACCTGATAAAGAGCTACCTGACCAATCATTTGGCGTTGATGAACTTGAGCTGTAAAACCTCCAGCACGTTTGATAATCTTACTGGCAAAACTGGCTGCAGCAACTACAGATGGTTCTTCAGTCACATAAGGAACGGTGTACTCTTGACCATTTACCAGAACTTCTGGAACAATTGAGTATGGAAGTGAGAAGGTTCCTATCACATTTTCACTCAATTGGTTCGCTACTGCTAGACTGAGATTTTCATTCTGCTCAAGACTCTCTTGGGCTTCTATAGAAGTAAGCACCTGAGACTTAACGAACTCTAGGCGCTCTTGAATTGATTTTTTAGCAAATCCATTCCAATTTTTTTCATTATTTTTCAACCTTGCTGTAGCGACGTTGGTGATCTACAATCTCAACGAGGGCATAGTCTTGCCCTTCATAACCTGACATGATTGCAGATCCAGACTCATCTAATTGGGCTTCCTCAAAGAACATTCGTTCATAATCAGCTACACTCAATACTTGACGCTGGTCTAGCAATTCTAAGCGATTATGCTGCAATTGTTTTTCATAACCTTCAACCAATTCCACACTAAAGAACTCAGATACAGCACCACTACCATAGCTGTAGAGGGCAATCTTATCTCCAGCTTTCAGGCTATCAGAATTTTCAAGAAGAGACAAGAGACCTAAGAAGAGTGAACCTGTATAAATGTTCCCAACTTTTTGGCTATAAATAATAGATTCATCAAAGTGCTTTTGAAGCAAGTCCTTCTTCTCTTGAGACAAGGATTTATCGAGAATTTTCTTCAACCCCTTGAGAGCTAACTTCGGATAAGGTAAGTGGAAACATACAGCCTCAAAATCGTCCAAGTTACAATCATAACGCTTTTGGTACTCTTCCCAAGTCGTTTTTAAACTATCAAGATATTGTTGCGTTGAGTAAACCCCATTTACAAATGGTGTTGTCGAATAGTTTGGACGCCAAAAGTCCATGATATCACGAGTTTGTGCAACGTTATCATTGTTGAAAATCATCACACGTGGATTTTGGCTAATCAACATAGCAACACATCCTGCACCTTGAGTTGGTTCTCCAGGAGTTTCGACACCATATTTTGCAATATCACTAGCTAGTACCAACACTTTTGATTTTGGAGAATTTTCTACGTGTAACTTAGCATAGTGAAGGGCCGCAGTTGCACCATAGCAAGCTTCCTTGATTTCAAAACTACGAGCAAAAGGTTGAATTCCTAACAAACCGTGTACAAAAACTGCAGCTGACTTACTTTGATCTACTCCTGATTCTGTCGCTACGATAACCATATCAATCTCTTGCTTATCTTCTTCAGTCAGGATAGAATTTCCTGCACTAGCAGCCAAGGTAACAATATCCTCTGTTAAAGGAGCGATACTCAATTCCTTTAAAAGGAGTCCTTTACTCAATTTTTCAGGATCAATTCCTCGGGTTTCTGCTAAGTCTTGTAATTTCAAAACGTATTGACTGGTTGCAAAACCAATCTTATCAATACCGATTTTCATATTTACCTCTATTTTTATCATTCATTATAAAAATTCGTTCACCTCTATTTTATCACAATTGAGGTCAAATGAGCGAAAAAAGACTTGATTCCCCAAATCAAGTTCATTTTTAAAAGTTTATCTCATTTTAGGATTCTCTAACAAACTGAACTGAAGAGCCATTAAAAATCGAGTCTTAGTTAGCTCGATTCTTTTTGAGATAATGATACAATTTCAACAAAACTGTTCCACTGGCCATTCCAATGGAAATTACGAGAGCCAACATCATGACTAACATGGCACTAGAAATGGCATGGCCGTAGTCACCTGTAACGAAGAAGGAAGTTGTTCGATAGGATAGGTAACCTGGAACTAGAGGTGCCAGAATAGCTAAAGCAAAAACAACGGCTGGTGTTTTGTAGATAATGCTCATAATCTGACTGATACACGAACCAATCACCGCAGCAATAAAGGTTGCTAAAATGACATTAGTTGGCTCCTTGAGTAGTAGATAGAGTAACCAGATAGACATCCCCAAAACTCCACCAGGAATGAGCATGGAACGTTGGACATTTAAAACGATTAAAAAAGTAATAATGGCAAGCAAACTTGCCAGAGCTTGCAATAAAAATGTTGTTACTGTCATATTAGTTCATGAGTACAAGGGCGACTGATGTTCCAGCCCCTAAGGCAAGGGTAACTAGCAAGGATTCAAACATCTTGCTCATACCAGAGTTAATGTGATTGGTCATAATATCTCGGACAGCATTAGTCAAAGCAATTCCAGGTACAAAAGGCATGACCGCACCTGCAATGACCAAATCAGCTGTAGAAGGAAAGCCAGAATAGCGCGCCCAAAATTGTGCAATCAAACCAAAAACAAGAGCACCTGCAAAAGCTGTCATAAAGGGAATACGGATAAATTTTTCTACGTAAAGAGAAAAGGTGAAAGCGAATATGGTCGCCACTCCTGCACCAATGGCATCGTAGACATTCCCCCCGAACATGATAGAGAAGAAGGGAGCACTAAGGGTCGCTGCAGCAGTTAGCTGAACATTGGTGTAGGGAGATGCCTTAGCATTTAATTGCTTAAGTTGAATAAAGGCTGTCTCCAAATCAAGCTGTCCTGATACGATCTGGCGTGAAATCTGGTTGACATCACACACCTTCTCAATATTGTATGCAGAGGAGGTCACTCGTTTCATTCGAGAGATATTTGTATTTTCAATGGAGAAAAAATAGCTGCAGGCATGGCCAAAACATTACAATCCATAATGCCTTGTGAATGAGCAATTCGAATCATGGTGTCTTCGACACGATAGATTTCAGATCCATTGCGAAGCAGAATTGTTCCTGCCAACATAATGACATCAATGACTGCATTCAGTTTTTTGATTCGTCCATGTTCTCCTCCTTTTTAAACTCCTTTTATTTTATCATAAATTTGAAGGAAAAAAATCTTTGCCACAAAAACTGTGACAAAGATTGATTAGTTCTCACCTTGATGGATATCTGAAGTTGTGGTGGTTTGATTAGTTTGTGGTTCTCTAATCTGTGGCGATGTCTCTCCACGATAAGGATTAGCTTGAGATGGATTTATTGTTGTCGTAGTTGTTGTTTTCGGTTTGTAGATAGAAATCTTGATACGAGTTGTATTCAAATCTACACCTTCACCTGGTTTTGGAGTTTGACTAACCACAGTATCCTCAATAGTCCCTTCTGGTGCTGTAGAGACCTCTACCACTTCAATATTCGCCTCTTTAACACCGACTATCTGAATCAAGTTATTCTTAGTAAATTCAAGGCTTGATCCAATATAACTTGGCATAGGAACGCTAGTTACCTTCTTGGCTACTGTCAAGGTAATCTCTGTCGCCTTACTAAGATCATAAGTGGTTCCTTCTGGCAGACTCTGTTTCATAACAAGCCCTGCCTCTGTTTCACTTGATTCCTCTTCTACAACCTTGATGAGATTTTCAGGAACTTTTTTCCCTTTCAACTCAGCAATGACGTCCGTAGATTTTCGTCCAATATAATTTCCTATCTTAAACGATTGCTGACCTGAAGAGATAATAAGATTAACTTTTGTTCCTTCTTTTCGTGCCGAGCCAGCATCTGGATCTGTTCGGATAACTCGACCTTCTTCTACAGTATCACTAGCTTCGCTCTTCTCCTCACCAATCTCAAAATTCGCTTTTTTCAGGTTTTCTTTTGCTTCTGCTACAGTTTGTCCCGCAACTTTTGGAATCTCAACAGTCGCTGGTGTTTTCGATACAATCCAGAAAAGGGAAGCTAAAACAAGTATAAAACTAGCTAAAAGCACCAAATATCTTGCCTTGAAACGGCGTTTCTTGACTGGTTTTGGAGCAGTTTCTTTACTTGCTACCTTTTTATTTGGCTTTTGAGTCTGAGGTTTTTCTTCCTTCGGTTGTACTTTAGGAATCGCAGTCAGAGTAGATTGGGACATTTTCGGTAAGGTTTTTGTGTCAACTTTACTTGTATCTTCAAATACCAGCTTTGGTTCATTTCGACGGTTATATGAAAGACTGCTCAATAAGTCAACATACATCTCAGAGACAGTTTGGTAACGGTCTGTTAACTTTTTAGCTGTCGCTTTAATGACCACGTTTTCCAAGGATTGTGGCACTGATGGATTTTCTGCAATGACTGAAGGGAGTGGTTTTTGGAAATGCTGAAGTGCAATGGTAACAGCACTATCGCCATCATACGGAATATGACCTGTCAACATTTCAAAGAAAATAATTCCCATTGCATAAATATCACTCTGTATGGTTGCCTTTGAACCACGCGCTTGCTCAGGTGATAGATAGTGTACAGATCCCAACATAGAATTGGTCTGTGTCAAGCTGGTTTCTGCGAAGGCCACCGCAATCCCAAAGTCTGTAACTTTTGCAGTGCCATCAGGAGTCAAGAGAATATTTTGAGGTTTTAAATCACGGTGAACAATCCCTTTTGCATGCGCCAAACGCATAGCCAAGAGAATCTGCCCCATGATACGAACAGCTTCCTCGTTTGAGAGAGGATAGTGTTCTTTGATATAGCGTTTGAGGTCAAGCCCAGCTACATATTCCATAGCCAGGTACTGTTGACCATCTTCTTCACCGATATCCGTAATTCGAACGATATGAGGATGATCTAGGTCTGCCATCGCACGCGCTTCACGCTGAAAACGTGCAACAGCGATAGGGTCTGTCTGATAGTTGGTTCTCAGAACCTTTACCGCAACCTCTTCCCCATCCAGAATCAAATCTTTAGCCAGGTAGACATCTGCCATCCCACCACGGCCAATTTGTTTGATAATCCGATATCGTCCGGCAAATATCTTGCCGATCTGGATCATTTTGATTCCTCCTCAATCGCAATCAAGGCAACAGTAATGTTATCAAGACCTCCGGCATTGTTTGCAAAACGTACTAATGTTGCCGCCTTGTCTTCAAGTGAAATATCACTTGTCACGATATCATAGATTTCACTTCCTGAAATCATATTCGTGAGACCATCACTGTTCATAACGATATAGTCGCCCGGTTCCAAACTTACAATTCCTAAATCAGGTTGAATTTCATCTTTTTGTCCGATAGACTGTGTGATAATATTCTTTTGTGGATGTGCTTCAGCTTCTTCTGGTGTTAATTGACCTGCTTTGAGCAATTCATTAACCAAAGAATGGTCACTCGTTAATTGATGGTATTCTTCACCACGAACCAATCCGATACGAGAATCACCAATATGAGCATAAATAGCTTGGTTATCAATGATTGCAAGGGCTTCAAGAGTTGTACCCATTCCTTTATATGCTTCATCACGCCCCAATTGATAAATCTTTTGGTTTTCAATTTCTAGGTGTTCTGCAAACCATTCACGAACTTCATTCACGGTATCAATCTGAGTATCTACCCAGGCAACACCTAAGTCCGTAACTGCCATCTCACTGGCAATATTTCCTGCACGGTGTCCTCCCATCCCGTCAGCCAAGATAATCATTGTGCGACCGGCACGGTTGACAAAGTGATTAACATAGTCTTGATTATTTGTACGCTTCTGACCCACATCTGTTAATAATGAAATCTCCATTGTGTCAGTTCCTCCCTAATCGGATACCTTGCGAAATTGGCTGATAAAGAATCCATCACTTCCATACAATTCTGGAGTAATGAGGATGCAGCCATCTTTTAGGATATCCTTGCATTCGTGTTCTAGTTTAACCTGCTCGAACTCTGGATGACTTTCTAAAAATGCTTGAACCACTTGAAAGTTCTCCTCAGAGACAATAGTGCAGGTACTATAAGTTATTATACCACCTTTACGTAGCGTTTGACAAACACTACCTAATATTTCCAACTGAATTTCCTGTAATGACACGAAATCAGTAGTGTCTTTGTTGTATTTGATATCTGGTTTCCGACGTAAAAGCCCAATACCTGAGCAAGGGGCGTCGACTAGAATTTTATCAAATTGGTCCTTGCCAAAAAACTCATGCACTTTTCTAGCGTCCAGTTTTTGTGTTTTTACACGGTCTGCTACGCCTAAACGTTCTGCATTCTCTTGAATCAAAGTGAGTTTATGGTCGTAGAGATCCAAAGCTGTTACTTGACCTGTCGTCAAATAAGATGCCATATGGGCTGTCTTCCCACCTGGAGCTGCACAAGCATCCAAAATCTGCTCAGGGCCTTGTAAATCAAGAGTTGGTGCAACCAGTTGACTAGACTCATCTTGAATAGTAATAAGTCCTTCTGAAAACAAGTCATGACTAGCAAAATGCCCCTGTTCCTTAACCAGACCAGCAGGAGATAAAAGAGAATCACTTGCACCAAGCAGAGTTTTTATTTCCTCTTTTCGACTCAAGTCCGTCACTCGAATACTGGCTTTATTGCGTTGCAAAAGACTCTCAAAAATCGCTTGCGCTCGCTCTTCTCCATACTCTTCCTTGAGCTTAGAAATCAACCAAACTGGCAAAGAGTAGGCGATAGAATCACGCTTGTTCTTACGCTTGATACTGTCAATATCAGGCAAACCCTCACGCAAAATACGGCGCAAAACAGCATTGACCAATTTTTCGCTACCCTTTTTACGAAGTTTTGCAATTTCTACCGCTTCATTGACCACTGCATGATCAGGAAGCTTATCCAAGTATTGGAGTTGATAGACGCTCATGAGAAGCAAAACATAGAGCCAGCTGTCTAGCTTGTCTCTATCCTCAATAAAGTGAGACAAATACCATTCTAAAGTTAGTTTACGGGCTACAGTTCCATAAACAAGCTCTGTCACCAAGCCCTTGTCTGCTGTTGACAGTTGACTTCCCTTAAGGTGTTTATTTAAGGCGATATTGGAGTAGGCTTGATTGACAAGGACGTCCTCTAGCACCTTTAAGGCTAAGTTTCTAGCCGTTTCTACTTTAGTCACCAAATCGTTCTCCTACAGCCAAACTTCGTCCCACGCCGTTGAGGAAGGAAACAATGTCCATTTTAGGTTTTCCTGCTGGTTGAACCTGTTTGAGAGATAGAGCTCCTTCTGCTGTTGCGACAATCAATTCTTTCTTACCGATGGAGAGTATCTCACCCGGATTCCCCTGACCTTCTACAGGCAAGGCTTCATAAATTTTAAAGCGATCCCCTTTGAGAAAGGTGTGGGCTACTGGCCATGGATTCATCCCACGGATTTGGTTGAAAAGTTGACGGTTAGTCATGTTCCAGTCCAATTTTTCTTCCTCTGGTTTGATATTTGGAGAAAATGTCACCTGGTTTGGATCTTGTGGTTGAGGCTGAATTTCACCAGCTATATAAGCAGGAAGAGTATCCAAAAGCAGATCACGACCAACAACCGCCAATTTTTCAAACAAGGTTCCAACATTGTCCTCATCGGTAATGGGAATACTGCGACGGGAAATCATATCCCCTGCATCCATTTCCTTGACCATTTCCATAATGGTAACACCTGCTTCCTTATCACCTTGAATCAAGGCATAGTGAATGGGAGCACCACCACGGTGTTTAGGAAGGAGCGAAGCATGTACATTGACTGCAAAATCCATGCTATCAAGGAGTTTACTTGGGAGAAATTGTCCAAAAGCTGCAGTCACAATCCCATCAGCACCCAAGTTCATGATAGCTTCCATTTCTGGACTACCTGATAATTTTTCAGGTTGGTAGATAGGAAGTCCTGCCTCTTTGGCTGCTTGTTTAACTGGGGTTTCTTGGATGACTTTTTTACGCCCAACCGCGCGATCTGGTTGCGTCACAACAGCTACAATCTCGTAGCGGTCATCTGACAAAAGTCCCTTCAAAACGGTCGCTGAAAAATCAGGCGTTCCCATAAAGATTAGTTTTGTCATCTTTTCTCCTTTTTACAAAAATTGCTGCGGCTCGTGATCAATACTGAGACGAAGCTCACTATTTTCACGTTCTTGAGTTAGGGCCAAGACCTGATTAAGAGTCGAGGCCAACTCATCTTCTAAACGGTATTTAATCAATATTTGGTAGTGATAGAGGTTATGAGTACGAGCGATAGGTTTAGGCGTTGGACCAAGGATGATACTAGCATCCGACAAACCTGACCGCAAAATTTCCATGACCTCATAAGCTCTTCTAAGAACCTCTTCTTCTTTCTTATGAGACAAGGTGATCCCAATAGTGAAATAATAAGGTGGGTAACCCAACTGACGTCTGATGCCCATTTCATAGGCATAAAAACCTTCGTAGTCCTGTTCCTTAGCAAAACGAATGGCATAATGATTAGGATTATAGGACTGAATCAAGACCTGACCTGCCTTTTCAGCACGACCAGCACGACCGGCTACCTGGGTCAAGAGTTGGAAGGTTCTCTCAGAAGAACGAAAATCAGGCAGATTCAAGGCTGTATCCGCATTGAGAACACCAACCAAGGTCACATTTGGAAAATCCAAGCCCTTGGCAATCATCTGGGTTCCTAGCAAGATGTCCGCTTCACCTTTGCCAAACTGCTCAAGTAAAGCTTGGTGACTGCCCTTTTTACGAGTTGTATCCACATCCATGCGTAGAATGCGTGCCTCTGGAAAGAGTTCAGCCAGCTCATTGTATGCCTTTTGAGTCCCCGTCCCGTAATAACGAATGCTGTGACTCTGACAGTTTGGACAGACATGGGGAATTTCTTTCGAAAAGCCACAATAATGGCAGTTCATAGTCTTAGTATCCATGTGAAGCGTCAAGGAAATATCACAGTTAGGACAGGTATCAACAGTCCCACATTCCCGACACATGACAAAGCTAGAATAACCACGACGGTTGAGCATGAGAACAACCTGCTCTTTTTTATCCAGTCGATCTTGAATAGCCTCAATCAGAGGTGGTGTAAAGTTAGATGTTTCATTTTGCCCGATATAATCACGGAAGTCAATCAGTTGAACCTCAGGAATGCTTGCTAAAGGATTGGCACGTTGAGTTAGACGTAGATGTTGATAAACACCCTTGCCAGCACGCGCACGGCTTTCTAGACTTGGTGTTGCAGAACCCAGGACTAGAGCTGCTTGATTGTACTGAGCTCGTAAAAGAGCCACATCTCTAGCATGGTAACGAGGATTACTATCTTGCTTGTAGCTGGCCTCGTGCTCTTCATCTATAATGATAACCCCTAGATTTTTCAATGGAGCGAAAATAGCAGATCTAGCCCCAACTACTACCTGCGCTTCTCCACGCTCCACCTTGCGCCATTCATCGTACTTTTCACCATTGGACAAACCTGAGTGGAGAATGGCGACTTTATCTCCAAATCGAGCAATAAAGCGCTCGGTCATTTGAGGTGTCAGAGAGATCTCTGGTACAAGAACAATCGCTGTTTTTCCCATATCCAAGGCACCTTGGATAATCTGCAGGTAAACCTCGGTTTTCCCACTTCCTGTAATTCCTTGAAGAAGAAAGGGAGGATGTTGCTTTCCAATCGCTCCAACAACCGCCTCACAGGCTTGTTTTTGCTCTGGATTTAATTCTAAAGATTGGCTAGATTCAATACCTTCAAAATAGGCAGCTGAACGTTGCACTTCTTTTTGAAGGATCGTCAAAGCACCCTGTCCCACAAAGAAGTTAACTTGTTCCCGTGAGTAATGTTCTAACAAATCAGCCAAAGGTACACTTTCAGGATGTGCTACTAAATATTCTCGCAGTTCCAATTTCTTCTTAGCACGGTTTGAGATTCCTAGCTTTTCTAATTTTTCAAGATTCACTTCAACCCAAGACTGCGTCTTAACTTTCTTCTGATCCACAGCCTGGTACTCTAGTTTTAAAAGACCTTTTCGAGTCAATCGCATCATCTCAGCCTGCTTTTCTAAGTTTAGAGATGAAAATGCTAAGGACTCTTGCGATCCAAACAAACGGTCTCTGTCTTTCTGACTCAAGCCTTCCAGAGGATAGAGGATTTTATCATAGCTAGAGTTCAAAAATCCCGGAAGCATAGCTTTTAGAATAGAAATCTTGTATGAAAAAACTGACTTACGTAGTTCTTCAGCTAGCCAGAGTTGTTCCTCCGTTAAGACAGGAGAAAAGTCCAGCACTTCGGCAATCTCTTTCAAGTCCTCGTCTGCCACATCTGCATCAGATTCTTGTTCCATTCCAAGAACAATTCCCTGAATCAAGCGATTAGCCTTCCCAAAGGGTACATGAACTCGCATGCCAACTTCCAGCATCCCTTCAAATTCCTCTGGAATCTTGTAGCTATAGGGCTGGTCTGTCTGCATCAAAGGAACATCTACAATGATTTTTGCAATAGTCATTTCCTCACCTCCTTCTCTTCTTAAATCGTTTCAATTGATTGAGTATTCTTGCAATAGAAAAATAAGATTGAGTCCCCCCAACCTTAAATTTTTTCACCTTCTTCTTTTTCTTTCGCGATTTGCTCTTTGATTTTCTTTTCTTCTTCTTCTCTCAAGCGTCTTTCTTCTTCGATACGACGTTGAACAGCTTCACGTTTTCCTTCTGGATCTGGGTGGATGGTTACATTCCCTGATTCAATTTCTTCCAAGGCACGAAGAGTCGATTTTTCAGACTTAAATTCTTGAGTTGGGGGTGCTCCAGCTTCTAATTCGTGGGCACGTTTTGCTTCCAAAATTACGAGTGAATATTTTGATGGTACCTTGTCAAGCAAGGTATCAATAGAGGGTTTTAACATCATTTACTTGTACCTGTTTTCTATAAGTTTAGCGAATATTTGGAGACTTTGGTAGCATATCCTGGTAGTGACCGATAACACGATCGACGCGGAAATGTTCTGCTTCAATCACACGTTTGACACGTTCTGCGGCAAGAGGAACATGGTCATTGACAATTGCATAATCATACTCACGCATCAAAGCAATTTCTTCTTTAGCTTTTTCGATACGTTGGGCAATCACTTCTGCACTATCTGTACCACGGCCTACGAGACGGTCTTGCAATTCTTCCAAATCTGGTGGTGTCAAAAAGATAAAGACCGCATCTGGAACTTTTTTCTTGACCTGAAGAGCTCCCTGAACTTCAATTTCAAGGAAGACGTCAATCCCCTTATCAAGGGTTTCATTGACATAGGTCAGAGGAGTTCCATAGTAGTTGCCTACATACTCTGCATACTCTAACATTTGTCCTTGACGAATTAATTCTTCAAATTCTTCACGTGTGCGGAAGTAATAGTCAACTCCGTCTACTTCACCTGGACGTTGCGCCCGCGTTGTCATAGATACAGAATATTGGAATTGATTTTCAGAACTCTCAAAAATTTCTCGTCTAACCGTTCCTTTTCCAACTCCAGAAGGACCTGAAAAAACGATTAGTAAGCCACGGTCTGCCATGATGTCTCCTTTGGATAGTTTGTGAAATGACTTGAAAATTCATCAGAATTCTCTTTGTAAAGGCATTTCTGCTTACTACAATCTTTCTATCTAGTGTAACAAAAAAGCAGTAATTTTTCAACTGCTCTTTCTTATTTATTTTGCATAATCAACGGCACGAAGTTCACGAATCACGGTTACCTTGATATTTCCTGGATAATCGAGGTTGCTTTCGATTTTCTCACGAACTTTGTGAGCCAAGATGGTGACCTTATCATCCTTGATCTGACCTGGGTTTACCATGATGCGGATTTCACGACCAGCTTGAAGGGCAAAGCTATTTTGAACACCTTCAAAGCTATTAGCGATTTCTTCCAAATCATGAAGACGTTTGATATAGCTCTCAAGAGATTCGCTACGAGCACCTGGACGAGCAGCACTTAGAGCATCCGCTGCAGCAACAAGAACTGCAATAACACTCTCAGGCTCTACATCTCCGTGGTGGCTAGCAATAGTATTGATCACAACTGGGTGTTCTTTGTACTTACGAGCCAATTCAGTACCAATCTCAACGTGGCTACCTTCCACTTCACGGTCAATGGCTTTACCGATATCGTGAAGGAATCCTGCACGACGGGCAAGGGCTGCATTTTCACCAAGTTCGCTAGCCATGATACCAGCCAACTTAGCTACTTCGATTGAGTGACGCAAGACATTTTGACCGTATGAAGTACGGAACTGTAAGCGACCCATAATTTTCATCAAGTCTGGGTGAAGATTCGGTGCACCGATTTCATAAGCAGCAGCCTCACCATATTCACGGATTTTATTGTCAATCTCTAGACGATTTTTCTCAACTAACTCTTCGATACGAGCTGGGTGAATACGTCCATCCTTAAGCAAGGTTTCCATCGTCATACGGGCAATCTCACGACGGATAGGATCAAAACCTGACAAGGTTACCACTTCTGGCGTATCATCAATGATGACATCAACTCCTGTCAAACTTTCAAAGGTACGGATGTTACGACCTTCACGACCAATGATACGACCTTTCATGGTATCATCAGGCAGATGAACGGTTGAGTTTGTAGACTCAGCTACATACTCACCAGCAATTCTCTGCATTGCTTGGGACAAGATATCCTTAGCAAGCTTATCTGAACGTTCCTTGACTTCTTGCTCTGCCTCACGAATGCGGCTAGCAATTTCTTTTGTCAAGTCTTCTTCTGTTTGGGCTAAGATAATATCTTTCGCCTCTGACTGTGTCAGACTTCCGACACGCTCTAGTTCAGCTTGCTTTTGCTTTTCAATTTCTTCTAGTTGCTCTTCACGTGCATCAAGGTTTTTTGCTCTATCAGAAATACTTTGTTCTTTTTGTTCAAGTGTTTTTCTTTGTTCGTCAAATTATCGTCTTTACGGTCAAGGCTCGTAGCTCTCTCCGTCAAACGACTTTCGATTTGCTTGAGTTCTTGACGCTCTGACTTAAATTCAGCGTCCACTTCTTCGCGGTATTTTCTGGCTTCTTCTTTAGCCTCCAATAGTGCTTCTTTTTTAAGGGATTTGCTTTCGCTTTTAGCTTCATTTAGTAATAAATCCGCTTCGCGCTCAGCTTGTCCTCGTAAATTAGTTGCTTCTTGTTCAGCATTTAAAAGCATCAACTCTGCAGCCTCTTGTGATGATTTCATCTTGACTGAGATGCTGACATATCCAATGACTAAACCAATGATGACGGCAAAAACAACTATAACAATCGCCATAATTTCCATGTTTTTACCTCAATTTATTTGTTTATCTGAATGACATGCATTCTTATACATTCTACCACAAAAACTATTTTTAACAAACCTTAAATGGAAGTTGTTTTAGTTAATTTTAGGAGCAATATCTTTATTTTCCTTAGTAAAATAAGCTTCTTAAACCTAACTATTTTTTAAAAGAATTTTTTTGCAAAAAATAAGAAAAAATCCTACTGTTCAGTAGACTTAGTAATGATCCTTAAAGGATAAGAAAGCGATGCTATCTCCATCCATCATGTAAATCAAGCGATTTTCTGCATCAATACGACGTGACCAGGCTCCTTGGTAATCGTATTTGAGTGGCTCTGGTTTCCCTATGCCTGTGAAAGGAGCACGTTGAATATCCTTAATTAGTTTGTTGATTCTTTTTAACGTTTTCTTGTCCTGAGTTTGCCAGTAGCAATAATCTGCCCAGGCATCTTCTGTAAACTTGAGTAGCATCCATTACTCCTCAATCACATGAACCTGCGTGCGCCCTGCACGAACTTGGGACATCCCTCGCAAGACCTTGTCAGAAAGTTCCTTATTCTGAGTAATCCTCAATGTTTCCTGAATACTATCCCACTCGCTCTTTGAAAGGACTACAATATCCTCGTCAGGATTTTTGTTGACCACTGTCAAAGGTTCAAACTCATCGTTTACCTTCTTCATATAGTCTTTTAAATGATTTCGGAATGTTGAATAAAGAACTGCTTCCATAACCATACCTCGTTTTACCTCTTTTCCACTATTATACACGAAAAGAAAAAATTGTCAGGAACTTGTACAAGTTTTTCCTTTCTCATCTATTCATTCGAAAAAATATAAAAAAGCCTACCTTTCAATAGACTTAGTTTGTTTCGATTCTGATTGGCACTCTGCCAAAATTTTGTTCTGCGATACTCGGGTGTCCCAGCTGATAAATTTGGTCTGCCTTTTGGGTCATGGCATCCCAGGGTTCTTTGCCGATTCGGCTAACTAGATTAACCTGCTCTTTCAGAGACTTGAGGTGTTGCCTGCCTTTCTCGGTAAATCCAAGGACATGGATGGCTTCTGGCAGGTCTCTTTCTCTGGCCTGCACCAAGATATAAGTCAAGAGGCGTCGCACACGCGCTTTGGTGTAGCGTTTGGTGGAAACTGCCTCGACTAATTCTTCCATAGTTTGAGACGTTTTGATAGCATCCTTGATGCGCACCGCCATTTCTTGATTGACCTGATAAATAGTGGTTAGGTCTGGATTTGACAAGATTTGATAGCGTAAAAGTGGAAAATAATTTTCCCAGCTCATCTTACTAGCATTTTCAAAAAGCTCTACAGAAGGCATATAGCGTTCTAAGAAATCTTGGTCTGATTGATGCTGACGGATAGCTGTTGCCGAGGCAAAGTCCACATCCTTATCCACAGAATGATAGCCTGCACCTTGACGTTTAATTGGATAAAGTTTGATGTTTCGTCCAGCAACTGCCTTAGCATAGGCAAGAGCAAGGACATGATTGGGCGTATCACCAGAAAAATCAAGACCTGCAAATTCCTTCCACATAGCTTGGGTTTTCTGAGGATAAGAAAGAGAATCAGGTAGATTATTCACAAAATTCGACATCTCATCACTACGTTCTGCGTATAAATCAGCAATTTTCTGGTAATCCAGAACTTCCTCTGTCCCAAAAGCTAGGGTATCAATCCCCAAACGAGCTAAGATATCTACCGCTCCTTGACCAAAGAAATCTGCCGCCTGAACACTGACGAAAAAGGGCAATTCTACGACCAAATCCGCACCATTTTCCAGCGCCATTTGAGCCCGTGTCCACTTGTCCACGATAGCAGGCTCGCCTCTCTGCATGAAATTCCCAGACATGGCAATAATTTTCAACCCATCCGCCTGATCCAGCAGGTATTTGTGGCCATTATGAAAAGGATTGAACTCCGCTATAATACCTGTGATAGTCATGATGTTCTCCCTTTCTAATGACGAAATCTACGATACCGCTCAGGCAATCTTCCTCTCCAGTTAAGCCATTGTTTTTCTCCTACTGGAAGAATTTCTGCCAGTTGTTCGTTGCTATAATTTTTTTGTAACTCAGGATAAGCTATCAACATAGTTGGTCTATGGCATCCAGCAACCGTCATTGGCCATGTTCCATACATCAGCATATGTCGGATATCATCCTCTGATTTTATTCCATTTACTAACATATCAAAAAGTTTCTTAGACATATCGTAAACGACTAACTCTGAAAATACGGTTCCTTCTTCCTGAACATAGAAGTATTGCCCATCTTTTTCCCAAAGCGTTCCATTTTGACGGATACGATTAAACTGCGAAACTTCTTCCCAAGAATATTTTGATCGAACCATATCCATCTCCTACTTCTGCGCGACGAAAAACCAACGGGTGCTGGTTTCTGTTGGCTCCTTGTCCTCAAAGTCCGCATAGAGTTTAAAGGACTTGAAACCGGCCTGTTCCAGCAAAACATCATAGGTTAGGACCTCATAAGTTCGTTCCTCATGCACTTCATCGTGGCGACTAAAAGAGCCGTCTGCTTCCTTGATAAAGAAAGTCAACTCATGCACGATAGAGTGAGGTGCTGCGTCCTCGTAGGTATCCCAGAGCATGGCAAAATCTTCTGCATTTTCATGGTAAGAATAGCCTGGAAAAACTTCATCTGTCTGGTAAGTCGAATGGACATCAAAGATAAATACCCCATCTTCGTTAAGGGCATTATAGACTTCTTTGAAAACATCCCCAACTTCAACCTCATCCTGCATGTAACAGATTGAGTCTGAATAACACGTGACAAAATCATATTGACCTGCCTTGGACAAATCCAGCATATTGCCTTCAATAAAATCAATCTTTTGCTTGGCTGAAGCAGCTCTCTTCTCCGCAATCTTCAGCATATCCGCGCTCAAGTCCAGTCCAGTCACTTCAAAACCAGCCTGAGAAAAGCGCACAGACTGGATGCCTGTCCCACAAGCCAATTCCAAGAGTTTCTTTCTCTCCTTGGTCTTAGGCAAATGACGCAGGGAAAAATCCGTCCATTTGTCGTATAAACTATCGTCCATCACAGCATCATAAACAGCCGCAAAGGTTTCGTATGTAGTCATAAATCAAGATACAAAGAGCTCCGTGGCAAACATCACTAGCTCTCACCTTTCCATCAATTTCTTTTAAAATAAGCAAAGAAACCCAGTTGACTGCAACTGAGTTAAATTGTAACGCTATAGTCTTTTCGTTTGCTTTTAGTACTAGGCAACGAATTGCAGGCATAACTACAGTTAGGCAAAATGAGTTAACGCCGTAATAAAAGATAAAGGAAAAGACTATAAAGTTTCAGATAAATCTACTGAGCTCGCCTCATGCCAGAGTTTTTCAAGGTTATAGTGGGCACGCATTTCTTCTGAGAAGATATGCACGACGACACCACCGAGGTCTAGCAAGACCCAGCCTCCAGCTGCATCACCTTCGACATGGCTGCCTTTAACACCAGTTTCGGCTACTTTTTCACGGATATTATCAGCGATAGCGTCCAACTGACGGCTATTCATCGAGCTAGTGATAACAAAGTAGTCTGTCACACTGGTCAAATCTTGTACATCAAGTGCAAGGATATCCTCCGCACGTTTCTCATCAGCCGCTTTCACGACTAGTTCTAGTAATTCTTTTTCGTTCATTTAGTCCTCTTTCAAATAGTGTACAAAGGCGTTATAGGTTTCAAGGGTTTGGGGATAGATGGGAAATCCTTGATGAGCCAAATGTTCCACAGTACGAGCTGTTTCGTAGGCCACTGCCTTATTGAGCGATAAACTTGCAATCTCACGCGCCACATCCACTCCCGGAAAGGCACGATTGTGCTCGATGTAGTCTGCTACATAGATGACCTTGTCCAGATTGGTCATCTGACCAGCACCGACTGTATGGATTTCAATAGCTCGCAGGATTTCTGGATCATGCAAATCCAAATCTTCCTGAATCTTGTAGATGCCAACCATGCCATGCCAGACATTATTTCCCCAGTTTTTGAGGTCAGGGTCTAGCTGATAACGGTCAATCAAGTCTAGAAATTCCTGATCTGACAACTTTTTAGCATAGTCGTGGAGAAGACCTGCTAGTCCTGCTTTCTCGGCATCGACTCCAAATCTCTCAGCTAGTTCTATGGCTGCACGCTCTACACCCAGACAATGGGTCAAACGTTTTTCAGGCAGAAGCTCTGCCATTTTTTCCAACAAAGCCTCACGGGAGCAGTTGATATAGTCTTGATAGGCCATCAGTAGAGCCCCTCCTTCTCGATGTAGTCTAGCACTGGCTGAGGTAGGAGAAAGTTGGGTTTCCGACCTTGGGAAAGGAAATCACGCACCATGCTGGATGAGATATCCATGAGCGGCACATCCACCCAGATGACTGGATAAGAAGTCCCTGCCTTGTAGCGTGGGCGCTGAACCCCCACAAACTGAACCATATCGACCAGCTCATCAATTCGGTACCATTTAGGCAGGTAGTCCACCATATCCGCACCAATAATGAAGTAATAATCCGTATCTGGATGTTGCTCTGTCAAAATCTTCATGGTGTCGTAGGTGTAGGAAATCCCCTTGCGCTCCAGCTCAATAGTTTCAATGGCTAGTCCTTCGATCCCCTCAATCGCCAATTCAAGCATCTTGAGACGGTGGTGTTCAGGGATGGTTTCTTTTTTGTCTACATGAGGTGGCTGATATTCAGGCATGAGCAGGACCTGGTCCAGCCCTAACTGTTGTCGTACTTGGTCCGCCACAACAAGATGGGCATGGTGAACAGGGTTAAAATTCCCCCCTAGAATCCCGACTTGTTTGCGCTTTTTCTCCTTGATTTCTGGCTCCAACTCTACCTTGGTAAAGGGAGTCAATAATTCAATTGCCATAGGCTCGTCTTCCTTTAATTCTCTGTAAAAACAGTTGTTTGGAGTAGGTGTTTAAATTTCTTTAACTTTCTTGGAAATCTTGCGATTTTCTTTCTTGCTGGATTGTTTAAACAAGATTAAGATGCGTCCGATTTTTTGGACTGTATCCACACCAATTTCTTCTTCCAAGATTTCAGCTACTTCGTGGATGTTCTCATCTGTGTTTTGTAAGAGAGTAACCTTGATCAATTCACGCGCGTCAAGAGCTTGACGAACGCTGGTTTTGATTTGGTCGTTGAGACCATTTTTTCCAATTTGAATGATGGGTTTGAGGGTGTGTGCCTGGCTGTTGAGGAAGGCACGTTGTTTCGATGTTAATGACATAATTCATTTAAAAGAGTTTCTTTTTATACTTTTCTGAAGTGGTGACGGACGTCAGCAAAGTCCTTCGGACTTTCATGACTAAAATTTGAGCCTAAGGTCTCAAATTTTCCGCAGTTGGTACAATCACTTGTACCAACTAACACCACGGCGAAAAGTATCTTCTATGGGCTCGCAGTGCTCGCCTTTATAAAGACAACCCTTTCCTTTCTGTGTTTAAATAATTGCTTTTCGTGTGACGACTGCGACGCCTTCTGGTGCCCAGACGGCGACTTTGGCGGTGCCTGTTACGCGGATCCAGCCGAGTCCTGAGATGACTAGGTCAGTCTTGTCCTTGATGGTAAATACATGCTGGACTAGTTTTGGAAAGTCTTCTTTTTCCTTGCTATTTGGTGGCGTTAAAAGGGTTCCGAGGTGCTTGTCGTAGAAAGCACTAGCGCCCTCTAGCTTGGTACGATGCAATTTGAGTTCATTGTCAAAGAAGGCTGTAAAGCCTTGCTTTTCTCCTGATATAAAGTCAAAGCGTCCGAGACCACCTAGAAAAAGGGTTTGCTCAGGATTGAGCTGGTAGGTTTTGGGCTTGATTTCCTTCTTAGGACTGACATACTTGAGATTTTTAGCCGTCAAGTAGTGGGCCATCTGGTGACGGTGGATAATCCCCGGTGTATCGTAGATATAAGATCCGTCATCAAGTGGGATCTCAATCTTGTCCAAGGTTGTCCCAGGAAAGCGTGAAGTCGTGATGACATTCTGATCACCCGTTATTTCTTGGATAATGGCATTGATGAGGGTTGATTTTCCTACGTTGGTCACACCGACTACATAGACATCACGGCCCTTTCGGTAGTGCTCGATTTTGTCAATGACTTCCTTAATGGCATGCTTGTTTTGGGCTGATGTCAGAACGACATCTACTGGTCGAAGTCCTTCCTCGTGGGCACGCTCCATCAGCCACTGGCTAATCTTGCCCGGTTTAACTGACTTGGGCAGGATATCTTT
Organism: Streptococcus infantis SK970; assembly: GCA_000223255.2. Taxonomy (GTDB): domain Bacteria; phylum Bacillota; class Bacilli; order Lactobacillales; family Streptococcaceae; genus Streptococcus; species Streptococcus infantis_G. Next base: position 51,402 of record AFUT01000001.1, on the reverse strand, counting down.
TTTATTTCCCACCAAGAGGACATCATTGCCCGATACAAAACGTGTCAAGCCTGGGATGACAGAACCATTAAAGTCAAAGATATCAATGACATTGACCACCAAGGCATCACTGTCCCCCACCTCGTGCAAGAGTTTGAGGAAATCATCGTCCGTCAACTGGACATCTGTGATTTCATTGTAATGACGGAGACGGAAACAGCGTTGGCAATAGACTTCGCCAGTCTCCAAGCCTTTTTCGAGTGCTGACTGGGGGGTGAAACCAAGACCAGCCTTATCTGTCGTCTGAATGGTTGCTCCACAACCAATACAGAGAATTTCTTCCATAGTTAGATTCCTTTTTTATATGTAATCGGTCCGTACTTTTCAGTAATTTGCTTCATGACACGGCGCTCGCGAGCTCGGTTAATCTGCGTCTTGATAGAGTCGTGTTGGACCAAGGGTTTGACCAAAATTGAGCGAATGCCTGCACGATGGGCTGCGCGAATATCCGTCATGAGCTGGTCGCCGACCATGACCACTTCATTTTTCTCATAGTGGAATTCCTTCATGGCACGGTCAATCCCAAATGTGAAGGGTTTCAAGGCCCAATAAACATAATCAATTCCAAATTTCTCAACTGCGCGTTGAACTCGTTTTTTGGTATTATTTGATACCACGATGATGCGAATACCTGCATCCCGAAGGTCATGTAGCCACTGTTTCATCTCTGGTGTCCCATCAGGGTTGTTCCAAGCAATGAGGGTATTGTCCAAATCGACCAAAACAGCCTTGATCCCCTGCGCCTGCAGGCTTGGGACTGTCAGATCATAGACTGCTTCCACAGCAAAATCTGGCATATAGTTTTCAATCGCCATTCTGGCTCCTTTTCTTTTATTTCCTAGTAATTTTCTTCAGCCATTGAGATAAGGCTGCCCATAAAATCAAGCTAGCCATTAAGATATAAATCCAAGCATTTGGCTCTTCTGTAAATGGTAGAGGAACATTCATTCCGAAGAAACCTGTAATAACCGCAAGTACTGCTAGTAAGACGGAGATAATAGTCAAAATTGACAAACTATCATTCAAGTTATTGTTTAGGATGTTGTTGTAAGAAGCTGAGAGTTGTTGCAAGACTTGAGAAATCAAGTCTGTCATAGACACCAACTGATGGGCTTCAATCATGGCATCATCAAACTGCTCTCGTTCGACATCATTAAATCTCCGATAAAGAGCATGGCCCTGGATATGTTCCAAGAGGAGGCGATTTTGTTTTGCCGCTGCTGTCAAGTAAACCATACCTGTCTCCAAGTCAGAGAGGGCGAAGAGATTTTTCTTTGTTGTAGTTTGACGTAGCAAGGCACTAATTTCGTCCTTACTTTTATCCATCTCTTCAATGACAGGATAATAAGCGTTACTGATAATCTCTAAACCAGCAAAGAGAAACTTGTAAATAGAAAGCGACTCATGGCTATCCAGATAAGCTAACATCTGATCAATGACATAAGCATTCTTATGGTTGCTGATGGTAATCATTCGTTTGTTTTCAACGATAAAGGTCATGGGAATCGCTTCATAGTAATCCTTGTCCTTTTCTAAATCCAGAACATTGTAGATAAAGGTCACAGTCCCATTCTCACGGTTATAATCCATATGGGCACGTTCATTTTTATCCAGCGCATATTCGATGGTTTCCTTATCCAATCCGTAGATTTCAGATAAATCTTCAAGATTTTTAATTTTTTCGATATCAAGATTTATCCAGGTACAACCATTTCCTAATTGTTTATCTAAAACCATCATTTCTCCTCTGTCAAACTCCCTCTATTGTACCATAAATCAAGTAAAATTTCAGTTCTGCTCGTCTCTTGAAAAATTGCTAACCACAGTAATATTACGGTTGGGGACAAAGTGAAGAGCCTGGTCATCACCTCTCAATTGTGTGGTTCGAATTCCGACACTAACTACTTTTCCCGATACAGTAATGGGACCATTTGTCAAAACAACTTCATCTCCTACATCCAACTGGCGTTCAAAGAGAATAAAGAAACCATTGATCACATCTGATAAGAATCCCTGCGCCCCCATACCAATTGCAACCCCAGCAATCCCAGCACCAGCTAGTAAACTTGATACAGGAAGTCCTAGGATAGACAAAATGCAGTAGACTAAAAAGAAATAAAGAGTGTAATTAAAAATATTTTCTAATAAACGAGAGATTGTCTTTTGTCTTCCTGCATCACGATTTGAATACTTAAGTGAAGGTTTCACAATTTTTTTGACAGCCGTATGGAGGAGCTTTTTAGCTATGTAAAATAGCACAAATAAAATCAAAAGAGAAATAACTTTCGTTAAGAGATTCTCAAATACCGTTGTTAAATCTAGCTTATTAAAATAACTTCTAAAAAATTCTTGCATGTAAAACTCCTTTCCTAACATTATACCATAAAACGACATCTGAACCAGTTTGGTAAATATTCATTCTGCCTATACTATTATTAGATTCACTTGATTTCAAAACATATTTATACTATAATCAAACCACTACATGGAGAACAAATTATTTTCTCAATAACTCTCTTGGAATAGACCTTTCTACCTCACCTACTACTAAAACTTTAAAGCATTTATCTCAAGGAAGTATTCTATGTCTGTCACTCAACGTACTTTAAAACTAGTCCTAGCAACCTGTTTTGCTTGTTTACTAGCCTACTTTTTTGATTTGTCATCTGCTGTATCAGCTGGTATTATTGCTATCTTGAGTCTTTCTGAAACTCGAAGAAGCACAATCAAGCTAGCTAGAAATCGCCTTTTTTCTACTCTCCTTGCTCTTCTGGTTGGTGTTATAGCTTTCCAACTGACTGGCTATCATATTTGGAGTTTTGGACTCTACTTAGCAATCTATGTTCCTCTAGCCTATAAACTGGGTTGGGAAATTGGGATTACTCCTAGTAGCGTTCTGGTTAGCCATCTCTTAATCCAACAATCAACAGCACCAGCACTTTTACTGAATGAGCTCTTACTCTTCCTAATCGGTACTGGCTTTGCACTTCTGGTCAATCTCTACATGCCTTCACGTGAAAAAGAAATTCAACATTATCATACTCTTGTTGAAGAAAAACTCAGAGATGTTCTTCTACGGCTTTCTTACTATCTGAAAAGAGGAGATGGTCGAAATCAAGCTCAGCTTGTAAATGAACTTGATCAACTACTTGAGGATGCTCTCAAGTTAGTTTACCTCGATCACTCTGACCATCTCTTTCACCAGACAGATTATCATATCCACTACTTCGAGATGCGACAAAGACAAACGCGTATCTTAAGAAATATGGCTCAACAGATCAACACATGCCAACTAGCCGCTAGTGAGAGTTTGATTGTCGCTCAGCTCTTTTCAAAAACAGCTAGCCAACTGAGTCAATCCAATCCAGCCTACAACTTATTGAATGATATTGAGAGCTACCTAGAGGTGTTTCGCAATCGCTCTCTCCCTAAAACTAGAGAAGAGTTTGAGACACGGGCTACGCTTCTACAACTCTTTCGTGAATTAGAGCATTTTATCCAGATAAAAGTAGATTTCTACCAGCGATATTCAAAAAACAATAAGAGATAATTGTACAGATAAAAAACACCTTTCGGACTGTGGAGACTTGCAGTCCGAAAGGTGTTTTTCTTGTCTTATTAAGTACTCAAAACTACTTAGAAAAATGATTCTGATCCGGTTGAAATTTATCTCAGCTATCAAGATTTATAGATCGATTCTTTAAATTCATTTGATTCCTTAAGATAAGCTTTGTAAATGGCTTTTTTCAACTTCTGTACCGGAGTTTCAATAAAGCGATATTGTTTCGCACTTGTGTTACCAGCTTTAATCTCAGCAAGTTCTTCTTTTACCGCTTCTGCCATTAACTGCTTCATTCTTTCTGGGCTAGCAATCACTTCCTTCTTGCCTTTGTAGTCAATCGTTATCGGTTTTAACTTGTTCAGGTTATTGATTCGTTCATTGACTTGTTCTTTCTTAAATTGAGCATAGCTTTTTCCAGCTAAAATCTTATCAAAGATATATTTGTCCGACAATGGACGATTGGCTTTCTCAGCATCTTTCTTGTATTGATTCGACACATAAGGGACGAAACCTTCGTAGTAACCAAGTCCTGCCATTAACTCAAAGGCTTGTTTTCTAAAGCTAATATCACCACTCATTCCTTTATCATTTTGATTAACACCATAAATCGTATCAAACATATCGACCGTGTAATAGCCATTGGCATCTACTTTCCCAGTTGCTGTTAGCCCTTTAATAATATAGCGATTTACCACGATATGATTATCAATCAAACTATTGATGTCCGTCAACTTACTTGCGTCTACCTCCGTCAAAGCCTTAATTTCCTCACTCTGATGAATCGGTTGGACAGATGGATTGTCGTAAGAAACTGGAGTTCTAGAACCTGAAGTTGGACTTGGCAAGAGCTGTTTAAAGTAGATTGCTTTTTCAGCTGCTGACAATCCTCGACTAGCCTCAGCTTCCAAATAATCTAAACTATAAAGTACATCAAAACTACCATGCATATATTCTTTCAAATCTGCAGCAGATTTAAAGCGGTCCGGTTTCTTATTGTAGAAACTATCTTTCTTACTTTCATCAAAGACAAAATTCAAGTTAAAGTAGGTATCAGTTTCAGGTGTATAAGAATTTTCAAAGATTCCACGAGCATAGAACTCTGCTCCCGTACCATCTCGTCGTCCATGGTTGTTAAAGAGTACTGTACGATCCAACAAGTGAGTCATTTCATGAGAGTAGGTTGCTGAACCACGATCATCTAAAACTCTATCAATAAAGTAACGCACACCAGAACCATTGGCTTCAGCTCCAACGGTTTGAGACGGAGAATACATACCTAACGGAGACATAAAGTCCTTGACTCCTTTATCAGCCTCTGGACCAAACTCCTTAGACCAAGTTTCCTTGATACCTGCATTTTGCTTGTTAGTATACTTTTTCATAGTATCCACAATCAAACGGTTGGTTATCAGTTTTGTTTGGTTCTCTTTTTTAGTAATTCTGTACAGGGAATCAACGTAAGCTGCCTGACGATTCGCTGTTAATTCAACCAGAGCCCTCGCCTTTTCTAAATCAGCCTTGTATTGGGCAGGGTTACGTTTAGCAAGTGAAGAATCGATGTAGGTTCCGATATTTCCATAAGAAACAGTTGCCATATTTGTAATAGCATAAATGCTTGGTTCTTTTATATTGACCAGACCTAAAAGAGTTGCCATATTATACTGTTTATGATTTACAACTTGTTGTGGCTCAGCCCCATACTTGACAGGATCAGAGGTCAATTTTGTATATAGAGCAACGTTTTCGTCAGGCTTCTCTTTTGATTTTTTCTCTATAACAATGGCCTTTGTAGCATCCTTCAACCAAGTATCACCATCCATATCTGTAAAGGTAGTCCGGTTGTAATCAAGGAAGTCTTTCAATGTTCCTTTGTCAGTAATCTTCTCAAAATACTTTTCATAGGTATTAGAACTATTGACCAACTTCATCTCACTATAGTTCATGGAACCTAGATGCTTCAACCAATCTAAGGAAGTAACTTTTTTACCAAAAGAGCTTGGATTAAAGGCTAGAATATCGCGAATATTGGTCTTACCAAAATCAATATTGTAAAAACGATTGATATAAGTTAGACCTAAAAGAATTTTTTCTTTATTTGCTTCTAGTTCACTTTGGACTTTTGCCCTAGAAACTGGAGTATTTCCTAGTATGCTAAGGGTATGAGAAGCAATCTTTTTCAGATCTGAATCTAAATTATTCTTTGTTTGTTCAAAAGTATCTTTAATCGATAATCTTTCAAGGTATTCTTTGCGCAGGACTTCTTTGACTTCTTCATCAGTGATAGCTGGATTTGTCTTTTTGAGTTCAATCTTCTTACTAATCACGTCACGCCCAAGGATGCTTGGTTTCAGAGCATTCACTAAGTATGTGTTAGTAAATAAATCTATCCCTTTCATATCTCGGCTTACTCGATTTGTATCAATCGCATTTTCTAGATCCTTGTTATCTGGGAGGAGATGTGGTTTATTTTCTTTGGTTCCTACCAAGATTACCTTCGGTTTCATAGATTTCGTCTCAGCACTAGTTTCTTTATACGACAGCAATGCCCCAGTGTGAGTGTTCACTTCATAAACTCGAGTAGCCGTCGACTCTCCTGCTTGACCTGGGCTCTCAATTTTTTCAGTATCCTTGTCAAGTGATGGATCCTTTCGACGTTCTTCCTTGATCGGAATTGGAGTCACAATCTTTTCGACATTCCCAACTTTAATAACCTTATCAATTGGGGCCGTGGTTTGTTTCTGTTTATCTTTTTCAGTTACAAGACCTGACTGACTGTCAACTTTGTAACTAGTCATCGTTTTCTCACTACCTTCCTTCCCTGGAACAGACACTTTTTGCGCCTGGTAAGGTAGTGTAGAGTCTGCTTCAAAAACCGTCTTATTTGCAATAACCTTCGTTTCGATACTTGGTTTTGTTCCTACAAGAATAATTTCATCTACCTTCTCAACCAAGGTTTTTGTAGTACTAGACTCTTTGATTGCACCGCTGACCTTATCTCTCGTATAGTTTGTAGTCTTTTCTAGCTTTCCATTAACGCCAGAAACTTTTGTTTTTCGAGTCCCAACTGCTAGAGTTTCATCTGCTTGGTAGATAATTTTATAAGGAACCGTTTGGGTTTCAATTTTTGGTTGGGGGAGGGGGAGAAGCTCTTTTTTTGTCCCGATAGCAATGATTTCCGGGATGGCTTCTGTCGTTAAAGTATTCGAAATAATCTTACGTTTTTCCTGACCATTAAGCGTGCTAACTTCGGTTAGGATGGTACGTTTCCCGTTGACACCTGCTTGAATTAGTTTAACTTGGTCTTCTGGCATATTCGGATCTTCTTGACGAATGGTCTTAAACGGAACCACCTCTGTTGTTACTTCCAATTCTGGTTTCACTTCTACTAAACTTGGACTACCTTCTTGCGGAATAGCTGTCGCTTCCACCTTGCTACCAACTGCAATGATTTCTGAAACTGGTTCTTGAGTCACAGTATTTGATTTGACTTGACGACTCTCCTTACCATCAACCCTTGTAACTTCTGTTAGAATCGTACGTTGGCCAACCACACCTGCTTGGATTATACGAGTCTCACCTTTTAGTAAATCCGGATCCTCTTGATGAAGAGTATTATAAGGTATCTCTTCTGTACTAGTCTGCAACTCAGGTTTCACTTCTACTAAGCTTGGAGAACCTTCTAGAGGAATTGATGTGGATTCCACCTTGCTACCAACTGCGATAATTTCTGAAACTGGTTCTTGAGTCACAGTATTTGATTTGACTTGGCGACTCTCCTTACCATCAACCCTTGTAACTTCTGTTAAGATGGTACGTTCTCCTACTACTCCTGCCTGGATAACTCGAGTTTGACCCTTAGGCATATCTGGGTCTTCTTGATAGAGTCGATCAAAAGGAACTGACTCTGTGCTTGTTTCTAGCTCTGGTTTCACTTCCACCAAGCTTGGAGAACCTTCTAGAGGAATTGATGTGGATTCTACCTTAGTACCGACTGCAATAATTTCTGAAACTTGTTCTTGAGTCACAGTGTTTGATTTGACTTGGCGACTCTCCTTACCATCAACCCTTGTAACTTCTGTTAAGATGGTACGTTCTCCTGCGACTCCTACCTGGATAACTTGCGTTTGTCCCTTCGGTAAGTTTGGATCTTCCTGACGAATGGTATCAAAAGGAATGGATTCCTTGCTAATTTCCAATTCCGGTTTCACCTCTACTAGACTTGGTTGACCCTGAGGAGGGATTGATGTAGACTCTTCAGAAGATGGTCGGCTTGGAGTTGCTGGAGTTTCAATTATACCTGGATGACTTGGAATTAAAGCTTGTTCAAGCAGACTTCCCTGAGTCATTTTTGAAGGTGTGACTAGGCTTTGAGATATCTCTTCATTGCATCTTACAAAATAGTAACCCGTAAATTCATAACCTTCAATCTTTTCAGGTCTTGGCAAAAACTCCCCTTCTACCGTTTTAACGAGGGCTGGACGAAGCTCTACTAAGTTTTCTAGGGCAGAGACTGAGACTGCTGTTCCCCCAACTGCCAAAACTGTCACTAGAAAAAGACTTCTACCTTTTTTCTTCTTGATTAACGTTAACGAAACCAAAAGAATTCCCATTCCTAGTACTGGCACTAAAGGATTAGAAAAGAGTCCCGTATTGGGTAAGCTTGCAACTGATTTACGATAAATGAAGTAATAGTCCTTACCCTCTTCTAGCTCGATTGCATTATCTTCAAACCACCGCAATTCTTCCTTTATTGCTTCAGGTAAATCTTTATCCTCAACATAATGAGAAACTAATTGTGGCTGTCTCTCCTGAGCTCCTACGATTTCAATCGGCGAGGCCGCAAAAAACAAACTCGTTCCTAATAAAACAGAACAAGTTCCTATCGCATATTTTCTTAAAGAAAAACGTTGCTTTTCCTTAAATAAATGTCGGTTCATATCAAACTCCAATCTTGTAACCGTTTTCTTTCATTGTATCAAAAAACGTACTTCTTTTCAAAAGATATGAAAAATAAATGAAATCGCCTCTTACCTAGTTATCTCGTGAAAATAAAAAGCAAAACCCGCATGAATCTGATTTTGCTTCAATCATTTTATATTTTGACTCTAATGGTGTAGAGGAATGAGGGTAAATCCTATCTCTTTTTAACCGATATTAAGGAAATATCTCTCAAACTAAAGTAAGTAAGAGCTAGCATCCCCAATGTAATAAAGATTTCTGCTGGAAGTTGGAAAATCTGCAGGGCAGACAAGAGCAACAAGATTACGAGGGCAACAAGTCCAAAGACTAATATTACAACATTAACCGTCCCCTTGATACTTTGAGGTGTCGCAAAGATATAGAGTAAGAGTAATAAAATCCCTATGATTAGATAGACCATCTTTATCTCTTTCTAGCTCTTATTCAGCTGATTTTTTCTTTTGTTTGCTTTCTCACGCTCTGCCTTGTTAAGGATTTGTTTACGCAAACGAATCGATTCAGGCGTTACTTCCATGTACTCATCGTCGTTCAAGAACTCGAGTGATTCTTCAAGTGTCAAGATACGAGGAGTCTTGATAACCGCTGTTTGGTCCTTAGTAGCTGAACGAACGTTGGTCATTTGTTTAGCTTTCGTGATGTTAACAGTCAAGTCATTTTCACGAGAGTTTTCACCGATGATCATTCCTTCGTAAACCTCAGTACCTGGGTTGACAAAGATGGTTCCACGTTCTTCGATAGACATGATTGAGTATGTTGTTGCCTTACCAGTATCGATAGAAACGAGAGCACCACGGTGACGTCCACCAATTTCTCCTGGAATCAATGGCAAGTATTGGTCGAAGGTATGGTTCATGATACCGTAACCACGAGTCATTGACAAGAACTCAGTTGAGTATCCAATCAAACCACGCGCAGGAACTAGGAAGACCAAACGAGTTTGACCGTTACCAGTTGAGATCATATCCAACATTTCACCTTTACGTTCAGAAAGACTTTGGATAACAGATCCTTGGTATTCTTCTGGTGTGTCAATTTGCACGCGTTCAAACGGCTCGCATTTAACACCATCAATTTCTTTTACGATAACTTCTGGACGAGATACTTGAAGCTCATATCCTTCACGACGCATGGTTTCGATAAGGATTGACAAGTGCAATTCTCCACGTCCTGAAACTGTCCATTTATCTGGTGAGTCCGTTGGGTCTACACGAAGAGATACGTCTGTTTGCAACTCAGCTTGAAGACGTTCTTCAACCTTACGAGAAGTTACCCATTTTCCTTCACGACCAGCAAATGGTGAGTTATTAACCAAGAAAGTCATTTGAAGGGTTGGCTCATCGATGTGAAGAACTGGAAGAGCTTCGATCGCATCTGTTGGAGTAATGGTTTCACCAACGAAGATATCTTCCATACCTGATACGGCAATCAAGTCACCAGCTTTAGCTTCTTGGATTTCACGACGTTCCAAACCAAAGAAACCAAAGAGTTTTGTAACACGGAAGTTTTTAGTTGTTCCGTCAAGTTTAGAAAGGGTAACTTGGTCCCCAACCTTGACACTACCACGGAAGATACGTCCGATACCAATACGTCCTACGAAGTCATTGTAGTCAAGAAGTGACACTTGGAATTGAAGTGGCTCATCTGAGTTGTCAACTGGAGCTGGAATGTGGTCGATAATGGTGTCAAAGATTGGCGCCATAGTCTTTTCTTGGTCTGCTGGATCATCTGACAATGAAGAAGTTCCATTGATCGCTGATGCATAGACAACTGGGAAGTCAAGTTGATCATCATCCGCACCAAGCTCGATGAAAAGTTCCAAAACTTCATCTACTACTTCTGCTGGACGAGCTGATGGCTTATCGATTTTGTTAACTACAACGATCGGCACAAGGTCTTGTTCCAAGGCTTTTTTCAATACGAAACGAGTCTGTGGCATGGTTCCTTCGTAAGCATCTACGACCAAAACAACACCGTCAACCATTTTCATGATACGCTCAACTTCTCCACCGAAGTCCGCGTGTCCTGGTGTGTCCATGATGTTGATACGAGTTCCATTGTAGGCAACTGCTGTATTCTTCGCAAGGATGGTAATTCCACGCTCTTTTTCAATATCGTTTGAGTCCATTGCACGTTCAGCTAATTCTGTACGTGCGTCAAGAGTTTCAGATTGTTTCAATAATTCGTCAACGAGGGTTGTTTTACCGTGGTCGACGTGGGCGATAATCGCGATATTACGGATATCTTCTCTTAATTTTGTCATGATTTCCTCTGTTATATTCAAAAATTTATTTTCTAACTGAGCAATTATACCACAATTTTAAGCAAATGACTTAACTCAAGTAAGTGTAAATGTTTTCAAAATAAAATTCATGACTTATCTTTTCTTTTCAAAAATCCTGACTTGTGATAAGATAGGCTGGTATGCGTTTAGATAATTTATTGGCCCAGGAAAAAATCAGTCGAAAAGCCATGAAACGGGCTCTTATCAAAAAAGAAATCTTAGTAGATGGAGTCCCTGCTACTTCCCTTGCACAGAATGTTGATACAGGATTACAAGAGCTGATTTTTCAGGGTAGAAAAATCCAAGGATATGAGCACATCTACCTCATGCTTCACAAACCAAAAGGTGTCGTGACAGCAAGCAAGGATAAGAAGCTCCCAACGGTTATGGATCTACTTCCTCAACACCTCCAGTCGGCTCAGCTTTACGCAATTGGTCGATTGGATAGAGATACGACAGGGCTCCTCCTCCTAACAGATAATGGCCCTTTAGGTTTTCAACTTCTCCACCCTCAATATCATGTCGATAAAACTTATCAAGTTGAAGTGAACGGCTTGCTCACACCAAATCACATCCAGCAGTTCAAAAACGGTATTGTCTTTCTTGATGGAACTATTTGTAAACCTGCTCAGCTTGAGATTTTATCTTCAAGCCCTAGTCTCAGCCGAGCCACCATCACCATCTCTGAAGGGAAATTTCATCAGGTCAAAAAAATGTTCCTCTCAGTAGGTGTCAAGGTTACTGCTCTCAAACGAGTTCAGTTCGGTGATTTCATATTAGACCCTGACCTAACAGAAGGTCAATATCGGCACTTGAATCAAGAGGAATTGAAAATCATTAAAAACTACTTAGAGAAAAGTGGATAAAACAAAAAAGCTTTAAATCTAAAGCTTTTTTAATCGTCTTTAACTCATGTGTAAGAAAATTCCAATAATCCAGTTAAGAGCAGAAAGAACTATACCTACGATAGATACAATTCTCTCTGTTTTATAATCTAATCCAGATTCTTTTTGAAGTTCGTTAGCAAATAATAAACCAACGATACCTAAACCAATACCTCCCAACGGAAATAACAAACTAAGAATGATAGATAGGATACCCACTATAAGTGGATTTTTCTTCTTTTCTTCCATTTTTCAATAAACTCCTTAAATTTTTTACACATTCATTATACCATACAAACCGGCTTTATCTATTAGGTAACAAGTTTTAGAACTATGAAAACCTGTCCCTGAGCCAAAAAGAATTGAAAATCATTAAAAACTACTTGGAGAAAAGTGGATAAAACAAAAAAGCTTTAAAATAAAGCTTTTTGTTTTTGATTAGCCAAAAATCATTACGAGGGCTGCAATCCAGTTAAGTACAGAAATGACAATCCCTACGATATTGAGAATTTTTTCTGTTTTATACACTAGTCCAGATTGATTTTGATGTGAATTAGCCAAGACAAGACCAATGATCCCCAAAATAAGACCTACGATTGGAGATAGCAAACCAAGGACGATAGATAGGATACCTAAAACAAGCGATGCTTTTTCTTTTCTTGCATAATAAAAACTCCTTAAAATTTATATTACTATTATACCATAAAAAGTCGGATTTCTATATTAAACATATGTGACAAGTTGTTTTCACATTGTTAATTAGATTTCACCTTCCCAGTCCAAGAATCCAAGCCGTAAGAGAGGATATAGATTTCTGAGAAACCTTGTTTTTTAAGAAAAGTGCTGCATTGGTCACACGTTGCGCACGTTGGTTCTCATAAAGAAGGACAGGCTTATCCTTGCGAAGCGCTGCAAGACTTGTCTTCAATTGATTTGAAGGGATATTACGAGCTCCGAGGATATGTTTTCTGTGAAAGTCAGCTGGATCACGTAAGTCAATCAACTGTCCTGTACGAATCAATGACTCAAACTCTGCATTATCTACAATTTTCGCTGCACGACGAATACGAAGATAATTGTATCCCATCCATCCTAACATCGCCACTATAAGTCCCCATAATACCCAAGTTACCATAATATCTAATCTCCATTTTTTCTAAATAGTCTAATTCTAGTTTGTGCTCTCTGCGAAGAACAGCCTCCGCTTCTAGATAATCCAGCTTATCCATTAAACCAGCATCATAGATTCGAGATAGTTCAATCTTCATTAATTCAATGTCATAAAGACGTTTCCCCATGTAGACAATGATACCAAACTGTTTGAGAAATTGTTGCACATCGTAGAGTGTTTTCATAGCTTACATTTTAGCAAAAAATCAGAGTTTTTTCAATAGTTCCTGCAGAGGATTCCCTTTTTCACTATTATCTGAATTTCTTTACACTATGACAAAGAAGAAATCCTAAAGTCATTCCAACGATATTTTGCATGAGATTTGGAATGATTTCTGGAATAGCTGCACCCCAACCATTCATCCAAGCTGATGCCAAGGCATAACCAGCTACCATGAATAAAGTCGCTAAGACTAAGCCTAGCCATTGCCATTTCCCTTTAAAACCTGCAAAATAGCCTTGTAAACCATGGTTAATTAAGCTAAAAATCATCCACTGAGGGTAGCCTGAAATGAGGTCAATAAGAAATCCTGCTAAACCTCCAACAACAGCCCCTTCACGACTGCCAAAGTAAAAGGCTGTGAAGAAGACTCCAACGTCCAAAAGTGTAAAAATTCCAGTTGGTGTCGGGATTTTAATAAAATAACCTAATACAACCGAACTGGCTGCTAAGATGGATACTAGGGCGATTTTAGTTGTTCTGGTTTGCTTCATATTGTCTCACTCCATATTGATCTGCTTGTGCAATAGCTCGGTAAACAAAGGCTTTGGAACTTTCAATTGCTGGTAAGAGCTCCTCTCCCTTGACTAATTGGCTGGCAATGCTTGATGCAAAGGTACATCCTGCACCAGCATTTTGTCCTTGAATGACTGGATTTTCAAGAATGGTAAAATTCTCTCCATCATAAAAGACATCCACAGCCTTATCCTGACTGAGGCGATTTCCACCCTTGATAATCACTGCTGGCGCACCCAAATCATGTAGTTTTTTGGCTGCATTTTTCATGTCTTCCAGACTTTCAATCTTTTGGTCTGCAAGCAACTCTGCCTCAGGAAGATTAGGAGTAATCACAGATACATAAGGGAAAAAGCGAATCAACTCTTGACAGAGCTCACTGACTGCAACGTCGTGCGTTTCCTTACAAACGAGAACAGGGTCCAAGACTACTGGGACTCCTGCCCGTTCCTTGATAAAGTTGAGGGCTTTCTCCGCAACACCAACAGTCGGTAAAAGACCAATTTTTATCCCTCCAAAGTCTACGCTTTTCAGACTATCCAACTGTTGTTGGAAAATAGCCTCATCTGTCGGGAAGACCTCAAAACCATTTTCCGTCAAAGCAGTTAAACAAGTCATGGCTACAAAACCATGCAAGCCATTCAAGGTGTAGGTCGCAAGGTCGGCAGCTAGTCCACCACCACTAAAAATATCATTTCCTGAAAGTGCTAAAATACGATTATTCTTCATAACGAATCTCCTTCAAATACAAACCATTAGGCGCTGCAGTTGGACCTGCCAACTGTCTGTCTTTTTTCTCCAAGATAAGGTCAATCTGTTCAATGGGCATACGGTTATTACCAATTTTAAGCAGGGTTCCGACCATATTTCGAATCTGCTTATAGAGGAAACCATTGCCTGAGAAGGTAAAAGTCAAAAACTGACCTGTTTCATCAACCCTGAGACTGGCTTCCATGATCGTTCGAACCTTGTCCTCCACACTAGTTCCTGATGCTGTAAAACCAGTAAAGTCATGTGTTCCCTCTAATTTTTTTAAAGCAAGCTGCATCCGCTTCACATCTAGTGGGTAGGGATAGTGTGTCGCATAATGGCGACGCATAGGATTTTTAGGACGTCCTCTATCTACGATAAACTCGTAGGTCTTGCTATGCTTGGCATAACGGCAATGAAAATCATCAGCCACAATCTCAATCGAAATCACATCAATATCTTCAGGACTTTGGGTATCAAGAGCAAAACGAAGTTTTTCCTCATCCATCTGATAGGGAAGATCAAAGTGGACGACCTGCCCTAAGGCATGGACACCGCTATCCGTTCGCCCAGCACCATGGATGGTAATGGCCTGCCCTTTATTTAATTTTGTTAAAGTTTTTTCAATTTCCTCTTGGACACTACGCGCGTGTGGTTGCCGTTGAAAACCAGCAAAGGCGTATCCATCATAGGAAATGATTGCTTTATATCTAGTCATGTATCTATTTTATCAAGAAAATTTCTCTGCAACAAGTTTGGGAACCAAAAATTGTACGGGTACAGTTCCTCGTCTCATCTAGTTCTTACCTAGATTTTCTCATTATGTATTTACGTTCAGGAACTTCAATGGTTTGAACGATTTCAAATCCCTCTTTTTGGTAGAGGTCTCTAGCTCTTTGATTTGCCTCGTAGACATTTAGAGAAATAGTATCTATGTCTTCATTTTCAAAGGCCAAACTAACAAATTTCCTTAAAGCCTGGCTACCTAAGCCCTGCCCCTGCTTCTGTGGAGCTATGAGAAATCTTCCAATATGAAGATTTTTATCTTCTAGTTTGATTTTCTGGATGATGCCTACAAACTCTTCTCCAGCAAAAATGGAAAAAATCCCTTCCATCTTTTGCAAAGATTGGGCAATCAAGGGGTAAGAAATTTTGGGACCCATCCATTGCTTCTGGAAACTTTCTCCCAAAGCATTAGACCACTGACAAATGAGTTGGGTATTATCTATCTGAAGTCCTTTTTCAAAGTAAATTTTCATATTTGCTCCTATAACTTCTCCTATATCCAACTATTATACTCTTTCTCTTATTTTTTCCGAATAAATAAGTATGATTCATCTTTACTTTTTCTTGTTGGAGCGATTCTTGCTTCCTTTCTAGGCTTGGTCATTGATCGTTTTCCTGAGCAATCCATTGTTTTCCCTGCTAGTCACTGTGATTCTTGTCAGACTCGCTTACGTCCCTTGGATTTGATTCCATTTCTCTCACAGGTATTCAATCGCTTTCGCTGTCGCTATTGCAAGTCAAGCTATCCTATCTGGTATGCTTTCTTTGAGTTGTCTTTGGGACTGTTCTTTCTAGCTTTCTCCTGGAAATTTCTAACCTTAGGACAACTTATTCTGATCACTGCTGGCTTGACCTTAGGAATCTATGATATACAGCATCAAGAATATCCCTTGATCGTCTGGCTGATTTTTCACTTAATCCTCATGGTTTACTCTAGTTGGAATCTAGTCATGGCTTTCTTCCTAGTTCTTGGAATCATTGCTCATTTCATCGATATTCGCATAGGAGCAGGTGATTTTCTCTTTCTGGCTTCTTGTGCGCTTATCTTTAGTCTGACAGAATTACTAATTTTGATACAGTTTGCTTCTACAACTGGCATTCTAGTTTTTCTCCTACTAAAGAAAAGGAAAGACTTCCTTTTGTGCCTTTCCTCTTACTTGCTGCTTGCGTGATTATTTTTGGTAAGCTTTTGCTTTTAGGATAGTCAGGCCCTCTATGAGGGCTTTTATTTTGTCGTCCTATTCCTTAGATAACCTTTTCAATGAAGTTTCGTATGGTTGATAGTCCATCTGGTGTCCCTATACTTTCTGGATGATATTGAAAGCCATAGATAGGGAGCTTCTTGTGTTGAAAACCCATGATAACCTGATCGTCTATCGCACGAGCGGTAACTTCAAAGTCTGCGGGTAATTCCTCCACCATCAGACTATGGTAACGCATGACTGAACAGTTATTTTCTATACCCTGATAAAGAATGGATGGAGCTTCAAATTGGAGCTGACTTTGTTTACCATGCATGACCTTTGGAGCCAAACCTAGTTTTCCACCAAAAGCCTCTGCAATAGCCTGATGTCCCAAGCAAATCCCCAAAATTGGCTTTTCCCCAGCAAAATCTCGAATCATTTCCTCCATTTTTCCAGCATCAGCTGGCCAACCAGGTCCCGGAGAAAAGACAAGTGCTTGAGCCTCTTCCGCCACTTGGTAGAGGCGAGGATCGTCATTTCTCAAGACCTCAACAGAAGAAAAAGTTCCGATATACTGAGCTAGATTGTAGGTAAAAGAATCATAATTATCAATCAATAAAATCACAATTTTCTCCCTTTAATCTTGGAATGATTAGTTATTCTTTGCTTCAAGGTAGTCTGCAATGGCAGCTACGTCCTTGTCTCCACGACCAGAGACATTGATGATGATAATCTCATCTTTACTTAGTTTTGGTGCGCGTTTGACTGCTTCAGCGATAGCATGTGAGCTTTCAATTGCAGGGATGATTCCTTCTGTCTTGCTAAGTAAAAGCAAGGCTTGAACAGCTTCTTCATCAGTCGCTGCAACATATTCTACACGACCAGAGTCTTTAAAGAAAGCGTGTTCTGGTCCAACCCCTGGATAGTCTAAACCAGCAGAGATAGAGTAAACAGGTGCAACATTTCCATCTTCACCAAAGACTGCATAGGTCTTCATTCCATCGACAATTCCTACACTACCCTTGGTCATTGTTGCCGCGTGTTTGTCGGTATCTAAACCGTGACCAGCAGCTTCTACCCCAACCAATTTAACTTCTTCATCAGCTACATACTGTGAAAAGGCACCGATGGCATTAGAACCACCACCCACACAGGCAATGACGTAGTCTGGCAAACGTCCTTCTTTTTCCAAGATTTGACGACGTGATTCTTCACTAATCACTTTTTGGAATTCATGGACAATCGTTGGGTAAGGGTGCGGACCTACAGCCGAACCTAAAACGTAGAAAGCATCAAGGTCATTCATCCATGCTCCAAAGGCTGCATCGACCGCATCCTTCAGTGTACGAGTTCCCGTTTCAACTGCATGAACAGTTGCTCCCATCATCTCCATGCGGAAGACATTGAGACGTTGACGCTCCACATCTTCTGCCCCCATATAGACATCACATGCCATACCAAATTTGGCTGCAGCTGCAGCTGTAGCAACACCGTGCTGACCAGCTCCTGTCTCTGCAATCACACGTTTTTTACCCATACGTTTAGCAAGAAGGATCTGCCCAAGGACATTGTTAAGTTTGTGTGACCCAAGATGGTTAAGATCTTCACGTTTGAGATAAATCTTAGCACCACCTAGATAATCCGTCAAACTTTCTGCAAAATAGAGCGGAGTCTCACGACCTGAATAATCTTTCAAGTAATGACGATATTCTGCCAAAAACTCTGGATCATCCTTGTATTTATCAAAAGTCACTTCCAATTCATCTAGTAAAACCTGAATTGGTTCTGGTACAAAACTACCACCAAATTGTCCAAAATATCCTTTAGTTGTCATATATTTTCCCTCCTTCTGTATGAATCCGGCTTTTTGTTTGCTTTTAGTAGTAGGCAAGGAGCTGTAGATAGAACTCAAGTTCATCAAAGCGACTTAACGCCCTAATAAAAGATAAACAAAATGACGGATAGAAAAAAGCCCACACACGGAATCTACTTCCATGTGAGGGCGTTTGTAACGCGGTGCCACCTCAATTGTAAAGAAACTATCTTCTTTACATCTCTGCCTTGTCTAACAACAAGTTGCACTGTAAGGTGTGCCTACCGAATTTTCATTGTTTCAAATTCACTTTTAAAATCAGCCCAATTTCACTAGTTCCAACCACCTGTTCGCAGTAACCACAGGCTCCCTGAAGATTAAAAATAATTACTTTTCTGATTTGTTGGGTTAATTATATGTTATTGTTTTTCTTTGTCAACCGTTTTCATTCATTTTTTACTAATTTTTTAATTATTTTTGTGAAGCGCCTAGAACTTCTTCAGAAACTCTGACAAAAGTCTCAATGATATAATCTACTTCTTCATCCGTTAATTTTGTGTGAAGTGGTAGTGTAATCTCGTTTACAAAGTAGGCATAGGCCTTAGGATAGTTTGCCATATCAAAGCCAAGATTCTTATAAGCTGTCAAAAGTGGAAGCGGTTTGTAGTGAACATTACTTGCAATTCCTGCCTTGGCCAATTCTTGGATAATTTGATTGCGTTGTTCGAGACTAGCACCTTCTACATGGGTAACGTAAAGGTGACGACAAGATTCAACAGTATCTGTCTCATGAGGCAATGGGTGGATACGAGTTCCTGCAAATCCATGGTCATAGCGTTTCACAATATCCTTACGACGTTGTAGCAAGCCAGGATAACGGTCCAACTGAACCAGACCAAGTGAAGCCATGATATCCGTCATGTTGCACTTGTAGGCAGGAGTTACGATATCGTATTCCCATGAACCTAGTTGCATCTTGGCAAGTGCATCTTTGGTTTGACCATGAAGAGATAGGATTTGGAATTCCTTGTACATTTCTTCATCATCAATAGCTGGATTTGCTTTCCAGGTCGCACTTCCTCCTTCAGCAGTTGTGAAGTTCTTAACTGCGTGGAAAGAGAAGGACGTAAAGTCTGCAATAGAACCAGCTGGTTGTCCTTTGTAGGTTGAACCCAAAGCATGGGCACTATCAGATACTACAACAATACGGTTAAAGACTTTTTGCCACTTGCTAGTAGCTGTAAAGAGGTCACGTTTCTTCTCAACAACTTGGAACAAACGGTCATAGTCACAGATAATCCCTGCAAGTTCTACTGGGATGATAACCTTAGTCTTCTCAGTAATCGCTTGCTCAAGCTTGTCATAGTCCATTTCAAAGGTATCACCTTGGATATCAACCATAACTGGTGTAGCACCTACGTGAGTGATAACGCTACATGATGCTGTATAAGTCATAGCCGGAACGATAACTTCATCGCCAGGACCCACTTCAAGCACGCGCAAGATCAATTCAAGAGCTGCTGTTGCAGAGTTGAGGCAGACTGTCTTAGGTGTCTGAGTATAGGCAGATAGACGACGCTCCAATTCTTTTGTCTTTGGACCTGTTGTGATCCAACCAGAACGGAGGGTATCTGCTACTTCAGCAATTTCAGCTTCGGTAATATCAGGTGGTGAAAATGGAATATTATACTTTGTCATTGTTTTACTCCTTTGATCAGTTTTCAATCTTATGACTACTTTATTTTAAAACTTCAAATACAGTCTGGAACATGATCTTGATATCCCCGAAGAAATTAAAATCACGTAGGTAGGCTAGATTATAGTGCATCTTTTCTGGGAGGACTCTTTCGACATAGGCCTGGTCAACCGTCATACCTTTTGCAGTCATTTGACTGATAATGGCATCCTCGTCCTTATAGTTAATGCTGGCAAGCGATGTAATCCCTGCTGGCAAGAGCAAGGTAGCCATCATTTCAGGGCTATACTGTTCTGTGTAGCGTGGTACTTCTGGACGAGTTCCCACAAAGGACATCTCTCCTTTGAGAACATTGACCAATTGCGGAAGTTCATCCAAACGAACACGTCGAATGAAATTTCCAACCTTGGTGATACGGCTGTCATTCGCAGAAGTTACTAGACTTCCTTTCTTGTCCGCATCGGTCACCATGGTCCGGAATTTCCAAATCTTGAAATGTCGGTTGTACTGGGTTACCCGCACCTGCTTGTAAATGACTGGACCCTTACTGTCAAGCTTAATCCAAATGCTTAGAATCAGAAATACGGGTGAAGTCAAGATTAACAAGACCACGGCTAGAAACAAATCTAGACAACGCTTGAGAATCAGTGAACCTTTTCTTCCAGAGACGAGCTGGTAGTATGGTTTTACCTCGCTCAATTGCATCTCCTGAGGTAGTTCATCCCATTTCAGCATGCACATTCTCCTCTGTTTTTTAATATGTAATCTTTAAACATTCTACATTATACCACAAAATGAAAGAGGCGGTGCAAGAAATATGTATTTTAAAGGAATTCTTCCCTAGGAAAGAGCACCTGCCTGCAAACTATACATCTTGTGATAGGTTCCACCCAAGGCTAAAAGTTCCTCGTGGGTTCCACTCTCAATGATTCGTCCCTTGTCAAGGACATAGATACAGTTGGCATCTTGGATAGTAGAAAGACGATGGGCGATGGCAATGGTTGTCCGACCTTGTCTCATCTTAGCTAGAGAATTTTGAACCAAGGATTCTGTTTCAGAGTCTATATTGGCTGTCGCTTCATCCAAAATCAGTATTTTCGGTTGACTGGCAACCGTTCTAGCAAAGGCCAGTAGCTGACGTTGACCAGTTGAAAAACTCGAACCACGCTCAGATACAGGAGCATCATAGCCTAATGGAAGGTCCTGAATGAAAGAATCTGCATCGACAAATTCTGCTGCAGCCTTGACTTGGTCATCGCTGATATCTTGGTACATGGCGATATTGGACTTAATGGTCCCATGATAGAGGAAGGGGTCCTGTAGAACCAAACCGATGTTTTTTCTCAGCTCATCTTGACTATACTCTCGAATATCCACACCATCTAGTAGTACCCGACCTGACTGGAATTCATAAAAGCGCATGAGAACATTGATGATAGAAGATTTTCCCGATCCTGTATGTCCGACAAAGGCAATGGTTTCACCTTTATTGACAGTAAAGGAAATATCATCGAGAATTTGATGTTTTCCATCATAGGAGAAGGACACATGTTCAAAGCGAATATTTCCTTCTTGAATTTTGGATTGGCCTTTTTCTTGGACCGGTTCATAGTTGGACTCATCGATAAGTGCAAAGACACGACCTGCTGACACCATGGATGTCTGAAGTGTAGAAAAGTTCTGTGTTACCTCGATGAGGGGATCAAAGAGACGGTTGATGTACTGGATAAAGGCATACATAGTTCCTGCCGTTATTCCTAGATAAAGACCGCGATATCCAAAGTAGGCCATCAAAACCGCATATCCCAAAAGCTTCAACAAACTCATAGCTGGGCGTAAAAAGAGAGAATCCAAGGCTACTGAACGGTTAGCGTAGACTAGGTGTTCCTGGTTTATCTCATCAAACTCTTCTTGCAGGCGTTTTTCTTGGTTAAAGGCTTGAATAATACGAATTCCTTCGATATTTTCTGCCAGCTTACTGTTAATATCTGACAGTAGACTTCTGGTTTTTTCAATGACCTTGACCGATTTTTTACGGTAGAGATTGACCAAAAGGAAAATCAAAGGTAGGAAGAGCAAGACTAAAGCAGTCAGACGATAGTCCAGAACTAACATGGTATAAAGGGTCGTCACGAATATAAAGACTGCCGAGATAAAGCTAGATAAAATTCCCGAAAACATATCACTGATAGTCTCGGTGTCATTTGTCAAACGCGAGACGATAGAACCTGCAGGTGTCTTATCAAAATAAGACATGCCTAGTTTTTCCATATTGGCAAAGGCATCACGTCGGATATCTCTAACGATGCTGTAGGACACGCGAGCAAAGAGAATGTTCCCTACATATTGGACAATAGTTTGAAGAATGTAGAGACCATAGTAAACTAGCAGAACTGTAACAGCAAGCTGGTTGAGATTATGTAGATACTGGTCGATAAAGTGTGAAGCTACCAAGGGGATGATACTCTTGATAACAGTCGTAGCAAGGAGAAAGGCGAGTGCTAAAAAGGTTAGGAGGCCATAGGGCTTGAGATAGGACAATAAGCGTTTCAATACTGCCCATTGTGCTTGTTTATTGCGCATCTTCTTCTCCTTTCATTTCTAATTGTTGTGACTGGTAGGTTTGTGCATACCAACCATCCAAGGCTAGTAAGTCTTCATGCCTACCTCGTTCAATGATGCGACCATCCTGCATGACCAAAATCAAATCTGCATGAACAACTGCACTGAGACGATGGGCAGTGATGATGGTCGTTTTATCTTTGCGAGTTTCCTTGAGATTATCGATGATTGCGAACTCTGTCTTAGCATCTACCGCCGATAAGGAATCATCTAAAATCAAGATATCAGGATTTAAAATCATAGCCCGACTCATAGCCAGACGTTGCTTTTGTCCACCAGATAGACTGACACCTTTTTCCCCGATAACTGTATCAAACCCCTCAGGCATGGCTTGAATGTCTTGATAGACTTGAGCCAACTGAGTCGCTTCTTCTACTGCTGAGAAAGGTAGGTCGGGATTTCCAAAGCGGATATTATCTAGGATAGAGCTAGCAAAGAGAAATTGGTCCTGTGGGACGTATCCCATCAAACTTCGTAAGTCAGCTAGTCGATAGTCACGAATATCATAACCATTTAGATAAATAGCTCCTTGGTCAACATCATACTCACGTAGGAGCAATTTAATCAAAGCAGTTTTCCCTGAACCAGTTTGCCCAACCAAGCCCAAGGTTTGCCCTTTTTCAAGGCTAAAATGTATATCTCTCAGCGTCTCTTCGTCTTCAAAGGCAAAACGATCAATGGCATAGTCCAAGCGCCCATTTTCAATCCCGTCAAGTGGAGATTCTGGATCTTTGACAGGTGATTCTTGGGACAAAAGACTCTCAATTCGTTGATAAGAAACCTTCCCTCTTTGAGTAATATTAAAGAGGAATCCAATAGCCATCAAGGGCCAGACCAACATATCCAAGTAAGAGATAAAGGTGACAAGATTACCAACGGTTACTTGTCCTGCTTGCACCATAAAGGCACCGACTAAGAGAGTTAAGGCATAGGAAGAACCAACAAAGAGTAGAACCATAGGGTCAAAGAGGCTATCATATTTCATGGTTTGCAGATTCTTTTGGAAGGTCAAATCATTGACTTCCTGGAAAGATGCCAATTCATCAGACTGATAGCCAAAGGACTTGGTTACCTTGATACCTGATACAGATTCTTGAACCTTATTGTTAATTTCAGAAAAGGCTGCTTGGGATTCGCCAAAAGCCTTATGGGTCTTTCTCCCCAGACGACTAGTCCAATAGGCCATAAACGGCAAAGGTAGAATGGCAACCAAGGTCATCTGCCAAGAAATGCTAAAGAGCATAGTCAAGAGAGTCACCAAGGCTGTGATAGAGGCATCCACCGCCGACATGACACCACCACCTGCTAAACGAGTCAGAGCATTGATATCATTGGTTGCATGAGCCATCAAATCCCCAGTTCGATAATTCTGATAAAAAGCAGGCGACATTTTTGTAAAGTGCTCAAATAGTCTTGAACGCATGATTTGTCCAAGTCGGTAGGAGGTCCCTAGGATATACATGCGCCAAACATAACGCAGGTAGTACATTCCGAAAGCTGCCAGCAGGAGATAAAAGAGATGAAGCAGGAGCTCATCTTGTGTTAATCGTCCTGAAGTGATGGCATCAATCACGCGCCCCATGACCATCGGTGGGATAAGGTTGAGCACAGAAACCAAAACCAAAGCTACAATTCCAACTAGGTAACGACGTTTTTCTAATTTAAAAAACCACCAGAGTTTTTGGATGATGGACATAAAATTCCTTTCTAATGACAAATGGAAACCTGAGGCGACTACCTCAGGTTTTTCCTATTCATAGGTGATGACACTAACTTAAACTTTGTCATATTCAGCGATAAAGATACTCAAAGGAGTAACATTTCATTTATTTTCAATCTTTTACATAAATCATTCTTTATTATATAGGAATGACCTGGATTTTTCAAACCATACGCTGGGGAAATACTTCTTTTTCTGGTATAATATTGTCTATAATCTGAATGAAAAGGTAAATATTATGAAATTGATCTCATGGAATATTGATTCCCTAAACGCAGCATTGACGAGTGATTCTGCGCGTGCGAAATTATCACAAGACGTCCTCCAAACCTTGGTAGCAGAAGACGCTGATATCATCGCCATCCAAGAAACCAAGCTTTCAGCTACAGGGCCTACTAAAAAACACCTCGAGGTGCTGGAAGAACTCTTCCCTGGATATGAACATACTTGGCGTTCCTCTCAAGAACCTGCTCGTAAAGGCTATGCTGGAACTATGTTCCTCTATAAGAAAGAACTGACTCCAACTATCAGCTTCCCAGAAATCGGTGCCCCTTCTACTATGGATTCTGAAGGACGCATCATTACCCTAGAATTTGATACATTTTTCGTGACTCAAGTTTACACACCAAACGCTGGTGATGGGCTCAAACGCTTGGAAGAACGTCAAGTCTGGGATGTCAAATATGCAGAGTACTTGGCTCAACTAGACAAGCAAAAACCTGTCCTATCAACCGGAGACTACAACGTTGCCCACAAGGAAATTGACCTTGCAAACCCAGCCAGCAACCGTCGTTCACCAGGATTTACAGACGAAGAACGTGAAGGATTTACAAACCTTTTAGCCAAAGGATTTACAGATACCTTCCGTCATATCCATGGCGATATGCCAGAACGCTATACTTGGTGGGCACAACGTAGCAAAACTTCAAAAATCAACAATACAGGCTGGAGAATCGACTACTGGCTCACAAGTAACCGTGTAGCAGACAAAGTTACCAAGTCAGACATGATTGACTCAGGCGCACGCCAAGACCATACACCGATTGTATTGGAAATTGAACTTTAAGGAGAAAGCTAATGGACTATCAAGCTGTCATCCCCGAATTTGTGGTATCCAACATCGAAAAGTCCCGTTCCTTCTACTGTGATTTGCTGGGTTTCACCATCGAATACGAGCGTCCAGAAGAAAACTTTCTCTTTCTTTCTCTTGAAGAGTGTCAACTCATGTTAGAAGAAGGCAACGCAGAAGAATTAGCTCAGCTGACTTATCCTTTCGGGCGTGGTGTCAATATTTCCTTTGGCATTGAGGATGTTCCTAGACTCTATCAGAAATTGTTAGAAGCACACTATCCTATTCATCGTCCATTGATTAAAAGGGAATTTCGCGTTGGGGATCACTATATCTATCCTCATGAATTTGCAGTTTTAGATCCAGATGGCTATTTTTTAAGATTTAGTGAATAGAATAATCGAGCACTACAGTGGAAAAAATAAGAAAAGAGGCATGTGCCTCTTTTTTCTTTCTAAATTCGAATCTGTCTGTCTTCTGAGCGCTCACCTGTTATAAACATGGTGAAGGTTGCCTTGCAGACATTTTTTCCATCTTGGTTGATGAGGTCTACGTCAACGACACAGGTGGTGCGGCCTTTATGGACACATTCTCCCTTGATGGTCAATTCATCTCCGAGATATCCTGCTTTTAAGTAATTGATGGAAGACTGTAAAGTTACAACATCTAAATCAAGAGAAATAACGACTAAGCCACTAATTTGGTCACACAGAGTATAAAGATAACCTCCGTGGGCATTGCCATAATAGTTAAGAGAAGACTTTACAACCTTAGTAGTTACGGTGACACGCCCATCTCTCATCTCCTTGATTTCATAATTTTCAAATGCTGATATGGCATCAAAGTGAAAATCCTTCATACATTCCTCCTAGTCTTTCAAACGCTATCATACTACTTTTTATACTAGTATGCAAGAGGAAGGTCCTGGCACTATGGCATAAGTCCAACATGATTTACAAAACGCATAAAGGCTGCTTGTCCTTCTTCTGTTTGCTTGTAAACACCTGCATCTTCTAAAACACGAGCAAATATTTTTCCAACAGACTCTTGGACGATTTCAAGAGCTTGAATTTTATCTTTTAAGTCAGGATTGGATTCTTTCAACTCATCTGCCCATTCTTGGTGATAATCCGCTACTAGAACATCCTCTCCGACTAGATAGGCTGCTACCTGCTCCACTTCTTCCTTCAAGCGTGGTGGCAAGATAGCCAAACCCATGACCTCTATCAAGCCGATATTTTCCTTCTTGATATGTTGGACATCCTTGTGGGGATGATAGATACCATCTGGATGCTCTGGAGAGGTTTGATTGTCCCGCAAGACCAAATCTAATTCAAACTGCCCATCTCTTTGACGCGCAATCGGTGTGATAGTGTGATGCGGTGTTCCATTACTTTCTGCCAAGACCTGTACACTTGGGTCAGAATACTGACGCCAAGCCAGTAAGATTTTATCCGCTAGCTCTGTCAAATCATATTTAGAATCTGAAGTTAGTCGAATCACAGACATAGGCCATTGAACAATCCCTGCTTTAACAGTTTTAAAACCTGCAAAGGTAAAGCTTTTCTGAATAGGAGCCACTTCCATTGGGAAAACATGACGACCACCTTGATAATGATCATGGGTCAGGATGGAGCCACCCACGATTGGTAAGTCTGCATTTGAACCAGCAAAGTAGCCTGGAAACTGCTCCACAATCGCTAACAAACGTTCAAAGCTTTGGCGACTAATAGCCATAGGACGATGCTTGCTATCTAGGAAAATACAGTGCTCATTAAAGTAAGCGTAAGGCGAATATTGGAAGCCCCACTCCTGCCCAGAAATATCAAAACGAATAATCCGGTGATTGCTTCTAGCTGGATGATTGACACGACCATGGTAGCCTTCATTTTCCATACAGAGCTGACATTGAGGATAGTTACTCGACTTGACCAACTTAGCTGCCGCAATCTCTTTTGGATCCTTTTCAGGCTTAGAGAGATTGATGGTAATCTCTAGTTCACCGTAGTCAGATGGTACACGATAAGCAATATTCTTTGCGATATCCTTCAGTTTGATGTAGTCATTCTTCTGACTGAGTTGGTAGAAGTCCGCAATCGCCTGCTCTGATGACTGGGCATAAGTAGCCCAAAAGTCTCGATTAACCTGACTTGGACAAGGCGTTACCAAGTCCATGAGGTCAGCACCGAGAATCTCACGCGCAGTCTGACTATCTTCAATTGTTTCCAAGCGAACTGCTTCCTCAACAAGCTGATCTTTTAGTTCAATCAAATCATCTTGGTCAGTCTCAACTTCAAGAACTCCATCTCCCACCAGGGCTAAAACACGATTGGTCAGATAGATACGATCCAACTCTTCAAAGGTGCTTTCTGCAATGACTTTAGTCACAAATTTTTCTACTAAGGTCACTAGAAAACCTCCTTCTTACTTTCTAAATAGTCTCTAACAGCATCCAAATCCTGAAAAACTTGTTCTGTTTTATTTAAGAAAGACTGTGCTGGTATTTTTAAATCTGGAATACAAATAACTGGAATCCTAGCTCTAGATGCCGCTTCAATCCCTGCTTCACTATCCTCTAGTACCAAGCAATTCTCTGGTAAAACATTCAAATCACTACAAGCCTTTAAAAATATATCAGGGTAAGGTTTGCTTCGCTTTACATCTTTTGCAAAAACTAAATGGTCAAATAGGGACAGTATACCATTACTATCCAAAATCATTCTAGCTCGAGATTCAACACTTGATGTTGCTAAAGCGATTGGAATACCTTCTCTTTGCAAATAAGTAAGCAAATTTTTAGCACCTTTTTTAAATTTACACCTTTGGCTAAGATTTGAGCTTCTAGTTCATAAACTTTATCCAAGGTTTGGTCAAAGTTCCAGGGTAAATCATAGGTATCCAAAAATCGTTGAACATTCTCCTCTTCCCTATGTCCACTGTAGTCTCTAGAATAAGTTTCTTCTGTGAAAGGAATTCCAAAATCTCTAAGCAATTCTTGATAAACTTTTAGAGAAATAATTTCAGTATCGGCTAATAAGCCATCTAAATCAAATATTACAGCTTCCATATCCTTCTCTCCTAATCTAAAACGCGAGTACCACCTGCAACTTCAGCGATATAGAAACTTGGAGCATAGCCAACGATTTCTTCGTAGTGTTTGCCAACAGCTTCTTTAAAGGCCTCAACCGCATCTTTTTGAACCAGGGCAATGGCACAACCACCAAAACCTGCTCCTGTCATACGAGCACCAAGAACACCTTCTTGAGCCCAAGCTGTATGAACAAGAGTATCCAATTCCAAGCCAGTCACTTCGTAATCATGCTCAAGAGAAACGTGAGAAGCATTCATCAAACGACCAAACTTGTCCAAATCTCCTGCTTGAAGAGCCGCTTGTGCTTTAAGCGTACGTTGATTCTCAAGAACGGCATGACGCGCACGTTTCAAGCGATTTTCGTCTTTGATCAGGTAGCTGTATTCATCAAAAGCCCATTCATCCAATTCACCCAAGGTTTGAATATTTAAGGCCACTCGGAGTTCTTCTACTGCTTTTTCACATTCAGCACGACGTTCATTGTACTTAGAATCCGCAAGTTCACGACGTTTGTTGGTATTCATGATAACAACAACATTGTCCTTCAAATCAAGAGGAACCAAGTCATATTCTAAACTATTTGTATCCAGATAAATGGCACGTTGGTCTGCCCCCATACCGATAGCAAATTGGTCCATAATACCAGAGTTAACACCGATAAAATTGTTCTCTGTCAATTTCCCGATTTTTACTAAATCTAGACGATCCAATTTTAGGTCAAATAGATATTCTGCTACTACACCAGTCAATAGCTCCAAAGAAGCTGAAGATGATAAGCCAGCACCATTTGGAATATTCCCATAGACATAGAAATCAAATCCTTTATCAATCACATGCCCAGCTTCTTGCAAGAAATGAAGGACACCTTTTGGATAGTTGGTCCAGTTGTGCTCTTTCTCAAACTTGAGGTCAGCTAGAGGAACTTCGATAATTCCCTTGTCCTCAAAGTTTGCTGAGTAGAAACGCAATACTTGGTCATCACGCTTGCGAGCAGCCCCATAAGTTCCCAGTGAAATGGCAGCTGGGAAAACATGGCCACCGTTATAGTCAGTGTGTTCCCCAATCAAGTTGATGCGGCCTGGTGAGAAGAAGGTTTGATCTGCTTCTTGACCAAAAACAGCAAGAAAATCCTTGCGAAGTGCTTCAGCAGTAAGATGTTGTGTCATATGAATTCTCCTTTGACAATTTGCTAGGTAAAAAAGTTTACCTTGTAATCGTTTTCTTCTATTGTACCCAAGGGTTTTGCTTAGGTCAACATTTTTACCGATATTTTACTAAACTATGAGTAAAAAGCAAGAAAAATATGCTATAATAACCTAAAAAGGAGGGGAATTATGGCTACACTCAAAGATATCGCTCAGCTAGCCTCTGTTTCAATCGCAACTGTATCCCGTGTCCTCAATCGCGATCAGAGTCTATCTGTCACAGAAGAAACCCGACATCGTATTTTAACCGTTGCCGAAGAACTAGGCTATACCAAACATCTCAAAACTGGTGAATCTCATAAACTCAAACAGAAGATTGCTATCATTCAATGGATCAGTGAACAGGGAGAATTGGAAGACCTCTACTACTATCAGGTTCGACTAGGAATTGAAAACAGAGCACAGGAATTAGATTACGAGATTTTGCGCTATTTTAATGACCAGCCTTTTACACTTAGTGAAGAAGTCATTGGAATCCTTTGTATTGGAAAATTTAGCCAAGCACAGATTGCCTCATTTGAAGAATATCAAAAACCTCTAGTTTTTCTTGATAGTGACACCATCGCCTTGGGCCATACCTGTGTCATTACAGATTTTAATAATGCTGTTAGACAGGTAGTCGATTACTTTACAGACCACGGACTTAAGAAAATTGGTATCCTATCCGGTCTTGAAACTACTACTGACCAAGAAGAAGTCATCGCAGATAAACGCTTAGATTACTTTAAATCCTATACGCAAGAAAAGGGAATTTATAACGAAAAATTCGTTTTTCAAGGTCAATTTACTGCCCAATCTGGATATGACTTAATGAAAGGGGCTATCGAAAAATTAGGAGATAAGCTTCCACAGGCCTTTTTTGCAGCCAGTGATAGTTTGGCCATTGGTGCCCTTCGTGCCCTTCAAGAAGCCAGCATCAGCATACCGGAGCGCGTCAGCATTATTTCCTTTAATGATACCATTCTAACCAAGCAAGTGTTCCCACCACTTTCCAGTATCACAGTCTACACCGAAGAAATGGGACGAACAGGAATGGATATTTTGAACCGAGAAGTCCTTCACGGCCGTAAAATCCCAAGTCTGACCATGCTAGGAACCAAACTAACCTTAAGAGAAAGTACCTTGCATTAAGCACAATAGCTGAACATAAAAATCCTAATAGAGATTTCCATACTCTATTAGGATTTTCTTTTTATTCCATCACAATTATAGACTTAATAGACTTGCGTTCATCCATATCTTTATAGGCTTGGTCGATATCTTCCAGTTTATAACTTGAAGTAAAGACACGACCTGGATTTATGTCTCCATCAAGGACAGCCTTGAGTAAGAACTGTTTGTCATAGGTGGTAACAGAAGCTGCTCCACCTGCAACAGATATGTTTTGGGCAAAGGTCGAACCAAGAGCACGGTTATTGTAGTGAGGCACACCGACAAATCCTAAGCGACCTCCATTGTGAAGCACACCCAACGCTTGCTCAACAGCCGCCTCCGTACCAACACACTCAAGTGCTACATCTGCTCCACCGCCAAGAATTTCACGCACCTTGGCAATTCCTTCTTCTCCTCGCTCAGCTACAACAGCTGTCGCTCCTGACTCCAAGGCCATTTGTTGGCGATCTTCGTGACGACTCATAAGGATAATTTGTGAAGCTCCACGCATCTTAGCTGCGATGACAGCACATTGCCCAACAGCCCCATCGCCAATAACGACAACTTTATCACCTGCTTTAACATCTGCCACACGCGCTGCATGATAGCCTGTCGGCATGACATCAGCCAGAGTCAAGAGAGACTTAAGCATCCCTTCTGTGTAGTCAGACGGTTGTCCTGGAATTTTAACAAGTGCCCAGTTAGCAAAGTGAAAACGGATATACTCAGCTTGTACACCACCAGAAAAGTTATTACCAATATGTTGGTCACAAGACCCATCAAAACCAGTACGACAAGCATCACACTGACCACAACCATGTGTGAAAGGGGCAATGACAAAGTCACCTGGTTTGACCGTTGTAATGGCTTCTCCAGTTTCTTCAACGATCCCAATCGCTTCGTGTCCACTATTTTTATGTCCCGTTTTAATATCTGGATTGCGGTAACTCCAAAGATCCGAACCACAGACGCAAGCACGAACCACGCGGATAATCACATCATCCGCCTCTTGAATACTTGGACGTTTAACCTCTTCAATACCAACCTGACCTGCCTTTGTATATACTGCTGATTTCATAAACATTTACCTCTCTGTATCTAACTTACTTCAAGTATACACTTTTTATAAAGCTTTCGCTCACTTATACTACGCCTCATCCATGATAATGATCGTGATCATAGCTTGCTTCTAGCTCTGCCATATTGCGCTTATGGACCTGGTGGCTTGCTACATCTGCATCCACTTCAATGGTAATATTTTGAAAACCACAATCTTTGAGTAGGTCTCGAATGGATTCTTTACAAACTTCCATATGTTTGACATGATCA
This sequence comes from Streptococcus infantis SK970, assembly GCA_000223255.2. Classification (GTDB taxonomy): domain Bacteria; phylum Bacillota; class Bacilli; order Lactobacillales; family Streptococcaceae; genus Streptococcus; species Streptococcus infantis_G. The sequence continues at coordinate 19,333 of AFUT01000001.1, read as the reverse complement.
AGGCAAACATGGATAATGGCATTTTTCTCCAAACCATCCATAGTCCAGAGATTGAGCTGATTGACGCTAGTAACATGGTCCAATTTCTCCAAATCACTCTTGACTTGCTTGATATCTACTCCTTCTGGCACAGCATCTAAAAAAATCTTGAGAGTAGACCAAAAACGTGGAATGGCTTTTGACAAGATAAAGAAGGAAATGACAAGCGACAAGAGAGGATCTAAGATATACCAATCCGTAAATCGGAGAATAATGGCCATCAGGATGACTGCTATCCAACCAAGGGTATCTTCCAGAAAATGCAGGCTAAGAATAGACTCATTCTTTGTTTTGCCTTTACGAACCACTAAACTCGCCAGCACATTTATAGTAACCGCAATGATTCCTAACCAGAGGATGCCTTCATCATTGACAGGTTGGGGATGAAATAGTTTCGTTAGATTTTCCAAAATGACAAAAACAGATCCTGTCATCAGAATCACAGCCGTTATCAAGGCTCCTAGAAGGCTAAATCGTTTGTACCCCAAGGTGTAGTGGCTGTCTTCTTCACGATTGGAGATTGTTTCTAGAAAGGCTGATAGCCCAATTGCGATTGCATCTCCCAAGTCATGGACAGAATCAGCAAGAACAGCACTCGAACCAAAGATTCCTCCAGCGATAAACTCAACAATAGCGTAGCTTAAATTTAAGAAAAAGCTACCCAGACTGCATGTTTTGTCTTCATATTACTTAATCCTCTGATATAATAGATTCATGAACATCTTGTTCATTATCATTATCTAACATTCACAACAGAAAGGATAGAAACAAACCGTTCGCTATGTATATTACTGAACAGTTTGTTCAAATTGTCCATATGCCAGCTCAAGATCGTCGCATCACCAAAACTCGGAAAGCTATTTATAATGCTTTTTTACAATTACTCAACCAAAAAGACTATGAAACCATCACTGTTCAAGAGATAATAGACCTCGCTGATGTTGGGCGTTCAACCTTTTACAGTCATTATGAAAGCAAGGAGTTACTTCTAGACGAACTTTGTCGCTATCTCTTTCACCATCTTTTTGAACGCGAGAAAAATATAACTACAGAGGCTTACATGACTCATATCTTTTCACATTTTAAGAAAAATCAAGACCATGTGACCAGTCTCTTGCTCTCTAAAAACGATTATTTTATCCGGCAACTACGAAAAGAACTAGAACACGATGTCTACCCAATGGTAGCCGACGAACTCATCAAGTCCCATCCAACTCTCCCTCACTCTTACCTCAAACACTTGGTCGTCAGCCACTTCATTGAAACAATCAGCTGGTGGTTGAAAAATGGGAAATCTTATAACGAGCAGAAAGTGGTCCAGTTTTATTTGGAGATACTGAATGCTAGCTCTAAATAAATCTCATGTTATTTAGAAAGGACCAGCTTTAATGACTACCCTACAATTTTATTTCCTATTTCCGAGTTTATTCATGCTTCATGAACTGGAAGAAATCATATGGATACCATTTTTTGTCAAAAAATATCATTACAAATTCCATATAAACAAATTTTCAATTTTTACACCCCTTTTGCTTTCAATGTCATTGTCATGGAGCAACTTCTACTTCTACTGATAACACTTTATCTTAGTTACCAATTTAACAACTATACCATTTACACAACCATTGTAATCGCTTATATCTATCATGTGTTCGGACATCTTATTCAGACAATTGTCATTCGAAAATATGTGCCTGGATTGTTAACTGGCATTTTTACGAGTTTATTTTCTCTATTCTGTCTCAAAAATAACGTACCCATCAATCTTTATTGGTACTCTTTCATTACCTTATCACTTATCCTTGTAAATCTTATAGTTTCATTTATGGTTCTTCATAAGAAGAATCTCAAACTAAGGTAAGTAAAGGTCTTTACACTATCACGGGCATTTACTTTATTTATCCTAGAAAGGAAACATCTATGTCACTTTATCCCATCTTTAGCATCATCACAGTCTTTTTAGCGCTTGCTTTTGTCCTTATTCATCTTGTTGCAGCGTTATCAGCTATGATAAAAGGCAAAAAACTTAGGAACTGGATTTATTGGCTCTATAATTTCTGTAGTGGGTAAAACCACTGTAGAGATTATAGAGCTTTTTGAATGCAGACAAAAGTCCCATAAGAACTATAATGAAAAGCGACGAAACTACCATTAGGAAGAACTTATGAGACCTATTAAGAATACCACAGAATTAATCGGAATTAAAGACCAAAATATCAAGATTTCACTTATTTTTGAAACTGACACCCATATCGAGATTCAAGCAAAACTCGATTCCCCTGCACCATTATGTCCTCATTGCCATGGAAAGATGATCAAATATGACTTTCAAAAAACCTCTAAGATCCCTCTTCTCGAACAAGTTGGAACGCCTACACTACTACGTCTGAAGAAACGTCGGTTTCAGTGTAAAAGTTGTAAACGAGTCATGGTAGCTGAGACATCAATCGTTGAGAAAAACTGCCAAATCTCCAATCTAGTCCGACAAAAGGTTGCACAACTCCTAACTGATAAGGTGTCATTAACGGATATTGCCAGAAGACTTCGCGTGTCGACGTCCACTGTCTATCGTAAGCTTGATCAGTTTACTTTCAAGGAACATTATGACAAACTCCCTGCTGTTATGTTCTGGGATGAGTTTGGGTTCAAGAAAGGGGAATTGGCTTTTGTTGCTCAAAACTATGAGACCAACCAACTCATAACCATCCTTGATAATCGCCGCCAAACTACTATACGAAACTACTTTTTGAAGTATCCATTAAAAGCTCGCCAAAAGGTGCAGTTTATCACGATGGATATGTCTGGAGCTTATATCCCACTAGCACGCAGACTCTTCCAAAACGCTAAAATCGGTCTTGATTGTTTCCACATTATCCAGCACCTTGGACGTGCCTTTTTAAAGACTAGAATTGCAATCATGAGGCAGTTCGATAAGAAGTCACTACCCTATCGACCCTTGAAAAATCACTGGCGACTCTTCCAAAAGGACAGCCGTAAACTATCTCTCAACTCTTTTTATTCAAAGACTTTCCGTCAAACATTAAGTCCACATGAAATCATTGAGAAGACACTAGACTTTTCAGAAGAGCTTACCGACTACTATACACTTTATCAGCTCTTGCTTTTTCACTTTCAGGAGAAGAGAGTAGATGAGTTCTTTGAGCTGATAGAGGAAAATAGGAGCAAGGTCAATCACTACTTTCAAACTGTCTTTAGGACTTTTCTTAGACACAAGCAATACATCAAAAACGCCCTAGAAACGGACTATTCAAACGCAAAACTTGAAGCGACTAACAAGTTGATCAAAGACGTCAAACGGTTGGGGTTCGGTTTTAGAAACTTTATTAACTTTAGGAAGCGTGTTTTCATCACTCTGAACATACATAAAAAGAGGACCTATCCGGTCCTCTCAAGATGTTAGCTTTTCGTCACCCACTACAGTTGACAAAGAACCTATTAAACACAAAAGTCACCCATGTGAGTTCTTGCCAGAAGCTGAAGTTAATCCTTCAACCTGGAAAACCCGCAGAGGTGACTTTTTCTATACATCTCGATTTTTCTGGCAATAATCATTAACCGATAAATATGTCTGTGAATCACCCAGCGACTCCGCTATGTCCATAATCCGCGGTGGTAGTAATCCCACTCGCTGGACAAGTTCGTGATCGCTGAACAATTCCCGTGGACTGCCGGCGAAGCCAAACTTCCCGTGTTCCATAACATACACCGACTCAAACTCGGCGGCGACCCAATCCATGTCATGGGTGATGGTCACAACTTGGTGACCCGAATCAGCCAACTGATGGAAAATTGCGGTCAACTTGCGCCGGCTTTCCCAATCAAGCGACATCATCGGCTCATCAAATAAATAAATCGCCGGATCCACTGCTAAAACTGTGGCAACGCTCAACAGCTTGCGTTCCGACAATGACAGGTCATATGGACTTTCAGCTGTTTTATCATCCAAGCCAACTCTTTTTAGAGCCGCTAAAGCCCGCCTCGTAATCGTGTCGTGGTCATCCATGACCTGCGCGACACTCCACTCCACCTCTCGTTGAACGGTCGGGTTGAAAAGCTGATCATCAGGATTCTGAAAAGTAATCCCAACCTTCAGCAACTTTTCGACTGGTTTAAGATCATTAAAATTTTCTCCATCGATCTTAATCACACCGGTTTGTGGTGTCAGCAAGCCCGTCAACAATTTGAAGAGTGTTGATTTGCCGGCACCATTTTGGCCGACAATCGCCACCATCGGATCGGCGAAGTGTTTGTCTTCAACATCCAAGCTAAAGGACCGTTCCGGATAACTGAACGTCAGGTGGTTCAGTTCAATTGTGGGCATAACGAACCTCCTTCAGATCAGCGTCATTCACCGGATACCGGCCATCAGTCAAGTGCCAATCCATTTTTTGAGCAAGTTGCTGGATTGTCGGGGCTGGAATCTGCCAGTCAGCTGCCAAATGATTAAACACCTCACCCGGCCTACCCTGGGCTACCATTTGACCCTCGTGCAGCACCCACACAACGTCGGCGACTTCGCACAAATCGTCAATTTCACTGGTGACAATGAAGACAGTCGTCTCTTTGACTTGGGCCAGCCATTGGAAAAATTGTCGGCGGCCAAGGGGATCCATCTGACTGGTCGGATCATCCATAATCAAAACAGCCGGGTTAGCCGCAATCGCCGTGGCAATTGCCAACCGCTGGCTCTGACCACCGGAAAGGCTCTCGGGACGCAAATTCAACTGTTCAATCAGCCCCATTTGCGTGGCAACTTCTTCAACCCGTTTTTGAATCAGTCCTTCAGCCATTCCCTGATTAATCAAGTCAAAGGCGATTTCATCGGCAACCGTGTCTGCCAACCCGCTTAGTTGGCCAGCTGGATTTTGCAGTACAACTCCATTCATGGCATTATAAACGGGCCAATTGTCGGACACTCGCTGGCCAAACATGTGCCAGTCGCCCTCAATCTCAGCAGACACAATTTTGGGAATGACCCCTGCTAGCACATGGCACAAAGTCGATTTGCCGGAGTGGCTATTCCCGATAATCCCAACCACCTGGCCGGTATGAACCTCCGCGTTAATCTGACGCAGTTGTGGTTGCTCAGTACCCGGATAACGGGTAGTCAAATTTTCAATTACAATCCGTTTATCTTCGTCCAAATCTTCCACCCAATCAATAAAATTGCCAATCCAGTCAGACCAATGTGCAGCGTCCGCGACAGGCGATACACGCGCTGGGAGGTTCTGACAGTCCGGTTGAGATTATCAAAACCTCTCAGTTGGAGAGAAATCGACCGCGTCATCGATTGATCCAAGGTCTTAATCACCAATGGAATTAGAACCGGCAGGACTGACTTTAATTTCTGAATCAACGTTTTTTGCGGATTGGTTCCGCGAACTTTTTGTGCCTGCTGGATTTTCCGCATATTGCGCATCATTTCCGGCAAAATATAACACACCGACATCAGAACGTAGACGGTTTTATAAGACAATCCGGACAGTTCCAAATAGGCCGCGTTTTCTGAAATACTCGTGGTCACCATAAAAAAGCCACTGGTCAAAATAATCACCAATACTCGACAACCCAGAGTGGTGGCGTAAATCATGCCTTCTTTGTAGAACGACACCCCAAGCACAGAAAACAGCACAGTTTGATTCCGACTGTAAAATAACCCCTGGATGATCAGCATGGTGCAAATCAGAAACAGGCTGAATCCCAGCGCCTTAAAGATGGTAGAGCTCAATTTGGAAAATAACAATAGCAGTGTTGCGACAAGAATTAATCCGGCCTGAAGCAATAAATTCATACTGGCAAAGCTCAACAACGTCATGTCCAAGATGAACAAGAGCTTAGTAATCGGATCGATCACCTGGTACCACTTGAGCTTGACCCGTGGCGCTCCAGAAATCAATGTTTGATCAGTCATCATTTATCATCGCTAAAGAAGTGCACCATCCGCTTCGGCAGCTGACGATAGATGAAGAATGCCAGGTAGGCCACGCAGACTTTATCCAAAATATCCAAGACAAACTCATCGATAAATGAGGCCAGCCACACTGGTACATGATTGGCGACCATTACCGCAAACAATGAGTCACCCCAAGCGATACCGGTCTGACCACCCCAAAAGATGACGTTGAGTGGCGTTGAAATGACAGCTGAAACGATGGCAATAATAATAGCAGAAACAAATACTCGTCGCGCTGACGAGAACCACCCATTGGCGTGCAAAACTCCGACAGCAATCCCAATTCCGATGCTGGTAATCGCATACACGGTTGAAATTGGCGATAAGGTCAGCCCATAGATCACGTTATTGATGAAACCACTGATGGCACCGGCAACCGGCCCAGCCAACATGCTGGCAAGAAAGGTTCCCAAAGACCCCAGCCAAACGGGCAACTTTAACCCCTCCGCCAAGGCTTTGGCAACATAGTTAATCCCTACGGCAGCGGGAATCAAAGTCATGGTGGCAGCATTTAACTTAAATTTCCACATACTGGTACGATGAATCGGTTTTGTTTTCATAATCTTCTCCTTTTGTTTTTAAAGAGCCGTGTCAGGAATGACTTTCGGACGCAACGCTCTATTATATATCTACTGAACTGTCTATACACAAGATTTCCATCCTTAGTCGACATGAGCTAGAAATCCTTATTTATTAAGTAGTTCACAACACATTATACACCTATTTTGTGAATAGTCAAGTGTATTTACAGTAAAATTTTCTCTTCCTTTCCATTTTTAATGACATTCAGTAACTCTAACATCAAAAAAGCCCAGATAAAATTATCTGAGCATTCTTCTATATAGTCGTTTAATGGAGTTGAGTTCAGCATTTTCAAGTTATTTCTTCAACAAACCTTGTTCTTGCAGAAATTCCTTGGCTACTTGTTCTGCTGGCTTGCCTTCTACTCCGACTTGATAGTTCATCTGACTCATCTGGCTCTCGGTAATTTTACCAGCTAGTTTATTAAGAACAGCTTCCAACTCAGGATGTTTTTCGAGTAATTCAGCTTTCATGAGTGGTGCACCTTGGTATGGAGGGAAGAGTTGTTTATCATCCTCCAAAACCACTAAATCATAACGAGCAATTTCAGCATCTGTTGAGTAAGCATCTGTAATTTGAATGTCACCTGACTGGATAGCTTGGTAGCGAAGAGCTGGCTCCATGGTTGCTACATTGAGATTTAATCCATAAACAGACTGCAAGCCCTTGTTTCCATCCTCACGGTCATTAAACTCTAGAGTGAATCCAGCCTTGAGCTGTCCTTCTACTTTTTTCAAGTCTGAAATCGTCTTAAGCCCATATTCTTGCGCAATTTTTTGGGAACTGCTATAGCATAAGTATTTTGATAAGCCATAGGTTTAAGAAAGGCTAGTTGATCCTGTTTGGCAATGCCGTCACGAGCCACCTCGTAAACCTTTTCTGGGTCATGCCCAATTTGTGGAGATGGTTGGAGGAGACTCTCTGTCACTGTTCCAGAAAATTCTGGATAGATATCAATGTCCCCTTTTTTCAGCGCTTGATAAAGAAAGTCTGTCTTCCCAAAGTTAGGTTTGACCGTCACCGTCATATCCGTTTTTTCCTCGATGAGAAGTTTATACATATTCATGAGAATCTCAGGTTCAGGTCCCAACTTCCCAGCTATAACCAGATTTTCTTTCTCTTTATTTGGAATCATGCTTGGAGCATAACTAGCTCCCAAACCAAGCACCATAACAGCAAAGGCTGCAACAATTGTACGCAACTTTGCCTTTTCCAACCATTTGAGAACAACATTAAAGAGAATGGCCAAAATGGCTGATGAGATTGCACCGATTAAAATGAGACTAGCATTCCGACGATCAATTCCCAAAAGGATAAAGGAGCCCAATCCTCCAGCTCCAACAAGGGCGGCTAAAGTCGCTGTCCCAATGATCATAACAGTTGCTGTACGAACCCCCGATACAATGACAGGCATGGCCAGTGGAATTTCAAACTTCTTGAGTCGCTCCCACTTAGTCATTCCAAAAGCAATCCCTGCCTCCTCAAGACTAGGATCAATGCCGTTCAAGGCTGTGATTGTATTTTCCAAAATCGGGAAAATAGCGTAAATGACAAGGGCTGTAAGAGCTGGTAAGGTTCCAATCCCCATGAAAGGAATAAAGAGACCCAACAAAGCCATTGAGGGAATGGTCTGGAAGATACCCGCAACTTGTAGCACCCAGTTCGCCGCTTTTTTGTGGCTATTTAGATAAACCGCAAGTGGAATGGTCAGAAAAATAGCAACCAATAAGGTCAAAAGAGACAATTGTAAGTGTTGCCCAAGAGCGGTTAACCATTCCCCAAAACGCTCTTGAAAGGTTGAAATCAAATTAGACATCAAGGCTACCTCCAAACAAGTTTGCTACAAAATCTGTTGCAGGCGCTTGTAAAATTATTTCAGGATCTGCCACCTGGCGAATTTCTCCATCCTGCAAAACTGCAATTCGATCCCCTAATTTTAAAGCCTCGTCCGTATCATGAGTTACGAAGATGGTCGTCATGCCGAATTCTTTATGTAAATCTTTTGTAAGAGCCTGTAACTGCTTGCGAGAGATGGCATCCAAGGCTGAAAAAGGCTCGTCCATCAATAGAATTTTTGGTTCCCCAATAATGGCTCGTACAATGCCAATCCGCTGTTGCTCCCCACCAGATAACTCGTTTGGTAACCGATGAGCATACTCTGCAGCAGGCAGGCCTACCTTGTTCAAAAGTTCTTCTGTTTTAGAAGCGATTTGCTCCTTGCTCCAGCCCTTCATCTCAGGAATGAGAGCTATATTTTCCGCAACCGTCAAGTTAGGAAATAAGGCAATGGCTTGAAGGACATAGCCAGTGCTGAGACGTAACTCCCGTTCATCATAGTCCTTGATGCGTTTCCCATCCATATAGATATTGCCATCTGTCGGCTCCAAAAGACGGTTCACCATCTTAATCATGGTGGTCTTTCCCGATCCTGAAGGACCCACTAGCACCATGAATTCTCCATTTTCAATGCGGAGATTGACATCTTTTAAAATGTTTTTATCCGTGTAGCGCAAGGCTACATGTTTGTATTCAATCATTTTTTTCCTCAATAAGTTTTCTATCTCTAAGAATATCCAAAAGGCTGCTTGCTGGATGCCTTAGGACTTTTTCGATATCTGTTGAAACCCCAGCCTGTTCGCCAGCTTTAATAGCTGTATAGGTACTGACCCAAGAATCGTACTCCCAAGTTTGTGCTGGCCATTTTTTTCGTGACTCATATGCTTCTTCTACTGATTCATCTATATACGTGATATCCTTACCGGTCTCCTTTGAGAGAAGCGCTACGATTTCTTCCATGGAAAGCTCCTCTGGTCCTGTCAAATTCAGGCTTTGATTTTCCCACTCCTTAGGATTTAAAAGAATTTCTGCTGCAACACTAGATGTGTCCTTACGGGAAACAGCTGAAACCTGCCCACTGCCAGCCGGACCACGAATCTCTCCATTTTCAAGCGCAATATCAATCAAGAAATCCAAATAAAAATTATCTCTCAAAAAAGTGTAGGTGAACCCTAACTCCTTGATATAGGCTTCCGTCTGGGCATGATCTCGAGACAGGGTGAAAGTTGCCTTCTCATCTGCCCCATAAAAGGAAGTATAAACGATATGTTGCACCCCCGCTAGCTTTGTAGCATCTAAAAACTCCTTGTGCTCCTTGACACGCACTGGATTTTCCCGAGCAGAAACCATTAACAAGATATCGATCCCCTTTAAAGCCTCAACCACTTCTGGAGTATTGGTATACGACATTCTACGGATTTCCGCAGATGCGTAAACTTTTGCACGCTCTGGACTTCGTGCTAGATGGACGGAAGCGATTCCTTTTTTGTCGACAAGATCAGCCACATAGGAGCCTAAGTTCCCTGTTACACCTGTAATTCCAATCATAACTGTTACTTCCTTTCCCTAGATGTCATTTTCTTTAGCTTTTAGATTTGAAATAATACGCTCTTGATAGGCTTCAAATTCTCGAATTTCTTGATCTGAAAAGCCTTGGTAAAAAATCTCTCCCAGTTCTTTGCTGACACGGTCTCCAATTTCTTTTTGTGCCCAACCGAGTTCTGTCAAAGAGACATATTTTTCCTTTTATCCTGCGTGCAAGGTTGAATCGTGACCAAACCTTGTTCTTCCAATTTCTTAACCATACTGGTCAATGTATTATTGGCTAGACCCGTCGCAAGAGCGATATCGGTCGCAGTAGCGCATCCCAACTCTTGCTTCCACAAAATCGTTAAAATTTTCCCTTGTTCACTTCTGTATTGAGCATCTGGTTCTTTGCTAAGCAACTTTTGAAAGATACGCCCATTTAACAAGCGTATTTGTAAAGCTTGGTAGCCCCCTTGCATCTTGTCCATTTTGTCTCCTTTTTCTTCTATATCGAAGTTTTTAATTATTGTAACACTCTGAATTACACCTGTCAACTATTTCGATATCGAAATAATAAAAACTTCCTACAAGAAGTAGAAAGCTATCATTTTAATAAAATTAGACATGAATCACATCAGAAGCATTCCTCTTAAAGAAAGTGCTATGAGACAGATAAGGACCGTACTTAGAATTTTGACTATAAACCAACCATAAAGGAATGATAAAACTTTTTATAAAGTAGAGTAGGCAAAAGAGTAAAAAAGCACTAAAACTAAGATTATTTAAATCAAAAAATAAAGATAAAAGACAATTGAAGTATTTAATAGGATATTAAAACCCGTAGCAAAACTAGCCGATAAGATATTCGTTTCAATCTTAGGATTACACAATTTGACAGCAAATAAAGCCAATAAAGAAATATTATAGATACAAATTGGCTTGTAATCATGACGATAAAAACTAAACATTTATTGTTATAAAAATTAATCCCATTACTAAAATTACTCGCCTTGTTAATCCAAACATGGGAAACTCCACTAATATCACTCCAAGGAACAAATAAAGCTAATCTTCTAAGGTAAATACCATCCTGTGTAATATAAAATTTCCAAGGAAAAAGAAAATATATGCCGATACCAAGTAAAAGCAATAAAAGAAGGAAATACACTAACTGTGTTTGATGAAAGCTGAATGCGTAATCAAAAATATTAACTGTTTGAGTTCCTCGACCAACAATTTGATGAACACCCAAAAGATATAAAATAACTATAAAAAGAACAAATCTATAGTAAATACTATAAAACTTCACAATTTTTGTCATATATTCTCCTTACTGATAAAGTCATCATCGAATGACACTTTTCTATCTAACTTAACACAAGTATAACATTAAACACTCAAAAAAATAAAAATTTAAGAAAGAGATTTTTATAAAAAGAGCTTAGCCAAGACCAAACTCTTCATTTTTTACTCTTCCTCAACTAAGCGTTTAAACTCTGCTTGGATTTCTGTATTTTCTGTCGGTTTTAAGTACATGATTCCACCATTTGTCGTTGGTGAATGAAAAACAATCGCTTCTCCTGTATTGGTTATCGCAAAGTAATAGCTATGAACATCCGGGTATTTATCCCAGTTACTATAGCGCTCTACGATGCAATACTTAGCAGTTCCTAACCCATTATCCGAGTATTCCGCATTTATTTTTTCACTCGGTCCATCACCAAAAGTATACAGATTATCTGGACCGACATCTCCTCCTGATATTCCCTTTTTGTAATTCGGTTGGCCAAGTCTTTCGCCCAAGCCTTTTATGAAAGCTTCTAGTTTCGCTGATTTGTTAGCATTCCAAGGAGCTTTTTGTTGTGTTTTTGATTTAGTTGTACGACCAGAAACTTCAAATTTCTGCCAATCTAGTTGCTTGAAATTCATTAATTCTGCCTCTGCTTTATCAAAGTCAGCATGCAAACTTTTGTTACTTGGTACACGAATGTCCTGTTCCTGAACTTTACTTGCTACTTGCTGGCTAGAATTTAGATGATAAAGTACTCCCCTACCTTCACCTGTTCCAGATGACCAGCTTAATTCTAAGATATCTCCATCATTATAGATATTCATAGAATTTCTAGCCCCACCATGACCTGCTACAAAGCCTTCTGCTAAAAGTATCGGTTTCTAATTTACAAGATAATAAAGACCCGAAAGAAAATAATCACCATTAGATTGCTCAACGCCAATTAACAATTCCTCCACACCATCTTTATTAAGAACCGCATAGGCAAAACTCATCTTATCAGCTTGATAAACCGCATTTTCAACTGACCAACTATTGATAGGGCGTTCAGCCCCTTGTAAACTCTTATAAAGATCAGCGATTGCATTAACATCCTTCGGTGTAGAAAGAATTTTTTGATAATTATCAAAAACAGGCTTGTAGAATTCTTTAAAATTTTTCTTAGACTCTACGGATGTTAGTTCATTAGTATTTGATTGATTGACAGTTGTTGATAAACTAAGATCCTGACCTGAATTTTCGGAACTTTGACTACTACAGCCAAACATAAAAAGACTTATGAAAAGAACTAGCAAGATACCTAAAAACTTCTTAGATTCTATAATGAACTCCTTTGTAGTTAAATAAGTATTGGAGTGATTTCACTTACATCATATCAAATGTTTAACAGTTTTAAAAAATAATATAAGACTAAGACAATAAAAAAGAGCTATACAGCTCTTTAATTACGGAGAATAAGGGATTCGAACCCTTGCGCCGGTTACCCGACCTAACGATTTAGCAAACCGTCCTCTTCAGCCTCTTGAGTAATTCTCCTATTAATGGGCACGAGTGGACTCGAACCACCGACCTCACGCTTATCAGGCGTGCGCTCTAACCACCTGAGCTACGCGCCCAAGTAAAAAACTTGGTACTTGAACAAAGTTCAAAGCGGGTGACGAGAATCGAACTCGCGACAACAGCTTGGAAGGCTGTAGTTTTACCACTAAACTACACCCGCATAGTATCTTATTAAAAAAATGGCGCGAGACGGAATCGAACCGCCGACACATGGAGCTTCAATCCATTGCTCTACCAACTGAGCTACCGAGCCAATATTGCGGGAGCAGGATTTGAACCTACGACCTTCGGGTTATGAGCCCGACGAGCTACCGAGCTGCTCCATCCCGCGTTAATAATAAATAAAGGAGGATGTGGGATTCGAACCCACGCACGCTTTTACACGCCTGACGGTTTTCAAGACCGTTCCCTTCAGCCGGACTTGGGTAATCCTCCACCATTCAAATGGACCTTGTAGGACTTGAACCTACGACCACTCGGTTATGAGCCGAGAGCTCTAACCAGCTGAGCTAAAGGTCCAACAAGATCATTATAGCGGCGAAGGGGATCGAACCCCCGACCTCCCGGGTATGAACCGGACGCTCTAGCCAGCTGAGCTACACCGCCATCAATCGGGAAGACAGGATTCGAACCTGCGACACCTTGGTCCCAAACCAAGTACTCTACCAAGCTGAGCTACTTCCCGAAGTAAATAAAAAATGCACCCTAGAGGAGTCGAACCTCTAACCGCCTGATTCGTAGTCAGGTACTCTATCCAGTTGAGCTAAGGGTGCTCATTTATGCCGAGGACCGGAATCGAACCGGTACGATCGTTACCAATCGCAGGATTTTAAGTCCTGTGCGTCTGCCAGTTCCGCCACCCCGGCCTCTCTAAGCGAACGACGGGATTCGAACCCGCGACCCCCACCTTGGCAAGGTGGTGTTCTACCACTGAACTACGTTCGCATCGACTCTGGTTTAACTTAAAAAAATGCCGGCTACATGACTTGAACACGCGACCCTCTGATTACAAATCAGATGCTCTACCAACTGAGCTAAGCCGGCTAATTTCTATAATGCGGGTTAAGGGACTTGAACCCCCACGCCGTTAAGCGCCAGATCCTAAATCTGGTGCGTCTGCCAATTCCGCCAAACCCGCAATGATGACCCGTACTGGGCTCGAACCAGTGACCCATTGATTAAAAGTCAATTGCTCTACCAACTGAGCTAACGAGTCAAATAACTTTCGTTATTACGGTCCCGACGGGAATCGAACCCGCGATCTTCGCCGTGACAGGGCGACGTGATAACCGCTACACTACGGGACCTATGGGAGTTAACGGGATCGAACCGCTGACCCTCTGCTTGTAAGGCAGATGCTCTCCCAGCTGAGCTAAACTCCCAAAGGGTGGAGTCTAGCTCAGCCAACGGTAAGAAACTTCGTTTCTCTCATCCACCGATTGTAATTTCGATTTCCTCTCAATTACAACTAAGCTAAACTCCCTAGAGCTAAGCGACTTCCATATCTCACAGGGGGCAACCCCCAACTACTTCCGGCGTTCTAGGGCTTAACTTCTGTGTTCGGCATGGGTACAGGTGTATCTCCTAGGCTATCGTCACTTAACTCTGAGTCATACATACTCAAAATTGAATATCTATCAAATACTTAGAAAACCTTCACACTTCGTATTCTCAGTTACTTTGGATAAGTCCTCGAGCTATTAGTATTAGTCCGCTACATGTGTCGCCACACTTCCACTTCTAACCTATCTACCTGATCATCTCTCAGGGCTCTTACTGATATAAAATCATGGGAAATCTCATCTTGAGGTGGGTTTCACACTTAGATGCTTTCAGCGTTTATCCCTTCCCTACATAGCTACCCAGCGATGCCTTTGGCAAGACAACTGGTACACCAGCGGTAAGTCCACTCTGGTCCTCTCGTACTAGGAGCAGATCCTCTCAAATTTCCTACGCCCGCGACGGATAGGGACCGAACTGTCTCACGACGTTCTGAACCCAGCTCGCGTGCCGCTTTAATGGGCGAACAGCCCAACCCTTGGGACCGACTACAGCCCCAGGATGCGACGAGCCGACATCGAGGTGCCAAACCTCCCCGTCGATGTGAACTCTTGGGGGAGATAAGCCTGTTATCCCCAGGGTAGCTTTTATCCGTTGAGCGATGGCCCTTCCATACGGAACCACCGGATCACTAAGCCC
This sequence comes from Streptococcus infantis SK970, assembly GCA_000223255.2. Lineage (GTDB taxonomy): Bacteria > Bacillota > Bacilli > Lactobacillales > Streptococcaceae > Streptococcus > Streptococcus infantis_G. Next base: position 4,325 of record AFUT01000001.1, on the reverse strand, counting down.
GACTTTCGTCCCTGCTCGAGTTGTAGCTCTCGCAGTCAAGCTCCCTTATACCTTTACACTCTGCGAATGATTTCCAACCATTCTGAGGGAACCTTTGGGCGCCTCCGTTACCTTTTAGGAGGCGACCGCCCCAGTCAAACTGCCCGTCAGACACTGTCTCCGATAGGGATCACCTATCCGGGTTAGAGTGGCCATAACACAAGGGTAGTATCCCAACATCGTCTCCTTCGAAACTGGCGTCCCGAATTCATAGACTCCTACCTATCCTGTACATGTGGTACAGACACTCAATATCAAACTGCAGTAAAGCTCCATGGGGTCTTTCCGTCCTGTCGCGGGTAACCTGCATCTTCACAGGTACTAAAATTTCACCGAGTCTCTCGTTGAGACAGTGCCCAAATCATTACGCCTTTCGTGCGGGTCGGAACTTACCCGACAAGGAATTTCGCTACCTTAGGACCGTTATAGTTACGGCCGCCGTTTACTGGGGCTTCAATTCATACCTTCGCTTACGCTAAGCACTCCTCTTAACCTTCCAGCACCGGGCAGGCGTCACCCCCTATACATCATCTTACGATTTAGCAGAGAGCTGTGTTTTTGATAAACAGTTGCTTGGGCCTATTCACTGCGGCTGACTTAAAGTCAGCACCCCTTCTCCCGAAGTTACGGGGTCATTTTGCCGAGTTCCTTAACGAGAGTTCTCTCGCTCACCTGAGGCTACTCGCCTCGACTACCTGTGTCGGTTTGCGGTACGGGTAGAGTATGTTTAAACGCTAGAAGCTTTTCTTGGCAGTGTGACATCACTAACTTCGCTACTAAACTTCGCTCCCCATCACAGCTCAATGTTATAGAACTAAGCATTTAACTCAATTCACACCTCACTGCTTAGACAGACTCTTCCAATCGTCTGCTTTAGTTAGCCTACTGCGTCCCTCCATCACTACATACTCTAGTACAGGAATATCAACCTGTTGTCCATCGGATACACCTTTCGGTCTCTCCTTAGGTCCCGACTAACCCAGGGCGGACGAGCCTTCCCCTGGAAACCTTAGTCTTACGGTGGACAGGATTCTCACCTGTCTTTCGCTACTCATACCGGCATTCTCACTTCTATGCGTTCCAGCGCTCCTCACGGTACACCTTCGCCACACATAGAACGCTCTCCTACCATACCTATAAAGGTATCCACAGCTTCGGTAAATTGTTTTAGCCCCGGTACATTTTCGGCGCAGGGTCACTCGACTAGTGAGCTATTACGCACTCTTTGAATGAATAGCTGCTTCTAAGCTAACATCCTAGTTGTCTGTGCAACCCCACATCCTTTTCCACTTAACAATTATTTTGGGACCTTAGCTGGTGGTCTGGGCTGTTTCCCTTTCGACTACGGATCTTAGCACTCGCAGTCTGACTGCCGACCATAATTCATTGGCATTCGGAGTTTATCTGAGATTGGTAATCCGGGATGGACCCCTCACCCAAACAGTGCTCTACCTCCAAGAATCTTGATGTCGACGCTAGCCCTAAAGCTATTTCGGAGAGAACCAGCTATCTCCAAGTTCGTTTGGAATTTCTCCGCTACCCACAAGTCATCCAAGCACTTTTCAACGTGCCCTGGTTCGGTCCTCCAGTGCGTCTTACCGCACCTTCAACCTGCTCATGGGTAGGTCACATGGTTTCGGGTCTACGACATAATACTAAAACGCCCTATTCAGACTCGGTTTCCCTACGGCTCCGTCTCTTCAACTTAACCTCGCATCATATCGTAACTCGCCGGTTCATTCTACAAAAGGCACGCTCTCACCCATTAACGGGCTCGAACTTGTTGTAGGCACACGGTTTCAGGTTCTATTTCACTCCCCTCCCGGGGTGCTTTTCACCTTTCCCTCACGGTACTGGTTCACTATCGGTCACTAGGGAGTATTTAGGGTTGGGAGATGGTCCTCCCAGATTCCGACGGGATTTCACGTGTCCCGCCGTACTCAGGATACTGCTAGGTACAAAGACTATTTAAAATACGAGGCTCTCACTCTCTTTGGCTGACCTTCCCATGTCATTCTTCTATAGTCTTTGAGTCCACATTACAGTCCTACAACCCCGAAGAGTAAACTCTTCGGTTTGCCCTCCTGCCGTTTCGCTCGCCGCTACTAAGGCAATCGCTTTTGCTTTCTCTTCCTGCAGCTACTTAGATGTTTCAGTTCACTGCGTCTTCCTCCTCATATCCTTAACAGATATGGGTAACAGGTAGTACCTGTTGGGTTCCCCCATTCGGAAATCCCTGGATCATCGCTTACTTACAGCTACCCAAGGCATATCGTCGTTTGTCACGTCCTTCTTCGGCTCCTAGTGCCAAGGCATCCACCGTGCGCCCTTATTAACTTAACCTTACTTTTTTGACCTTTCAGTCATTAAACTCTTATTAATACTACAGCGTTTTCGGTTTATTTTCTTGTTACTATTTGATATAGATATTCAATTTTCAATGTGCATGACTTGGTGATCTCTCACCAATGGAGCCTAGCGGGATCGAACCGCTGACCTCCTGCGTGCAAAGCAGGCCGCTCTCCCAGCTGAGCTAAGGCCCCACAAGACCTCTCAAGACTAAACAAGACCAATGTGCTTTCCTTATCCTTAGAAAGGAGGTGATCCAGCCGCACCTTCCGATACGGCTACCTTGTTACGACTTCACCCCAATCATCTATCCCACCTTAGGCGGCTGGCTCCTAAAAGGTTACCTCACCGACTTCGGGTGTTACAAACTCTCGTGGTGTGACGGGCGGTGTGTACAAGGCCCGGGAACGTATTCACCGCGGCGTGCTGATCCGCGATTACTAGCGATTCCGACTTCCTGTAGGCGAGTTGCAGCCTACAATCCGAACTGAGATTGGCTTTAAGAGATTAGCTTGCCGTCACCGGCTTGCGACTCGTTGTACCAACCATTGTAGCACGTGTGTAGCCCAGGTCATAAGGGGCATGATGATTTGACGTCATCCCCACCTTCCTCCGGTTTATTACCGGCAGTCTCGCTAGAGTGCCCAACTGAATGATGGCAACTAACAATAGGGGTTGCGCTCGTTGCGGGACTTAACCCAACATCTCACGACACGAGCTGACGACAACCATGCACCACCTGTCACCTCTGTCCCGAAGGAAAACTCTATCTCTAGAGCGGTCAGAGGGATGTCAAGACCTGGTAAGGTTCTTCGCGTTGCTTCGAATTAAACCACATGCTCCACCGCTTGTGCGGGCCCCCGTCAATTCCTTTGAGTTTCAACCTTGCGGTCGTACTCCCCAGGCGGAGTGCTTAATGCGTTAGCTACGGCACTAAACCCCGGAAAGGGTCTAACACCTAGCACTCATCGTTTACGGCGTGGACTACCAGGGTATCTAATCCTGTTTGCTCCCCACGCTTTCGAGCCTCAGCGTCAGTTACAAGCCAGAGAGCCGCTTTCGCCACCGGTGTTCCTCCATATATCTACGCATTTCACCGCTACACATGGAATTCCACTCTCCCCTCTTGCACTCAAGTTAAACAGTTTCCAAAGCGTACTATGGTTAAGCCACAGCCTTTAACTTCAGACTTATCTAACCGCCTGCGCTCGCTTTACGCCCAATAAATCCGGACAACGCTCGGGACCTACGTATTACCGCGGCTGCTGGCACGTAGTTAGCCGTCCCTTTCTGGTAAGATACCGTCACAGTGTGAACTTTCCACTCTCACACTCGTTCTTCTCTTACAACAGAGCTTTACGATCCGAAAACCTTCTTCACTCACGCGGCGTTGCTCGGTCAGACTTCCGTCCATTGCCGAAGATTCCCTACTGCTGCCTCCCGTAGGAGTCTGGGCCGTGTCTCAGTCCCAGTGTGGCCGATCACCCTCTCAGGTCGGCTATGTATCGTTGCCTTGGTGAGCCGTTACCTCACCAACTAGCTAATACAACGCAGGTCCATCTGGTAGTGATGCAATTGCACCTTTCAAGCACATATCATGCGATATCTACTGTTATGCGGTATTAGCTATCGTTTCCAATAGTTATCCCCCGCTACCAGGCAGGTTACCTACGCGTTACTCACCCGTTCGCAACTCATCCGCTCGGTGCAAGCACCAAGCTTCAGCGTTCTACTTGCATGTATTAGGCACGCCGCCAGCGTTCGTCCTGAGCCAGGATCAAACTCTCATTAAAAGTTTGAGTTCTCACTCATTTCTGTCACTGACAGATTTATTGTTTTTTCATTGTTCAGTACTATAACCTTAAGTTATAGTGCCCTGCACATTGGTTCGTCTTGTTCAGTTTTCAAAGGTCTTTGTCTCTCGTTCTCTTCGAGCG
>AFUT01000002.1 GCA_000223255.2 Streptococcus infantis SK970 | reverse complement strand
TCACTTTTCTCTGTCAACAGGTTTTTTTAACTTTTTATTCCTATTAACCTAACTGCAACACACACATAGTCCGTACGGGATTCGAACCCGTGTTACCGCCGTGAAAAGGCGGTGTCTTAACCCCTTGACCAACGGACCTTGAGCTTGTCAACTCTTTCTATTATACCTACTTTTTACTCCTTGTCAAGATATTGAGTTTATTTTTTCGTATTTTTTATTGTTTCAAAGCAAAAAGCCCACTGTTGTAGGCTTTTCGTAAGATATCTCTTAAAATTAAAGCATTTTGTTGTAGAATTCAACGATAAGTGCTTCGTTGATTTCTGGATTGATTTCATCACGTTCTGGTAAACGAGTTAATGAACCTTCCAATTTTTCAGCATCGAATGATACGAATGCTGGACGTCCAAGAGTAGCTTCAACTGCTTCAAGGATTGCTGGAACTTTCAATGATTTTTCGCGAACTGAGATCACTTGACCTGGAGTTACACGGTATGATGGGATATCAACACGTTTTCCATCAACAAGGATGTGACCGTGGTTTACGAATTGACGTGCTTGACGACGAGTAGTCGCAAGACCAAGACGGTAAACTACGTTATCCAAACGACGTTCCAAAAGAAGCATGAAGTTGAAACCAAGGATTCCGCCTTTAATTTTTGTAGCTTGTACGAACAAGTTACGGAATTGTTTTTCACCTACACCGTAAGTGAAACGAAGTTTTGTTTTTCAGCCAATTGCAAACCGTATTCTGACAATTTAGAACGGTTGTTTGGCCCGTGTTGTCCTGGTACGTAGTTACGACGTGCCAATTCTTTACCTGTACCTGTAAGTGAAAGGCCAAGGCGACGAGCTTGTTTCCAAGATGGTCCTGTATAACGTGACATATGTATGTCCTCCTAATATAAATATAATTTCGGCGGAAATAGTCACTTAGAAAGCCCTGATTCGTGCAGATGCCCTTCGCCTAAACAGCCAAGGTTACTTGTTATAAGACACCTGTTGACGAGCTTCATGCTTTCCTGCTGCTATTTCACACAAAGGCTATTGTACCATGAAATACTACTTTTGTAAAGAGAATTTTTTAGTTTTATTTCAAATTGAGTCTGAATGTAAACTTGCTTCCTAAGCCATACTGGCTTTCTGCTGTTATTTCACCACCAAGCTGATGAGCAAGTTCTCGCGCAATCGCAAGTCCTAATCCATGGCCACCTGTCTTCATATTACGCGACGCTTCTACACGATAAAGTCGGTTAAAAATTTTTTCCAAATCTTCAGGAAGAATACCTTGACCCTCGTCTTTCACACTGATTATAAGCTCTTCTTCTGTTAACTGAGCAAGAACTTCAATCCTAGTTCCAGGTTCTGAATATTTAAATGCATTGTTTAACAAATTGACTAGAATACGAGAGAGTTTGTCATAATAACTCTTGATTTTCGCCGACTCAGGTGACACTTGAATGTAAACATCTCGCTCCTCTTGTTCAATCTGAAGTTGAAATTCACTCATCGACTCAATCAATAGCTGATCTAAAAACACATCTTCGACTTCTTCGTCAGCTATATCTTGAGGCTGAGCGTTCAGAGTCAAAACATCCAACTCCTCCACTAGCTTGTTTAAACGCTCGGTTTGGCGACCAATCGTGGTTAAGTAATGGAGTCGTTCCTCTTCCTTGATTACTCCATCTAGAATTCCTTCCACAGTAACCTGAATGGAGGTAATGGGAGTTTTAATATCGTGAGAGAGCTGAGCAATCATCATACTTTTTTCTTGCTCACTCTCATCAAGTGATTGAAAGGTATCTTGTAAATTGCGGGACATGTCATTAAAAGCCCGTCCCAGCTCTTGAAATTCTAATGGGCCTTTGGTTTCAATTTCTGTGCTGAAATCCTTGCTTGCTATATCCTGAGCTTGTTTTTTCAAATGTTTCAGAGAAGAAAAAACAGGTGACAAAAGAAAGATGCTCACTGCAGCGCCAATGAAACTAGCAATCAAGGTCATTCCAACTAGAAAGTAAACTTCGCTTTTCTCAATCAACATTCGTTGGATTGCCCAGAAAACGACCAAAATTGTTAGTAGAGTCGAAACTAGATACCCCACTAAAATATAGTTTTTTAATTTCATTTTCTACCTCTCGGTCTTTCCATCTTATATCCCAAACCCCAGACAGTTTTGATAGCAGGAGCATTGGAATTAGTATACTTGGTCAACTCTTGCCTCAAAGCATGGATATGAACATTGAGTGTATTGGTATCATCCACATAGTCCTCTTGCCATACCTTCTCGTAAAGTTCAGTTTTTGAAAAGACTCTCTCAGGATTGCTGGCTAATATCCATAGAAGTTCAAAAGATTTCACTGTCAATTCCAAAGGTTGCTCCCCAATGCGAACCTCATGAGTCACATGGTTGATCACTAAGTCACCAAACTCAATCTGCTCAGTCTCTCTGCCACGGCTAAGGCGACGCAAGATATTATTTACTCTCAAAACCAATTCCCGTGGGCTAAACGGTTTAGCTATAAAATCATCCGCCCCCAAACTTAATCCATAAATCTTATCCTGTTCGCTTGTCTTAGCAGTTGTAAAGAGAAAGGGTTGATCAGGAGCAATATACTGAACTTCGCTGATGAAATCATAACCGTCCATATTAGGCATCATGATATCTGTGATAATGAGATCGATAGATTTTTTCTAAAAAGTTCTAATCCTTCCTTACCGTCATGGGCAACTAAAACATCGTAACCTGCCTGTAAAAGATAGCGATTTTGAATATCTAGAATATCTATCTCATCATCAACCAACAAAATTGTCTTTTTCATCTGACACTCCTTTGACAAAAACAGTGTTATACTTGCTTTAGTATAACACTATTTTCCGTAATGTTTAAATGATTTGAATCTTAATCTTCTCGTTTGGTTTTCCAACCCAAAAATCCAACAAGACCTGCCAAGACTAGGCCAAGGGCTCCAAGTCCAGCTGTAGTCGTTTGAGCTTCACCAGTATTTGGTAGCATCGGTTGCCCATCATTTTTCCTAGTTTCAGCCATGGAATCACCCATTCTCATCTCTGAAGCTTGGGCTTCCTTCGTCATATCCTTCATTTTGTTCATTGAATCTGACGTAGAAGAAGGCATTGCCATCTGATCTTCTTGAGGAGTTTTGGACATCATTTCTGAACCATGAAGTCGAATCGTTACTTGACGAGTAGCAACCAGATTGCTTAAATCAGGTTTGCCATCTTTAGAGCCATAGACTTTAATAGTAGCTAGATATGTATAGGTTCCGTTAGCTCGAAGTTGCTCAAGTAAGGCCTGACCATCTTTACCAACCGTATTACCATTCAAATCTACTTCGTAGAAATATTGGCCTTTAGCCAAGCCTTCAAGTGCCAATAAAGCAGGATTTTTATCCATTCCATTGTCTGACCATGGGGCCTTGTCAGAGGCTTTCAAGATAAGACGAGTCAACATGCCATCTCCACCAAAAGCTTCATATGGAATGACTTGGTTGACACCGGCTGTGAATGGTCCAGGAACATTAGCCTTGTCAAGGTAGCTAGCCGGAACATCTACTGTATCTTTGGTGTTGTCAGCCACACCTTTTTGTACTTCAGCTGGAGTGGTTAAGCCATTCAAGTTGATATCCAAATCCTTAGTTGCTACGAGGTTACTTAAATCGGCCTTGCCGTCTTTCGCACCGTACACTTTAATAGTAGCTTTATAGCTTTGAGTACCATTTTGTTTCAAGAGGTCAAGCAACTCTTTGTCTGATTTACCTTGAGTACCTGCCAAATCTACTTCGTAGAAGTAAAGGCCTTTGCCCAATTTCTCAACTGGTGGGAGAGCAGGATTTTTATCCATTCCATTGTCTGACCATGGAGCCTTGTCAGAGGCTTTCAAGATAAGGCGAGTCAACATACCGTCACCAGCGAAGAATTCATATGGAATGACTTGGTTTACGCCGGCCAAGAATGGTCCAGGAACATTAGCCTTGTCCAAGTAAGTAGCTGGGACATCTACTGTATCTTTGGTGTTATCAGCCACACCTTTTTGAACTTCAGCTGGAGTAGTTAAGCCGTTCAAGTTGACATCCAAATCCTTAGTCGCTACGAGGTTGCTCAAATCCGCCTTGCCGTCTTTCGCACCGTACACTTTGATGGTAGCTTTATAACTTTGAGTGCCGTTTTGTTTTAAGAGGTCAAGAAGCTCTTTATCAGATTTGCCTTGAGTACCTGCCAAATCTACTTCATAGAAGTAAAGGCCTTTGCCCAATTTCTCTACTGGTGGGAGAGCAGGATTTTTATCCATTCCATTGTCTGACCATGGGGCCTTGTCAGAGGCTTTCAAGATAAGGCGAGTCAACATACCGTCACCGGCGAAAAATTCGTATGGAATGACTTGGTTGACCCCAGCTGTGAATGGGCCAGGGAAGTTAGCCTTGTCCAAGTAGGTAGCTGGGACATCTACTGTATCTTTGGTGTTGTCAGCCACACCTTTTTGGACTTCAGCTGGAGTAGTTGCTGGTTGAGCTTCACTGGCTTCGCGGTCTTGTCCAGAAACTGTAGACGTAGGACCTTCCACAGGTTTAACTGCATCTTCTGTTGGTTTCTTAGAGTCAGGTTGTGCTTGCACTTCTTCTTTTGGTGCTGCTACTGGCTCTTTAGCAGTTTCGTCCGCTTTTTCTGAAGAACTTGTAGTATCCAAACTTGCTTTAGGTGTTGGAATAGACTGTTCTGAAGGAAGAGCTACATCGACTGCTTTTTTAGAGCCTCTGCTGGTAAGTCGCTCTTTTCACTCACCGGAGCGTCGTTTGGCACGACTTGGGCAGGGGTCGGATTGACGACATCTGCACGTGCAGAACTTGGTTGACCGACCAGGACAAAGAAGCCACTAGCTACAACAACTGAAGCAACACCGACACTGAGACGGCGAATAGACCAACGAGTATATCTCTGATTTGGATTGAATTTCATAGGATTCTCCTTAGAATTTTCTTTATTTGATAGCTCTAGTATAATCTCCTAAAATTAAAAAGGATTAAGAAAAAGTTAAAATTTTTCTTAAATCCTTCTTATAAAATACTTATATTGACTCAATAGTCACTAGAAAAAAGAATAGTCATTTCTCTTTTAATCATTGAGGCGTGCTAGATTATCCAAATATTGGTTATTGATTACTGCCATCATATAGCCATCAGCTTTCAATAGATCATTCGGTCCAAATTGAACATCCAAGGGAGCATTTTCGTAGTCACGAAAACCAAGGATATTGAGATTGTATTGTCCTCGAAGGTCTAGTTGACTTAGGCTTTTGCCTGCCCACGATTGTGGAATTTTCATCTCAACAATAGAGACATTCTTGTCCAACTGAAAGACATCTACGCTATTATTAAACAGAATAGTCTGCGCTAATGAGCGCCCCATCTCATACTCTGGGGAAATAACTGAATCCGCGCCAATTTTTTCAAGAACTTTTTTTGCTGTATGACTTTTTACCTTAGCAATAACTGTTGGTACTCCCAGACTCTTGCAATGCATAACTGCAAGGACGCTAGATTCCAAATTCTCACCCGTTGCTACAACAACCGTGTCACAGGTATCAATTCCTGCTGAGAGCAAGAGCTCTTCATCTGTTATATCTCCAACAACTCCACGTACCAAGACTGGTTCGAACTGATTGATTCGTTCCTCATGGTCGTCAATGGCGATAATATTTATATCATGCTGAGCGAGAGTTGTAAGCACACTACTCCCAAAAATACCCAAACCTAAAATTCCAATTGTCCGATCCGACATAGTTTATCCTTTCTTATCCTATCGTAATATCTGCTTTCATATAGTGAATTGTATCTTTCTTATCTGGTTGGTACTCAGCCAAACTAACTAACAGTGTGAGTGGCCCGATCCGGCCTATAAACATCAATAACATGACAACGCTAAGTGCTATCTTACCTAATTCTGGTGTCAAGTTCGCTGTTACTCCAACGGTAGCAAGCGCAGAAATAGTTTCAAACATCAAGTAGATAAATTTCGGATTCCCTTCTGCTGTTATTCCAAGTAAAATCAAACCCACCAAAAAAGTTATCAAGAAGATAATAAAGACACTGAATGATTTTTGGACTGTCCGAGGTAAAATTGTTCTCCGAGCTACATTCGCATGAGGCAAGCCTAAAAGTTCACTGCGTGCAAATACTAATAATACAAAGAAGGTTGTGATTTTAAGCCCCCCGGCTGTTCCACCAGGTGCCCCTCCGAGAAACATTTGTAAGATATAAATCAGCAAAGTGACCGGTCTAGCTTGAGTAAAATCAATAGAAGCAAAACCTGCTGTCCTCATACTAACAGTCTGGAAAAAGCTAACCAGTAATTTCTCAGGGATACTGAGATTCCCAATGGTCCCTGGATTGTTCCACTCAATCAAGAGGGTTGAAACTGTTCCGGTAAATAAAATACCTGCTGTTAAGAAGAGGACTAACTTTGTATGAAAGCGAAGCCGACGTTTTTTCTTGCTCAACTGTGTAGCCAGGTCAAACCAAACCATAAATCCTAAACCACCTGTGATGATCAAAGCAGCAAGCACTAGATTAATCAAAGGATCAGTTTGAAAAGCTACTAAACTTGTACTTCCAAAATTATCAAAACCAGCATTACAGAAAGCTGAAATAGCTACGAAGATAGAGGTAAAAATTCCTCGACCCCAACCAAATTCCGGAACAAAACGAAAACTTAACAGGACGGCTCCTAGTACTTCAACGATAAAAGTCGTCAAGAAAATCGAACGTATGAAAACTATTAAAGACTGAGTTTCTCCATAACTAAAGCTCTCCAGAATTGTTTCACGGCTACGAAGACTTAGCTTTTGCTTACTTTGAATATAAAAGACCCCTATAAAGGTCATGAGACCCAAACCACCAATCTGGATCAAAAACATACAGATTAACTGACCCCAGATGTTATATGTTGTTGCTACTGGTTGAGTAAAGAGTCCTGTCACACAGACCATGGATACTGCTGTAAAGAGATGGTCGAAATAGGTCGCTTGGGAACTTGTTGCTTGCACAAATGGCAGACTCAAAAGAAGAGAGCCTGCGAAAATAACCAAAGCAAAACTTAAAAAATTCGACGAGCAGGTGATAAACGCCCCAAGGTCGTGTTTATTTTTCCGAAAATGATTTGAATAACATAGTTACATTGTACCATAAAACAGTTAAAGCAGTCACATATGGCTAACGATTTCAAGACAGAGTTCTAGGGCCTTGTCAAAAGCTTCTGAACCCCAGTCGCGGCTATCATAATTTTCTAAATCCGCTAGAGAGTCGGCTGTAAAAAGAAGTTGACCCCAAACTACTCCTCGAAGCTGGGCAACTGCTGCAAGAGCTGCACACTCCATCTCCACAACTGCACAACCTTCTTCCTTACGATAGGCAACTTTTTCAGCTGTTTCTCGGTAAAAACCATCTGTCGACCAGGTCATCACTTCCTCATAAGGAACCCCTAGTTGTTCCAAGACTTGCTCGATGGCTGAAACAGCTTCTACATGTACATCCATATAACGAGAAGGCGCTACATAGTGGTAGCTGGTCCCCTCATCTCGCAGAGCGCGAACAGGGACGAGAAAGGCATTCTCCTCTATATCGGCTAGGACTCCACAAGTACCAGTAGAGATGATTTTCTCCACACCGTAACCAATCAACCAATCCATAAACTGGGCGGCTGGTGCAGAACCAACGGGCGCCTGGACCAGACAAACCTTCTCACCCTTGTAGTCCATGACATAAACTGGATAGGTTTTAGTGGCAGAAACAAACTCCCCAACGCACTCTGCTCCTACTTCCTGAGCATAGCGGTCAATCTCCTCCTCCAAAAATGCATAGATGCACTTCTTTGGTAACTGTAAATCCAAGCCTTCGTGATTTGGCATGATAACTGCTTGAGGATTATCATCAAACTCTAAAATAGGAATAGCGTGTTTTTGAATCATAGAGCACCTCCTCTAAATTTGTACTATTATAACAAAAGCAAAACGAAAGTCAAGATGGGAGAAAAACTTATCTTAAGTAGGAAACAACAATTAAATGCTTTTTCCTCTACTAACAAAATTGCTATATCTTAGGAATTATTTTATAATAGATTGAATTTAAAAAGGAGAAATCTTATGAAATTCTATTCATACGACTATGTTCTAAGCCAAATCAGTCAACAGGATTGGGTCATGATTATTGTGTCGACGCTCTTAGTGATTGTGACTGGATTCTTTGCATTTAAGGCTTTCAAAGATAAAAGAGGGAGTAAGTTCCGTGAATTATCGCTCATTTCTATTTTGACGTTAATTGCTTTTGTATTGATTAGCATTACGAATCTTCAAAACAACCAATCCAATGATAATCAATTTCGTAGTTCCTTGCACTTCATCGAAATTGTATCAAAAGAGTTAGGTGTTGATAAGAAAAATGTTTATGTCAACACATCAGCAGTGACTGATGGGGCGATTATTAAGGTTGGCAACAATTTTTATCGTGCCATTAGCGGGACTGACCAAGATAGCTATTTATTAGAAAAAATGGAACTCTATAAATCAGATGTTGAACTCGTGGAGGTTGAAAAATGATAAGCTTTTTTGCTACGATTGCAATTAAATTAGCCTTGGGGCTACTTTCTCTTGTTTTTGTTATTAACGTAACAGGTAAAGGAAATTTAGCACCAAGTTCTGCAGTAGATCAAATCCAGAACTTTGTTCTCGGGGGTATTATCGGTGGGGTTATCTACAATAGTTCTATCACCATCATCCAATACATTGTTATCCTCATTATTTGGACTATTCTCATTTTACTCCTCAAATGGTTGAATACCAATGTTTCCTTCATTAAACATCTGATTGACGGAAAACCTACGATTATCATTAAAAATGGAACATTAGATCCAGAAGCCTGTCGCTCAAAAGGTCTAGCTGCTGCTGATGTTGCTCTTAAATTGCGCGCTCAAGGAATCTTTCAATTAAAGGATGTCAAGAGAGCTGTGATTGAGCAAAACGGACAACTAATTGTCGTAAGAATGGGTGACGAAAATCCTAAGTACCCAGTCATCACAGACGGTGTTGTCCAAGTTGAAATCCTAGAAACCATTGGCAAATCCGAGGAGTGGCTAACTGAGAAATTGAAAGAAGAAGGTTTCGAAGAAGTCTCAAATATCTTTATCGCTGAATATGATAAAGGTCAATTGAATGTTGTAACCTATTAAAAATAAACTGATGCTTTTCGTATCAGTTTTTTGCTTTTTAGCATAAAAGGGTATATACTTAAACCAATATCTGATGTAATTTAGATAATACAAAAAATTAACGGAGGTATCCCCCATGTCAATCGAAGAAAAATTCAACCAAGCTAAAGGTTCTGTTAAAGAAGGCTTTGGTAAACTAACTGGCGATACAAAAACTCAAACAGAAGGAGCTGCAGAAAAGGTAGCTTCAAAAGCTAAAGAAGTTGCTGAAGATGCAAAAGAAGCTGTCGAAGGTGCAGTATCTGGCGTAAAAAACATCTTTAAAAAAGACGGAGAATAATTCTTTCTCGTCCTAATAACATAAGAAACTCTTATTCCAAGCTGTTAATATGCTAGGGATAAGAGTTTTTTCTTTAAATTATTATGTTTTTTAATATTAGAAAATACTTCTTATGATGTGTTGCTCAACCTAAAGCAAAAAGAACTAATTCCTATACTCCTCCTATTTCCACAAACCACCTAAGATTTGTTTTTCCAATAAGCCTAAGTCCTCTTCTCTCATTTCGCCATTGACGCCAACGACATATAGTTGAGAGAAGTAAGCTAACAATGGACCTATACAGATGCGAACCATTTGAGGAATCGTTATCTCTGGATTTACACGTGGATCTGCTAGCAATTCCTTATGAAGCACTCGAAGTTTATCTTGAATAGCATTCCAGATAAAAATCTGTTCATTTTTTAGTTTTTATTTGAAAAACTCTCTTGTAGAATGATTTTCATCAAGGCACGATTTTTTTGAGATAGCTCATACGATTATGGACGAGATAACGAACCCTCTCTTCTGTCGTTTCAAAAGCTAAGAGTTCCTCAAAAAAACTACCGAGAATGCCTGGGACTACAGGATGTAAAATAGCCGTCAGTAAATCATCCTTCGTCTTAAAATACTTAAACAAAGTTGCCTGGCTTAGTCCAGCACGCTCAGCTATGTGAAGAGTTGAGGTCCCATGGTAACTCCTGGTTGATATGAGATCCACTGCTGCCTGCATGATTTTTTTCTTTCCTTGAGGGTAATTCGCTTCTTCTAAGTAATCTTCAAACGATTCAAAAACAGTCTTATCCATCCAATCTTCACACCTTTTTAGCATTATTTATGTTGATTTCTAAACTTTACGATAACGACGCAATCCAACAATATTGAGAATTGTTAAAATGATCAAGAAAATCATTAAAACACCAAGATTTGACAAAATATCACCAAGATTGTGTCCGTAAAGAATAATCTGGCTTATTGCATCACCAGAATAGGTTAATGGCAAAAATTTCCCCACAGTTGGAGCCCATTCTCCCATGGATGACAATGGAATAATTCCTGAGAAAAAAAGTTGGGGCATAATCACGAGAGGAATAAATTGCATCATTTGGAATTCTGATTTTGCTAGAGTAGACAAGAGAATTCCAAAAGCTAGTGCTACAAGAGCCAGTACCACATTAACTATTATAACATTTAAAATATTTCCTACAACTTCTACATCTAGTAGCCAAATTGCTGCTAAAACGACAACTGCCGTTTGAAAAATCGCAATAATACCGTAAGACAACATATAGCCATAGACGATTTCAGAACGTTTCACTGGGGTTGCTAACAAGCGATCCAAGGTTCCACTTGTTCGCTCTTTCAACAGTGCCATACCAGAAATCAAAAAGACAAAGAAGAAGACCACAAAGCCAATTAAAATTGGAATCATACGTGCAAAGAATCCAGTATTTTTATCTCCATATTGGTAAGATTCTTTGATTTCAGGCGCCTTTTCATCTAATTTCAATTGTGGAAGAGCTTGTTTGACACGAGATAATAACTGATCGGTGCCTTCATTGACGATACTTGTTCGTAACACTTGTCGTGTCATAGTTGTTTTAGAAGCATCCGTATTTGCGTAGTCGACCTGATACTCACCATCTTTATACGATATGACTGCATCTACTTTCTCGTCAGCTAGAGCTTTTTTAGCCTGATCTAAGTCTTGATAAGTCTCGACGTCCACATGATCGAGCTCATCCATTTTTGTTACCAAACCAGTTGGTAGATCTTGTGTCGCTAACTTGACATTCACGGTTGTACTAGCTGAAAACATGAGGTTCATCAGCCACATAATAAATACCGGCGCTACAAACATCATAGCCAAGGTTCGTTTGTCACGAAGCAATTCTTTGATAACTTTTTTAGCAATAGCAATGGTTCTCATCTTACTCTCCTTCTGCTTTCAAAAAGACTTCTTCAATACTTGAAACTTGATAACTATCTTTTAAGTGTTGCGGTGTATCAAAAGCAATGATTTTTCCACCTAATAATAAGCCGACCTTATCCGTTAACTCTGCTTCATCCATAACATGGGTAGTAACTAATATCCCTACCCCATTGTCTCTAAGCGCGAATAATTCTTTCCAGATTTTCTTTCGAAGAGAAGGGTCGATTCCAACTGTCGGTTCGTCCAAAATCAAGAGCTGAGGATTCCCCAGAAGCGCGACGGCTAAAGACAAGCGTCGCTTCATTCCTCCAGAATAACCGGATACCGTTTTATTCAAATGCTCTGTCAGATCCACAACTTGAGCCACATGGGCAATTTCAGCTGTCAGATCTCTTTTGGATAGCCCTTTTAGCTGACCAAAAATTCTAGATTTTCTTGACCTGACAAGGCCTCATAAAGAGCATCAGACTGAGCCATATAGCCAATATCACCTAAAATATGACGATTTGGCATAGTATGGTCCAAGACTAAAGCGATACCGCTATCCGCCTTTTCCATTCCTAGCATGGTTTTAATCATAGTTGATTTACCAGCACCTGATGGACCGATTAGACCAATGATTTCTCCAGGCTGTAAATCAAAACCAACGTGATCTAAGACCATTTGACGACCAAAAGATTTTTCTAAATCTTTTAAATGTAACAATTTTTTCATTTGAATCCTCCTAGGTGAGTATTTACTCACTTTTGAAATATAAAACTATTATAGTGAGTATCCACTCACTTGTCAAGTTGAAAGTTGATAGTTGAAAAAAATCTCCCTTCTCTTTCGAGAAAGGAGATTTTTATTTTATGGTCGTCCACCAGGGCCTCCATTTCCTTGAGGGCCACCGCCAGGTGCCCCTCCGCCTCCAGGCATAGAACTGACAATCTCAGTTTGTTTTTCACCATTGAGATAGATATCTCCGCCTGTGTAGGTCGCTGTTCCATCAAAGTCAAAACCAGTTTGACCAGTCATTTTGATGGTTCCTCCATTAACTGTAATATTACCATTTGAGTCAATTGGATCCGTGTCCCCTTGACCAACTTCAACCGTCAAGTTCCCACCATTCATAGTGAAGAAAATTTCACTTTGTTGAGCATTTTTGTTGGCTGCATTGACACCATCATCCGTTGAATAGATGGCGATATCTCCACCGTTGATAGTAATTGACTTACCTTCAAGCCCTTCTGTAGAATTCTTAACGGTATAGGTACCACTATCAATAACCAAATCACCTGATGCGTGGATACCATCATCTCCAGCAGTAACAGTGATGGTATTGTCAGAGAGATACATGGTTCCTACAGATGTGTCCTCATCATTGTCGACCTTAACTCCGTCTTCCTTGGCATCGATAGTCATAGTTGTGCCGGTAATGTTGAGTTCATCATTAACATTAAAGGCATCCCCGACTGCTGTGATGTTGTAGCTTCCACCTGTGATGTGAAGTGTATCATTTGCCTTGATACCATTGTTTTTCTTACCATCTACATTGAGAGTTCCTTTACCGTTGATGGTCAAGTCCACTTTAGAGAAGAGCGCTGCATCCGCTTTTTCGTCACTATTAGTTGCTGAATCTGATAGGCTATTAGTTGTGCCATCTGCTAGAGTTAGGTAAACATGACCGGCTGATGTTGCAGATATAGCAGCATTGGTATTGGTCATGGTCACACCCTTTAGAACAATATGTACATCATCAGTCTTTTCGGCTTCAATCTTGATTTGAACTCCGTCGGATTGACCAGATATGACATAGGTTCCTGCCTTGGAGATTGTAACGGTAGATCCTGATACGGCAACTCCATCACCTGATACCTTCGCTGTTGATTCTGACAAGGTTACAGTTGCTGCTGTCTTTTCATCATAAGAAGTATCATAGTCCTTGTCTGTAAAATAGCTAGTTTTCTTAGCTTCTGTAGTTGATGTCGTTTTCGTTGTCGCAGTATTGCTAGCTGTTGTATTTGAAGTTGACTGGGTACAAGCTGTTACTAGTGCTAGAGTTGCTATACTCGTTAATAAGAATGTCCATTTTTTTGCTTTCATGCTCGTTTCCTCGACTTTCATTTTACATGCTCTTAGTCTACGTGACTTTCCTAAAATAAGCCTAAACTTTTTCTGAAAGTTTTCTTAAGTTTAGTTTCAATTAAGTTAAATTTAACAAAAGTTTTAGATAAACTCTTTAAAATCCTAGACAAACAAGCTCGTCCTTGTTTAAAAATAGTATAACCTAAGATTAGAGGAGAAGGACTTATGAAACCAATCGAAACAACTTTTAAACGGATTGAAACCAAATATGTTGTCTCCAAAAAAATATTAGACAAACTGGTTCAGGATTTAAAGAAATATTTGGTAGAAGACGACTATCCAATTTCAACAATATCAAATATCTACTTTGATACAGAAGACTTTGATATTCTCCAAGATGAGCATCTTGGCGACAAACGAAAAGAAAAGGTACGGATGCGGACCTATCTCAGCCAAGCTAAAATAGATAGTCAAGTTTTTTAGAAATCAAAACTAAGGACCAAGAAGGGATTGGTCGCAAGTACCGACTGCTCTCAACTCCTAGTTCCATCATCAATTTCATAACCAAAGGGCACTTGGATGCTAGCATTACTGATACAGTCGTCATTGAAAAAGTGAAAAAACTTCAGCATGATTACAAACTCGCTATCAAGCCTCGTATGTACATCTACTACGATCGTTATTCATTAAAGGAAAAGAAATCTATCGAGGGCTGCCACTATAACAAAATCCGTATCACAATTGACCAAAATCTAGTCTATAGAGATGAAACTGTCAGTCTCTTCGCAGGAAATCACGGGGCTCCTCTCTTAGATAGCAACACTGTGATTATGGAAATCAAGGCCCCTGGAAACAAGCCCCAGTGGTTGCAGGACATCCTCGACAAGTATGATTTGATGGAGCACAAATTTTCAAAATACAGTTGTGCATACCATAAATCTCAAGGACTTCCTTATGCTCCTCGCCCCAATATAGAAAGATCAGGTACTGCTTATGCTTAATCTATTTAATTCCATTTTCAATAACACCACTGCAAGTGCAGATCCCTTTCAACTACTGTTAGCACTTCTAGTCAGTCTAGTCCTCGGTTTGGCTCTCACTTGGACTTACAAATATAGAACCCTCTACACCAGAGAATTCGCTATCAGCTTGACCTTGCTTCCCTGCCTCATGACCTTGGTTATTTTTCTAGTCAATGGAAGCTTGGGCACCTCAATTGCTGTAGCCGGAACCTTTAGTTTAATTCGTTTTCGTTCCGCAACTAGTGGTTCCCGAGAATTAATTGCTATTTTCCTAGCCATGATTATCGGTTTAGCTTGCGGAACAGGATACCTCTTCTTGGCTATTCTATTCACACTCTTTATCTTGGGTGTTTGGTTCCTTTTGGAAAATCAGCAGATTAAGTCCGACAATCAGCGCCGTAGACTTTTGACAATCACGGTAGCCAATCAAGACAAGGTACAGGAAGTTATCCAATCATCTCTTAACCAATTCTGCTCAGAAGTTGACATGATTACAATTAATAGCACTAACGCAGGTGATAATCTAACAATTGTCTATGAAGTCGAGCTAAAATCTGATACCGATGACTTCCAAGTCGCTAGCTATCTTACACGCAACATTGCTGAATGCGATGTGGCTCTCACTAAAAAAGCTAAAAAGAGAAAAAATCTCTAGCAAAAAAGAACAGCATTTTGCTGTTCTTTTAGTTTTCTTTAACTGGAATTTCCTTGATAACTCGTGCTGGGTTGCCTGCCAGAACTACATTGTCACCAAAAGATTTGGTAATGACAGCTCCTGCTCCTGCAACAACGTTATCACCTAGTGTAACACCTGGAAGGACAATAACCCCACCACCTGCCCAGAAGTTCTTACCAATAGTAATGGGTTTCCCAAATTCTAAACCTGAATTTCGTTCATCTGGATTCAGTGGATGAAGGGGTGTTAAAAATTGGCAGTTAGGACCAATCATAGCATTGTCGCCAATGGTAATAGGACAAACATCCAACATGGTCAAATTCCAATTGGAATAAAAATTTTCTCCCAAGTGGATATTAACTCCATAATCCACCATCAAACGAGTATTGATATAGAGATTTTCACCAGTAGAACCAAACCATCCTTTGATGATTCCCATCCCTTTCACTGGGTCCACTTCCTCATTAAAAGTTGCCTGTTTTTGACGTGCTGTTTGTGCCAGAGCACGAAGTTCTGGATCAAAGGGATGGTAGGGTTCCCCTGCAATCATTTTTTGGTATTCTGTTTTCATGTGATTACTTTCTTGTCTATTTTAGATGATTGTAGCATAGTTCCAATCTTAAAACAAGTTAGAATCAAACTTTACGTTTATAAAGATAAAAAACTAGTACATCATTAAATGTACTAGTTTTTAAGTAGAAAGTTAACTATTTCCCTTCTTTAAAAGTCAGATTAGTCTTCTTTCTTTTTACGCGCGATAAGTCCAAATCCACTCAAGACACCTACTAAACCAAGAGCAACAAGGCTAGCATGATCTTCAGTACCAGTATTTGGCAATTGAGGAGCATCTTCCTTAGTTTCTACTGTATGAGCTACTGGAGCTGGTGTAGTTGGTTTAACTGGCACTGATGCTGGTTTTGGAGTTGGTGCTGGAGTTGGCGCTGGCGCTGGAGTTGGCGCTGGTGATGGCGTTGGCGCTGGTGCTGGAGTTGGTGATGGCGTTGGCGTTGGTGTCACTTTCTTCTTGTAAATGTGTTGGACATTACCATCTTTATCGACAACTGTCTTCACAAACTCGTAACCTGGAATATCTTTCTTAGGTTGTTCTCCATCCTCGGTTGGATATCCTGGAATTGGGTTTCCGTTTTCGTCAACATGAGTTGTTGTGATCTTTTCGTAGACATGTTCTGTATCGCCGTTTGGCAATTTCTTAGTCTCTACGAAGCGGTATCCTGGAATATCTTTCTTAGGTTGTTCTCCATCCTCGGTTGGATATCCTGGAATTTCATTTCCGTCTTTATCCTTGTGACTAGTCTTCACTTTTTCGTAGACATGTTCTGTATCACCGTTTGGAAGTTTCTTAGTCTCTACGAAGCGGTAACCTGGGATATCTTTCTTAGGTTGTTCACCGTCTTCTGTTGGGTTACCTGGAATTGGTTTACCATCTTTGTCTACAAACGTAGTAACTGGGGTTACAGTTGGGGTGTATGTTGCAGAAGCTTTTGTTCCGTTCATATCTTCACGCACAACTGTCACTGATGGAGCAGTTCCAGTAAATTCTGGTTCTGGTTTAAAGGTTACTGTTCCATCTGGAGCTACTGTGTATGTACCGACTCCTTCAACAGTCTTAGTTGTTGAACCATCTTCAAATGTAGCTGGAACATCATCATTCATAGGCACACGGCTATCGCCTTCCTTGAATGTTGGTTTGCCAGATTGTTCTTTACCTTTTGGTCCAATAGATGTAACAGGTTCTGCTGTTGGTGTTACTGGAGTTACAGTTGGTGTGTACTTAGCTGTAACTGGTGTACCATTCTTGTCTACACGTTTAACAGTCACGCCTGTTCCTGTTCCTGTGAATGATTTTTCTGGTACAAATGTAACTGTTCCGTCTGGGGCTACTGTGTAAGTTCCCTCACCTGGAATTACCTTAGTTGTTGAACCATCTTCGAAGGTTGCTGGCGTATCATCATCCATTGGTACACTTGGGTTACCTTCTGTAAAGTTAGGTTTACCTGTTTGTGTTTGACCTTGAATATCTGTTGATGTTGCTGGTTCCGCTGTTGGTGTTACTGGGGTTACAGTTGGTGTGTACTTAGCTGTAACTGGTGTACCATTCTTATCTACACGTTTAACAGTCACGCCTGTTCCTGTTCCTGTGAATGATTTTTCTGGTACAAATGTAACTGTTCCGTCTGGTGCTACTGTGTATGTTCCTTCGCCTGGAATTACCTTAGTTGTTGAACCATCTTCGAAGGTTGCAGGTGTATCATCATCCATCGGTACATCTGGGTTACCTGGTGTGAATGTTGGTTTACCTGTTTGTGTTTTACCTTGAATATCAGTAGATGTTGTAGGATCCGCTGTTGGAACAACTGGAGTAATCTTAGGTGTGTATGTTGTTTCAGCTGGAGTGCCGTTGGCATCCTTAGCTTGAACTTTAACTGGAACTACTTCACCTGAGTATGACTTATCAGTTGGTGTAAAGGTTACAACACCTGTTTCTTTATCAACTGTGAAAGTACCAATAACTTCACCACTTGGAGATTTAGCATCTACAGAAGCAGCAGGTTGACCATTTTCGTCAAGAAGAGTAATGGTATCTTTGTCGATTGGTGCAACTGGATCACCTTCTGTGAAGGTTACAGTACCAGTTTGAACCACACCTTGAGGTGCTTCTGATTCAGCCGGAGTTGCTGTTGGTGTTACTGGAGTTACTGTTGGAGTGTACTTAGCTGTTACTGGTGTACCATTCTTGTCAACACGTTTGACAGTCACGCCTGTTCCTGTGCCTGTGAATGATTTTTCTGGTACGAATGTAACTGTTCCGTCCGGAGCTACTGTATAAGTTCCTTCGCCTGGAATTGTCTTCGTAGTTGATCCATCTTCGAAGGTTGCAGGTGTATCATCATCCATTGGCACATTTGGATCACCTTCTGTAAACTTAGGTTTACCTGTTTGTGTCTTACCTTGGATATCTGTTGATGTTGCTGGTTCTGCTGTTGGAACTACTGGAGTAATCTTAGGTGTGTAAGTTGTTTCTACAGCTGTTCCGTTAGCGTCTTTAGCTTGAACCTTAACTGGAACAACATCACCTGAGTAAGATTTATCAGTTGGTGTGAAGGTTACAACACCTGTTTCCTTATCAACTGTGAAGGTACCGATAACTTTTCCTTCTGGTGATTTAGCATCCACAGATGTAGCTGGTTGACCATTTTCATCAAGAAGAGTAATGGTATCCTTGTCGATTGGTGCAACTGGATCACCTTCTGTGAAAGTAACAGTTCCAGTTTGAACCACACCTTGAGGTGCTACTGATTCAGCTGGAGTAGCTGTTGGTGTTACCGGAGTTACTGTTGGAGTGTACTTAGCTGTTACTGGTGTACCATTCTTGTCAACACGTTTGACAGTCACGCCTGTTCCTGTGCCTGTGAATGATTTTTCTGGTACGAATGTAACTGTTCCGTCTGGTGCTACTGTGTATGTACCTTCTCCTTCAACTGTCTTAGTTGTTGATCCATCTTCAAAGGTTGCAGGTGTATCATCATCCATTGGGACGTTTGAGTTACCTGGTGTGAAGGTTGGTTTACCAGATTGTGTTTGACCTTGTTTGTCAGTTGAAGTAGCATCTTCAGCTGTTGGTGTTACAGGCGTTACAGTTGGTGTGTATGTCGCAGAAGCTTTTGTTCCGTTCATATCTTCACGCACAACTGTTACCGCTGGCGCAGTTCCAACAAATGATTTTTCTGGTACAAATGTAACTGTTCCGTCTGGAGCTACTGTGTATGTACCAACACCTTCAACTGTCTTAGTTGTTGATCCATCTTCAAAGGTTGCTGGAACAGCTTCATTGATTTCAACTGTCTTCTCAACACCGTCAACAGTCACAGTTCCACCCTTGAATTCAGGCTTACCTTTTTGAGTTGCACCTTGGATGTCTGTTGTTTCTGCTGGAGTAGCTGTTGGTGTTACAGGTGTTACAGTTGGTGTGTACTTAGCTGTTACTGGGGTACCGTTCTTATCTACACGTTTAACAGTCACGCCTGTTCCTGTACCTGTGAATGATTTTTCTGGCACAAATGTTACTGTTCCGTCTGGTGCTACTGTGTATGTTCCTTCACCTGGGATAGTCTTAGTTGTTGAACCATCTTCGAAGGTTGCTGGAACATTTTCGTTGATTGGAACAGTTTTTTCTACTCCATCAACAGTAACAGTTCCACCCTTGAATTCAGGCTTACCTTTTTGAGTTGCACCTTGGATGTCTGTTGTTTCTGCTGGTGTTGCTGTTGGTGTTACTGGAACAATCTCAGGTGTGTAAGTTGTATCAACCTTGATACCATTTGAGCTTTCAGCTTGAACCTTAACTGGAGTTACTTTACCTGTGTATGACTTGTCAGTCGGTGTGAATGTTACAGTACCAGTTGCTGGGTCGATTGTGAATGTACCGATTGGTGTTGTTCCATCTTCAGCGTAAGCTGTTGTAGTTGTAACTTCATTACCATCTTTATCTAAAAGTGTGTAGCTGTTATCTTTGATAGTGATAGCTTTATCTTGACCATTTACTTGAACAGTTGTTCCTGCAAAGGTTGGTGTTCCAGTTTGTGTCGCACCTTGAATATCTTTAGATGTAGCTGGTTTAGCTGTTGGAGCTGCTGATTTTACAGTTGGTGTGTAGGTCGCATCTGAAGTAATGGTTGCAGTCTTACCATTAGCATTTGTAATAGTAGCAGTTGCCTGAACAGTTACTCCTTTTGCAGTACCGACAAAGTCTTTTTCTGGCGTAAATGTTACTGCTCCTGTAGTAGGATCGATAGTATAAGTTCCTTCTCCTGGAACAGTCACAGTAGTTTCATCAGTAGGTTGACCAGTTGCTGGGTCTACCAATTTCTTACTTGTGATTTTCGCAGTCTTATCGTTGCTTAACTCAAATGTAGGAGTTTGAGTTTGTGGAACATTTTGGATATCCTCAGAAACCTTGTCTGTTGGAGTGATGGTGATTGGAGTTACAGTTGGTGTGTAAGTTGCAGACGCTTTGGTTCCGTTCTTATCTTCACGAACAACGGTTACGGCTGGTGCATTACCAGTAAAGCTTGGTTCTGGAACAAAAGTTACAGTTCCGTCTGCAGCTACTGTATAAGTACCAACGCCATCGACTGTCTTAGAAGTAGATCCATCATCGAAGGTTGCTGGAACAGCATCGTTCATTGGTACACGACTGTTACCTGCAGTAAATTCAGGTTTACCAGTTTGTGTAGCCCCTTGAACACCTGTTGTTTCAGCTGGAGTTGCTGTTGGCGTTACTGGTGTTACAGTTGGTGTGTAAGTTGCTGAAGCTTTTGTTCCATTCTTATCTTCGCGGACAACTGTTACAGCTGGTGCAGTTCCGACGAATGATTTTTCTGGTACAAATGTAACAGTACCGTCTGCTGCTACTGTGTATGTACCAACACCTTCAACAGTCTTAGTTGTTGTTCCATCTTCAAATGTTGCTGGAACATCTTCGTTGATTGGAACAGTTTTTTCTACTCCATCAACAGTCACAGTTCCACCCTTGAATTCAGGCTTACCTTTTTGAGTTGCGCCTTGGATGTCTGTTGTTTCTGCTGGTGTCGCTGTTGGTGTTACTGGAACAATCTCAGGTGTGTAAGTTGTATCCACCTTGATTCCGTTTGAGCTTTCAGCTTGAACCTTAACAGGAGTTACTTTACCTGTGTAAGACTTATCAGTTGGTGTGAAGGTTACAACACCTGTTGCTTTATCAACTGTGAATGTACCGATTGGTGTTGTTCCATCTTCAGCATAAGCTGGTGTCGTTGAAACTTCGTTACCATCTTTATCTAGCAATGTGTAGCTATTGTCTTTAATGGTAATAGCTTTATCTTCACCATTTACTTGAACAGTTGTTCCTGCAAAGGTTGGTGTACCGGTTTGAGTCACACCTTGGATATCTTTTGAAGTTGCAGGGCTTGCAGTTGGAACTGCTGGCACAACCGTTGGTGTGTAGGTCGCATCTGAAGTAATGGTTGCAGTCTTACCATTAGCATTTGTAATAGTAGCAGTTGCCTGAACAGTTACTCCTTTTGCAGTACCGACAAAGTCTTTTTCTGGCGTAAATGTTACTGCTCCAGTCGTTGGGTCGATAGTATAGCTACCTTCACCTGCTACTGTCACAGTTGTTTCATCAGTTGGTTGACCAGTTGCGGGATCCACCAATTTCTTGCTAGTGATTTCAGCAGTCTTGTCGTTGCTCAAATCAAAGGTTGGTGTTTGAGTTTGAGGAACATTTTGAACATCCTCAGAAACCTTGTTTGTAGGAGTCACCGTAATTGGAGTTACAGTTGGAGTGTACTTAGCCGTAGCAGTCTTGAGGTATTCATCACGAACTGTTCCATCTTTATCTCTTCCGACAGGTGCAGTCAATGACACCGTAACACCTTGAGCTGTACCTGTGAATCCTGGTTCTGGAACAAAGGTTACTTTACCAGTAGCATCGTCAATGCTGTATGTTCCTTCACCCACTACTGTTACAGAGGTTGCATTGGTTACTTGACCAGTCGCTGGATCCACCAATTTAGCAGGGTATTCCAAGCTTGGAGTGACAGATATCTTTTCGCCATTAGCATTAGTTGTAGTTGTGTTAAAGGTTGGGGTACCAGTTTGAGTCGCACCTTGGACATCAATTGAAGTCTTATCAACCCCCTCAATTTCCGTTGGTGTAACAGTTGGGATGTAAAGACCATCCATTGTGTTTAATACTGTATCAACGTTGGCTTCCTTATCTGGGAATTTAGTTGACCAACCAGTATCGTAGCCATTACTATCTGTACGACGGATTGAAATTCCATCAGCGGTGCCTAGGAATTTATCTTCTGGGATGAACTCCACATCAACAGAAGTTCCGTTTGGAGTGATCTTATATTTCCCTTGACCAGCTACAGCATAGTAGCCATCTGCGCCAGGTGTTACGACTTGCCCTGTACGGTTATCGATCATTTGTGGAGCTACTGTTTCATCAATTTTTGCTGACTCAGTTAGGCTATAGCCTTGCAAACCTCGAGCAGTAAAGGCAACGGTTGCTGTTTGTTTGGCACCTTGAGGACCAGTTGTTTCTTTGACTTCTCCTTTTGGTGGGTGAGTGATTTGAGTCTTAAAGTCCTCAACCTCCCCTGAAAAGGCCATTCCTGTCGGGCTCTCAATTTGAGCAGCATCCTTAGCAATTCGTAACCGTATTCCTAGTTCGTTGACACTAGGATCGATATAGGTTTTGCTCTTGGTGAATCTTAGGGTAACGGCTCCATCCTTAGTAATGGTTGCTAAATCAGAGCGTTCGTCTTCATCAAAGGTACCGTTTTGGTTAAAGTCAACCCAACCATAAATATTGGCTTGAGGCGCCCCGTCTGTATGAGCTTCAACAGTAATCGTATAATTCCCTGGTTTTGTACGATCCATCTTGATCAACTCATTGGTTTTTCCTTTGAGGTCATTCGGAAGCAATTGGTCGATGCCTTCATCAGCCGTTGTCGCTTTATCGTCACCAGTCCAATCAAGGGTATTGTTTTCATCCATATCAGGACTCAAGTGGCCGAGATAAGGTTGGTTTACTTTCTTACCGGTAATCCCATCCACAGTTGCAATTGAATGAACTGCCTTACCGTATGATTCAGGCGCATCTCCTTCATCAAGTGGGAAGAAACCAAGCATTGCTGATTGTTTACCTGAAGATGCGATATATAATCCAATTTCAGAAGCCCCCTTTGTCATAACAAGGGGAACAGCAAATTTACTAGCTGATACGTTTGGACCAAAGACACCCGTTCCAAGTCCAGCAGTTGTTAAATCAGCACTTTGAAAATACTTCCAGGCAACTGCTTTTTTGTCTGGTCCCGCTTGCGTGGAATCACGAAGTTGTTGTGTATTCCAATTTCGAATTTCAATTCCTTCAACCGGAACTGGTTTAAAATAACTAAAATTATTCGCTGGGTCAAAATAATAAGTAAGATCTTGTGGGGCATAAGTTCTAGTTGACTTATCACCATTCTTATACCATTCACCAATGTGTTGCCATCCTTCTCCGTTGGTGGTGAACATAACCACCTCACCTGGGTTAGCGGACTCGCCATCTGCCATGACAACGGCTGGTCTGACTACTTTCCCGCGGAAAGTAGCGGAGACTTCAAACTGAACCCCAATATTACCGCCGTTCAAGTCGGAACTGATAGTTGTTTTTTAGTACCAGTATTGATGCCTTCTGTTCGTACTTCTGTCCAGCGATTTTGAGCTTCAGCAATAACTTTGGCTTCCTCACCAGCAGCAAATGCAGCTTTGGTAGTCCTATCAGAACTCCCACTCACATAACCATTTCTAGCATTTGGATCATAGGTAGCTTTTTCAGCTTCTGTTGCTCCTCGTTCTTCAAGGCGTTTTTTGTATATTTCTGTCGCTTGGAAGGGTTTCAAAGACTTGACTTTGATGGTAACCACATAGCCCGGCATAATTTCCTTGGTGTAGGTCGCGCCGACTTGAATTGCAAGTTTGCCATCTGATGTAGTCGTTGTACCTGTCCAGTTAGCAGTATCCCCAAAGTCCAACCAAGAGATTTGACTAGCAAGGTCTGCGGCTTTTACATTTGTTGTAAAGCCTGGTTTTTCAACTTTCGGTGTAGAAGTTGCGTCTTCAACGTCTGCACCAATTCCAGTAGCTGTTGCAGTATCTGCACGGAAGGCAGTATTCTTGTCAATCTCTTTACCATTACGAGGGTCGTTTTCCCCTGTATTAGCGATTGCATTTGTACCTTCAGCTGGTTTTGTGTTTTCTGCAGGTTTTCCAGTTGTTGCTTCTGTCTTATCAGCAGTTGCTACTTTTTCTTCAGCTACAACTTTTTCTTTGTTTTAAGTTTAGCATTGACAGTTGTTACAAGTGATTGATAAGCTGCATCTAACTCAGCTTGACTTGTAGCAGAAGTAAGTGCATTTTTAGCATTAGCAAGAGCTACTTTAAGAATTTCAACACTCTCGTCTGTCTTGCTGCTGTATTTACCATTTGCTAAATTTGCTTCAATTTCAGCAACGTAAGTTGCCAATTTGTCGCTATTAAGCTCAGGTTTTACCTCAGTAGAAACTGCAGACGCTGCTTCTGCTTGATACGTTACTTCTTTAGCAGGTGCTGCTTCTGTAGTTAGAGGAGCTTCTGCTTTGTCAACATCTGTTGTAGCTGCAACTCCATCAGCTTGTTTTTCTTCTGTTACTTCATCAGCTCCAACACCTGTAGCTGTTCCAAGCATTACTAACGTTCCGAGTAAGACCGAGCAAACTCCTACATGAAGCTTACGAATCGAAAATCGACTAATACGGTCATTAAACAAATCATTTTTCACTAACATTACCTCCAAGTTGCATAAAATTTAACTTAGTTTAGAATAAATATGTATTTACTATTCATTATTTTTCGTAAACTACCCACTGTTATATTTTATCATGCCAGTCCTTGAATACCAAGCATTTTTCTCAATTTTTTGGAAAAAATTTTTTCTACTTTTATAGCTCAAATTATTTTGTAAATCATATAAAAATCAATATACCTTTTCTATATATTTAATACAAAAAAAGAGGGAAGACCCTCTTTTTGTTTAAGCATTATTTTATTCGCTTACTTCAACAGTTTCAACGACTTCTTCTACAGTCGTATCAACTGGAGCTTCTTCTTGTGAATCTGCAAGGAGTGACTCTTCATTGACTGCTTGTGGTTCAAGGTTACGGTAGCGAGCCATACCAGTACCAGCTGGGATGATTTTACCGATAATAACATTTTCCTTGAGACCAAGGAGATGGTCTTTCTTACCACGGATGGCCGCGTCTGTAAGGACACGAGTTGTTTCCTGGAAGGAAGCAGCTGACAAGAAACTATTTGTTTCAAGTGAGGCTTTGGTGATTCCCATAAGGACTGGACGACCAGTTGCTGGAACACCACCTGCGATAAGAACATCTTTGTTGGCATCTGTAAAGTCATTGATGTCCATGAGAGTACCCATGAGAAGGTCTGTATCACCTGGATCCATGACACGGACTTTACGGATCATTTGACGAACCATTACCTCGATGTGTTTGTCTCCGATTTCTACCCCTTGGCTACGGTAAACTTTTTGTACTTCACCGAGGAGGTAAGTTTCAACTGATAAGACATCACGTACAGCAAGGAGACGTTTTGGTTGGATAGAACCTTCTGTCAATGCTGCACCACGAGAGATTTGATCGCCAACCTCTACACGCATACGGGCTGTGAATGGTACCACGTATTCGCCTTCGCCAGTTTCGCCTTTAACGAAGACTTTCTTGGTACGAGTTGAAGCATCTTCTTCGATTGCTGTAACTTCTCCTTTGACTTCTGTGATGACCGCTTCCCCTTTAGGATTGCGGGCTTCAAAGATTTCTTGGACACGAGGAAGACCCTGAGTGATATCGGTATTTGAGGCAACCCCACCCGTGTGGAAGGTACGCATTGTAAGCTGTGTACCAGGTTCCCCGATAGATTGGGCAGCGATTGTACCAACTGCTTCACCAACTTCAACCGCATCACCAGTCGCCAAGTTGATACCGTAACAGTGACGGCAGACACCATGACGAGTGTTACATGTAAATACAGAGCGGATAGTTACTTCTTCAACACCGGCATTAACGATTTCACGAGCCTTGTCTTCTGTGATCAATTCATTTGGACCAATGATAACTGCACCAGTTTCTGGGTGTTTAACAGTTTTCTTAGTGTAACGACCATTGAGACGTTCTTCTAGAGACTCAATCATCTCTTTACCTTCAGTAATAGAACGGATCAAGAGTCCACGGTCAGTTCCACAGTCATCCTCACGAATGATAACGTCTTGGGCAACGTCAACCAAACGACGAGTCAAGTAACCTGAGTCGGCTGTCTTAAGGGCCGTATCGGTCATACCTTTACGGGCACCGTGAGTTGAGAAGAACATTTCGAGTACTGACAAACCTTCGCGGAAGTTTGACAGGATTGGCAATTCCATGATACGTCCGTTCGGAGCAGCCATCAGACCACGCATACCGGCAAGCTGTGAGAAGTTTGAGATGTTACCACGGGCTCCAGAATCCATCATCATAACGATAGGGTTCTTAGGATCTTGGTTGGCAACCAAACGTTTCTCGAGTTTTTCACGGGCAGCACGCCATTCAGCTGTAACAGCATTGTAGCGTTCGTCATCTGTGATCATACCACGACGGAATTGTTTTGTGATTTGTTCTACACGTTTGTGTGATTCTTCGATGATTTCAGCCTTGTCTTCAACAACTGGAATATCGGCGATACCCACTGTCAAACCTGCAAGAGTTGAATGGTGGTAGCCGAGGTTCTTCATACGGTCAAGTAGGGCAGATGTTTCTGTCGTACGGAAACGTTTGAAGATTTCAGCGATGATATTTCCAAGGTTTTTCTTCTTGAATGGTGGGTTGAGTTCAAGTCCATCAATAGCTTCCTTGATATTTCCACCTAGTGGCAAGAAGTACTTAGCCGGAACACCTTCTGTCAAGTTAGCGTTTGTTGGCTCTTGCAAGTAAGGTAGTCCTTCTGGCATGATATCGTTGAAGAGGATCTTACCAACAGTTGTAAGCAAGATTTTGTGCTTTTGCTCTTCTGTCCATGGTTTGTTAAGGCTATCTGTTGCGATACCAACACGTGAGTGGAGGTGAACATAACCATTACGGTAAGCCATGACAGCTTCGTCACGGTCCTTGAAGACCATACCTTCGCCTTCACGACCAGCTTCTTCCATAGTTAAGTAGTAGTTACCCAAAACCATGTCCTGAGATGGAGTAACAACTGGTTTACCATCTTTAGGGTTCAAGATATGCTCAGCAGCAAGCATCAAGATACGAGCTTCTGCTTGGGCTTCTTCTGAAAGCGGTACGTGGATGGCCATTTGGTCCCCGTCAAAGTCGGCATTGTAGGCTTCACAGACAAGAGGGTGCAAGCGAAGGGCTTTACCGTCAATCAAGACAGGTTCAAAGGCTTGGATACCCAAACGGTGAAGGGTAGGTGCGCGGTTTAAAAGTACTGGGTGTTCCTTGATCACTTCTTCGAGGATATCCCAGATACGTTCATCTCCACGTTCTACCAAGCGTTTAGCCGCTTTAACGTTTTGAACGATATCGCGCGCAACGATTTCACGCATGACGAATGGTTTAAAGAGCTCGATTGCCATTTCACGTGGCACACCACATTGGTACATCTTAAGAGTTGGACCAACGGCAATAACAGAACGTCCTGAGAAGTCAACACGTTTACCGAGCAAGTTTTGACGGAATCGTCCTTGTTTCCCTTTGAGCATGTGGCTCAATGATTTAAGTGGACGGCTACCTGGTCCTGTAATTGGACGACCACGACGGCCATTGTCAATCAAAGCGTCAACCGCTTCTTGAAGCATACGCTTCTCATTTTGAACGATGATACCTGGTGCGTTCAACTCAAGCAAACGAGCCAAACGATTGTTACGGTTGATAACACGACGGTAAAGGTCGTTCAAGTCAGATGAGGCAAAACGGCCACCATCCAACTGCAACATTGGACGAAGATCTGGTGGAATAACTGGAAGGATGTTAAGAACCATCCATTCAGGCTTGTTGCCAGACTTGTGGAAAGCATCCAAAACATCCAAACGACGGATAGCTTTGACACGTTTTTGTCCAGTAGCTGTTTTTAACTCTTCTTTAAGTTCAGCAATTTCTTTTTCAAGATCTACTTGTTTCAAGAGGTCTTGGATAGCTTCGGCACCCATTTTGGCAACGAATGAACCATGACCAAACTCACGCAAGCGTTCACGGTATTCACGCTCTGTCATGATAGACTTGTGCTCAAGTGGTGTATCTTTTGGATCAATCACCACGTAAGCAGCAAAGTAGATAACTTCCTCGAGAGCACGAGGACTCATGTCAAGAGTCAAGCCCATACGGCTTGGAATCCCCTTGAAATACCAGATATGAGATACAGGAGCTTTCAACTCGATGTGTCCCATACGTTCACGACGAACTTTTGTACGCGTTACTTCAACACCACAACGGTCACAAACAATCCCTCTGTAACGAATGCGTTTGTATTTACCACAAGCACATTCCCAGTCTTTTGTAGGACCAAAGATCACTTCGTCAAAGAGTCCTTCACGTTCTGGTTTCAAGGTACGGTAATTGATTGTTTCAGGTTTTTTAACTTCTCCATAAGACCATGAACGGACTTTACTTGGAGAAGCTAGTGTGATTTGCATACTTTTAAAACGATTTACATCAACCACTATTTCTTCCCTTTCTATTATAAGTGAACTGCTTATTCTTGTTCAGCAGCTTCTTCTGTTGTTTCCGCTTTTGCATTTTCTTCTGCTTCAAAGGCTGCTTTAGCCTCTTGAGCTGCTCTTTCGCGGGCTTTTTCAAGGTCATCTACGTGGATGACATCTTCGTCCATTCCTTCATCAAGGTCACGAAGTTCCACTTCTTGATCGTCTTCGTCAAGGACACGCATGTCAAGACCAAGAGATTGCAATTCTTTTACAAGAACTCGGAATGATTCTGGAACACCTGGTTTTGGAATTGGTTTTCCTTTTGTAATAGCTTCATAAGCTTTCAAACGTCCGTTGATATCGTCAGACTTGTAAGTCAAGATTTCTTGAAGGACATTTGACGCACCATAGGCTTCAAGCGCCCAAACCTCCATCTCACCGAAACGTTGTCCACCAAACTGAGCTTTACCTCCGAGTGGTTGTTGTGTAACAGTTGAGTATGGTCCGACTGAACGTGCGTGCAATTTATCATCAACCATATGGTGAAGTTTGATCATGTACATGACACCAACTGACACACGGTTATCGAATGGTTCACCAGTACGACCATCGTATAGGATAGTCTTAGCATCACTATCCATACCTGCTTCTTTGACAGTGTCCCAAAGATCTTCAGAACTTGCTCCGTCAAAGACCGGTGTTGCGATGTGGATGCCAAGAGTACGAGCTGCCATACCAAGGTGAAGCTCCATAACCTGACCGATATTCATACGTGATGGTACCCCAAGTGGGTTCAACATGATATCGACTGGAGTTCCGTCTGGAAGGTAAGGCATGTCTTCTACAGGAACGATACGAGAGACAACCCCTTTGTTCCCGTGACGTCCGGCCATCTTATCTCCGACCTTGATCTTACGTTTTTGTGCGATGTATACGCGAACCAGCATGTTGACACCAGATTGCAATTCATCACCGTTTGCACGTGTAAAGATTTTAACATCACGAACGACACCATCGGCACCGTGTGGTACACGAAGGGAAGTATCACGAACTTCGCGAGATTTGTCACCGAAGATAGCGTGCAAGAGACGTTCTTCAGCAGAAAGATCTTTTTCACCCTTAGGTGTGACTTTACCTACAAGGATATCCCCTTCTTTAACCTCAGCACCGATACGGATGATACCCATTTCGTCAAGGTCTTTAAGGGCATCTTCACCAACGTTTGGAATTTCACGAGTGATTTCTTCAGGCCCAAGCTTTGTATCGCGAGTTTCTGATTCGTATTCTTCGAGGTGAACCGATGTGTAAACATCGTCTTTCACCAAACGTTCGCTCATGATAACGGCATCCTCGAAGTTGTAACCTTCCCATGTCATGTAGGCAACGATTGGGTTTTGTCCAAGCGCCATTTCACCTTTTTCCATAGAAGGTCCATCAGCGATAAAGTCACCTTTTTCGATGACATCGCCAACTCGAACAAGGGTACGTTGGTTATAAGCAGTACCTGAGTTTGAACGACGGAATTTTTGGATGTGGTAAACATCAAGGGAACCATCTTCACGGCGAACTTCTACTTTGTCCGCATCCGCATAGGTAACCTTACCACCATGTTGTGCAATAACTGCCGCTCCTGAGTCATGGGCTGCTTGGTATTCCATACCAGTACCAACGAAAGGCGCTTTAGGATCGATCAACGGTACAGCCTGACGTTGCATGTTGGCACCCATGAGGGCACGGTTGGAGTCATCGTTTTCCAAGAAAGGAATACATGCTGTCGCAACGGCAACTACCTGTTTAGGAGAAACGTCCATATAATCAACGCTTGATGCTGGATATTCTTGGTTAACCCCTTGGTGACGTCCCATGACAACTTTTTCAGCAAAAGTTCCATCTGCGTTTAATTTAGAGTTAGCCTGCGCTACTGTGTATTCATCTTCTTCGTCGGCAGTCAACCAAACGATTT
Organism: Streptococcus infantis SK970; assembly: GCA_000223255.2. Lineage (GTDB taxonomy): Bacteria > Bacillota > Bacilli > Lactobacillales > Streptococcaceae > Streptococcus > Streptococcus infantis_G. Next base: position 39,191 of record AFUT01000002.1, on the reverse strand, counting down.
CGTTGGTTACTTTTCCAGTTGCACGGTCAACTTTACGGTATGGTGTTTGAATGAAACCATACTTGTTGAGGTGTCCGTATGAAGACAAGTTGTTGATCAAACCGATGTTTGGTCCTTCAGGTGTTTCGATTGGACACATACGACCATAGTGAGTGTAGTGCACGTCACGCACTTCATATCCAGCGCGGTCACGTGTCAAACCACCAGGCCCTAAGGCAGACAAACGACGTTTGTGAGACAACTCAGAAAGTGGGTTGTGTTGGTCCATGAACTGTGACAACTGTGATGAACCAAAGAACTCTTTGACTGCAGCTGTTACAGGACGAATATTGATGATTTGTTGAGGTGTCAACACTTCGTTATCTTGAACAGACATACGTTCACGAACATTACGTTCCATACGAGAAAGTCCTAGACGAACTTGGTTAGCAAGCAATTCACCAACTGCACGGATACGACGGTTCCCAAGGTGGTCGATATCGTCCACACGACCAATTCCTTCAGCCAAGTTAAGGAAGTAACTCATCTCAGCAAGGATGTCTGCTGGTGTGATCGTGCGAACCTTGTCATCTGGATTTGCATTACCAATGATAGTTACAACACGGTCTGGATCAGTCGGAGCAACTACCTTGAATTTTTGAAGAACAACTGGTTCTGTCAATACTGCTGAGTCATTTGGAGTGTAGACAATCTTGTTCAAATCACCATCCAAGTGACCTTCGATGCTTTCAATAACATCGCGGGTCATGACAGTCCCTTTTTCTACCAAGATTTCACCAGTTTCAGGATCTACCAATGGTTCTGCAATCGTAAGGTTGAGCAAACGTGTCTTGATATTAAGTTTCTTGTTAATCTTGTAACGTCCAACTGCAGCCAAGTCATAACGACGTGGGTCGAAGAAACGAGCTACAAGCAAGGTACGTGAACTCTCAGCAGTTTTTGGTTCACCTGGACGAAGGCGTTCATAAATTTCTTTCAAAGCCTCGTCTGTACGAGAGTCCATTGGGTTTTTATGGATATCTTTTTCAACAGTGTTGCGAACCAATTCGCTGTCCCCAAAGATATCAAAAATCTCGTCATCACCTGAGAAACCAAGTGCACGAACCAAGGTCGTAAATGGGATTTTACGAGTACGGTCGATACGAGTGTAGGCGATGTCTTTTGAGTCACTCTCCAGTTCCAACCAAGCTCCACGGTTAGGGATAACTGTTGAACCGTAGCCCACTTTACCGTTTTGTCTACCTTGTCATTAAAGTAAACACCTGGAGAACGCACTAACTGTGATACGATAATACGCTCACCACCATTGATGATGAAGGTACCCATCTCAGTCATGATTGGGAAATCACCAAAGAAGACTTCTTGAGTCTTGATTTCTCCAGTTTCTTTGTTAATCAAGCGGAAAGTTACAAAGATTGGTGCTGAATAACTTGCATCATGGATACGAGCTTCTTCAAGCGTGTATTTAGGTTCTTTGATTTCGTAGCCAACAAATTCCAACTCCATTGTTTCTGTGAAGTTTGAAATTGGCAATACATCTTCAAACACTTCCTTCAGACCATGGTCTAGGAAATCTTTGAATGAATCAGTTTGAATTTCAATCAAATTTGGTAAGTCAAGAACTTCTTTAATTCTTGAAAAACTACGACGGGTACGATGTTTCCCGTATTGAACGTCATGTCCTGCCAAGATGATTCTCCTTTGTAAATAAAGTTCCAAGCTTAGTCGCCTAAGCTAATAATTATCGTTTAATGGTTCTAAAACCCCTATCAACTTATCCCCTTTGACTAATTTTTCAGAATCTTTAAATCTCTGTTACAGATGCAAAAAATACCGAAAAAAAGCACAAAAAGAGCAGTTAAATCCGACTTTTTTCAGGAGATTTAACTGCTGTGAGCCTTGTCCGGACAATATTTCAGACAAAACCTACGACAAATGATTACTCATATTATACCCGATTTTCTCTAATTTTTCAAGTCCTTTGAAGGATTTTCTTGCTTTAGTATAGTTGTGGCTTGTTTTCAGAAAAGGTGATTTTCTAGACAAGTAGTTGTTGAATAAATAAGACAGGTTCTATTAATGAACCTACCGACCAACTAAACTTTCTCTCTTTAGATTGTGAGTTGGCATCTTGTATACTGAAAATGAATAAAACAATTTAATAAAAAAGAGTTAACACTAATCAATGCAACTTGCTTGACAAAAGCTTTACTTAGTGATTTAATATACCCCATAAGGGTATATTTGGAGGTGCCTATGTTTCACTTATTTACAAAAATTGATAGTATTTCTACTAGCGAATTAGAAGCTAAACTCAGAGAACCTATTCAGCTACTGGACGTTCGAACGCCTACAGAATTCCGTAGAGGCCATATCAAAAATGCCAAAAATGTCCCCCTAACTGAAATCGGTTCTTATAAGCCCACGACAAAAGAAACACTCTATGTCATTTGTCATTCTGGTGTGCGTAGTAAGATGGCTGCTAAAAAGCTAAAGAAAAAAGGCTATGATGTCATCAATGTCCGAGGTGGTATGAGCGCTTGGACAGGTAAGGTCATCTAAAAGTTTAAAGGAGAAAGCCAATGAAAATTATCATTGTCGGAGGAGTTGCAGGCGGTATGTCAGCAGCAACCCGTCTCAGACGTCTCATGGAAGACGCTGAGATCATTATTTTTGAGAAAGGGCCCTTTGTTTCCTTTGCCAACTGTGGCCTTCCTTACTATGTTTCAGGAGAAATTGCAAACCGTGATAGTTTATTGGTCCAAACTCCTGAAAGTCTCAAAGCACGCTTTAATCTGGATGTTCGTCCTTTCCATGAGGTCATCAGCATTGGCCCAGCAGAGCACACTGTGACCGTACGCCATGATGGACAGGAATTCACAGAAAGCTACGACAAGTTGATCCTCTCCCCAGGAGCTAAACCATTTGTTCCTACCATTGAAGGTTTGGCAGAAGCTAAGAATGCCTACACACTCCGCAATGTTCCCGATCTTGACGAGATTGTGGCGGCCTTGGACAATCATCCAAAAGAAGCTGTCGTTATCGGTGCAGGCTTTATCGGGCTTGAAATGGCTGAAAACCTGGCAAAACGTGGCTTGCATGTCACCATCGTTGAAAAAGCTCCTCATGTCTTGCCACCATTAGATCAGGAAATGGCAGCCTTTGTCCAAGCAGAATTACTGGCAAACGGTGTCCGTGTTATCACTTCCCAGTCTGCGACTCGATTTGAAGACCAAGGAAAAATCATCGTTCTCGAAAATGGTCAAAAGATTACTTCTGACCTCACCATCCTTTCTGTCGGTGTTGAACCTGAAAACGGTCTGGCCAAAGCTGCGGGGATTGAACTGGGACTTCGTGGCGGGATCCTGGTCGATGAACATTACGAAACCAGTCAAAAAGATATTTTTGCAGTTGGGGATGCCATCGTCGTCAAGCAAGAGATTACGGGCCAGGATGCTCTCATCTCTCTCGCTTCTCCTGCCAATCGTCAGGGACGCCAAGTCGCGGACGTCATCGCAGGACTCGGTCGTACAAACAAGGGCAGTATCGGCACTGCTATCGTTCGTGCCTTTGATATGACAGCTGCTTCGACTGGTCTCAGCGAGCGTATTCTTAGCATGAATCAACTTCCTTACAAGGCGCTTCATGTCAGTGGTAAAGACCACGCTGGTTATTATCCAGGCGCTACTGAGATGACCTTGAAGCTCCTCTTCGAACCAAATACTGGAAAAATCTATGGTGCCCAAGGAGTTGGGAAGAAAGGTGTTGACAAGCGAATTGATATCCTAGCAACTGCTATCAAGGGAAATCTCACCATCTTTGACTTACCAGAGTTAGAGTTTACCTATGCGCCACCATTTGGCTCTGCCAAGGATCCCGTCAATATGCTGGGCTACGCAGCCTTGAACCTTATCGAAGGTCTCAGCGACAACGTTCAATGGTACCAGCTCGAAGACGAACTGGCTAAGGGAAAGAAATTCCTAGATGTACGGACAAGTGGCGAATTCCAGAGTGGTCGACTCAAAGTCGATACCATTCATATTCCCCTAAACGAACTACGGGAACGCTTGGATGAACTAGACAAAAATCAAAACTACATCGTCAGCTGCCACAGTGGTTTACGTAGCTATATCGCAGAGCGTATCCTCAAGCAAGCAGGATTTACCGTCCAAAACCTTGACGGCGCTTATTCACTATACAAAATGGCTAACCCAGAAGGAGTAGAATATGGTAACTAATATCAGCATGGCTGACTTTTATGAAAAATATCAAAATGAGCATCTAGATCTTATAGATGTCCGTGAAGCACATGAATTCCAAGCAGGACATGCACCAGGTGCCAAAAATCTTCCGTTAAGTACTTTGGAGCAAAGCTACAAAGAGCTCAAACCGCACCATGAATACCATGTCATCTGTCAGGGTGGAGTGCGTTCCGCCTCTGCCTGCCAATTTCTCAGCGCCCAAGGCCTCACCGTTACCAATGTAGAAGGTGGTATGAATGCTTGGCCTGGTGATGTTGAATAAATAAATAAATAAATAAATAAATAAAATTCAAAAAGAGCAGTTGGTTTACTCTAAAGAAAACCAACTGCTCTTTTACTATTCTATCAACTTTTCAAGTAAGCCTTTATTCTGTTACTTCCGTTTAATCAAGTATTTAACTGCCTTTTCCAATCTTTCCTTCTGCGCTTGAGGGTCGCCTAAAGGTTCATTAATACAAGCTGTTAAATTCTCGGTTATCATCAACTCAATAATACGATCAACGCTTGAACGAACTGCTGTTAATTGGGTGATGATATCGACACAATCCCGCTCTTCCTCCATCATTTTTTGGATACCCCGCAATTGACCTTCTGAGCGTTTGAGGCGTGTAATGTACTTTGATTTTGTCATCTATTTATCCTTAAACGATTTTTTTACATTATATCTCTAATAAAGCCCTTTGTCAAAAGTATCACTTATCTTAAAGATAAAACCTCCTAGTTCTCCACTCCGACTCTCGTAACAATACCATCTTTATCTGTAACAGAGAATTCAGACGAGGAAATCCATCTAAGTTGCTCTTGCCAATCCTGTGCTTGCGTAAACAAATTGACCAAAAACTCTTTGTTCTCAACTTCAATGACATAGTAGGCTAGCCCCACCATTCCTTGCTCACGAGGAGCTAAGTTTTTACCACCCCATTCATTTACTGCTAGATGATGGTGATAAGCCCCTGATGCTATCCAACTGGCATGTGGAATCGTGAATTTATCTTCAAGACCAAGAGACTCTTGGTAGAATGCACTCGCTTCTCGGCTATTCTTCACAGATAGGTGAACATGGCCCATGCGAGTGCCACTTGCGATTGCAAAAGGCTCTATGCCTCGTCCTAGTTCATAGATATCTTGGAACGGTTAACTGAACAGTCCCATATTGGTTTCAAATTTCTGTGAATAGATTCCGTTACGACTATTACCAGAATTATAGCCTACTTTTTCGTAAGGCTCATCCCCTAAAAAGGCTGACAATTCTGCTTGAAGCAGACCATTCATAGCTGTTTCAAGAGAAGTAAGGAAAAATTCATCAATATCTTGCTTTTGGGCTAGGAAGTTATGTAGTTCTTTAGTAAACTGAGTCATAGGAATAAATCTAGTAATGTTTCGCAACTCTACTATAACGAATTTATTCCTTTTTGTATTTACACAACTTTTTTTACACTACCAGAGGCTATTAAAAATTGAATTATCTTTTTAAAGAAAATTCAATTTTTATGATAAAATATTAGACGGAGGTTTTTATAATATGAAACAATTTTGGATCAAACTATTAGAGAATCGAAACGATTACTTTCGTTGTATCTTAGGCGCTTATCTATTTATGATATTAGTTGGATTACTAACGTCAACTCCACATGATATATTTCTTGCCTTAACTCCAGTTTCATTTTTAACATTAGGGAGCTTTTTTGTCGCTGGGTCTGTTCTAGTACTCTTTGCTCAAAAAATACCTTTTTAAGTATTTCCGAAGTCAATATTTTGTTATTAAATATTGTTCTATTGGTCTCCATTTATAAAAGCATGTCCTTTTTCTTATCCCTAGGTCTGCTATTACTGGCATTAGTATTGTATATAGGCAGCTTTTTAAGAAAAGAAAAACTTTCTTTTTCATATCTGCTCGTCATTTTATTCACAACACCTCGCCTCTTGACATTGGCCAGTTCAAACTTCCAAGATACTGCACTTGAGTTTCATGCTTTCAATTTGGCAGACACTCGATTTAACATTATTATTTGGCCTGTAATCTTTGCTGGTTTGCTTTCAGGAACCACCCTTCTTTTAATTAACAACTCCCCTCTTAAGCAATACTTAGAGCGCTACAAAAAATTACTAACCTATGGTGTATTTTCTATCGTTGCTCTCTATGTTGTCTATCTCTCAGTTGTTTTTATCTATAAAGTAAAACCTTTGATGGTTCTACCTTTGATATCGGTCTATTCTCACAGATGTTTCATCGAATGAGCACTGACTTGACAGCTATCACAACACTCGAACGTGATCGAGTATTATCTCACTTTGCAGTTCACATCTCACCCATTTTCTATCTGATGTTACCTTTCTACAAGCTTTTCCCGCATGTTGAAACTTTAGAAGTGCTACAAATTTGGGTTGTGTTCTCTGCAGTTATTCCTTTAAAATTGCTTCTCTCCAAATTGAATCTATCGAAATTGGCAAACATTTTGACAATTCTTTGGTTCGTACTTTTACCTGTATTAACTACTGCAGGAGGTTATCATCTGCATGAAAATTGTTTCTTGGTTCCTTTGATATTTTGGGTATTCTATTTCATAGTAAATGAGAAGAAGTGGGGTATTCTAATATCCACTATCCTACTACTTTTGGTCAAAGAAGATGCCTTTATCTATGTCTTCAGCATAGGAATATTCTTCTTAACCCAGAAACGATTCAATCTTACCAACAAAACTAAGAAATGGCTAGTCATTACTGAATTCCTTTTGCCACTTTTATACTTTACCCTAGCGATGTATCTCCTAAGCGCATTTGGAGAAGGAGGAATGGTCTCTCGGTTCGATGCATTCTTGCTAAAAGATGAAAATGGCGTTTTAACTGTATTTAAAAATCTAATTCTTCATCCAAGTTTTGCTATTAGTCATTTGTTTATGGCCAAAAAACTAGGCTATTTATTCCTGATGTTAGCTCCTATGTGTTTTCTACCGCTATTGCAACGCAACTGGTCAACTTATTTTTTAGCTATACCTTTAGTAGTTATTAATTTATTACCAGATTGGCCTTATCAATACGATATCGGCTTCCAATATAGTTATGGTAGTGGAGCCTTACTCTTCATAATGGCCTTGCTTGCTTTAGAAGATTTAAAAGAACACAAACTCATGAAAGAAAAAATGGTGATTTCAGTCATTTTTGTGGGTATTATTTTTTCTGGTACTTTTCTTCATCGTCTCACTCATAATTGGTCTTCTAACATTGCCTATTACCAACAAAACAAGGACAAATACGATGCAATTAGATATGGCCTAGAAATTCTACCAGAAGATGCCTCAATCGTTGCGGAAGGAGGCTATACACCTGCACTGAGAAAACATCAAGCCCTTTACGATATTTTCTACCACAACCAGCGAAAAGCTGACCCATCAATTGATTATGTCGTAATTCCACGAGAACAAAAGGGAAAAACGATGTCTATGATCCTTTAATTACCAGTTATGAAACACTAGGGTATAAAGAAAGTAAGTACGCAACAAAAGAACTTTTCATTCTCGAAAAACCTGAATAAAAAAGAGCAGTTCAAACTACTTTTAAAGCAGATTGAACCGCTCTTTTCTAATTTCTTACTCTAATTCGAGTCATAATACCATCATTATCAGTTATCCTAAACTCTGCAGAAGAAATCCACTGAGTTATCGCCTTGTCAGTTTGAGATTGAGCAAATACTTTTAATAATTCCTCTTTGTTCTCAACTTCAACCACATAGTAGGATAGCCCCACCATTCCATGCTCACGTCGAGCTAAGTTTTTGCCACCCCATTCATTAACTGCTAGATGATGATGGTAATCTCCCGATGCAATCCAACTGGCATGTGGAATCGTGAATTTATCCTCAAGACCAAGAGACTCTTGGTAGAAAGAGCTCGCTTCTAGACTATTTTTAACAGATAGATGAACATGGCCCATACGAGTCCCACTTGCGATTGCAAAAGGCTCTATTTCTTGTCCCAGTTCATAGATATCTTGAGCAGAGAGTTCTTCTGTCACACCGATAATTCGTCCATCCTCACGAATATCCCAGACTGTCACAGGTTTATCTCTGTAGAGTTCAATCCCGTTACTCTCTAAGTCTTCCAAATAGATAGCCTCACTATAACCATGGTCCGCTCCACCCACTAGCGGTATCTTTAAATCGAGCAAGTGTTTAAAAATATTAGCTAAATCTTCACGACTCGGCAAAAGAAGGGCCATATGATAAAGACCATAACTTTGCTTAGGATTGCTGGTATCTTCTGTTTTGATCAGTTTTACTAGCGGTTTTCCTCCAGCACCTAGAAGAACTTCTTTTTCCGATTGATTCAAAATCTCCAAACCAAGTAATTGGTGATAAAAAGCAGTCTGATTCTCTATATCTCTAACATTTAAAGCAACCTCTGCCAAATGAATGCGACTATTATATTGGTAAACCATAGAAAACCTCTCTTTGTTGTAACTATTTTTATTACACCTATTATACTCCCCTCTCAACCAATGTCAATCCAGATGCTCAACGCTGTTAAAACAAGAAAAATCCTCCCCATGTAGGAAGGTTTTTTTCGCTTTAATGAGCCAACATTTCTTGGGCGATTTCTTGACCAGATAAATTCTCTGGATAGTAGGTCGGCCAGTTGTCCATCTCTTCAAAGAGGGCTTCCTGGCTAGTTCCTCCAAAGAAAATATGGAAGTGCCCAGTCTTAACTGGTGCGATATTGTGGTCGCTGAATTGAACATACTTAAATTGTCCAGCGTCCGCATCTGTCGCTTCAAAGAGATAACGAACTCCTCGATTCCCTTTCTTATAGGTCAGGATTTTCTTGCCAACATACTTGTAAGTATATTTCTTACTTTGATCACCTTGGATGAATTCCATAGTATTATCCGTGATGTTAATCTTGGATACATCGGTTTGATAGCCTTTTTGATAGTAGGCCTTGTATTCATCCTTGGTCATTTTGCCAGTCAATTTAGCCTTGTAGTCAAAGACTTGATCTAGAGTACCATTTTCAAGGAAAGGATAAACAGACTGCCAGTTGCCAGCATAGTCACTCAAGGTACGATCCTTGACATCAGCATCCTCAAAGTAACCATTTTGAACGGTTTTAGTTTCCTCTGCTTTTTCTGGTTCAATCTCTGCTCCTGCCTGATCAGTTGTTTGCTTGAGGGCCTTGAGATTTTTCTCCATGACAGAGATATAGTTTTCTCCAGCCTTCATGTCCTCTTCGGTCAAGCTTTCAAGAGGATTCAGAACATCTAACTTCACTCCTGTTTCTTTTGAGAGGGTATTGGCTAGGGCTTGAGAAGCATTTTCTTCAAAGTAGATATAAGAAATCTTATTTTTCTTGATGTATTCAGTCAATTCTGCCAAGCGGCTTGCTGATGGTTCCGCATCTGGTGAAAGACCTGAGATAGAGACTTGATTGAGTCCATAGTCCAAGGCTAGATAACGAAAGGCCACGTGTTGAGTCACAAAACTCTTTTGTTTAGCATCAGAAAGTCCTTCTGTATAGGCCTTGTCCAGAGCTTGTAATTTCTCGATATAAGCAGCTGCATTTTGCTCAAAAGTCGCCTTCTTATCTGGATAGTCAGCTGATAAACTGTCACGGATATGTTCTACAAGCTTTATCGCACGCGCAGGAGACAACCACACGTGAGGATCATACTCGTGATGATGACCTTCTTCACCATGGTCATGCTCTTCTTCCTCTTCACCTCCTGGAAGAAGCAACATATCTCCAGTAGCTTTAATGGTTTTTACTTTTTTCTCATCTAGGGAATCTAATAACTTAGGAACCCAAGTTTCCATGTTTTCGTTCTCATACACAAAGGCGTCGGCGTCTTGGATTTTAGCGACTGCCTTAGGCGATGGTTCATAGTCATGTGGTTCTGTTCCAGCCCCAATCAAGAGTTCGACATTGGCTGTGTCCCCTGCTACTTGCTTGGTAAATTCATATACAGGGTAAAAAGTTGTGACGATATTTAATTTTCCATCTGCTTGTTTTTGATTGGAACAAGCGACTAAGAATAAGGTCACAAGACTTGCCAAAAGTAGACCTAGTTTTTTCATTTACTTCTCCTATTTGATAAAACGTTTAAGTAAGCTGACTAACAAAAAGACAACTACAAAGATAATGGTAATACTTGCACTTGGTGGTGTCTCTGCATAATAGGAAATATAAAGTCCCGCAACCATGCCTAGAAAACCAATGGCACTCGCAAGAATCATCACAGAACTAAAGTTCTTCCCTAGACGCAAAGCAATACTTGCTGGTAGGACCATGATAGTCGATACCAAAAGTGCACCCGCAGCTGGAATCATGAGGGCAATAGCCACACCCGTTACCATGTTAAAGAGAATTGACATAGTACGCACTGGAAGTCCATCGACAAAAGCTGTATCCTCGTCAAAAGTTAGAATATACATGGGTCTTAAAAAGAGGAAGGTCAGGATTAAAACAACCGCTGCAATAACAAAGAGACCAATGACTTGCTCTTGACTAATGGTCACGATAGAACCAAAAAGGTACTGGTCCAGACTCATAGAACTAGAACTCTTACCCTTACTCATAACAATGAGTGAAACTGCAAGTCCTGTAGACATGAGAATGGCTGTCCCAATCTCCATAAAGCTTTTATAAACCGTACGTAGATATTCAAGGAAGACCGCCGCAATCAAGACAATGGCAATGGTTGAAATGGTCGGAGAAATTCCTAAAACCAAGCCAAAGGCAACCCCTGAAAGCGAGACGTGACTCAGAGTATCACTCATAAGACTCTGACGACGCAAGATGAGGAAGGTCCCAAGAACTGGTGAAAAGAGGCTCATGGCAATCACTGCCAAAAAGGCCCGCTGCATAAAATCATAAGACAATAGATTAAGCATGGTCCACCTCCTGATCACTTTCATGGACATTGAAGCAACGCCATGGCGAATCTTGGTCTCGAACCAGGTGAATATTACGATCTGCGTAATCCTTGACTTCTTCAGGATCGTGAGTAATCATCAAAACAGCCTTGCCATGATGGTGGGCGCTGTGATGCATGAGTTCATAAAACTCATCCTTGGTTCCCGCATCCATCCCTGTCGTCGGCTCATCCAAGATAAAGATATCAGGATCTGAAGCAAACATACGTGCGATAACAGCCCTTTGCTTTTGCCCGCCAGAAAGGGAACCAATCCTTTTGTCTCGATGTTCCCACATACCGACCGAGTTCAGACTAGCCTTGATATGTTCCTCATCATGGGCATTCAACCGACGGAACCAGCCTTTCCTTGGATAGCGGCCGGATTTGACAAATTCATAAACAGTGCTCGGAAAGCCTGCATTAAAACTTGCAATCTGTTGAGGAAGGTAGGCGATTCTTAATTTCGTCCCACGAGTGTTAGTCTTTGAAATGGTAACTTTGCCAAATCTTGGTTGCAAAATACCCAGACTAGCCTTGATTAGCGTTGTCTTAGCTGCTCCATTTTCCCCAGTAAGGGTGACAAATTCCCCACTATCAACACTGTAATTGATATGCTCAAGCACAGGTTCCTTGTCATAATAGAAGGACAAATCCTCTACTGTGATGTATCTCATTACTTGATTTCTCCTACTAAAGCAGTTAAAAACCGCTGGATAATTTGTTGCTCCTCAGCTGAGAATTGACTTGCAACTTCTTCATAAGTCGAAAGAGTGTGCTCATGATGATGGTGATGTTCCTCAGCAATCGGTCGAGCTAGGCCTGTCAATTGATAGAAAATCACTCGAGCATCCTTGGGATCCTTGGATGTCTCCAACATCCCCTCTTTAATCAAAGATTTTATAGCCTTGGTAACGGCTGCTTGACTGACATTGAGACGGCGCGCCAAATCAGAGTTGGTTAGCGACTCCTCTGATAAAAGCATAAGAATATGCTCCTGAGTATTGGTCAAAGCCACATTACTGGTACAATGGCCAATAAGGATTTCATGCTGGTTTTCAGCCTTGAGGATAATTTCATTTAAAAAACGATCAATGTCTTTTGCTAATTGTCTCATGAACTTTTCCTTTCCTGAACTGTATTTCCATAAATACAAAGGTCTTTCGTTGTTTCTTTACTAGTTAAGTATATCACATCCAAGAATGGAGTCAAGAAAAAAGATGAAAACATCTAATATGTTTTCATCTTATAAATATTATTTTTCTTGTTTACGGCTAGTCCAGAGGGCTGTCGCTCCAAGAATCACACCAAGTAGCATCATGAAAATAGATTGCTCGCTACCTGTATTTGGGAGTAATTTTTCTGATACTACTGTCTTGTTATCAAACTTATCTGCTACCTTATAATCAACTTTTACAGTAGAAGGTTGAGTCGGTTTTGTTGCTTGGTCTTCTACTGGTTTAGCTGGATCTTGCTCTTTACCTTCTTCAGGAAGTTTAAATGTTTTTGAGTCCACAGAAATCGTGCGTGAATTTGGATTTACCTTTTCATACTGAGTCAAATCAGCTGTTTTGAGATAGTCTTCAAAGGCAGCATCCATTGAAGGACCTTCTTCTCTAGCACCACCAAGCATGGTATAACCATCACCACCTGCTGCAAGGAAGTCATTGGTTGCTAGATAGTAAACTTTAGCCAAATCTAGTTTTTCATAAAGACCAGTCGCACGATTCTTAACTTGAATAGCCAAGATACGTTTGCCTGCAGCTAGGTTTGTATCGTAGTAGACCTTGGCTCCTGAAATCTGTAAGAATCCGCCACTTGGTTCTAGCAATGGTTGACCATTTTCATCCAGAACAGTTTTTCCTGCCTTATCAACCTGCAAGATAGATCCGAGTGATTTTTCAAACATATCCAGAACTTGCTGACCAGTTACTTGAATTTGTGTGATTGTGTTTCCAAATGGTAAAACAGCAATGACATTTCCTTTTGTAATTGGTTTATCCTTGGCAATCGTTTCACGCAGGCCGCCACCATTTGTTACAGCGATATCTGTTGGATGGCTAAATCCTGTTTGCCCATATTGGTAGAGAGCATCTGCGACAACATTTCCAAGGTTGGTTTCACGGACACGAACATTTTCACGGTCTCCGTTCAATTCAACTGGACTCTTCGAAACCACTTCTACTGCATTTTCAGCATCATACTTTTCTTTGATTTCTTTGACCATGGCAGCAATCTTTGGATTGGCTTCTAGTTTCTTAGCATCTGCAGCAGGTATCTGGCTTGGATTTCCTAATAATTGACGAGATTTGTAAGTGATTTTTCCGACATTATGGAGATAGCTTCCTGTCTGGTTGTATGTCACATTGTCTCCATAGGTAGTAGATTCTACCGTATGGGAGTGACCATCAATAACAGTGACACGCTTACCTTTCAAAAGAGGATTTTTTGAAAGTGCTTCTGCAAGAGTAGAACCGCGCCATTCCACAGGTGTTGTCGTATCCACTCCCAAATGAGCAAGAACAACATAATGTTTGTAGTCTTTGCCTTCTGCCAAGGCTTTAGCTTGAATTTCTTCGATAACCTTGTTAACCTCTGCAATCGGTTCTGTAAAGGTTACTCCTTTAACATTTTTAGGGTGGGTCTTAGTAGCTGTTTCAGGTGTTGTCACACCGATGACGACAAACTCATCACCTGCAACATCCTTTTTCTTATCAACAATTGTTGCCGCTTCAAATAAACGAGCTCCATTAACATAAGTATTTGAGCTAAGCAGAGGGAAGTTCAAAATTTCTTTGTATTTTTTAACTTCATCAAGTCCAAAGTCAAACTCATGATTTCCTACAGCCATAGCATCATAGCCCATTTCGTTTAAGATTTTGGCACGTGCTTCACCCTTTGTAGAGTTTGAAATTGGCAGACCTTGGAAGGCATCGCCTGCATCTACTACTAGAGTCGTTTGATCGCTCTTTTCTCGCTCCTTCTCAATAACCGTTGCGAGTTTGGCATCTCCAATGACTCCTTTTTCTTCAACGATACGGCCATGCACGTCATTAGTATGCAAAATAACAGTATCTGTTTCTTCTTTTTGAGATGTTGGCTCTTCTGATAGTGTCGATGGACTTGTAGCAACCTCAGATGTCACTGTAGTTACCGGCATCTCAGTTGTGCTAACAACTTCAGTAGTCTCTGAAGAACTAGTATTTTCCTCAGCATAGACCTGGCCAGCTAAAAAGGCTGGAGCTAATAAAGCCGTCGACAAGACAGGCAACAAAAAACGTTTATTCATATTGAAAACCCTTTCTCTTTTTCTTCTCCTATTATACGATATTTATTATCAATTTAAAACTTTTAACCTATTTGAATATAAACTATCTGATATTTTACAAAAAAGTCTGAGCAAAAAGTCCAAACTCTTTTACTATCTATTGAAAATCTTTAATGTTCCCATCGTAATCCGCCCAATCTTGGCTAAAGAAGCGGTCATTCATTTGGTAAATAGGTGCTGTTGTTGGATTGCTCAAAAAAGGATTTACAACCTTATCAAACGCCAACCAGCCTAACCAACCGATATGAATCGTATCCTTGACAAAATAAGGTTCATCACCGTTTTTTGAAAAATCAGCAATATTGGTGAAACCTTGACTCTCCAATTGGTAACGAATTTTTTCGACAGAGTGTTGATACATCTCCTCACTTAATCCGGTATAATCCATCCATTTTTTATTGACAGGTTGAAAGACAAAGAGCACATTGACCTTAGATTTTGCAAATTGATCAAGCACCAGCTGTAAATCATTGTATTCCCTTGACTGGAGGAAGTTGTAATTTTTTGATACCCTTCCCACTTTTTCAAATCTTTCTTTATCTGAGTATTGTAAAAATGGTTCTCCATTCCCAAATCATTATTGGTTGTATTTGCTTCTGCGTCCTTACGTGCAATATTTTCCAATTCTTCATACGAAAATTGATCCGGGAGGCTATTCAAATATTTTTCAATATGATCTTTATACTCTAATCGACCTCGAATGGAGAATTGGCCAAAAAGGGCAGCTTGTCTTTCATTGAACTCGGCAGAGAGATTAACCATCGTTTGATCAAAGTCTGACAACTGTTCATTCTTAGCCAGTTTTTCAACAATTCCTTTCATCGGAACTCTTGGATTTAGCTTTAAGAGTCTATTAGCCGCATATTGAGAGGCTGCATCCCCAGATTGATTTTCCAAGAAGGCAGTCAACTGATCATTGTTAAAATAGGTCTGAAAAATAGTTGGATCATGATCCTCTTTTGTAAACCACTGTGGAGAGATTACAAATACCGCTTGTTTATTTTTAAGCTCAGGTGTGATTTGTTGCATCCCAAAATACTGACTAAGTGAAGCAGCTCCTGCCTGCCCCATAAAATACGGACGGTAGGAGCGATTATACTTTTCAGCTAACACTCCTGGATGCATGCTGTCAAAACGGATCCATTCACTTGACCCCAAAAAAGGGATAAAACGCATATCAGGGTCTGTGAGAGCTCTCACTTTTTGGCTTCTCTCCTTGAAGCTTTCTGCACTTATTGAGGCCGCAGAGTATTTTTCCTCCATAAGATTGTGACTTTTGCTACTAGGATAGAAAAAGATGAGTAGTAGAACCAATACACCCGCTACAAGGAGTGGTCCAAAAATCAACCACAGGCGTTTAAGCATTCTTTAATTCCGTAATCCCTGCTACGATTTTATTGGCTGTATTCCAATCATCACGACCAAATTCTGTAACCGGAACACGGATATCAAAGCGATTTTCAATTTCTACAATCAATTCAACTGTTCCCATGCTGTCCAAGACACCTGCATCAAAAAGATCTTCATCCATCATGCCAGAAACATCTTCCATAAATAATTCATCAATAATTTCAATAACTTCTGATTTGATATCCATTTTTAAATTTCCTTCTATTTTTTAATTCCATTTATTTTTAAACCATAAATCATTCAAAAATCCAGAGAAGATTAAGAATGAAATCATCACGACATGGAAGGTTATAACCATGCCAAGCAACTGAACCCAGCGATTCTCAGGCAAGGGAGCTTGCCCTGCTTTTTTCCGTTCTTTATTAAGCCTTTTTTCTTTCGAACCCAGGCATCATTAATGACTAAGCCCACTCCATGAAAGAGCCCGTAAACGATATAAAACCATGTTATCCCATGCCAGAATCCCATAAGGAGCATGTTTAGGATATAGGCAATACTTGAAGTCACATTTCGATTCTTAAACAATTTCTTTCTGGTCATCAACATAACCATGCGCATAAAGACAAAGTCACGGAACCAGAAAGATAAACTCATGTGCCAACGATTCCAAAACTCCTTCAAATCCCTTGATAAAAAGGGTTTGTTAAAGTTGATTGGACTACGAATTCCCATCAGATTTGAAATAGCTATAGCAAACATGGAATAACCCGCAAAATCAAAGAAGAGCTCCAAACCAAATGTATACATGACTGCGACTACATAATAGTTAAAGACACCACCTGTCTGTAAAACTAGATTCTTTAGCGGAGGTAATAAGATTTCACCTAAAATATGAGCTAGGATAAATTTATATAGGAAGCCCCACATGATATATCGAACAGACTCAGCAAGCATATCCATCAACTCATCGCGCTCTGGAATCGTCTTATAATTTTCATTAAAACGTTTGAAACGATCAATAGGACCACTTGAAAATGTCGGCATAAAGAGAAGAAAACGCAAATATTCCCACATTTTCAAATCCTTTATGACTCCATCTCTCAGTTCGATGATGATTCCCACCGAACGAAAGGTCAGATAAGAGATTCCTACGAATCCCAGGAGAGACTGTGTGCCATTAATAGCTGGTTGCACCTTGACAAAGATGATGGGAAGCAATGATAATAAACTTACTAGGTAGAAAATCCATTTACCATCTCGGACTTTTCGATATTGCTTGTAAAAAAGAACCAGTACCATTTGCCAAATTAGATAGATTCCTAAGGCAGCTAATTGATTGGTCTTGCCTCCCGTCAACATAGTGACGATAAAGAACAAACTAACCAATATTTCATACCATACAAAACGTTTTTTGAAAAAAGACCGATAAAGATTGGCAAGGTAGCAGTAATCACATACAAAAAGTACTGTGGATTCCCATACGGCTCAATATGAGGAAGCTGTTTAAGAAGCTCCATCATCTATTGTTTACCTCATTGATTAAGCCTTTAATGTCAATCTTGCCATTCGGAGTTAGTGGCAATTCCTTTCTGTAAAGGAACTTAGACGGCATCATGTAAGACATCATAATATCTTCCAAGTCTTCCTTGATCGCTTTGGTAATATCAATCTCGCGCTCAAATTGTTCTTTGACACCATCTTTTAAGATAACATAGGCTAAGAGATTTTGAACCTTGTGATCTTTGTTGTAGCGCGGTACTGCAACAGCCGAGTCGATGTACTGGGATTTGTTTAAGTTTTGAGAAACATCTTCAAGTTCGATACGGTAACCGTTAAACTTGATCTGGAAGTCCATCCGTCCACCATAGAGAAGGAGGCCTTCATCTGTCATGGTTCCGACATCTCCCGTATGGTAGGCTGGAAGACCTTCAAATTCGAAGAAGGCTTCTGCTGTTTTCTCTGGATTATTCATATAACCTTTTGAAACAGCCGGTCCAGACACGATAATCTCCCCTTGCTCTCCATTTGGCAATTTGTTCCCTTCCTCATCAATGATGAAGGTTGGAGAATCTTCTTTGGTATAGCCGATTGGCAAGCGTTTAAGAGTCGCTAGCATCTCATCTGTGATAGCCACTGCCGACAAAGCAACTGTTGCTTCTGTTGGCCCGTAAGCATTGATGATGCGCGCATTCGGGAAACGCTCGCGCAATTTCTGAGCGGTTTTCACAGTCAACTCTTCCCCATCAAAGTAGAAATGGGTGATGCTTGGCATTTTTTCAGCATTGAAATCTTCAGACAACATGGCCATATCTGCAAAAGATGGCGTCGAAGTCCAGATAGCAATCGGAAGAGAAAAGATCGTCGTAAAGAGTTGTTTGAAGTCTTGAGTGATAGCTGATGGAAGAGCAAAAAGCGTTCCTCCAAGAGCCAAGGTCGGTGCCCAGTACATGACAGACAAGTCAAAGGAATAGGGTGGTTGCGCCAACATTTGCGGACGTTCTGGCGTTGCAAATTCCTTGTCCGTAATCATCCAGTTGGTGAAGCTGAGCAAGTTGTCGTGTGAAATTTGCACCCCTTTTGGTTTTCCAGTTGTCCCTGAAGTAAAGATGATGTAGTAGTTATCATCCCCTTTGACCGAATGTTGCAAGTCGTAGGCATTCTGAGCTGCATAAGCTTCACGCACTTGCTTCAAGGACATGATTGGAGCAGCTGGGTTTTCGATTGGAAATTCATTGATGGCAATAATCAGGCTTGGATCTGCTACTTCAAGAATGGCAGACACGCGCTCCAAGGCAGAATGGCTATCAATTGGGATATAAGCATGGCCAGATTTGGTCAAGGCCACAAAGGTTGCTAACATTTCATATTCTTGCCCACCAAAGACTACTACAGGTGATTTTTCAGGAAGTCCCATTTGGTCAATGTGAGCTGCTAAGCTATCTGAGTCTGCCATCAATTGGCCATAGGTATGCTCTTCTCCAAGGACATTATAGACCGGAAAATTAGGCTGTTTCTGAGCAAAGTGCTCAATGGTTTCAATCATATCTACTATTGGTTTATTTGACACAGTTCATTTTCTCCTTAAAACTAAAATTCATTGTAAATAAAGCTTCCCTGACTTTGCCCTAGATAGCTAAAGAAATAAAGTAACCCCAGCAAAACAATAAAATACAGGACAGTTTGCCCTAAAAAAACATAGTATGGTTTCTTTTTGTTCATGATTAATTTCTTTTCTGTAAATTTTCATCAATTTCGCAAACATACAATTGCTATTTTATCTCGTTCCCATTTTACCACTTTACTCTCTTTATTTTCAACTGTTTACCATTTTTTAGAAGTTGATTTTAGCTTATTTTAAGACAAGCTAAGCTAGGAATAAAAACATCATCCCTTTCTTATCTAGTGCAAACAATTTTAAATCATACGATTTAAAGGACTAGCAAACACACGGCTCCCCCTTTGGGCATTTTTATGCTAAAATAGTAGCTATGGATAAAATTATTAAAACAATATCAGAAAGTGGATCTTTTCGCGCTTATGTACTAGATAGCACTGAAACCGTCCGCACTGCTCAAGAAAAACATCAAACTCAAGCTAGCTCAACTGTGGCACTTGGTCGTACTTTGATTGCCAGTCAAATTCTCGCAGCAAACGAAAAGGGAAATACCAAAATTACTATAAAAGTTCTTGGTACTAGTTCTCTTGGCGCTATTATCACTGTTGCAGATACCAAGGGGAACGTTAAGGGCTACGTTCAAAATCCTGGCATTGATATCAAAAAAACTGCTACTGGTGAAGTCTTAGTTGGTCCATTTGTCGGCAATGGTCAATTCCTAGTGATCACAGACTACGGCACTGGAAATCCATATAATTCCATGACGCCTCTCATCTCTGGAGAAATCGGCGAAGATCTGGCTTTCTACCTAACAGAAAGTCAACAAACTCCGTCAGCAGTTGGACTTAATGTCCTTTTAGACGAAGACGATAAGGTTAAAGTGGCTGGTGGTTTCTTACTCCAGGTCTTACCAAATGCCAAAGAGGAAGAAATTGCTCGTTTTGAAAAACGCATCCAAGAAATGCCAGCCATTTCGACTCTTCTAGAAAGCGACGACCATATTGAAGCCCTTCTCAAGGCTATCTACGGCGACGAACCATACAAACGTCTGTCTGAAGAAGAAATTCGTTTCCAATGTGACTGTAGTAAAGAACGTTTTATGGGCGCTCTTGCCAGTCTTCCAAACTCAGATTTGCAGGAGATGAAAGACGAAGATCACGGAGCAGAAATTACTTGTCAGTTCTGCCAAACCACTTATAATTTTGATGAAAACGACCTGGAGGAACTCATTCGTGGCAAATCTTAATACACCTTTTATGATTGGTAATGTTGAGATTCCCAATCGTACTGTTTTAGCACCTATGGCGGGAGTAACCAACTCTGCCTTTCGTACCATTGCAAAAGAGCTCGGAGCTGGCCTTGTGGTCATGGAAATGGTCTCTGACAAAGGTATCCAATACAACAATGAAAAGACTCTTCACATGCTTCATATCGATGAAGGAGAAAACCCAGTTTCAATCCAACTTTTTGGTAGTGATGAAGATAGCCTCGCACGCGCAGCTGAATTTATCCAAGAAAATACCAAGACCGATATCGTTGATATCAACATGGGCTGCCCGGTGAATAAAATCGTCAAGAACGAGGCTGGTGCGATGTGGCTCAAGGATCCAGACAAGATCTACTCCATCATCAATAAGGTTCAATCTGTCCTAGATATTCCATTGACGGTCAAGATGCGGACTGGTTGGTCGGATCCTTCCCTAGCAGTTGAAAATGCCCTCGCTGCTGAAGCTGCGGGTGTCTCTGCCCTTGCCATGCATGGACGGACTCGGGAGCAAATGTATACGGGGCATGCGGATCTTGAGACCCTTCACAAGGTTGCACAAGCTCTGACTAAGATTCCATTTATCGCTAATGGTGACATCCGCACTGTCCAAGATGCCAAACAACGCATCGAAGAAGTCGGTGCTGATGCTGTTATGATTGGTCGTGCAGCTATGGGAAATCCTTACCTCTTCAATCAAATCAACCACTACTTTGAAACAGGAGAAATCCTACCTGATTTGACCTTCGAAGACAAGATGAAAATCGCCTACGAGCACTTGAAACGCTTGATTGACCTTAAAGGTGAGAATATTGCTGTCCGTGAATTCCGTGGCCTAGCTCCTCACTACCTCCGTGGAACATCAGGTGCAGCTAAACTTCGTGGAGCCATTTCACAAGCAAGTACTCTGGCTGAGATTGAAGCACTCTTACAATTAGATAAAGCATAATCTTCTATCTCACAAAAAAGGCAAAGCTCAAAAAGAGCCTTGCCTTTTTATATATTTTCATCTTGCAAATCTAGTTGCTTCACTCTAGCTATATAGTAGGACATAATCAAAAATAAATTGAAGCTGACAATCCAAATAGACCATTCATGGAAAAAATGCATCGATACAGCCAAACTAATTGCCCCCACTACAAAACTCCCTACAACAATCCCATAGTTTAAGGCTTGACGACGATATTCTTGGATGTTTCCTTCTCCCCTAGTTATGCGATACAAAGCGGTCAACATCTTTCGGTAATTTCCAGAAGTCATAAAAATGACATAAGGATGATCTTCAATCAAACTACCCGTAAATGTTAGCATCATCATACCTGTTCCAAAAGCAATAAAAGGAACTTCTAGTAAGGGAAATCTCGAAAAGAAGGGCAGAAGAAGAGTTCCAATAAATAAGGGAAGCAGCATCTTAACCCGCCAATAGGCTGTTTTACGATATTCCTTCACGTGTAAGGAAAAAACAAATCCTAGGGAAAAGAAAATAATGGAGCAGAATCGCAACATGGTATTGATAACATGTGAATCGTGCCAATCTGATATCAGTAGGAGAATATTCCCTGTCTGTGTCGCCACCAAACTATGGTATTGAATGTGACAGAACACATCCAAAGAACCTCCTATAAAGCCAAGAAACACTCCCATGAGTCGTGTATTTTGAGGTAAAATTAATTTATCCGCCATTGCTTTGTCACTCATTCCCTTTTGATTCATTTATTATACCACTTCTATTAGAGAAATTAAGTGAAAAACAGTTGAACTACTCTTTGTGCAACTAACTCTAAATATAAACTGATACAACTTCTATGGCTGTATCAAGACTACGCTAGTGACTGTACCATCCGAACCTGTTGTAATTTGGATAACTTTTCCGCCACCGATTTTCGCATTATATTTACCATCGTCAAGGGTGTAGGCATAGCCTCTGATTGAATAGTTTTCTTTCTTTCCATCAGCTGTTTCTACTGTAAATTGGCCACTTGGTGAAACAGTAATGGTTTCGCCATTTGTTCCCTTCCAACTTCCTGCTGCTGCTGAAAAATCACCATCGACCATGGTTAAAACGCCTTTGTAACGTTTATTGTGTTCTGCCTGCTGATCTTGTAATTTGCGGTCAGTCGTTGGGTCATAAGTTGACTGGCTTGCTTGATTAGATTGACTTTGTGAAGCTTGCTGATTAGAAAATGGTTGGGCTGGGGCTTCCTGTTGCTGAGGAGCTTGGGGAGTTGGTGCAGCTTGGTTGGACTCTTGACCCTGAGTTGTAGGACTTGAAGCTTGTTCAGAGGAAGCTTTAGCTTTTTCTGAAGTAGTGGTGCTTGTTGAAGTTTGAGATTTGCTTTCTTTGTTAGAAGAACTTGCCTTTGAACTTGATGTCGTTTGCGTTGTCTTATTAGCATTGTCATTTTTAGCTTCTTCTTTTTTATTGCCGCATGCTCCCAAAAGCAAAGTTGAAGCCAATACGGCAACTGCTAGTAAACGAATGGATTGTTTTGTTTTCATAATATTTACCTCCTGTAATCTTTTTGAAATGTTGTGAAATACTCCTGTAATATTATTGTAATATTTGTTCTGGTTTTTGTCAACTATTTATATATGGTTTTGGTTTTTATTTATACTTGTTCCTTTTTAATCCTCCTATCTCTATTATTCGTAAACAATTTTAAAAAACAGGAAAATTCTTCCTACTGAAATGCTATCTATTTAAAATATAATCGCTTGCATTTTTTTCTTGAAGGGCTATAATAAAATTGAAATAGGGTATTGGAGGTGTAGGCTTATGTCAAAAAAATATTACAAGTATCTTCCTTGGTTGATTATTGTGCTTTCTCTTCTTATGGGGCTGCTACTCATTACGCTCAGACAACATTTGATTTATTTTATTTAACCATAATCTTCATGATTGTTTATGTGGCTCTAATGTACTTACACGAACATTATTTAAAATATAAATACAAAGATTTATTCATTCGTTTTATGAGTAATTCTAAAAAAGATAAACACCCTTAAACAAAAAGAGGTCGGGATAAAATCCCGACCTCACTTTATTATTTTAATCGATAAATAGTGATGACTTCCTTCTGAGGAATCCGTTTAAAACCAACTTCCTCTAAGCTGTCTCCATATTTCTCTAAGAAACTCTCACTCGTATCTGATTTCCCTGGGCATAGAGTCTCAATGAGGGCTAAACCATCACTCGCTGTGAACTCATCCTCTAGTAGATAAAGGAAACGAGGGTCATAGTTGATAGCTTTTTGAATCTTCTGGATGGATGTTTGAATAATGGATAAGTGGTCAAAAGCAAAGTCCTTCCCTTTCAGTTCTTTGCCATCCAAATAGCACTTACCTGTGTGAAAATCAACATCTACAAGAAGGACTTCTTTTGCATCGTCTCCTGCCTGGACCAAGTCAATCGCTCGGTTCGGTAGATAAACCAAGTGGGCAATGGTAACTGTCCACCCTCTGGGATCACGGCCAGGTGTAGATACCGTTACTAGTTGTTCAATCTTTTCTAGTGGAAGATCAAGATTGATTTCTTCTTTTACCTCACGTTGACAAGCATGGGCAGCATCTTCCCCTTTATCCATAAACCCACCAACTAGCGCTAAACAATTTTGAAAAGGATGTGCCTTCCGACGAATCAGAAAGAGTTTCATTTTTCCTTCTACAAAGCAATAGGCTACCATATCCACAGTCACGCTTGGTTTTTCGTACTGAGGGAGTGCTTGCTTGTAGTACCAGTCTAAGAATTCAGCTTGACTAGCATGAACTTCAAAGTACTCTTTTTCTGTCAACCCGGTTGGAATAGTTTGATTCATCATCTTCTACTTCCTTTCTGCATTGATGGCAACGAAGAGGTCGTTTCTACAAATTATAGATTCGTAGTTCTTGTTTTATGCAATATCAAATTTCAATTGACCAGCTTTGACACCAATCTTAAGTGTCTTACCTTCTTTCAGTTCACCTGTAAGAAGGAGCTCTGCTAGTTTGTCTTCTACTTCTGTTTGCAAAGTTCTACGAAGTGGACGAGCTCCCATCTCTGGATCATACCCCTTCTGAGCTAGAAGCTTAAGGGCAGATGCTTGGAGTTTCAAGTCAATTCCTTTTCTGCCAGACTAGCAATCAACGGTTTAACCATAATCTTAACCACTTCCTGCATATCTTGACTTGACAAGCTGTGGAAGACTACCTTCTCGTCAATACGGTTGATAAACTCTGGTCGATAAGCTTTTTTCAACTCTTCAAACATACGTTTTTCCATATTTTCCTGATCAAAACGAATATCCTTAGCTCCAAAACCGACTGTCTTGTCATCACGAAGAGCTGTCGCACCAAGGTTCGACGTCATAATAATGATGGTATTTGAAAAATCAACCTTACGGCCTTTACTGTCCGTTAAGACACCATCATCCAAGACCTGCAAGAGCACATTAAAGATGTCTGGGTGAGCCTTTTCTACCTCATCAAAAAGCAAGACTGAGTAAGGTTTGTTGCGAACCTTCTCGGTCAACTCTCCGCCCTCTTCGTAGCCTACATAACCCGGAGGAGCTCCGTTGAGACGACTGGCTGCAAATTTCTCCATATATTCACTCATGTCAAAGCGGATAAGAGCAGACTCGTCATCAAAGAGGACTTCTGCCAAGGCTTTGGCCAATTCTGTTTTACCAACACCTGTTGGTCCCAGGAACATAAAGGATCCAATTGGACGTTTGTTATTGCGAATACCCGATTGGTTACGGCGGATGGCACGACTAATACTAGACACTGCTTGTTCCTGTCCGATCACACGTTTATGCAGTTCGGCTTCAAGATTGAGATACTTCTTAGCATCTGTTTGTGTCAATTTTTGAACTGGAATACCTGACAAACGACTCAAGGTTGTCAAAATATCAGATTCTTTTACTACATCTTTATAAACAGGCGCTTCCTGCTCTTTTGAAATGAGTTGCGCTGCTTGCTTCCATTTGCCATCCATCAAGGCCTTGTCAGCAGCTGTTAAGCTTGACTCATCTTTTTTAGCATGTTTTGATTTATTTTGAACAGTTGCTGCCGCTTCATCCAAAAGATCAATCGCTGAGTCTGGTAAGTGACGACTTGTCAAATAACGATGCGCCATTTTAACAGCTGTTTCGACAGCATCGTCAGTAATTTGGACATGGTGGTGTTTCTCATAGGTTGCTTTCAAGCCCTGTAAGATAGCCATACTATCAGCCACGCTCGGCTCCTCAATCATCACTTTAGCAAAACGACGAGAAAGGGCTGCGTCTTTTTCGATATGTTTTTGGTATTCTTCCTGAGTGGTTGCTCCGACAGTTCTCAGTGTTCCACGTGCCAAGGCAGGTTTCAGGATATTTGCCGCATCTAAGGTTGAGTCAATCCCGCTTCCTGAACCCATAATGGTATGAAGCTCATCGATAAAGAGGATAACCTTGCCATCTTCCTCAATATCTTTGATGATATTGTTCATACGTTCTTCAAAGTCACCACGGAAACGCGTCCCAGCAACCACATTCATCAAGTCAAGTTCTAGGACACGCATCTTAGCCATTTCAGCTGGTACATCTCCATTAGCAATTCGCTGCGCAAGGCCAAGTGCCAGAGCTGTTTTACCGACACCTGCATCTCCAACTAAAACTGGATTGTTTTGGTTTTACGGCTCAAGATTTGAATCATACGAGAGATTTCTTGATCACGTCCGATAACTGGCTCCAATTTGCCTGAACGAGCTTGCTCTGTGAGGTCATGAGTGTAATCTTCCAAACCACCACTTGGAGTTTGGGGCATGCCCATCATATTAGCCATGGAGTTTTGCTTATCTGCTGCTGAGCGATGGCGCTGACGTAGAGCCTTCAAATCTTCCTTTGTCCAACCAGCACGCGCTTCAAGGCTACGACGAAGTCCAGCAATCTTGACTTGGTCCTTCTGGTCTTCATAAGAAAAACCTGCTTTTTCCAAAATGCGAGTAGCTAAAGCATTCCCATCATGCAAGATTGCGTAGAGAAGGTGCTCAGTCCCCAATGCTTTTGCATGTACAACCGAAGCAACATGTTCCGCCTCCAACATCAAGACGTTTAAACGATAAGAAAAAGGGAGTTCCTGATAATCTTCCTTGTGGCTATAGTTGGCCTCTGTTAATTCAATAGCGACCTCCTCTAAACGATCAATCTCATACGGGAATTCATTCAAAGTTGCTCCAGCAACACTGTAGCTATGATTGGCCATGGCAATCAGCAAATGCCAAGACTCTAGGTAGTCTGCATTAAAGCGACTCGCTACCAGAAAGGCGCTATCTATACATTCTCTTAATGCTTTTGAATATTTCATGTAATTTTATTTTCCTTTTCTATCTACTTTGTGCAACAACTGACGAAGCATATTGGCACGAATATAATCAGCTTCCTCGCCCAAAACACGATCTGAGGCCGTTGCAACTAATAGATTCATCTCTTGGCGGGTCATAAGTTCTTGTTCGACTAAGAGTCTTAAGACATCTTCAAAGATGACTTGGTTCACCTCATCACCCACTGAATACAACAAATCGCGGAGCATATCATGATGGTTAGAGAATTCAATTCGACCAATGCGAATATAACCCCCACCACCACGTTTACTCTCAACTAGATATCCTCTACTCTCTGTAAAACGAGTTTTAATCACATAGTTAATCTGGCTAGGTACGACTTGAAAGGTATCCGCTAGCTGGCTACGTTGCAATTCGACGATACCAGATTGTTCTAAAATCGCCTTGATATAGGCTTCAATATGGTCTGATGTGTTTTTAAATTTCATAGCTTGCTACCTCCTTCTTAAACTTTGACTATCTTTGACTATACTATCATTTACGACTCTATAAGTCAAACTTTTAGGGCTTAATCCTTGAAAATACTGAGTTTTAAAAATAGCTATAGATAACAAGCAATTCCCATTTCATTTTCTATTCTACAATTATGTTATAATAACAAAGTTACACCTAGCTTTCAAATCCTTTGAAAGTATGTTATTTATGATCAAATCTAAGAAATATTTCGTAAAGTCTAGAAAATAAAACTTCGGTATCATTAATGGTATACCGAAGTTTTTTGTAGTTTAGGTTGTTTTTCGTTCACTAGCTATAGTTCATATCTATCATCGAGAGAAAAAATCTCTCCAGTAAGGATTTTCTCTATCAAAAATTCTAACTTCTTCTTCAGTCATATTGTGAGGATAATCAAGAAAAAGGTTATAAATTTTTTTCTTATCATAGCTGAACAGAAATTCTCCTATAACACCTATTCTATAAATCCACCAAACTTTTGACTCTTCACTATCTTTGTAAAAATCACTGTACCCTTCAAGATTAGATTCCGAAAAAATGGGTTCATCTATTTCATCGAATGGGTCTTGTTTGCTATAGTCATTTAGTTCATTATTTAACATATTTTAATCCTTTTTTGTTATCTCTTAAAATTACCACCATGTGAAAGATTTCTCGCTTGGTAATTCTCCACTATCCCACATCCGCTTCACTGCTCCACGAGCCTTGTTCGCATAGTAAGGATAACCTAGTTCTTTATCATAATTCGACTCGATGACAACTGTAACTTCACCAGTTTGCTCATCAATCTCAATCATACCTGGGTCACGGTTTTCCGGAATATACCAATATCCTAAAATACTAGAATTAAAAATTTTAATTAGTTTAAGCATTGCTTTTTCCTATATACTATATTTTCCAAAGAAGTTCAAGTCATTTAGTACCACACAACTTGCCCTGATTCTTTCAAGCTGCCGTCTTCATTTTTTAGATTTATAATACATTTTAACACATTGAACGGATTGATTGCTATAGTTTCTATGCAAAACGCTATGATTGACTATCCGATAGCGTAAATACTGCCACTTTATTCATCAATTCATCCTCTGTGTAGTCAATTGCAAATGTATTCATTTCAAAAAAAGATTTTGGTGGAGTTGAATTTATCATAGGGAGACTATTTATCCTATACTCTTTGTCTCCAATTTTTACAAATTGATTAACTCTTAATTCAGAAAAATCTGGATCTTCAACTGTAATAGAGACCAAACGATTTGCAATTCTGTAAACATCAATGATTCTATTTCTCATATAATTACCTACTACACAAATACTCGATTTAAAGTAAGCACTTCGGCCATTAACATTAAATTTAAGATCTGCGCCTATTTATTTTAATTTCATCTTTTTCATCACAACACCATACCTCAATTATATCACTTTTTATCTATCAGAATTTCCATTTATAGACAAAAAAGAGCTGGCAAAGAATAATCTTCACTAGCTCTCTTGATTTTCTATGTATTTAATCCCAATTCCGCTAAGATTTGGCGTTTATAGGCAATTTTTTGAACTTCCTTGTCTTCACTTTCAGACCAGTCGAGTTTAATTTCAGAAACAATCTGCCCAGGACGATTTTTCAAGATATAAATCCGATCACTAAGGTTAAGGGCCTCCTCGATACTATGGGTGATGATGAGTGTCGTCAGGCCTAGCTGTTTATGAATATCAAGATACCAAGCATGAAGCTCCATCTTAGTCATCTCATCCAAGGCACTAAAGGCCTCGTCGAGAAGAAAGAGTTTATGCCCAAATAGATAAGTGCGAAGTAAGGCCACACGCTGGCGCATCCCGCCGCTAAGCTCATGAGGATACTTGTCCCGTACAGCCGTCAACTGAAAGATAGCAAGGATTTCGTCTGCACGGGCAATGGCTTCCGCCTTTTCCACCTTTTGGATCAAGAGGGGTAGGATGATATTGCCAAGAACGGTCTTGTGTTCCAAAAGAAGATCTTTTTGTAGCATATAGCTCACGCGCCCCTTGGGATTTTCCTCTCCGTCAAGAATGATTCGTCCAGACTGGACTTCTAAAATGCCTGCAATCAGGTTAAAGAGGGTAGTCTTTCCTACACCACTGGGGCCTAGGATAGAGACCACTTCACCTGAAGTCACTTGTAGGTTAATGTCCTCTAAAATCTTTTCATTGTCGTAGGCATAGCTTACGTGTTCTAGTCTAATTTCTGTCATTATTTTACAAATTCGTTGGTAAATCCTTTATCAGTCAAGTCTTCCTTGAGGATTCCATTTTCCTTATCCCATTTGTAGAAGGCATTCCAACGGCCAGCATCAAATTGTCCCCATTTTTCCTTGTCGCTTGCATATTCTTTTGATAAGTATTTTTGAGATTCGATGACAAAGTCACGTTTATCTTTGAGTTCAGGCGCATTCTTGATGAGAATATCGGCTGCTTCTTCTGGATGTTCCATGGCATATTGGTAGCCTTTTTTAATGGCTTGGATGACTTTACGAGCTTCTTCTTTATTGTCTTTCAGATAATCGTTGTTAGCGATGATAACGGGTGAGTAGTAGTCAAACTCTTTGACATAGTCCTTCAAGTACATAAAGTTTGCATCCACACCTTGCGATTTAGCAAGGATTCCATCCCAACCATAGTAAATCCAGGCAGCATCAAAAACGCCATTGGCAATCGGTGTAATCGAGTTTGAGTCGTTGTTTGGTACTTTTTCAACCTTCTCAAAGTCTCCACCTTGAGATTCTACCAAGGTTTTCAACATCGCAAGCTCAGTTGGGTCATTCCAAGTTCCGTATTTCTTACCTACCAAATCTTTAGGACTATTGATATTGTCAGACTTACGAGAGATAATCCCTGATGTATTGTGCTCAACGATTGCTGCAACGGCAGTAATACCTGCTCCTTTTTCCAATTTCTTAGCCATGTAATCTTGGAAATAAATAGCAAACGGTGCTTTGCCGTTGATAACTAAATCAGATGAACTCTCTTCTGGTGGCAATTTCAAATCAACGTCCACTCCAGCTTCCTTGAAGTAACCTTTTTCTTTAGCTACATAAAGCCCTGTATGGTTGGTATTGGGTGTCCAGTCTAGGATAAAGTCAATTTTTTTGAGTTCTGCTTCTTTATTGTCATTGTCCTTAGAAGCAGTTCCTTGACCACAAGCCACAAGCACGACAGCTAGAATAGCTGTTACAATCGTTAAAAACACTTTCCATGTCTTTTTCATTTTATTTCCTCTTTTCTTTTTACAAAACGCTTCTTTTAAGTACGTTTCCATTTAATCACATATTTTTCACTGATATCGACTAGCTTCATACCCAGAAGGCTAATCAGCGATACCAGAATAATAATCGCAAACATGGTATCATACTGAAACAGTTTTTTGGACTGAATCATGTAGACACCAAGTCCTTCAAAGCCTCCCAACCACTCAGATACCACTGTTGTGATAAAGGCGTAGGAGACACTGACTCTCAGACCTGCATAAAAGTAGGGCAGGCTGACAGGGATTTTAAAATGCCACAGGATTTGCCAAGGATTTGCTCGCATCAGACTAAACAAGGTCAGCATATCCTTGTCACAATGCCTAAAACCATCCAAAATGCTGACGATGATAGGAAAGGTAGTCGTCAAGATAATCAAAACAATCTTAGGCAAGATTCCATACCCCAACCATAAAACTAGGATAGGGGCTATGGCAATTGTCGGTATGGTCTGGACAACCACCATCATGGGGTAAATCAAGTCATTGAGCCAACTCAGACTATCCATAAGGACGGCCATAATACAGGCCATCAAGACACCCAAGACCAAACCTAGCAAAGCTACTCTCAAGGTTGCCCAACTATGGTACCAGAGAAATTCTCTGTCACGAACAAAAGACTGGAGAATCTCAAGTGGTGTCGGCAGGATAAACTTTGGTAGGAGTTTTAGGAAACCCGCTACCTGCCAAAGAGATAAGACACCCAAAAATCCTAGCAGACTAATATGCCGTCTCATTATATTTTTCAAGTTTCTCATCGATGCTTAAAATCTCTCCTACATTTATTTTCACATTGGCAAAAACATTGTCTGCCCCTTGACCTGCCACTTCTAACGCTTCTTTGAGAATGCGCATAAGCTCATCAAACTCTCCCTCTAAAACTGTTTCAAAGGGTGTCACCACCATTGTCACTCCTTGAGTTTGCAGATAATCAATGACCTTA
The DNA here is from genome assembly GCA_000223255.2 of Streptococcus infantis SK970. GTDB lineage: Bacteria > Bacillota > Bacilli > Lactobacillales > Streptococcaceae > Streptococcus > Streptococcus infantis_G. Next base: position 7,941 of record AFUT01000002.1, on the reverse strand, counting down.
TCAATTACAGCTATGCGGTCAATCCCTTGTGACAGGGGCAGGACTTGTAAAGCAATGCTTGCTTTCATTAAAACCTCCTTCTAAGTTACAGTTTTCCTTTGTAAAAAAGAAAAACCTCTTCCATATATGAAAAAGGTGCAAAATTAGGCTAAGTTTCGTTCCCTACGCTGGCATTATCCAGATCAGGTGCGGTCGAAGTTTAACACTTCCTCTCAGACTGTACACAGACTCCCATATATTATATGGACATATGATAACGAAAAATAAATAAGATGTCAAGGAAACTGCTTACAGAAAAAAGAGTGGGACAGAAGTCGGTAATTCGTTAGAATTCGATTTCGTCGTCCCACCTCCGCACAGTTGAGTAGGGCTGTAAAAGCTGATGAAATCAGCGTAGTAAAGCCCACTCAACCACTGCGTCTTGCTCGACAATCCAAAGAAAATTGAGAGGCTAGGACTTTTGTCCCAACCTCTCCTCTAATCATCTATTCTCAGTTAATTATTTCAATTAAAGCATAGGTGCAAATAACTGTGTTACTTCTTTAATCATCATTTGATACCAGGTAGGATTTATGGTATCCGAGAAGATTTCTTGAGATTGTTCAAAAATTCCTTCAAAATCTTTGCCAATATCCGTTATTGACTCTGTTTTGTAGAGTAGTACTGCATTTTCATAGTGATGAACCAAGCTACGATAATCCAAGTTAATAGTACCGACAGCCGCGAATCGATCATCAACAATCATTTGCTTACTATGGATAAAACCAGGTGTGTATTCAAAAATGCGAACACCCGCAGATAAAAGATCTGGATAAGCTCCCCGTGTTACAAGTTGAATGAGTTTTTTATCCGGTATATGGGGCGTGACTATTCTCACATCTACGCCTCGCATCGCCGCATTTTTTATATCCTCTGTTAAATCATAATCGATAATGAGATAAGGCGTTGTAATATAGACAAAATCTTCTGCTTGGTTAATCAGATTTTGATAAACGATCTTCCCTACCTTAGTTTTATAGATTGGCTTAGGTCCACTGCCATATGGGATACAAAGGCCGCTACCAAATCGTGTCTGATTTTCCAAATGATACTGATCAAAGTCACTAATTTCCCCACGGTTGATGTACCAGTTCATGAGAAATAGTCTGGTAAATGCTTGAGTCGCCGGACCATCAATCCGAATCCCACTATCTTTCCAGTGTCCAAAACGTTCAATATGATTGATATATTCATCTGCAAGGTTGATTCCTCCAGTATAGGAAATTTGTCCATCAATGACCAAGATTTTCCGGTGGTCACGGTTATTATAGGCCACTGTCATACGAGGAATCACCTTATTAAATTTATGAGCATCAATCCCTTTAGAACGCAAATAAACAGTATAATCCCCAGGCAAAGTCACCATACAACCGATGTCGTCATAGAGCATCTTGACCTCGACTCCCTGAGCTGCCTTTTCTTCCAGAATTTCGAGTATGCTATCCCACATCAAACCTTCGTCGACAATATAGTATTCAAGAAAATAAACTTTTCTGCTCTTTTAAGATCCTCCAGCATCTGTTGCCACATTTCCTCACCACTTGCGAAAAATTGTGAATCTGTCTGGTCATAGACTTCTGCATTACTATCCATATGTAGCAAGGCATTGATAATTCCGTAAGCTGATTTGTCTGTCTCCTGTAGTTGCAAATGGAGTTGCCGCCCATTATTCTCATGAAATGCAATAGAATTCAATTCCTGGAGTTGTTTCAGTTCTTTTTTTGATAGTCTTCTCTCACCGAACATGAGATAAAGCAATGGACCAAACACCGGTACAAAGGTCACAATCAACCAAGTCACTTTGCTTTCAGGTGACATCGAACGATTGACAATTGCTATAACGGTTGCTACGCTGATCAAAAATACAAGAGTCACCCAAATAATCGGAGCAATCTGGCTCATGTAAAGAATAATTCCGAAAACAAGAACTAATTCTATCAGGATAATCGCAATACTAAAGCCATACTTGGACATTAATAAGCGAAATTTTCTTATTCCCATATCTCCCTCTCAATTTCTATGTATACTCCCTAATATACTGTCTGAAAACGCTTGTTACCTTCTAGTATACTTAGTTTCATAAAACTTATCAAGCTTTTTCTGTATAGGCCGATAGTTCTACGTTTAAAATTAATTTAAAAAGCAGGCCACTTATATGTGCCTGCTATTATTTTACAATTTCAAAGCCAACATATTAACCGTCATACCAGCTGCAGTTCCCATTAAGAAGATGGTATCTCCTTCTTTTACATAGCCATGATCGAGTGCATAGGCCAAACCAAAAGGTACAGCAACGGAGACCATATTTCCATAATCCGTAACGAGATTAAGGTACTTGTCTTCATCTACACCCAGTTTTCCCATGACCAAAGGAAGAGCGCGACTAGCTTGGTGGGGAATAATATAGTCTACAGCATCTTTAGAAATGCCTGATTTCTCTTGGAATTCTTGGAACATTTCTGGAATGACACGAGCAGAAAGCAAGAGAATTTTCTTGCCTTTCATATCAAACATAAAATTTGTCTTGGTCTCTTCAGAGTACTCTTTTGGCTGATAAGAAGTTAAGCCTCCACGAATCTCTGTATCATGAGCTCCCTCTGACCAAGTACGTTGAAGACTTGCTATCACTCCCTTATCCTTATCACTTGATTGGAAAATAAAGGCAGCCGCTCCATCACTAAAGAGTTCATAACTTTCTTTTTGCTTTGGATTGAGACCCAAGCTACCAACTTCACTGGATACAATCAAAACACGACGGTATTCTCCAGCTTCAATCAAGTACGACATAGTCGAAAGAGCTGAAATAAAACTTGTACAAGTCGTATTGATATCCATAGCTGGGATAGAGAGCCCTTTTGACACGCGCTCATGAATCAAAGCAGCTGTACACGGAATAGGTTGAACACCAACCGCACTAGCTGATACAAGGCAATCAATGTCTTTCATACTTAAGTTTGCATTTTCAAGTGCACGTTGGATAGACGCTTCTGCCAAATCTAGCTGTGTTTCTTCATTTTCTACGACACGGTAACGCGTTTGGTCTTTAAATTGCACTGTGTTTTTTGGAAGGCAGACTCCATAACCTGCAATTTCTACATGTCTTTTTACTTCTGTCATAATCTTTTGTCCTTTCATAAACGTTGGATACGTTTGAGCTTACGGCTTGTATCCCAGTGATAATCTGAAAATCGAATTTCAGGTTCTTTAAACTCTTTTTGTTGAGCCAAGAGTCGAAATTGCTCTGTAATGGCTGTTTCCAATTGCTCGTCCCTTCGACTCAGACAAACTTCTACTAACTTCTCAGAATGTTGTTTAACTTGGTAATCTCCGACATTCTCCACAAAGAGAATGCAACGTCTGATAAAGTCAGGATAAATCGTGACCTGACCTCCATCTTGTCCATCAAAATAGAAGATGTCGTCAGAACGCCCTTCAACCTTGTCAATCCTTGTATAATGAGATCCACATGGACAAGGTACAGGATTCTCGACCAAGATATCGTTGAGCTGATAGCGATAAACAGGCTGACTGCTCCGCTTAAAATCAGTAATGACTGGATAAAAACGACGGTCATCCAAATAGTGTTTTTCCACAAAAATGATATCTTCGTTGAGATGAAGATTCCCAGCCGAGCACGTACAAGCTAGAAAACCTTCCGTTGCTTGATAAACCTGATCAACAATCGGTAATTCAAAAGCGTTCGAAATTCGCTCTTTGTCACTATCTTCCAAGATTTCAGCCACCGAAACGATCTTTTGTGGGTGAATCCTTAATTCTCCTGCCTTTAGGCGCTTGCTCATTTCAATCAACATAGAAGCAGGCGCCACCACGATGGTCGGTTGATAATTGTTGAGGCGCTCGATATGCTCATCTGTATTCTTGAAAATATCAAAGTACTCTAAACGAATAAGTGCCGTATTGATGGTCTGATACAATTCATTATCCGCTCTGAGGAAAAAGGCTATACGGTGTCCAAAAAGGTGACCTTTGGGCAACATCTTTGCCAAGATAGCCGCCGCCCACATACTTCGTTCTTTTTCAGTTGTGATAAAAAGTCCTCGGTGTCCAGATGTTCCCGAAGACAGCCCAACAGCTATTTCTCCCTTGAGCTCTGTAAAATTCCTGGTCTTTTCACTTTCGATAGCCAAAGCCAAGGCCTCATCTCGATCCACTCCTTGAGTATTAAGTTCATTGAAATGCGTCATCATAAACGCTTTATCCATATGGTCAAAGTCGTGAGGCACACCATTTTTAAAATAAGGTGACTCACGTTTGAGAAAGTCCATATAGCCAGCCAACTGCTTTTTCTGATAGTTTTCTAAGGTTTCTCGAGATTTAAAATTATGTAACCAACGAGTTTGGATAAAGGTTTTAAGAAAGGTTATTTTTTTCATACAAGATCCGCTCAATCCTTTCTACAGGGTCATGGCTAACTAGCACTTCTATTCCATCCTTTAAAATCTCTTCCAAGAGCTCTGTTCCTTTGATATAGTCAGCCTTACTATCTTGCACCAAGGAAGGAATCAGATGCATCTGTTTCGTATAGGGTAAAAGGTCAATTCCCCAACAAAGATCTGCTGCAATAAAGAGATGATAATCTGGAATAAAGAGACATGCTTGGCCCTTAGCATGTCCATCTATCGAAGCTACAAGGATACTGCCATCTCCATACAAATCATAGGTAGGACGATAAGAAAAATTAGAGTTTTGCTGATTTGCCTCTATAATCGTCAATCTTTCCTCGAAGTCACTCGGCAAAAACTCTTTGAAAATTAAATCTTTTAGTTTAGGTTTCTTGTAAACATCATAGACTTCTTGGGTCAGGATAAAGTTTGCATTCGGAAAGAAGATAGCTCCTCCCAAATGATCTGGATGTAGATGAGAAAGTAGGACATAATTAATTTCTTCTGGTTTAATTCCTTTAGCCTTCAGCAAATGCGAAATCTGATCCTGCTCCGTCATTTGAACGGGCGTCCCCAAACGATATAAAGCATAGCGTAACTTGGTCTTAATATCATAGTGATAGCCAGTATCATAGAGCAAATATCCTTTATCCCTGTGTTTGATAAGGAAAACTCCTGCAGGGAAAGTCATCTTTCTATTTTTGACACCCTTAAAAAGCAAACCAGCATAACTAGTACAGTATCCCGCTGGGAAATACTCAATGCTTTCGATAATCTTGGACATATTGTTCAATCCCTTCTGAAATACTAATTTTCGGATGATACCCCAATTCCCTCATAGCCTTGCTAATATCCAGCGTTTGACTATAGCGGAGCAGATAATAGGTATATCGAGTTAGAGGTGGCTCCCCTTTAAGGTTCAAGGTCTTGTATATAAATTCTAAACTACTTGCAATTCCTGATAAGAGAGATGCTGGAATTTTTCTATATCTGATTGGATAACCCAGACCTGTCAAACTTTCCTCTAACAAATCTCTAAAAGCCCTCGGTTCACCATTAGTAATGTTATAAACTTCACCTTTTGCTTCTGGAGCTTCTAAGGCTAACCGTATTGCCAGAGCAACATTTTCCACACAAGTCATGTCCATGAGCTGACGCCCATCTCCAATTAAAGGAATACCAATTTTTTGACTCAGATTGATCACCCGTGGCAAGATGCTAGTATCTCCAATCCCGAACAGTCCCCGAGGCCTCAAGATAATACTCGGAACATCTGGATAATCTTTAAAGAGCTTCTCTGAAGACAATTTGCTACGGATATAATTATTGAGATTATTTTCCTCTGGAACATCACTTTCTTTGATAACCAACTGATCCTTAGGAGCAGCATAGATGCTTGGTGAGGATACATAGACTATACGTTGAATATCTGTTTGGCGACATGCCTCGAGAATATATTTGGTTCCTAAAATATTAGCCTGATAAAAATCTTCCCAAGGCCCCCAAACTGTTGACAGGGCTCCCGCATGAACGACCAGATCCATCCCCTTGCAAGCCTCTAGCACATCATCAGCTTTGGTCAAATCACCCTGAAAAAACTAACTGAAGTATTCTCTAAAGAGCGACCTACCTTACTGTTTCTGCCAAAAGCTCGCACTTGATAACCATGTTCAACTAATTCTTCTACGACATATTTACCCAAGAAACCAGTGGCTCCTGTAACTAATACTTTTTTCATTATTCTTTCTCCTTATCTGTTAACAGACGTTGGATTTCGCTTTCCAAAATTTCTGTTGGATGATAGGATTGTGCAGCCTGGCGTAAAGTCTCTAATTCCGACCAATCCTCTTTAGCTAATAAACTATCAAAGGCTTGTCCAATTGCCTTGCTATTATCTCTTTTAGCTGTAAAAGCAACACCCGCTTCCACCCCGCGAACGGAATAATCAAATTGGTCATAATCATGAGGCAATATCAAAGCTGGTTTACCATAAATGATACATTGATAAAAAATACCAGCCCCCCCGTGATGAATCACGTAATCCATCTGGGGAATGTACTCCTTATAGGGGAGATAAGAAACTACGGAAAGGTTCTCCATGAGATTCTCACACTGAAAAGGTTCTCCACCAACTCCACGAGTCACAAAAAAGTGAAAATAAGGATGCGCTTTGGCTAGTTGCTTCGCTTGAAAGATTAGATTATCTTTGGCCCATGCCAGTTGTGTCCCACAAGTAACCAAAACCTTTTTTCGATTAGGGAAAACCGACAAATCTAATGGATAATCCTCTCCTGCCTCAACTGAAGCACCAGAGGGCCCTACCCACTTGTAGTGTTCTGGGAATCCCTTTTTAACTCTACCTCTTTCATTCCAATACCTAGAATAGAATAGGGAGAATAAATGGTCTCATGATCGAGTTGATTATACAATTTAAAATTATATCTTTTTAAGCGATCACGAAGCAGGAAAGATACAATTCGTTTCACTAAACGAGTTGCTTTTCTACCTAAAAATTGTACTGAAACTTGCCAGCCATTCTTGGGACTTCCCAGTCCACCAAAGAAACAAGGAGGACCATCTGTCGTTTCAATCGCAAACTGGGTCGCCATAGTTGATATCCACAGAATTCCAAGTTGATTAGCTACTAAACCACCTGACAGAGTTATAAAATCAGCAATGACGATATCAGGGCGATTCTTTTGCCACTCTTCCAATAATTGATCTGAAACTACATTAATTAAATCAATACTAGAAGAAAGTTGATGATAGGCTGATAAAATTCCTAATTGCTGATTATTATTTGCAGCACGTTCGAAATCCTCTATGTGATTTTCTAGTATTGGAACTACATGAAAACCTGCAGCCTCAGCAACAGCTTTTTTTGAGGACCAGTGAATAAGCGAATATCATATCGAGGGTTACTAAGTAAGGGTATTAATAAATTCATTGTTGGGTACAAATGTCCACTTAAAGGGACAACTACAACATCAATTTTTATTCTTTTCATATGTCTAGGATATCAAATTTTAAAAAAAGAACTATCGATAAGATAATTCTTTACTCATTAATTAGTTTTGACATGAAAAAATAACGAAACATTTAAGAAAATGCAATGTGATTTTACAGATAATAATAATAATCAAAATCAAATATAAAAATAAAAAAAGGCACCTGCCTCAATTTAAGTATTGACCAATCGGGAAGACAGGATTCGAACCTGCGACACCTTGGTCCCAAACCAAGTACTCTACCAAGCTGAGCTACTTCCCGAAGTAAATAAAAAATGCACCCTAGAGGAGTCGAACCTCTAACCGCCTGATTCGTAGTCAGGTACTCTATCCAGTTGAGCTAAGGGTGCTCATTTATGCCGAGGACCGGAATCGAACCGGTACGATCGTTACCAATCGCAGGATTTTAAGTCCTGTGCGTCTGCCAGTTCCGCCACCCCGGCCTCTCTAAGCGAACGACGGGATTCGAACCCGCGACCCCCCACCTTGGC
>AFUT01000003.1 GCA_000223255.2 Streptococcus infantis SK970 | reverse complement strand
AAGTTTTTTTGTGTTCTTAAAAAGTAAGTCCCCAAACACTTACAGAACGTTCAGTAACTGGGAAATCTCCGTATCCATCCGAATTGATAGTTACTTGATCAGAATGATTACCGAGTAAATCAACAAAGGTTTGGTCAGCCCATTCTGGACCTACAAACATGGTTTTATCATTCTCTTGGGCATTAGAGATTAGAATGGTAAGTGGAGACAGATTTTCAGCTCCTGAGCGGACCCAACCAATACAATTAGGGTCATCAAAGTAGTCCGTCTGCTCTCCATAAGCTAAATCTTTTCTAATTGTTAGAAGATTATCGAGTACTTCTTTGAAATCTTCTTGAGCATATTGACCAGAGATACCGTAGTAGTCTCCGTAAAATACACATGGAAGCCCTTCTTGACGTAGGAGAATAAGAGCATAGGCTGCTGGTTTAAACCATTCTTCTACAGTAGATTCTAAGGCCTGTCCTCGTTGAGTATCATGGTTTTCGACAAAGGTTACAGCCTTATCAGGTTTGATTTGAACCAGACTATCATTAAAGATGGTACGCAAATCGTAGTCTGCACCAGCTTGGCTTGCTTCAAAGAGATTCATATGGAGGCGGACATCGACAAGGTCAAAGCGCTCTTCAATCTTTTCGAGATAGTCAAGGTTTGCATCCTTATCTGGATTCCAGAATTCTCCAAAGACATAGAAGTCTTGTCCATATTTCTCTTTGATGTCACGAATGAAATTACGCATAAAGAAAGAGTCAATATGCTTGACAGCATCTAAGCGGAAGCCTGTTACACCAGTCGTTTCGATAAACCAATTTGCCCAATCGTAGATATTTTGTATAACTTCTGGATGCTTAAAATCTAAGTCCGCATACATGAGGTAGTCATAGTTACCATTTTCGTTATCAACTAATTCCTCATTAGCCCAGCCCTTATTATCTCCCTGGATAAGGTAAATACCAGACTTCCGTCTTTTGGCATCATAGTCAGTTCCAGTGAAATGGTACCAGTGCCAGTGGAAATCATTATAGGTGTTTTGTCTTCCATCAAAGGTAAAACCAGTCCAACCATTAATGGTGAAAGGTTCTCCTAGTTCGATTGTGCGGTCTTCTGGATCGACTTCGATAACTTGGAAGGATTCTAAATGATCTGCAGCTGCCTTGTGGTTTAAGACGACATCAGCCATCGGTTGGATTCCATGAGATTTCAGTGTTTGAATAGCTTGAAGATAGTCTTCTTTAAAGCCGTACTTGGTACGGACAGTTCCTTTTTGGTCAAATTCACCAAGGTCAAACAGGTCATAGACACCATAACCGACATCTTTTTCGTTGGTAGCTTTGAAGGCAGGTGGCATCCAGATGTGACTAATTCCCAAGTTAGCTAGGTGTTCAGCATCGTCAGAAAGTCGAGTCCAATGTTTTCCATCGTGTGGGAGATACCACTCAAAATATTGCATTAGGGTTTGATTGTTCATAGAAAGTCCTCATACTTAACAATTTGACACTCATTTTACCACAAAGCTGTGCAATACGCAAACGTTTGCGCTACAAAATATAGGGGTGATATTTTATGTCCATTTTTTATCTTAGACATTGGAAAAATATGAAGGGGGAGACTGTCTGTTGAAAGCGATTTATGAAAATGAAGGATAAAGGGCCATCTTTCCTATGACATCAATGGAGAAATCACTTTCTATTTTGTGAATTTTCAACAAATTTGATATAATTGTATCTATGAATAAAGTATTCGTCAGTCGGCGTGTCGAAAAAAGCTCCATAAAGGACAGCTTCTTTTGGAAGAGATTGATTTTCCAGAGCTATCTGAAACTAATCAAGAAGTTGAGCTTTTCAATCAAAGTAAACAGTTTTTAGGGAAGGCTTATTTATCTCGCCAAAATAAAGGGATTGGTTGGTTTGTAACCAACCAAAAGCTTTCTTTTGATCAAAAGTTTTTTGAAAGATTGTTTGAGAAAGCCAAACAAAAACGCACTTCCTACTATCAGGATGAGTTGACAACTGCCTTTCGTTTGTTTAATCAAGAAGGCGATGGATTTGGGGGAATGACACTGGATCTTTATGGAGATTATGTTGTTTTTTCTTGGTATAACTCCTATATCTATAGCCTTCGTCAAGAGATTATAGCCGCCTTTGCTCAGGTGTTCCCAGAAGTTTTGGGTGCCTATGAAAAGATTCGCTTTAAAGGTCTAGACTATGAGTCTGCCCACGTCTATGGTCAAGAAGCAGCTGAATATTTCACTGTTCTTGAGAATGGAGTCTTGTACCAAGTCTTTATGAATGACGGCCTTATGACAGGGATCTTCTTGGATCAGCATGAAGTTCGCGGGAGCCTGGTTGATGGTCTAGCTATGGGCAAATCCTTGCTCAATATGTTTTCCTATACAGCAGCCTTCTCAGTTGCTGCAGCTATGGGAGGAGCTAGTGAAACAACCTCTGTAGACCTAGCCAAACGTTCAAGAGAACTATCAGAAGCTCATTTTCATGCTAATGGACTGAGTTTTGATCATCATCGATTGCTTGTCATGGATGTCTTTGAATACTTTAAATATGCTAAGAGAAAGGGGTTGAGCTACGACGTGATTGTTCTGGATCCGCCTAGCTTTGCTCGAAATAAAAACAAACCTTCTCTGTAGCTAAGGATTATCATAAATTGATTTCCCAAAGCCTAGAGATTTTAAATCCAGATGGAATCATTATTGCTAGTACAAATGCTGCTAATGTTTCCCGTCAAAAATTCACAGAACAAATCGACAAAGGATTTGCAGGTAGAAACTATCAGGTCCTTCATAAATATGGACTTCCAGCAGACTTTGTCTACAATGAAAAAGATGAAAGTAGTAATTACCTCAAAGTGATTACCATGAAGGTTAGTAAATGAAATTAATTGTTTCCGTAATGCCAAAAAGTTTAGAGGAGGCTCAGGCTATTGATGTGACGCGGTATCACGATGCCGATATCATTGAGTGGCGAGCAGACTTCTTACCCAAGGAAGCTATCTTGCAGGTAGCACCAGCTATTTTTGAAAAATTCGCTGGTCGTGAGCTTGTTTTCACCTTGCGTACTCGTTCTGAGGGTGGTCAAATTGAGCTCTCTTCAGAAGAATATGTTCAAATTATCAAGGAAGTAGCTCAGCTTTATCAACCAGATTATATTGATTTTGAGTATTTTAGCTATAGAGATGTTTTTGAGGAGATGTTAGAATTTCCAAACCTTGTCTTGAGTTATCATAACTTCCAAGAAACACCTGAAAATCTAATGGAAATCTTGTCTGAGTTGACAAGTTTAAACCCTAAAGTTGTAAAAATAGCTGTAATGGCTCATACAGAACAAGATGTGTTGGATTTGATGAACTTTACACGTGGTTTTAAAACATTGAACCCTGAACAAGAATATGTAACTATTTCTATGGGGAAAGTGGGCAAGGTCTCTCGCATTACTTCGGATGTAACGGGCTCTAGCTGGTCTTTTGCAAGTCTGGATGAAGCCAGTGCTCCAGGACAAATTTCTCTATCTAGCATGAAAAAATTCGGGAGCTTCTAAATGAAGATTGATGGCTACACACGTTTAGCGGCTGTAGTCGCCAATCCTATCAAACATTCCATCTCTCCCTTTATTCACAATAGCGCTTTTGAGGCAACCAATACCAATGGTGTTTATCTTGCTTGGGAAGTAGGGGCAATCGATTTGGCAGAAACAGTTGCCAATATTCGTCGTTATCAGATGTTTGGAATTAATCTTTCTATGCCCTACAAGGAGCAGGTCATTCCTTATCTGGATCAATTGAGTGAAGAAGCTCGTTTAATTGGTGCTGTCAATACGGTTGTGAATCGAGAGGGAACTTTAATTGGATATAACACAGATGGCAAGGGATTCTTTAAGAGCTTGCCTTCTTTTAAAATATCTGGAAAAAGAATGGTTCTGTTAGGGGCAGGTGGTGCAGCCAAGGCAATTTTGGCGCAGGCAATCTTGGATGGAGTCAGTCAGGTTTCTGTCTTTGTACGCTCGGCTTCAATAGAAAAAGCAAGACCATACCTAGAAAAACTACAGCATGAAACAGGATTTAGGGTAGACTTATTTGCTTTAGAAGATCATCAAGACCTTCAAGACAGCATCACACATGCTGATCTCTTAGTCAATGCGACTAGTGTGGGTATGGATGGAATATCTCAGCCAATCCCATCTAGCATCGTTTTACCAGACAAGCTTTTGGTATCTGATGTGATTTATCAACCCTTTGAAACACCATTTTTAAAGTGGGCAAGAAGTCAGGGAAATCACGCTGTCAATGGCCTAGGCATGTTGCTTTACCAAGCTGCGGAAGCTTTTCAGTTATGGACAGGCAAGGAAATGCCAACAGAACAAATCTGGGAATTATTAACACAAAAATATCAATAAAGAAAAAGGAGAACTGCGATGAAAATCAGAATAGACCTTCCCCACCATCCTTATGATATTCAGATTGAAAAAGGATGCCTGTCTCAATCAGGAAAATGGTTGCGAGAACTTTGGCAACCACAAAAAGTGGTTATCATTACGGATAACCGTGTGGCTTCCCTCTATGCAGAAAAGGTCAAATTGAGCTTGGAGGATGCTGGTTTTCAAGTGGCAGTTTTTGACTTTCTAGAGGGTGAAGAACGAAAAAATCTAACTACGGTTCAAAAAGCTTATGAATTTTTGGTCAAGCAAGATTTGACTCGTAGCGATGGTATCGTAGCTCTAGGTGGTGGAGTTGTTGGTGATTTGGCTGGTTTTGTAGCTTCAACCTACATGCGCGGTATTCACTTTGTCCAAATTCCAACCAGCTTGACTGCCCAGGTGGACTCATCTATTGGTGGTAAGACAGGAGTGAATACCCCTTTTGCTAAGAATATGGTAGGAACTTTTGCCCAGCCAGACGGTGTTTTGATTGACCCAACCGTTCTTGAAACCCTAGGTAAACGAGAGTTGATTGAAGGAATGGGTGAAGTCATCAAGTATGGCTTAATTGAAGATCCAGAACTCTGGGACTTATTATCTAAAATGGATGGTTCTGTGGAAAGCATATTGGAACATTCCGAGAGTTTGATTGAGCATTCTTGCCAGGTGAAGCGCAAGATGGTAGTTGAGGATGAATTAGACAATGGCATTCGTCTATATCTCAACTTTGGTCATACAATCGGCCATGCTATCGAAGCAACTGCTGGTTATGGACGTGTCATGCATGGTGAGGCAGTAGCGATGGGAATGGTTCAGGTCTCTAAAGTAGCCGAACAAAAAGGCCTTATGCCAGCTGGAATCACTCAGTCTATCCGAGAAATGTGTCAGAAATTTCGCCTTCCTGTTGATTATGAAAACTGGGATGTTGATAAGCTTTATCAGGCCTTGACTCATGATAAAAAAGCGCGTGGAAACACTATGAAGTTAGTTTTGGTACCAGAGCTTGGTTCAGCTACTATTCACCCCGTCTCACTCGAAGAAATGAAAGATTACTTGGTAAAATAAGGAGAATGTATGAGATATTTAACAGCAGGAGAATCACACGGTCCTCGTCTGACAGCGATTATTGAAGGAATTCCAGCAGGCCTTCCTTTAACTGCCGAGGATATCAATGAGGATCTCAAACGTCGCCAAGGAGGTTACGGCCGTGGTGGCCGCATGAAGATTGAGAGTGATCAGGTTGTCTTTACTTCTGGTGTTCGTCATGGAAAGACGACAGGGGCTCCCATTACCATGGATGTCATTAACAAAGACCACCAAAAATGGTTGGATATCATGTCTGCCGAGGATATTGAAGACAAACTTAAAAGCAAACGAAAAATAACTCATCCTCGCCCAGGTCATGCCGACTTGGTAGGGGGGATCAAATACCGCTTTGATGATTTGCGAAATTCCCTGGAACGTTCATCTGCCCGTGAAACGACTATGCGAGTAGCAGTCGGGGCTGTGACTAAACGACTATTGGCTGAGCTTGATATCGAAATCGCTAACCATGTTGTTGTTTTTGGTGGCAAGGAAATCGATGTTCCAGAAAACTTAACAGTCGCAGAGATTAAAAAACTAGCTGCCCAGTCAGAAGTTTCTATCGTCAATCAAGAACGTGAGCAGGAAATTAAGGACTATATTGATCAAATCAAACGTGATGGAGATACCATCGGTGGTGTTGTCGAAACTGTTGTTGGAGGTGTTCCGGTTGGTCTGGGTTCATACGTCCAATGGGATCGAAAACTAGATGCAAGATTAGCTCAAGCGGTTGTCTCAATCAATGCCTTTAAGGGAGTGGAGTTTGGACTAGGCTTTAAAGCAGGTTATCTCAAGGGGAGCCAGGTCATGGATGAAATCCTCTGGTCACCAGAAGATGGCTATACTCGTCGTACTAATAATCTTGGTGGTTTCGAAGGTGGTATGACCAATGGCCAACCGATTATTGTTCGTGGGGTTATGAAACCAATTCCAACTCTCTATAAACCATTGATGAGCGTTGATATTGAAACCCATGAGCCTTATAAAGCAACAGTAGAGAGAAGTGATCCGACTGCTCTTCCAGCAGCAGGCGTCGTTATGGAGGCAATCGTAGCAACGGTCTTGGCTCAGGAAATTCTAGAGAAATTCTCCTCAGATAATCTGGAAGAGTTAAAAGAAGCTATCACAAAACATCGGGAGTATACAAAGAATTATTAAGGAGTTCTTATGGCAAAAACCATCTATATCGCAGGGCTTGGTTTGATAGGTGCTTCGATGGCACTGGGAATCAAGCGGGATCATCCTGATTATAAAATTTTAGGATACAATCGCAGTCAGGCATCTAGAGATATTGCCTTGGAGCGAGGAATGATTGATCGTGCGACGGATGATTTTGCCAGTTTTGCTCCACTTGCAGACGTCATCATTCTTACCCTGCCAATTAAGCAAACCATTACTTTTTTACAAGAATTGGCAACTTTGGATTTGAAAGAAGGTGTCATTATTTCTGATGCTGGATCGACCAAGTCAGCTATCGTGGCTACAGCTGAGAACTGTTTTGTAGATAAGCCTATTCGCTTTGTAGGAGCTCATCCTATGGCAGGGAGTCATAAGACAGGAGCAGCTTCTGCCGATGTTAATCTTTTTGAAAATGCCTACTATATCTTTACGCCATCAAGTTTGACTAGTCCTGACACGCTTGAAGAAATGAAAGACTTGCTGTCAGGTCTGCACGCTCGTTTTATTGAAATCAATGCTGAAGAGCATGACAGAGTGACTTCTCAGATTAGTCATTTTCCGCATATCTTAGCATCAGGCTTGATGGAACAAACTGCTAGTTATGCTGAAGAACATGAGATGGCACGACGCTTTGTGGCAGGTGGTTTCCGTGATATGACTCGAATCGCTGAAAGTGAGCCAGGTATGTGGACTTCTATTCTCTTATCCAATCGGGAGACCATTATTGAACGCATTGAGGATTTCAAGGGGCGTTTGGATGAGATAGGTCAGGCAATCAGCGCAGGTGACGAAAACCAAATCTGGAATTTTTTCAACCAAGCACGTGAGCAACGTCAGGCTATGGAAATCCATAAACGTGGTGGTGTTGATAGTTCTTATGACCTTTATGTAGATGTTCCCGATGAAGAAGATGTGATTTTGCGCATCTTGGAATTGCTAAGAGGAACTTCCTTGGTCAATATCCATATCAATGAAGAAAATCGTGAGGATGTTCACGGGATTCTACAAATTTCATTTAAGAATGCTCAGGATTTAAAACGTGCTGAGCAAGTCATTACAGAAAATACTGACTACACAGTTGTAATTAAATAAGGAGGACAATTATGTCAAATATTTATGATAGTGCAAATGCACTTAGTCGTGGACTACGCGAATTGCCTGAATACAAGGCAGTTAAGGAAGCTAGAGATGCCATCCAAGCAGATGCAGAAGCAAGCAAAATTTTTGCAGATTATATTGCTTTTCAGCATGAAATCCAAATCATGGCACAAACTGGACAAATGCCAGATGCTTCTTTCCAAGAAAAAATGGAAAGCTTTGGTAAAAAGATTCAAGGCAACTCTCTCTTGTCAGAATTCTTTGCCAAACAGCAACAACTTTCTATCTACCTTTCTGATATTGAAAAAATTGTCTTTGAACCAATTTCAGAATTGCTAAAATAAAAAATTTATTTTGTTTATGATTTATCGGTATTTTCTCAATCGTATTTTTATTATCGATAACTACTGTATAAGCTAGAATTATTAGCCTGGCCTGTTTAATAATGACTGTGGGAATTATTGTCTTTACTAATGATCAAAATTCAAAACAAATTTGAATGTTTCTAACTATAGAACTGAGTTAATTGGAGCAGAGAAAGATGCAAAGTTTGTCCCTAAAATTAATTTAACTGATTAGTCTTGTGGGGGATCTCCTATGAAAAAGTTAATTTTACTCTTAATTATCCCTTTATTCTTTTTATGCCGCTAGTGGCGGCTAATATGGTTGTTCCAGATCGGCCTTTAAATGGTATATACGATCCTAATGGTTATTTAACCACTAGTGTTGCAGAAACGTTAGAGAGTATGAATACTGGAAGTGAAACCCAGTAGGTATTTACATTGTAGATACCCTGGACGGTTCCAGTATCGAAGAGGTAGCCAATGAGGTTGCACGCAAATGGAAAATTGGGAAACAAGATTCCAATAGTGGTATTTTAATCGCTATTGCTATAAAGGATAGGAAGTTTCGTATTGAAACATCCAACGAAGCAGCAATTTGGCTTACTGACTCGAAGGCCAGTTCTTTACTAAATGATTCGAAGCCTTACATGAAAGAAGGGAAATACACTGATGCTCTTAACAGAATTCTAGTAGGTATCTCTAAAGCCGAATTTGGGAAAGCTGAAATCATTAACAAGAAAGAGAATAAGAATAGTTGGCTTTCAAAAATCTATGAAAAATCATTAAAAAATAATGAAGGGCTTAGTAAATATTTCGATTACATTCCGTTTCCGATATTGTTTTATCTAATGTTCTTTCTTTTACTGAGTTTAGTAACGTGGTTCAGGTACTTAAAAAGATGTCGCTTTTCTAAGTATGAGTATGAGGGAAAGGGGAAGCTGTATCCAGATTTTCCTGACTTTGTACCTAACGATACGTGGACTGAAGAACGTAAATCTTACTATAAAAAAATAAGCGTTTAATTAGGTCTCAATATAACTACACAGGATATAACAAACTCTATCCAGACTTAAAAGGTTTTCTACCTAATGATTCTTGGACTACATTACTGATAGAAGAATACTACGCAGAAGTTAAAAGAAAGCAACTAGATAGGCTGAACCGCTCTCAATACTCTTATAATAGGAAGGGAAAACTCTATCCAAACGATAAAGATTTTGTGAAGAATTCTTCTTGGACTTCCGAGCTCAAAAAAGCTACTATGCTTCTCAAAGGGTACAGTCAAGTTCTTATGGTAGATTAGATTCTTCCACTTCTAGATATGATACTGGTAGTTCTAGTTCATCTTGGTCTTCTGATGATTGGGATGGCGGAGGATTTGATGGTGGTGGCTCTTCAGATAGCTGGTAAATTGAAAGTGAAAAAGAATTGCTATTAAAAAGCTTCAGTTGAAATAAATCAAAAAGGTAAAAGTATATTAAAAAATATTATTAACTATCAGAAAGTCAGGAATTTTTAAGAAATTTCTGACTTTTTATGATAAAATAAGAAAAAGTATTGTCAGTATGAGGTCTAGTATGAAGTTAAAAACAAACGTTAACCATTTGAGTGGTAGCATTCGTGTACCAGGGGATAAGTCCATCAGTCATCGCTCGATCATTTTTGGAAGCTTGGCTGAGGGTGAGACTAAAGTTTATGATATCTTGTGTGGTGAGGATGTCTTATCAACTATGCAAGTTTTTCGCGACCTCGGCGTTGAGATTGAGGACAAGGACGGTGTCGTTACCATTCAAGGTGTTGGGTTGGATGGTTTGAAAGTTCCTCAAAATGCTCTAGATATGGGGAATTCTGGGACCTCTATTCGTTTGATTTCAGGTGTCCTTGCTGGTGCAGACTTTGAAGTAGAAATGTTTGGAGATGACAGTCTTTCTAAACGCCCTATGGACCGTGTGACTTTTCCTTTGAAAAAAATGGGAGTTACCATTTCTGGTCAAACAGAGCGAGACTTGCCACCATTGCACTTAAAAGGAACGAAAACATTAACTCCTATACATTATGAATTGCCAATCGCCTCTGCTCAAGTTAAGTCTGCCTTGATTTTTGCAGCCTTACAGGCTCAAGGACGGTCAGTCATTATCGAGAAGGAGTGCACTCGTAACCACACAGAAGATATGTTGCGTCAATTTGGTGGGGAGTTAAGTGTCGATGGTAAGAAAATCACAGTCCAAGGACCACAGAAACTTAGTGGACAAAAGGTTGTTGTGCCGGGAGATATTTCTAGTGCAGCCTTTTGGTTAGTAGCAGGTTTGATTGTTCCAAATTCTCGAGTGGTGCTTAAGAATGTTGGTATTAACGAAACACGTACAGGTATTATCGACGTCATCCGTGCTATGGGTGGGAGATTGGAGATTACTGATATTGATCCAATTGCTAAGTCTGCAACCTTGACTGTTGAAACTTCAGATTTGAAGGGAACAGAGATTGGCGGAGCCTTGATTCCACGTTTAATTGATGAATTGCCTATTATCGCCCTTCTTGCTACCCAAGCTCAAGGACAAACGGTTATCAAAGATGCAGAAGAACTCAAGGTTAAAGAAACGGATCGCATTCAAGTTGTTGCAGATGCTTTAAATAGCATGGGAGCAACTATTACTCCTACAGCAGACGGAATGATTATCAAAGGGAAATCTACCCTCCATGGAGCCAAAGTCAACACCTTTGGTGACCACCGTATCGGTATGATGACAGCCATTGCAGCTCTTTTAGTGGCAGATGGAGAAGTCGAATTGGACCGTGCAGAAGCTATTAACACAAGCTACCCAAGCTTCTTTGATGATTTGGAGACTTTGATTCATGGCTAAGGTTTTACTAGGTTTTATGGGTGCAGGAAAATCTACCATCGCTAGAGGATTAGACCCTGACTTCGTAGACATGGATGCCATGCTGGAAGAACGATTAGGGATGTCGATTGCTCGTTTCTTTTCAGAAAAAGGAGAAGCAGCCTTCCGTCAGATAGAAGAAGAAGTTTTGGCTGACCTACTAAAAACGGACCAAGTCGTGTCTACTGGTGGTGGAGTGGTCATTTCTCCTCGTAATCGTGCCTTGCTCAAGGAAAATTCCGACAACATTTATCTAAAAGCAGATTTTGAGACCCTTTACCAGCGAATTTCAGCTGATCAGGACAATCAACGTCCGCTATTTTTAAAGAATAGCAAGGAAGATTTGGCTGAGATCTTTAAAGAAAGACAGGCTTGGTATGAGGAAGTAGCTAGTCGAGTTGTAGATGTGGCAAGATTAAGCCCAGAGGAAATTATAGAGGAACTAAGATGAAAATTGCCTATCTAGGCCCTAAAGGATCTTTTTCGCACCATGTGGTGCAGACGGCTTTTCCACATGAGGAACTAGAGCCTTTTTCAAATATTACGGACGTTATCAAAGCCTATGAACAAGGTTTGGTAGACTATTCAGTAGTGCCAGTTGAAAATTCTATTGAAGGTAGTGTTCATGAGACCCTGGACTATCTTTTCCACCAGGCTCGAATTCAAGCTGTGGCAGAGATTGTGCAGCCAATCCATCAACAGCTGATGGCAGTACCAGGACAGTCCAAAATAGAGAAAATCTTTTCTCATCCGCAGGCATTAGCCCAAGGGAAGAAATTTATCGATGAACATTTTCCAGACGCTCAATTAGAAGTAACGGCAAGTACAGCCTACGCTGCCCGCTATGTTTCCGAGCATCCAGAACAGCCTTTTGCGGCCATTGCCCCCAAAAGTTCGGCTGGAGAATATGGTTTGGAATTAATTGCTCAAGATATTCAAGAAATGGAAGCTAATTTCACTCGTTTTTGGGTTTTGGGGCCTAAATTACCACAGATTCCCTTGAATGCAGGTTCTGAAAAGATGAGTCTAGCCTTGACTTTGCCAGACAATCTTCCAGGAGCCTTATATAAGGCACTTTCCACCTTTGCTTGGCGCGGGATTGACTTAACTAAAATTGAAAGTCGTCCACTTAAAACAGCGCTTGGTGAATACTTTTTTATCATTGATGTGGACTATGCTGATAAAGAGTTGGTCCATTTTGCTCAAAAAGAATTAGAAACGATTGGTATCCAGTATAAAATACTTGGAGCTTACCCTATCTATACCATACAGGATAAAGGGAAGGAGAAGGAATGACTAGAGAAAACCCTCTGACACACCATGAAAAATTACGTTACGACTATCTCTTGAAAAATATTCATTATCTAAATGATAAAGAAAAGAGAGAGTTTGCTTTTTTGCAAGCGAAATTAGACGGTCAAAAAAATGTTCGTCCTGTTGTAACAGAAGATGCAGAAGAGGTAGCGCATCAAGAGTTTACTGAATCAAACACAGGACTGCCAAGTTATACAAATCGCAGTCGTGCAAGTCGACGTACTGGCCAACCCCAACCAAAAACTAAGCTTCCAAAGCAAAAGAAACCTAAGAAAAAAGAGTTTTTCGAATCAAACGTATTCTCGCATGGTTAGGAATGCTTTTGATTTGTGCGGCGGTTGGAATGATTTTCATGTTCTTAAAGGGATTCCAATCAGCGAATCCAAATAGCTCAAATGGACCGAAAGATGTCAAAGCCGCACAGGTTGAAGTTTTCAATGGGCAGGATACCCGAGATGGTGTCAATATTCTTATTTTGGGAACAGATGGCCGTATCGGACAGAATAGTTCAGAAACACGGACGGATTCTATCATGGTTCTGAATGTTAGTGGTAAAGATAAGAAGCTTAAGCTGGTTAGTTTTATGCGAGATAACCTAGTTTATATCGATGGCTATAGCCAAGTTATTAACGGTCAAAAACAAGCAGACCATAAGTTGAACCTGGCCTACGAATTAGGTGAGCAAGAAGGAAAACAAGGAGCTGAAATGGTCCGTAAGGTCCTAAAAGATAACTTTGACCTAGATATCAAATACTATGCCCTCGTTGATTTCCAAGCTTTTGCGACTGCCATTGATACACTTTTCCCTGACGGAGTGACCATTGATGCTCAGTTTTCAACCTTAAATGGAGTTCCAGTTACAGAAGCTACAGTTGGAGATGATTTGCATGCCACAGAAACTGAATCACCAACTCAAACCATTAAAGTTGGAACACAAAAAATGAATGGTTCAACTCTCCTTAACTATGCACGTTTCCGTGATGATGATGAAGGGGACTATGGACGCACTCGTAGACAGCAACAAGTCATGACGGCTGTTTTACAGCAGATAAAGGATCCTACAAAACTCTTCACAGGTTCAGAAGCGCTTGGTAAAGTATTCGCTATGACGTCTACCAACATTCCATATACTTTCTTATTAACCAATGGCTTATCCGTCCTCGAAGGAGGTCAGAACGGCATTGAAAGGCTAACAATACCAGAGCTTGGTGACTGGGTGGATGACTATGATGTATATGGAGGTCAAGCCCTTCGAGTGGATCAAAAGGCTTACCAGAACAAGCTAGCCCAAATGGGATTTAGATAATAGAGAATAAATCAATCAAAGCTTGAAACAT
This sequence comes from Streptococcus infantis SK970, assembly GCA_000223255.2. GTDB lineage: Bacteria > Bacillota > Bacilli > Lactobacillales > Streptococcaceae > Streptococcus > Streptococcus infantis_G. Next base: position 407,970 of record AFUT01000003.1, on the reverse strand, counting down.
CTAATAAAATAGGTGCTTCAGGCTTTGATTTTTCACATAATCAGATGGATTTTTTGGTCATTTTTATGGTATAATGAAATAATGTAATTCTATAGAAGAGGATGAGAATGAGATGAGTGATTTAAAGGCAATTCAGGCTCGTAGCTTAGAGATGGCTGAATATTTTGTCGCCTTTTGTAAAGAACATGACTTGCTCTGTTATTTATGTGGCGGAGGTGCTATCGGTGCTTTGCGTCATAAGGGATTCATCCCTTGGGATGATGATTTGGACTTCTTTATGCCACGAAAGGACTATGAAAAACTAGCAGAGTTATGGCCTCTATATGCGGATGAACGTTATTTCCTATCAAAGAGTTCTAAAGATTATGTGGACCGTAACCTCTTTATCACCATTAGAGATAAGGAGACGACTTGTATCAAGCCTTATCAACAAGATTTGGATCTACCACACGGCTTGGCTTTGGATGTTCTTCCCTTGGACTACTACCCTAAAAATCCAGCAGAGCGTAAGAAACAGGTTCGCTGGGCTTTGATTTATTCTTTATTTTGTGCACAAACCATTCCAGAAAAGCATGGAGCTCTCATGAAATGGGGAAGTACTATTTTATTAGGATTGACACCTAAAGCTCTACGATACCGTATCTGGAAAAAGGCTGAGAAAGAAATGACCAAGTATGGACTTTCTGAAAGTGATGGCATTACAGAATTATGTTCAGGCCCTGGCTATATGAAAAACAAATATCCAATTCAGGCCTTTGAAGACAACATCTTCCTACCTTTCGAAGGAACAGAAATGCCTATTCCGGTCGGCTATGACGCCTATCTCAGCACAGCTTTTGGTGATTACATGACACCACCTCCGGCGGACAAGCAAGTACCTCACCACGATGCCATAATAGCAGACATGGATAAGAGCTACACAGAATATAAGGGAGAATACAATGCAAGAAAAAATTAGTATCATTGTTCCTGTATACAACGTAGAAAATTATCTTGAACGATGTGTTGAGTCGATTTTAAAGCAGACTTATACCAATTTTGAATTGCTTCTTATTAATGATGGTTCGAAAGACCAGAGTGGAGACTTGTGTGATCAGCTAGTTTCTAAAAATGAAAATATCAAGGTTTTTCATCTTGAGAACGCTGGAGTTTCCAATGCCAGAAATGTAGGTATCCAAAACTCGACTGGAGAATGGATTACTTTTGTTGATAGTGATGATTTTATTACGCCAGATTATTTGGAAACTTTGATAAGTGCAGTAAAATCAGATATTTCTGTAGGTTTTTCAGTTGCTCGCGTGCATCATGTGAAAAATGGCCAGGTAACAGATTTGCCTGAGTTTTCAGGTCAAGAGTCAATATGGTCTGTTGAGCAAACCATGAAAGAATTATTGATGACTACTCGAACTTCTTTTTTTCCTGTTGCAAAATTATTTAAAAAGGAATTAATTGAAGATTTTAAATTTAGTACAGATTATCATTTAGCAGAAGATGCTCTATTCTTAACAGAAGTTTTACTTGAAACAAAATGTAATAGTATATTTATAGACAAACCAATATACTATTATGATCATAGAGAAGGGAGCGCAACTACATCTGTTAATAGTCATGTTTTTGATACTATAGAAGTATATAAAATTATTATTCCTAAAGTTTATCAATGTTTCCCTCAATTAAAATCCGAATTAGTAAATAGAGAATCTTGGTCTTATATTACAGTCTACGATAAAATAATCTTTACAGATTCGACAGAATATAAAAAAGAGAAGACTCAATTGAGAAAGTGGATACTTAGTCATATCTCAGAAATATTGAGAGATCCTTATTTTACTAGTTTTCGGAAAATAGCCATTTTGTCACTAAGAATTTCTCCATGGATTTATAGACAAATTGTAGGCTTGAATAAATAATGTCATTAAAGGAGTTGAAGATGAATTTTTCAAAAATGAATGAATGCTTTGAAAAATCAAAACTATGGATATCGTATCTTTTTGTTTTCATTTCGATTTTAAGTATGAGTTCGTTAATTTATAAAGTAACCAATCCGATTTATAAGGGGATTTCAGCAATTGTTGTTCTTTCTATTTGTTTAACTTTATTTTTTAATTGGAAACGAATAGAGATAGATAAAAAGTTTCTTACCCTATTTGGTCTTTTAGTAGGTAGCCACTTTTTATCAGCACTCATTAATCGTTCTGGGCACCTACTTGGAAATATGGTTGAAATTTTTTTATGTTGGCTTATGTTTTATTATTTACCATGGTAAAACCTGATCAGCTAAGGAAGTTACTAGGCATGATTGCAGGAACTATACAGATTGTCTCTTTTACTTCGGCTATATTTGCTTTCATTCTATTACTTTCAAGAGTCTTAATTCTATTTCAAATTGGAGAGAACTCTTATTATTACGGGGTAATGAATGGTCGATTATGGGGATTTGTCAACCCAAATGCAAGTGCTATTTTTTCATATATTAGTATTGTTTTTGCGATGTATTTAATATATAAGGGAAGCAAATACTCTGTTTATCTTAAAATTAATAGTGTCGTTCAGTTAGTTTATTTTGCAACCATGCAAAGTAGAGGAGCTCTTTTATCAGTTCTTTTAATGCTAGTATTCTATTGTATTTTTGTTACTAGAGGAAAATTTGCCAAAAAATGGCTAACTTTTTTAGTAGCTAGTATCTTACTAACAGGTAGTAATATTGGTATTAGTTATTTAACGTCAGTATATATTTCAGCAGCCAAGGCAACTGTAATTGACTTAAATAAAGGTGAATCTTATTCTGAAACTGATTCAGATGTTGCTAAGAAAAACGGGGAGCTTCACTTGATTGAAACGACTCCAAGTGGACGTACATATATATGGAAAAATGCAATCAAAATGGGGAGTGCAAAACCGTTATTTGGCTATGGTGTTCGAAATGTTACCGATTATTATACAGAGTACTTTAGTAAATTCGAAATTCAGAACTCACTGATTGGTGGGAATTTCCACAATATATTTGTTACGATATTTGTGAGTTCCGGATTCTTGGGTCTAATTTCTTTCGTACTCATCATTTCTTATGTTGGTTTCCGATTTGTTTCTTACATGGTTAAATCAAAGAAAATAGTGAAAAACTGATTATGATTCTATTCTTTGGAATTTTATTTGGTCAGCTGTTTGAAAGTCAAATTATGTATTCGACTAACTTCATCAACATCATTTTTTGGTTAGTTGTGGGATATGGTCTAATGATCTGTGAGAAAGAAAAAAATGTCCGTTACGAGGAAGTAACAGATGTTTCTGAAATTCAACAAATGGAGTTAGGAATCATGGAGTATATCCATGAAGTGTGTCATAAAATTGGTGTACAATACTTCTTGTCCTATGGCAGTTTAATTGGGGCTGTTCGTCATAAAGGTTTTATTCCTTGGGACGATGACATGGATATTTGTATGCTTCGTGATGATTATGAAAAGCTGCAAGATTATATGATTGCACATCCAGACGAGCGCTATGAATTAATGTCTTATAAAAATAATATCAACTATGTCTATCCATTCATGAAAGTTCAAGACAATCATACCTATTTGGTTGAAGAGGATGTTCGAATTGATTCAGATATGGGAATTTATGTCGATATTTTCCCTGTTGACGGGTATGAAGATGATCAGGCATTTAAAGATAAGATGACAAAGATTATTAAAAAGCGTCAATTAAGTTGCTACACTTTCAAAGGAATTACGAATAGTAAAAGTGTAGTAAATTCAATTATCCGCTATATTTCTGTTATTATCTTTTATTTCACTAACACAAATAAGTATGTTGCCCAAATTGATGAACTTGCTAAATCTAGAAAAGTAGAAGATTATGAACTTGTAGACTATGTTATCTATAAGGATATGAATAAGCCTGTTTGGAAACGTGAATGGTTAGAACAAGTTGAAAGTGGTAGCTTTGAAGGTAAGGAATTTATGATTCCAAAACATTATCATGAAATTCTAACTTCAGATTATGGAGATTACATGCAGTTACCTCCAGTTGAGCAGAGAGTATCTCACCATGATTTTAAATTGTGGAAGATTATAGGGAAGTAATAGGTTTTTGTTAAAATAAAAAGAAGTAAAGATTAGGAGTGACAAATAATGTCAGAAAGAATCTTAAGCCTTGAAGAAATCAAGCAAATTGAGCTTGGAATTCTAGAATACTTACACCAAGTTTGTGAAAAACATGATATCAAATATTTTATCGATTTTGGAACTTTACTAGGAGCAGTTCGTCACAAAGGTTTTATTCCTTGGGATGATGATACAGACATTTCTTTAGCTAGAGATGAATTTGAAAAGTTATACGCAGTTCTAAAAAACGATAACCACCCATACTATAAGCTGATTTCTTTTAGAGAAACGAAGGGCTATCCATATAGTTATATGCGTGTTTACGATATTCGAACACGGAGAGATTCGAATCTTTTAGATCCAAGTGTTGTTCTTGGGACTTGCGTAGATGTCTTCCCGTACGATGGTCTTGTTACAGATGAACAAGATCGTAAGAAAATGAAACTCTATAAACAACTAATTCGTCTATCGTCTTTGAACTTTAAAGGAATTAAATACGAAAACGGAGGAATTAAAAATCTTCCTCGTTATATCGCGTCAGCAATATTCAGATTTACATCTCCTCAATTCTGGAATCAAAAGCTAGAACAACTTGCCTTAAAATACAGTGTTGAAAATTCTACAGACTTGGTTTGTTCAACTTATGACTCTTACTATCCAGCTGGTATTAAAACAGAATGGCTGTATGATACGATTGATATGCCTTATGAAAATCTAATCCTAAAAGTACCAAGAAGATATCATGAGATTCTTGTCTATGAATTTGGGGAAGATTATATGACTCCACCTCCTGCTGACAAACAGATACCAGGAAATGAGAAGAATTATTGGATTGATTAACGGAAGAGTGGAGAATTAATAGAGAAAGCTGAATGCCTTATGAAAAGTTTTAAAAAATCAATAATACTTAGTGCCGTGCTTCTATCTGTAACAATAATTCATGCACAAACAGTAAATGCAGATACTATCTCAGCAGGTGCAGGGAATCGAATCCATTTTATCAATACAAAAGCTAACTCAGGAAGTGATGCTATTTTACTAGAAAGTAATGGTCACTATGCTTTGATTGATATGGGAGAGGATTATGACTTTCCGGATGGAACGGATACACGTTATCCAAATCGATGGGGAATTTCTATTAACAATTATCAAGTATTAGAAGATCGCTTAATTCGTCATCTTGATCAGTTAGGAGTAAAGAAATTAGACTTTATACTAGGGACTCATGTTCATAGTGATCACATAGGTGGAGCAGATGAAATTCTCAATCGCTATCAAGTCGATAAGTTCTATTTGAAAAAATATTCGGATCAACGAATTACAAGCACTTGGGGATTGTGGGATAATCTTTTCAATTACGATAATGCTCTTCGTGCTGCACAGAATAAGGGTGTTACATTAATTCAAGATATCAAAGATCAGGATAGTCATTTCAAATTTGGTGACATGGATATTCAGCTTTATAATTATAAAAATGAATATGATTCTGATGGGAACTTAAAAAGAGTTCTTGATGATAATTCCAATTCCATTGTTGCAGTAGTAACTGTAGCAGGAAAAAGAATTTATCTTGGTGGTGACTTAGATAACGCTGAAGGAGCAGAAGATAAGTTAGGTCCTGTGATTGGCAAAGTAGATATGATGAAATGGAATCACCACTACGATGCCAAGGTTTCTAATACAATTGGTTTCATAGATCACCTTTCTCCTAGTATGGTCATTCAAACGACTGGAGGTGATATTAACCTTGCTTCAACGAGAGATTATCTCCAAAAGAAAAATATTCAAGTGATTCATGCATCAAGTAAAACTCAGGATGCAACTGTATTTGATATTAGTGATAAAGGCTTTACAAATGTTTCAGGAGATTTTCCGAATATTCCTACTGTTGAAGAGAAATGGTATAAAGAAGATGGTCATTGGAAATATCGCTTGAAAGATGGTCAGATGGCTATTGGTTGGCAAGATATTGCTGGTGCTACATATTTCTTTAACGGAAAAGGTCAAATGCAGAATGGTCGTTGGCTCCGTCTCACCGATGAATGGAACGGAGAACCAAAATTTAATGACTACTACCTAAACAATAATGGCAAAATGCAGACGGGTGGTTGGTTCTATCATGATAATACTTGGTACTATATCCAGTCAAACGGTGCAAGACGTTACAATGAACTAGCTGAAATTGGTGGTCAAAAATATCTCTTTGATAAAGATGGTAAAATGCTGACTGGCTTACAAGTCTTTAATGGCAAGAAGATGCTCTTTGCAAGTAGTGGCGCTCTTCAAACAGAAGGTAGCGCATCTAGTTGGCAAAAACAAGGTTCAAGCTGGTATTATTATGATGAAGATGGTATTCGAACAGTTGGATTGAAGCAAATTAATGGAACTACCTATTATTTTGATAACAATGGAGTTATGAAAACCGGTTGGGCCTTAATTGAGGGTCATTGGAACTATTTTGCTAGTTCTGGTGCTATGAAAACTGGCTGGGTCAAGGATAAAGATACTTGGTACTACTTAGATAAAGAAGGTGTCATGCTAACAGGCCTTCAAGAGATTAATGGTTCTCGCTATTATCTCAATGCAAGTGGCGCTATGCAGACAGGTTGGAAATGGCTCAATAACCATTATTATTACTTCGTAAACAGTGGTGCGATGAAGACAGGTTGGCTCAAGGATAAGGACATCTGGTACTATCTAGATAAAGAAGGTATCATGCTAACAGGGCTTCAAGAAATCGATGGTTCTCGCTATTATCTCAATGCAAGTGGCGCTATGCAAACTGGTTGGAAATGGCTAGATAACCATTATTATTACTTCACTGGCAGTGGCGCTATGAAGACAGGTTGGCTCAAAGATAAGGAACTATGGTACTATCTAGATAAAGAAGGTATCATGCTAACAGGGCTTCAAGAGATTGATGGTTCCCGTTATTACCTGAACGCAAGTGGCGCTATGCAGACAGGTTGGAAATGGCTTGATAACCATTATTACTACTTCACAGGAAGTGGTGCCATGAAGATTGGTTGGTTCAAAGACAAAGGTCTATGGTACTATCTAGACAAGGATGGTATCATGTTAACAGGCCTTCAAGATATTAATGGTGCCCGCTATTATCTCAATGCTAGTGGTGCCATGGAAACTGGCTGGAAACAACTGAATGGTAACTGGTATTATTTCCAAACAAATGGTTCTCTATTGAGAAATGGTACAACACCTGATGGCTATAAGGTTAATAGAGATGGAATTTGGACGACTGCTACAACCGAGGAAACAACTCAGGAACATACGGTAGCAAATAGTCAGGGGCACATTTTCGAAACAACAGAAGTAAAGAGAACTCAACAAACAGAAAGCTCATCTGTTACGTCTGAGGAAAAAATCAATCTACTGAACCTAAGACACAAACGAGCCAAGAAAAGAACTAAGTTTCTAAACGCATTTTAATTAAATTTTTCTATAATAAAAACACCTATAAAGCTTAAGCTTTATAGGTGTTTTGTTAACTTCGTTTGATTTTAGCACGAACTAGATTTAGTGCATAGTGAAGTGTTTTATCCTTCATTACAAAGAGAGCGACAGCGTAATAGATAGCACATCCGGCAATTGTAGCTACCACCATACTGAGCATAGCCATATTTACTGTGTATGACTGAACTTGGAAGAGAATTTTACAGATATAGTAAATTGGGATAAAGCCTAGTGACACAATTGTGTAGCGAGCTAATGTTCCAAAAATTTCTTTCAAATCCAAGAGTTTATGTTTCTGAATAAAGCGGATTTCAAGTAGAACTACGATTGCCTCGGCAATAATCGTTGTTCCGATGTAGTAGGCAGGAGTAAAGATGTTGTTGAAAAGGAGTAGAGAGTTTAGGATGACATTGACACCACCACCGATAAAGTAGAAAGCTGTTAATCGGTTTTCGTGGTCATTGATAAAGATAATTTGCTTTCCAAGGATTAATTCGATAGCCCAGATAATGGTTCGAAAGGCAAAGACGCTTGTTACAATTCCTGCTTCTATATACTTCTCAGAAGAGTAGATAACAGTCGCATAAGTTCCTAAAACCATAATACCAATACTAGTCGGAATCATGAGGAAGAAAAAGAGAGATGCACCTTGATTGACCAGATACTTGTATGAAGTGTAATCTTTTTTCCTAAGTAGTAACCAAGTCGAGGAATGCTGACATTGATAGCTCCACTCAGGACACTAGCAATCAGCATAACAATACTCGAGGAAATAGTGTAGTAGGAAATGTAATTCTCATCAGGTCCTTTGGTAATGAACATACGGTCTAGCAAGGTGTAGAGCATATTGGCATTTGCTAGGAGTAACATGGTTAGAAGAGGCTTAGATGCTTTGATGAGTTCGATGACTTCAATCTTGACAAAGGAAACCTCTCGTTTAATCCATAGGAAGCTGAGCAGATAGTTGATAATGGTTGTCGCACTCATGATTGTAGCATAGGGAACAATATCATCAGGTGTCTTTACGAAAGCAAAGATAGCGATCAACATTCCAATACGAATAACCAGTGTTTTATAAAGGATAAATGAATAGTTCTCATAGGCTTCATTCATCCATTCGATATTTAGGAATTGGAAAAGAGCTTGGATTCCAAGGATATAATAGAGGACTTTGAGATTAACAATGCTCGTATCAAAATGAATAAAAAGGAAATAGATAGCTGTTGTTACAACTGAAGTAATGAGCGAAATATAGAACAATTTAGAAAAGACATAATTAATCTTATTTTTGTCATCCTTTACTTTACTAATTGCTCGAATCCCATAATTGTATATTCCAAAGGCGGCTAGTGGAATGACAAAGCTCGCCCAGGTGTTAGCTGTATTAAAGTAGCCATAATTTGATTTACTAAGAATTCGCGTTAAATAGGGGTTAGTAATCAGGGGAAAAACGATGTTTAAAATATTGACCAGCAAGCTAGCCAAAGCATTAACTTTTATATTTTTCATGAAACTTTCTTTCTTACATTCTAAAATAGATACTAGTATTATATCACATTCCAACGCCATTCTTTTGATAAAATCATTTAAATCTTGTATAATAGATAGAACTGAAAGTATGAGGTTACGAACTATGAAAATGAAACAAATCAGTGATACGACTTTAAAAATCACGATGTCTTTAGAAGATTTGATGGATCGTGGGATGGAAATCGCAGACTTTCTCGTTCCACAGGAAAAAACAGAAGAGTTCTTCTACGCCATTTTGGATGAGTTAGAAATGCCAGACAGCTTTTTGGATACAGGTATGCTTAGTTTCCGAGTGACACCGAAGCCTGACAAGGTTGATGTCTTTGTGACCAAGTCTAAGATCGACCAAAACTTGGATTTTGAGGATTTGGCAGACCTTCCTGACATGGATGAACTAGCAAAAATGTCTCCAGATGAATTTTTGAAGACTTTGGAGAAAACCATGGCAGAGAAAACTAAAGAGGATATTGAAGCCATTCAATCTTTAGAGCAGGTTGAAAAAGAGGAAGAAGCAGCGATTGATGAAATTGCTGAGGTGGATGAAGGGAAAAGAGAACCTTATATCTACTACATCTTACGATTTGACGACTTAACTAGTCTGGTTTCTTTTGCGAAAACAGTTGATTACCAAATGGAGACTTCAGAACTTTACAAAATGAACGACCAATACTATCTAACAGTCTTGGTTGATGTAGAGGATCATCCAAGTCTTTATCCAGCTTGGTTATTGGCTCGCATGCGTGAATTTGCAGATGATAGTGATATCAGCCGTTCAGTTCTCCAAGAATACGGTCAAGTCATCATCAATCACGATGCCGTCCAAGGACTCCAAAAGGTCTAAAGATAGATACAAATGAGACAGGGCTAAAAACTCTCTGTCTTTTTTGATTAAAAAATAGAAGAGTCAATGGGACGAAAGCCCATGTCCCTAGCTTGCTAAAATGATGAAAAAACGATATCATAGAAGGAAGTAAGCGAGGTAAAGTATGGACCAAGGACATTTACAAAAAGAGGTAGAGGAAATCCTAGAAGATGTGTTGGCAAAGGCTTCTCTCCATGAGGGGGCTCTCTTTGTTTTGGGCTTATCGTCCAGTGAGGTTATAGGAGGACATATCGGGAAAGCTTCTAGTCAAGAAATTGGAGAATTAATTGTTCAAAAAATCTTAGAAATCCTATCAACTAGAGGGATTCATCTAGCAGTTCAGGGATGCGAACATGTTAACCGTGCCTTGGTAGTGGAACGAGAGGTTGCTATCAAATACAATCTCGAAATTGTGAGCGTTCTACCGACTCTGCATGCTGGAGGATCAGGTCAATTGGCAGCCTTTCGCTATATGAAAGACCCAGTAGAGGTTGAATTTATCAAAGCTGATGCAGGACTCGATATTGGAGATACTGCTATAGGGATGCATATCAAGCATGTGCAAGTACCTATTCGTCCAGTTTTGAAATCTATTGGCCAAGCCCACGTAACTGCCCTCGCTAGTCGTCCAAAACTAATCGGAGGGGCGCGTGCTCAATACCCACAAGATGCTATTAGGAAATTGTAAAATGGAAAAGAAACATATTGAAAAGGTTATAAAATACTCTATTAGAAAGTTCTCAGTTGGAGTCGGTTCTGCTGTCATTGGGGCCCTACTTTTTGGTGCTAACAACCTCTTGCTTGATCCAGTAGTGGCTAATGAAGTTTGTGAGCCAAATCAAGTACACTATCGTTATTTAGCAGAGCAAGAGCTGACAGAAGCTGAAAAGTCACTTATTCATAAGGAACTTCCTTCTGATTTAAAACAAGATGATCTTGTTTATCTTGTTTACCGAAAGAAAGCCACTATTTCTCAGGAATTACCAAAAACTGGAAGTAAAGAATTAGCACTTGCTGGCCTTGGCCTTACGACAGCATCGCTAGCTGTTTTGGTAATTTCAAAGAAAAATCGTAATAAGGTTGCGGGTCTTCTCGTGATTGGTGCTTTAGGTGGAAGCTACTTTATTCCTCAAACGGCCTCAGCCTTTGAGAATCAAGTCTTGAAGTCCTATAATCAGACAATCGCTGTATGTAACCAGGAAGAATTAGCTAAAGGTGTCATTCAAATTGAGGGATATGAATATGTTGGCTACTTCAAGGAAGCTGATCTAAACCCATCACTACGTGAAAAAACACAAACTGAGAATCCTTCAAATCCAGTGACTGAGAAGCTGGAGACAGCAAAAGGCACTCAGGATGAAGGTCACGTAGGTGAAGCACTAATTCAACCGGAGAATCCTGTATTTACAGGAGAAGTAACAGCCAAGGGTACTCAAGAAGAAGGTCATGTAGGAGAGTCTCCAATTCAACCTGAACTCCCAGCTTATACAGGAGAAGTAACAGCCAAGGGTACTCAAGAAGAAGGTCATTTAGGAGAGTCTCCAATTCAACCTGAACTCCCAGCTTATACAGGAGAAGTAACAGCCAAGGGTACTCAAGAAGAAGATCACGTAGGTGAAGCACTAGTTCAACCGGAGAATCCTGTATTTACAGGAGAAGTAACAGCCAAAGGGACTCAGGAAGAGGGACACGAAGGTGAACCCCTCATTCAACCTAGCTTGCCAGAATACAATGTGACAGAGTCAACTGTGACTGAAACAGAAACTGTTACAATTCCATATTCTACAGAATACCTATCGGATTCTAATCGCTATACAGACGAAGAAAGTGTTGTTCAAAAGGGTGAAGCTGGTAGTCAACTGATTCATCGTGTCTACAAAACTGTAGATGGGGAGAAAGTTGGCGAAGCTATCAGCACTAGTACGGAAGTTGTTAAAGCTCCTGTAGCTGAAAAAATCAGTCGCGGAACCAAACCAATTGAAGGTCAAACCGAAGAAGTTTCTGTTGAAGAAGTTCCTTTTAAAACGATAATGGAACAAGATTCGAGTCTCCTCAAGGGTACTGAAACAGTCGCTCAAATAGGCAAGAATGGTAAGAAGAAAATTACCAAAGTTTACAAGACTATCAAGGGTGTGAAAACTCCAGATGCACCTACTGTTTCAGAAGAAGTTCTTGAACAAGCACAAGACCACATTATCAAAAAAGGTACTAAGGAATTAGAAAAACCTACTCTAACATTAACTAAAGTTGATACAGAAGAATTGAATCGAAGTGCAAAAGCAACTTATAGCCTTATAAAACCAGATGGAGTGACTATCAAGTCTATTCAAGCAGTGTTGAAAAAAGGCGATCAAGTTATTAAGACATTTGCTATTTCAGAGTCTAATCTTGCGACAGCTTTAGCTGATTTAGATTATTACAAGGATTATACACTTGCAACGACCATGGTGTATGATCGTGGTAATGGTGACGAAGAAGAAATTCTTAAAGAAGAACCACTGAGAATCGACCTTAAAAAAGTCGAAGTCAAAAATATTAAGGAAACAAGCTTAATCAGTGTGGATGACCAGGGTAATGAGACCGATAGTAGTCTCTTGTCCGAGAAACCATCGAATGTTAAGCCTTACTACTTAAAAGTTACGACTTACGATAACAAGGTTACGAAACTAGCTGTTGATAAAATCGAAGAAGTTACTGTAGATGGAAATAAACTATACAAAGTAACTGCTAAAGCACCTGATTTGATTCAACGTACTGCAGAAAATCGTTTCACTGAAGAGTATGTACACTATTTACCTAAACCAAAAGCTCATGAAGGTGATGTGTATTACGACTTTAATGAACTTGTAAAAGCTATGCAAGCAAATCCTACTGGTACCTTTAAGCTTGGTAGCAATATGAATGCTAATAATGTACCAGCTGCTGGCAAATCTTATGTAACCAATGCCTTTAAAGGTTCATTAGGAAGTACTGATGGCAATAAATTCGCCATTCATAATATCACTAGACCATTATTTGGAAACATTGAAGGGGGGTCTGTTAAGGATCTCTTACTAGAAAATGTCAATATTGATATGCCTGGAGTTGATCGAGTAGCTCCAATTGCTAATGTCATCAAAAATAATGCAACTATCGAGAATGTCAAAGTAACAGGAAGTGTTGTTGGTAATAATGATGTAGCTGGTATTATCAATAAAATTGATGGTAGTGGAAAAGTAAGTAATGTCGCCTTTATCGGTAAACTTCACGCTGCTGGTAATAGAGGAGGCTATTTAGCTGGTGTACTTGGTGAAAACTGGAAGGGTGTTGTTGAGAAAGCCTATGTTGATGCTGAAATTACTGGTAATAAAGCAAAAGCTGCAGGACTAGTCTATTCATCTCAAAATGGTGCTAATAACCACAGGGTTGGTAAAGAAGGGGTCCTTAGAAATTCAGTTGCTAAAGGTTCTATCGAACTGAAAGAAGCTGTTCAGTCTGGTGGATTGCTGGGAACCAACTGGGCCTTGGGTACTATTGAAGACAATATCACCATGATGAAAGTCAAAACAGGTGAGATGGTGTTTGGTCACTCAGATATTGATGCTGACGACTACTTCACCTATTCAAGAACCAAACGTAATTATAGTGTTGATGGCGTGAGTGAAGGTAAAAAATCCTTTAACAATTCACGTAAAATTCCAAGTATCTCACTGGCTGAAGCTGAGAAGAAAATTGAAGCGATGGGAATCACTGCTGATAAATTTACCAGCAGCAAACCTATTGAAAACAAGCTTAATAACAGTCTAAACAAAGACGATCAGTACAAAGCAATAGATAGTTATGATGCGACTCGGGAGCTAGCTTACCGTAATATCGCAAAACTTCAACCTTTCTATAATAAAGAGTGGATTGTCGACCAAGGTAATAAACTTGCTGCAGGAAGTCCTCTCTTGACTAAAGAAGTATTGTCTGTAACTGCTATGAAAGGCAATGCCTTTGTAACTGAATTAGCTAATGCTGACCATATTTTGGTGCATTATGCTGATAAGACAAAAGATGTCTTCAGCATTACGCCGAAAGACTCTAAAGTCAAACAAGTAAAAGAGTATGGTATTGCAGAACTCGGTGAAGTTGTTTACACTCCAAACATGATTGACAAAGACCGTAGTGATCTCATCAATGCTATTGTTGAAAAATTGAGTCCTGTGGAATTACAATCTGACCCAATCTATACACACCTTGGTAGAACTGGTCCAAACAAAGTTAATGCTATTAAGAACCTTTATCTTGAAGAAACCTTCAAAGAAGTTAAGGATAATCTTACTAAATTTGTGAGACAGTTAGTTGAAAATGAAGACCATCAATTAAACACAGATGAGGCTGCTAAGCGTGCTTTGATCAAGAAAATTGATGACAACAAGTCAGCGGTTCTCCTTGGTCTATCTTACCTTAACCGTTATTACGGAGTGAAGTTTGATGATTTCAATATCAAGCAACTCATGTTGTTCAAGCCAGACTTCTATGGTAAGAATGTAAGTGTATTAGATCGTTTGATTGAAATTGGTTCAAAAGAAGATTATGTCAAAGGAACTCGTACACACGATGTATTCCGTGAAGTAGTTGCTAAAAATACTCTTTCTGGTAACCTAAATGACTTCCTGAAATACAACATGGAACTCTTCACAAAAGATACAGACTTGAATGATTGGTTTATCAAAGCAACCAAAGACAATGTCTATATTGTAGAGCCAAAAACAACAACTCCTGAGTTTGCCGATAAGAAACATCGAGCATACGAAGGCTTAAATAACGATGTGCATGGCAAGATGATTTTGCCACTCTTGAACTTAAAAGATGCCCATATGTTCTTGATTTCAACATACAATACCATGGCCTATAGTTCATTTGAAAAATATGGTAAGAACACTGAAGCAGAACGGAATGCCTTCAAAGCTGAAATTGATAAGGTTGCTAAAGGACAACAGAATTACCTGGATTTCTGGTCACGTCTATCTCTAGATAAAGTACGTAATCAGCTCTTGAAGAGCAATAATATGGTTCCAACACCTGTACTGGACAACCAGAATTATAAAGGCATTAGTACTGACCGTTATGGCCATACAAACAGTGGTAAAGATGTGGCGCCTATCCGTGAATTGTATGGACCTACCGACCGTTACCATGCGACTGATTGGCGCATGGGAGCTGTGGCTCGCGTTTATGCCAATCCATATAAGGATGATTCTGTCTTCTTTATGGTGACGGACATGATTAGTGATTTTGGGGTATCTGCCTTTACTCATGAAACAACTCACGTAAATGACCGAATGGTATACCTAGGTGGCTCAAGACACCGTGAAGGAACAGATCTTGAAGCATTTGCTCAAGGGATGTTGCAAACTCCGTCAGTATCAAATCCAAACGGTGAATACAAAGCCCTAGGTCTCAACATGGCTTATGAACGTCCAAACGATGGAAATCAATGGTATAACACTAATCCAAATGACCTTAAATCACGTGACGAAATTGATCGTTACATGAAGGGCTATAATGATACTCTCATGCTTCTAGATTATCTTGAAGGAGAAGCTGTCCTCAATAAAGCAAATCAAGATTTAAACAATGCTTGGTTCAAGAAAGTAGACAAACAGTATCGAGGAAACAACACCAAGAACCAATTCGACAAGGTTCGACCTTTAAGTGATGATGAAAAGACTATTCCTTTGCATACGGTAAATGACCTCATTACCAACAACTTTATGACCAATCGTGGTCCAGGTAATAGAGTTTATAATCCATCTGACTTTGATTCTGCTTATGTGAATGTTCCAATGATGACTGGTATCTATGGTGGTAATACCAGTGAAGGTGCTCCTGGAGCGATGTCATTTAAACACAATACTTTCAGAATCTGGGGTTACTATGGCTATGAAAAAGGCTTCCTGAACTATGCTTCTAACATGCTAAAAGCTGAATCTAAAAAAGCTGGTAAAGATACTCTAGGTGATGACTTCATCATTAACAAGATTTCTGATGGAAAATTCCACAATCTTGAAGATTGGAAGAAAGCTTACTTCGAAGAAGTAGTGAATAACGCTAAAAAAGGAATTCAGTCTATTGAAATCGATGGTAAAACATACAATAGTTATGAAGACTTGAAACGAGCATTTGGTGAAGCAGTTGATAAAGATAAGACTACTCTAAGTAAGGGCTCTGTCAAATTTGACAACACTGTCACTTTAAAAGAAAAACTCTTTAAGAAACTTCTTCAACAAACAGATAGCTTTAAAACTTCTATCTTTAAATAATCAATTGACTCTCATCTGCTAAGCAGGTGGGAGTTTTTTGTGTCCCCAAAGATGCCTTATTTTCCAAACAGATTTCAAGTATTTTTAGGATAATAGGTATATAATGGAGCTATAATTCAATATCTATATTCATATGATGAGCGAGAAAGGTGATGAAAATGAAAAAATGGCAAGCAACTGTATTGGTCTGCGCTAGTCTGGTCTGTCTATCGGCTTGTAAAAATCAGTCAGCAAACCAAGCTGATAAGCAAAATGGAGACAAAAATGCACAAGTTAGTTCTCAGGTAGCAAAAAAGGAGAAGAAGTTCCAAACTTTGAACTCACGGGAGTTGATGGTAAAACTTATCGCCTATCAGATTACAAAGGAAAAAAGGTCTATCTCAAATTTTGGGCTTCCTGGTGTTCTATCTGTCTAGCCAGTCTTCCTGATACAGATGAACTTGCAAAAGAAGCTGGCGATGACTTTGTCGTTTTGACAGTCGTTTCTCCGGGTCAAAAAGGGGAGCAGTCAGAAGAAGCCTTTAAAAAATGGTATCAGGGTTTGGACTATAAAGCTTTACCAGTATTGCTAGACCCTTCGGGACAACTTTTAGCGAGTTACGGAGTTCGTTCTTATCCGACTCAGGCCTTTATTGATAAAGAAGGCAAATTGGTGAAGACTCAACCAGGCTTTATGGACAAGGAAACTATTTTAGAGAATTTAAAGACTATGAATTAGAGGTTGATTATGAATGATAAATTAAAAACAATACTCTTAATTGGAGTGATCATTTGCATCATCATCGGACTTTTATTTCTTTTGGAAAAAAGGAGTGCAAGCTACACCGATACCTCTCAAATCGAGAAGGCAGCAGTTAGTCAAGGGCAAAAAGTCACGAAAAAACTGAGCCAGATAAAAATGCTGACTTACATGATATCTATCTAGCTGGAGGCTGTTTCTGGGGAGTCGAAGAGTATTTTTCACGAGTAGCAGGTGTGACAGATGCTGTTTCGGGCTACGCTAATGGTAGAGGAGAAACAACCCAGTATGAATTGATCGGCCAAACTGGGCATGCTGAGACTGTTCATGTGACCTATGATGCCAATCGAATCTCTCTAAAAGAAATCTTGCTCCATTATTTCCGCATTATCAATCCAACTAGTAAGAATAAGCAGGGAAATGATGTGGGAACCCAGTATCGGACTGGCGTCTATTATACAGATGAGAAAGATTTAGAAGTCATCAATCAAGTCTTTGATCAAGTTGCTAAGAAGTACGACCAGCCTCTAGCGGTTGAAAAGGAGGCCTTAAGAAATTTTATCGTGGCTGAGGACTACCACCAAGACTATCTCCAGAAAAATCCTAATGGATATTGCCATATCAATGTCAATCAAGCAGCCTATCCTATTATTGATGCGAGTAAATATCCAAAACCGAGTGACGATGAATTGAAAAAACTCCTCTCTCCTGAAGAGTATGCAGTGACTCAAAACAGTCAAACAGAACGAGCCTTTTCAAATCGTTACTGGGATAAGTTTGAAGCAGGTATTTATGTGGATGTAGCAACAGGTGAACCTCTCTTTTCTTCGAAAGATAAATTTGAATCGGGCTGTGGTTGGCCAAGCTTTACCCAGCCTATCAGTCCAGATGTTGCGACCTACAAGGAAGACAAGTCTTATAATATGGTCAGAACAGAAGTCAGAAGCCGAACTGGTGATTCCCACTTAGGACATGTCTTTACAGACGGACCTCAGGACAAGGGAGGGCTACGCTATTGTATCAATAGCCTGTCTATCCGTTTTATTCCAAAGGATCAAATGGAAGAAAAGGGTTATGGTTATTTGTTAGATTATGTTGAGTAAGTTTTCTCAACCATATTAGTTAAAAAGCCAGATCTCCTGTTTTGGGTCTGGCTTTTATGGTATACTTAGGATATGCATAGAAAACAGTGATTGATTTTAGGGCTTTGGGCGAGAGATATACCTTTACCCAACCTATCAAAGAGTTAAAAACCAGAGATTTAGCAGAAGTGACAGACTTGTTAGCACAAGTGGAAAGCTACCAAGAACAGGGCTATTATGTGGTGGGTTATGTCAGCTATGAGGCTGCGCCAGCTTTTGAGGAGAAGTTGGCGGTTCACGAGGGTCCTTTACTGGGAGAGTCTCTACTGTATTTTACCGTTCATGATAGGGTGGAAACTTCCCAAATTCCTCTGACATATGAGGAGGTGGATTTGCCATCAAACTGGCAGGAAGTAACATCTGCAGAGGACTATGAAAAGGCGATTGCTCAGATTCACCATTATTTACGGCAAGGGGATACTTATCAGGTCAACTATACTGTTCAACTCAAGCAGGAGTTGTCTGCCAATCCTTTTGCGATCTACAATCGCATGGTGGTAGAGCAGGAGGCAGGTTACAATGCCTATGTTGAACATGACGACATGGCAGTAATTTCCATGAGTCCAGAACTCTTTTTTGAACAAAATGGTCGTGAGTTGACCACTCGTCCTATGAAGGGTACAACTAAACGTGGTTTGAATAACGATGACGACTTGAAAGAGGCGGCTTGGTTGGAACAGGATCCCAAAAATCGTTCAGAAAACATGATGATTGTGGACCTCTTGCGCAATGACATGAATCGTCTGTCTGAAGTGGGTAGTGAGCATGTGGAGCGTTTATGCCAAGTGGAGCAGTATTCTACAGTGTGGCAGATGACTTCAACTATCAAGAGCCAGTTACGACCAGATGTTGACCTAGAAGAAATCTTTCGTTCTCTCTTTCCATGTGGCTCCATTACAGGTGCACCCAAGATAGCGACCATGGAAATTATCAAGAATTTAGAGCCTCAACCGCGTGGAGTCTACTGTGGTACGATTGGTCTCTTGCTTCCAAATGGGCGCCGGATTTTCAATGTCGCCATTCGAACCATTCAACTGCATGGAGGGCAAGCCGTCTATGGTGTCGGAGGTGGCATCACTTGGGATAGTACTTGGGAGTCAGAATACCGTGAAGTCCATCAAAAGGCAGCTGTTCTCTATCGTAAACAGCCTCGTTTTCAATTGATTACGACTGGAAAAATTAGCCAGAAAACCTTGCTCTTTGAAAATCAACATCTAGAAAGACTACAAAAGGCTAGTCGTTATTTTGCCTTTCCATTTGACCAAGAAGTTCTGAAACAAAAGATAGAGAAAGAGTGTCAAACTTGCGACTTCCATCAAGACTATCGACTGCGAATCAGTCTCAGCAAATCTGGAGTTATCGAAATTGATCGACAAGTATTGACACCACTCAGCTCTAGTTTTTGTCAGGCCAAGCTTTGTCAGAAAGAAGCTGATTTGAAGCAGGCCTTTACCTACTTTAAGACGACACACCGACCGCATTTGACAGTGGGAGAGCAGGAAATCATCTACCATACTGCTGATGGAAAATTGCTTGAAACCTCTATTGGGAATCTGGTCTTAAAAATGGATGGAAAGTTCTATACTCCACCTAGTCAGCTAGCCCTGTTACCAGGGATTTATCGCCAGCATTTACTTGAAAGCGGGCAGGTGGAAGAGAAGGTATTGACTTTAGAAGATTTGGCACAGGCAGAAGCCATTTATGGCTGTAATGCAGTAAGGGGCTTGTATGAGTTGTCAGTAAAGGAGAACTAAATGAAACTAATATTTTTGCATGGCTTAGGTCAGTCAGCTGATAGCTGGAAAGAAGTTCAGGATTTTCTTGCAGATTATCCCTCTGAAGCCCTAGAGTTATTTCCTTCCGGAGTTGGAACCTACCAAGAAGCTAAGGAACGCATTTATCAGCACTTAAAAGTGGGAACAGAACCTTTTGTTTTAGTCGGTTTGTCCTTAGGAGCTGCCCTTGCATTAGAATTATCAAGTTACGATTTGCCAAATCTTCAGGCCTTGGTTTTGTCAGGTTGTCCATTGAAACTAGCGGGCAATATCCCTTTTTACATTCAATCTCTGATATTTAAGCTACTCCCAAAAAGGATATTTGAGAAGCAGGGAGCAGAAAAATCGCTTTTAGTTGGAGTATCTGAAGAATTAAAAACACTTGATTTAAGAGAGATTGCACGGAATTGTCCCTATCCAACTATGTTAATCTGTGGTAGTCAGGATAAGCCTAATCTAAAGTCTATGAAAGGTCTGCAACAACTGATGCCAAATTCCCAGTTCCAGATTATCTCTGACGGTCCTCATATCTTGAATAGGGCAAAACCAAAAGAGTTTGCAGAAATAACTAGAAGTTTTCTTGAATTGCTGAAACAAGTTTGATAAAATAATATGGAAGTTGATATTATCATAAAGGAGAATAATATGAGTCAAAAGATTATTGGGATTGACCTTGGTGGGACATCTATCAAGTTTGCTATTTTAACGCTAGAAGGAGAAATCCAAGAAAAATGGTCTATTAAGACTAACATTTTGGATGAGGGAAGCCATATCGTAGATGATATGATTGAATCTATTCAACACCGTTTGGGCTTGCTTGGATTGTCTGCTGCAGATTTCCGTGGAATTGGTATGGGTTCACCTGGTGTGGTTGACCGTGAAAAAGGAACTGTTATTGGAGCCTACAACCTCAACTGGAAAACTCTTCAACCAATCAAAGAAAAGATGGAAACAGCCTTGGGAATTCCATTCTTCATCGACAATGATGCTAACGTGGCTGCTCTTGGTGAACGTTGGATGGGCGCTGGTGAAAACCAACCAGACGTTGTCTTTATGACACTTGGTACAGGTGTTGGTGGCGGTATCGTGGCAGAAGGTAAATTGCTCCACGGTGTTGCAGGTGCTGCAGGTGAACTTGGACATATCACAGTTGACTTTGATCAACCAATCGCATGTACCTGTGGTAAAAAAGGCTGTCTTGAGACAGTAGCTTCAGCTACAGGGATTGTCAACTTGACTCGTCGTTATGCAGATGAGTATGAAGGCGATGCAGAATTGAAACGCTTGATTGACGACGGAGAAGAAGTAACAGCTAAAACTGTCTTTGACTTGGCAAAAGAAGGGGATGACCTTGCTTTAATCGTTTACCGTAACTTCTCACGTTACTTGGGTATTGCATGTGCCAACATCGGTTCAATCCTAAACCCATCAACAATCGTTATTGGTGGTGGTGTATCAGCTGCCGGAGAATTCCTTCTTCAAGGCGTGCAAAAAGTTTATGATGAAAACACCTTCCCACAAGTACGCACAACAACTAAATTAGCTCTTGCAACTCTAGGAAATGACGCTGGAGTTATCGGAGCAGCATCTCTTGTCTTGCAATAAAAGTAAAAAGGAGAAAAACACTAACTTAAAGCTAGTGATTTTCCTCCTTTCTTTTTTATGCTATACTAGTTAAGAATAAACGTTGAGGAGAGAGTAAATGACAAAAGCAGATAAGATTTTTAAAGAAAATATTGAGCGAATTCTCAATGAAGGAGTCTTCTCAGAACAGGCTCGTCCCAAGTACAAGGACGGAACAGTTGCCAACTCCAAGTACATCACAGGTACTTTTGCGGAGTATGATTTGTCTAAGGGCGAATTTCCAATCACGACCTTGCGTCCAATTGCAATCAAATCAGCCATTAAAGAAGTGCTTTGGATCTATCAAGACCAGACAAATAGCCTAGAAGTTCTCAATGACAAGTACAATGTTCACTACTGGAATGACTGGGAAGTAGGAGATACAGGGACAATCGGTGAGCGCTACGGTGCTGTTGTTAAAAAGCATGACATTATCAATAAAATCCTCAAACAGTTGGAAGCTAATCCTTGGAATCGTCGCAATATCATCTCTCTCTGGGATTACCAAGCCTTCGAAGAAACAGATGGTCTTCTTCCTTGTGCCTTTCAAACCATGTTTGATGTCCGTCGAGTAGATGGGGAAATTTACCTGGATGCAACCTTGACCCAGCGTTCTAATGATATGCTGGTGGCTCACCATATCAATGCCATGCAGTATGTGGCACTTCAAATGATGATTGCTAAACATTTTGGCTGGAAGGTTGGGAAGTTCTTCTACTTTATCAACAATCTTCACATCTACGACAATCAATTTGAACAAGCGGAGGAACTGCTTCGTCGTCAACCTTCAAATTGCCAACCACGTTTGGTCTTGAATGTACCAGACAAGACCAACTTCTTTGATATTAAAGCAGAAGATTTTGAGTTGGTTGACTATGATCCAGTCAAGCCGCAGTTGAAGTTTGACCTAGCTATTTAAGAACAAAAAAGAAGTTCGAAAATCCAACTTCTTTTTTGTTTATTAACGTGATACGCGACGGCGAGCTGCTTTTTTACGGTTTTCTTCGATGAAAGCTGCTTTTTGTTCTTCTGGTTCAATCACTTTCTTTTTGAATGCGTATACTGCACCTGCAACAGCAGCAACAGTTCCTGCAACACCTGTTACGAGACCTTTAGCAAATCCTTTAGCCATGAGTCTTCCTCCTTTTATTTATAAATCAGACGGAAATAGCTTAAGAAATAGCATTTTTCTGCCTGTCTATTTTGTGATATAATAATAGTAACGAAAAAATGGGAATTTTTCAAGGAAAAACGATGAAAACAAAAATAATTGTGATTGTTGGTCCAACTGCGGTTGGAAAGACTGCACTAGCCATTGAAGTTGCTCAGCGGTTTAATGGTGAAGTAGTTAGTGGAGATAGCCAACAAGTCTACCGAGGACTAGATATTGGGACAGCCAAGGCTAGTCCAGAGGAGCAGGCAACTGTCCCTCATCATTTGATTGATGTGAGAGATGTAACCGAGTCTTACTCGGCTTTTGATTTTGTTTCAGAAGCTAAGGCAGCCATTGAGGACATTCAAAGTCGTGGTAAGCTTGCTATTATTGCAGGTGGGACAGGTCTTTATATCCAGAGTCTGCTAGAAGGCTATCACTTAGGTGGGGAGACTCCACATGAGGAGATTTTAGCTTATCGTGCTAGTCTAGAGCCTTTTTCAGATGAGGAATTAGCACATCTGGTGGATCAAGCAGGTCTTGAAATTCTCCAGTTTAACCGTCGTCGTGCCATGCGAGCCTTAGAAATTGCCCATTTTTCTCAAGAATTGGAAAATCAGGAGAGCCCTTATGAAGCTCTGATTATTTGTCTGGATGATGAGCGTAGTCAACTCTATGAACGGATTAACCATCGTGTGGACTTGATGTTTGAGGCTGGATTATTTGATGAAGCTAAGTGGCTGTTTGAGCATTATCCAGACGTGCAGGCTGCTAAAGGCATTGGCTACAAGGAACTTTTTCCTTATTTTCGAGGGGAACAAAGTTTGGAGGAGGCTAGCGAGAGTCTCAAACAGGCGACACGCCGTTTTGCCAAACGTCAGCTAACCTGGTTCCGTAATCGCATGCAGGTGACCTTTTATCAGATAGGAGAATCTGGTGTAAAAGACCGTATTTTCGGCCAGATTGAGGAGTTTTTAAATGATTGAAACGGAGAAAAAAGAGGAACGAGTCCTGCTGATTGGTGTTGAACTCCAGGGCATGGATAATTTTGACCTCTCCATGGAAGAACTGGCTAGTCTGGCTAAGACGGCTGGTGCAGTCGTAGTCGATAGCTACAGACAAAAACGTGAAAAATATGACTCTAAGACCTTTGTCGGTTCTGGTAAGTTGGAAGAAATTGCTCAAATGGTGGATGCAGAAGAAATCACAACTGTCATTGTAAACAACCGTCTGACACCTCGACAAAATGTCAATTTAGAGCAAGTGTTGGGTGTTAAAGTTATTGACCGTATGCAGTTGATTTTGGATATCTTTGCCATGCGAGCTCGAAGCCATGAAGGAAAACTCCAAGTTCATCTTGCGCAACTCAAGTATCTCTTGCCTCGTTTGGTTGGTCAGGGGATTATGCTCAGCCGTCAGGCAGGGGGAATTGGTTCCCGTGGTCCAGGTGAAAGTCAGCTGGAGCTTAACCGACGTAGTGTTCGCAACCAGATTACAGATATCGAATATCAACTCAAGGTGGTTGAGAAAAACCGAGCGACAGTTCGAGAAAAACGTTTGGAGTCAAGTACCTTTAAGATTGGTTTGATTGGTTATACCAATGCTGGTAAATCGACTATTATGAATACTCTGACCAGCAAGACCCAGTATGAAGCAGATGAGCTGTTTGCGACTCTGGATGCGACTACTAAGAGCATCCATCTTGGTGGCAATCTACAGGTGACTTTAACTGATACCGTTGGATTTATTCAAGACTTACCGACAGAGTTAGTATCTAGTTTCAAATCTACCTTGGAAGAAAGCAAGCATGTAGACCTCTTGGTCCATGTTATTGATGCCAGCAATCCTTACCATGAGGAACATGAAAAAACAGTTCTTTCTATCATGAAAGACTTGGATATGGAGGATATTCCTCACCTAACCCTTTACAATAAAGCGGATTTGGTGGAGGACTTTACGCCTACTCAAACGCCTTATGCATTGATTTCTGCTAAATCTAAGGATAGTCGCGAACAGTTGCAGGCTTTATTGCTGGATAAGATTAAGGAAATTTTTGAAGCATTTACTCTGCGCGTACCTTTTTCTAAATCTTACAAGATTCATGATTTAGAAAGTGTAGCTATTCTTGAAGAACGTGACTACCAAGATGACTGTGAGGTCATTAGAGGTTATATTTCTGAGAAAAATAAATGGAGATTAGAGGAATTTTATGACTGATATCAAAACTTTAGCTCTCAAGTATGGTGGATATACGAGTCTAGACAAGGTTTATCTGGACCAACTTTTAGCTGGTAGGTCTGAAGAGGAGCAACTAGCTCTCGTTACACCTCCACCTAGCGTAGTCAATGCCTACTTTGCTGAGCTCTACCAGAAAAAGAGTCCTCAGGCTGCAACAGATTATTTTGCTGAATTGACTCAGGAGCTAAACCTTTATAATACTGAACCAAGTTTTACTGAAGAAAGCAAGCCCTTTATTCGCCTTAACCTATCAGGTAAATCTTTTGGTTTTTGCTATGAGAGTGAAGGACTAGGTCGGATTTTCTCAGAAGTTGATGAGCTAATTACAGATGAATTACTCTTTGAGATTGCGCAAATCTTCCCTCATCAACTGGTCTTTGAGGAGTCTGGTAAGATTTACTTGAAGCCTGTTGGGGACGAGGAAGTTGTTAGCGTGGAAAATCTCACAGCCTTGACAGATTTGGAAACTTTGGCAGATGGAAGAAAGCGACTTAAGGGATATAGCCAAGAGGATTTGCTACAAGAAGCTAAAGCTTTTCCTGGCAAGCATTATTTCCGCTCGGAAAACCGCACCGCTATGTTATATATTGATTAATTAGAAAGTATCGAATGGATATTCAATTTTTAGGAACGGGGGCTGGTCAGCCCTCTAAAGCCCGCAATGTTTCAAGTCTCGCTCTGAAACTTTTGGACGAGATTAACGAAGTCTGGCTCTTTGACTGTGGAGAAGGAACGCAAAATCGCATTCTGGAAACCACGATTCGACCACGAAAGATCAGCAAAATCTTTATCACCCACTTGCATGGAGATCATATCTTTGGTTTGCCAGGATTCCTTTCTAGCCGCGCTTTTCAGGCCAATGAAGAGCAGACAGATTTGGAAATCTATGGGCCTCAAGGTATCAAGTCTTTCGTCTTGACCAGCCTTCGTGTGTCAGGTTCTCGTTTGCCTTATAAGATTCATTTCCATGAATTTGATCAAGATTCTCTAGGGAAAATCCTCGAAACAGATAAATTTACCGTTTATGCAGAGGAGTTGGATCACACTATTTTCTGTGTCGGCTATCGTGTCATGCAAAAGGACCTAGAAGGGACCTTGGATGCTGAAAAACTCAAGGCTGCCGGTGTACCTTTTGGACCGCTCTTTGGAAAAATTAAAAACGGTCAGGATGTCGTCCTAGAAGACGGCACTGAGATCAATGCGGCAGACTATATCTCAGCACCACGACCTGGTAAGATTATTACCATTTTGGGAGATACTCGAAAAACTGATGCCAGTGTGCGTCTTGGTGTCAATGCAGATGTTCTTGTCCATGAATCCACTTATGGAAAGGGTGATGAGAAAATTGCTCGCAATCATGGTCACTCTACTAACATGCAGGCTGCGCAGGTCGCAGTAGAAGCAGGTGCCAAACGACTCTTGCTCAACCATATCAGTGCACGCTTCCTTTCAAAAGACATTAGTAAGCTTAAGAAAGATGCGACAACGATTTTTGAAAACGTCCATGTGGTCAAAGACTTGGAAGAAGTGGAAATCTAGAATCTCGAGAAAGGAAAAGTATGTCTACTATTCTCATTACAGGTGCTAGCGGGGGTCTAGCCCAAGAAATGGTCAAACTCTTGCCCAATGATCAATTGATTTTGCTGGGTAGAAATAGAGAAAAATTAGCTCAACTATACGGAAATCATCCACAGGTAGAATTGATCGAGATTGATATTACCGATGCTCAAGCTTTAGAAGAACTAGTAGCTGAACTTTACCAGCGTTATGGCAAGATTGATGTTTTGATTAACAACGCTGGCTACGGGATTTTTGAAGGTTTTAATAAGATTTCTGATCAAGATATTCATCAAATGTTTGAGGTTAACACCTTTGCCTTGATGAATCTGTCTCGTTTGATTGCTTCTCGTATGAAGGAGACACGAAAAGGTCATATCATCAATATCGTCAGCATGGCAGGTTTGATAGCAACTGGCAAGTCTAGTCTATACTCTGCGACCAAGTTTGCAGCTATTGGTTTTTCAAATGCTCTTCGCCTTGAGCTCATGCCCTATGGTGTCTATGTGACGACTGTTAATCCAGGCCCGATTCGTACGGTCTTTTTCGACCAGGCTGACCCAGACGGGACTTATCTCAAGTCGGTTGACCGTTTTCTATTGGAACCAGATGCTGTCGCGCAAAAGATTGTTAAGACCATAGGTAAAAACAAACGCGAGCTCAATCTCCCAATCTTGCTCAATCTAGCCCACAAATTTTATAGCCTCTTTCCCAAGTTAGCCGATAAGTTGGCTGGAGAAACCTTTAATTATAAGTGAAAAAGCTGTTCCCTTGAGGAATGGCTTTTTGCTTTAATTCGTAGAAGTTGTTGACCAAAAAAATCCCTGAAAATACTGGTAGTTTATCCCTATTTGATAGCTTTGTAGTATAATTGTGATAAGGATGTTCATCAGAAAAAAGAAGACCCAAACTAGCTAGTTTGCTTAGAAAATGGACTATTTATAGCCGGAGGTTGATAATGGAATTATTGACAATTGACCAAATCATTTCCCTGACCCAAGAAGAAACACAAGGGCTGGACCCTGAGATAAGAGAAGGAATTGTCCTGAATAAAACAGATTTGCCAGTGTCCGAATTGGATCGTTTGAAAAGCCGACTTCAAATCCAAGATTTGGATCCGATTTTTAGGAAAAATATTCTGGCCTATAACTGGGGGCAGGTCGGTTTTTAAGTTACCAGTTTGGATATGGGGACGGCGCTAGTCTTACTTGGCTAATCAATCGCAATTTGGAATACCATGATTACTCAACTCTACAAGAAAGCAGCTTGATCATCATTGCAAATGGAGATCCCTACACTATTTTGCTGGATTGTCAATCTGGGGCAGTCTATGCTCTTGATGCAGAGATGACCTATGATGAAAAAATATGGCTGGCACCAGATTTTCTAGCATTTGTTAGAGCCATGGGAACGGCTCAATCTGCAGTTTGGAACGGTTGTGAAAGTGACTTCATCCACTTGATGACTAGAATAGGCCATGAGTCCAGTTTGATATTCTGGCAGAGTCTGGTCGGTTTTTATGATTGAAAATAGAAGGAGCAGGTCATGGAATTTATAGTAGCTGAGGAGGGAATTCCTCAAAATATCGGATGTCAGGGAGCCTTGATTGCCTATTATGGCAGTGAGATAGAATTTCATTATGAAACCGTGCCACCGCACGGTGATGAGATTTTTTCTGCCAAGTTGCCTTTGTTAGAGCTTGAACTGCCCTTTTGGATCTATGGGAGAAATCTAGTCTTTTTAGATGCCTATTATTTGCTAGCTGAAACGGTAAAGATAGGAACGTGGGATCCCATAACCAGTATACTCATCAACATTCATACGGGGGAATACGCCAGCCTAGACCATTGGTACAATCATATATCTATTGAGCAAAACGGTCTTGAGTTGAAAAATGATTATGATGGACAAGTCCTGACTTTGAAAACTGTTGACAATCTTCATTGGCTTGTCCTAGATGCTGAATCAGAAGAAAGGAACTAAATATGGCAAAGAAAAGAGTAACCTTACCGAAGGACTTTAATGAACTACTGACTGACGGCAATATTGACCAATTAAAGGCCGTGTATGACAAGTGTGAGTTGAATGCCCATAATGGAAGATTTAGCTTATGTACACCTCTGCATATGGGAGGAGTACCAGATGAATTGGTAATCTGGCTGGTAGAGAAGGGCCTAGATATAAATGTCCCAGATTATTATGGAGCGACTCCTTTATACCGTCAAGCAATCTTGGGTAGAGATACAGTAAAACTCTTGTGTGAATTGGGGGCAGACATTGAAAAGCCCAATACCTATGGCGAGACCCCTTTACATATGGCAGCTGAATTTTTTCATCCTAGAACAGTCAAATTTTTAATTGACAAGGGAGCAAATGTCAATGTAGAGAATGATATGGGAAGAACTCCACTAGCTTCAGTCTTGATGGTTTGTCGGGGGATCTATATTGCCCAAACTGCTGAAATTGCCTCTATGTTACTAGAAGCAGGTGCTAAGAAAACCTCTAAAATGAAGGAAAGAGTTGAGCAAATCGGTAAAGATTTTGAATTTCATAGAGAAGGGATCCATCCAGACTACATCGAGGGAGCAGATAAAGGCTTAGCGAAGCTCTATGAGCTCTTTGATGTCAAGCCGGTAGCCAAACGAATAACACACGATGGTGTTTCACCGATTCTCGTAAAAGAAGGGAGCTGGGAGGAGCAATATGAGGAACTATGGTCTTTCTTGATTCCTTCAAGTGGAGCAGCCAAAACTGTTCAGGGAGAAGTTATCCGTATACCAGGTCGAGTTCGAGATGAACTGGATCGCAATGGTGGGGTCAACTGGGACAGAAACTACCGCAAGATGCTACAGGCTATGCCTCACTATCTTTCTCTAGGAACTCCACTTTCAGACAATGACTTAGAAGAAGCCAAGCAGCTCATCAGTCAAATTTACGGCAAAGATTTTAATGATGGTCTCCGTTTGGACCGCCTTTGCCAATTGGCTCTTGCTTGGATTAAGCAAAATCCTGAACCCCTTCCCCTAGAAGAACCAAGTTATAAGCGGTAAAAGGAATTTGAAGCTAGTTAAAATAAAGAAATCATGGTGGGCTTATGCAACTAATTGACCAAGTAAAAAGAATAGAAACTTATATTTGTGAGTGTTTTGAAGACTGGGATTTGGATGATCCTATAGAGGAAGGATATCTGGAAGATTATCAGAGAATTTCTGGTGCTTCCGAGGAAGAGCTTCAAGCCTTTGAGAAAAGACTTGGCATTCGTCTACCTAGTGACTTCAAAGAGCTTTATAGCTACAAAAATGGGAGTAAATACTTCTCTATTTTACCTTGTGTGATTGACCAGAGAGAGCTGCCTTTTTCTCTCATGAGTCTGCAGGAAATTGAGACTTGTAAAAAGTACTTTCAAAATAGAGATGCTCTGTTAACCGAATTTCCCGACTATTTTTCTAGTCAAGACCTGGAAAATATGCGTGATAGTAGAATAAAGCCCTATCTTTTTAATAAAAAATGGCTTCCTTTTGCCCAGTATTGTGACTCTTGTTATCTTATGCTGGATTTTGATCAAGATCAGAAGGGGCAGGAAGGGCAGATTATTTGCTACATTCATGACCCTGATGAAATTATCTATGTAGCAGAAAGTCTTACGGAGTTGATTGAAGGGATAATGGATGAGATCATATGAACGGACAAATGTATCAGATAGCCTGTATCGTGGCAGCAGCTAGGAAGGCTTTAAAAAGTGGTAAAGAAATATGCTATAAGCCTGAAAAATATACAAATAAGTTGAGCTTTCAAATTTTGCCGTCAGAAAATGGGGAAGCTACAGAACTTTCAGTATCTGACTGGTTTGTAAACCTCAAGAAAAAAGGTCTAAAGGACTTACAATTATTTTGTCCTATTTCAGTTGAAGACAGAGGGATTTTAGGCTTTTCTAATACAACACAGAGTGCAATTCTCTGTTTTTATAAAGATGGGAAGGCTAGCTATTTCCAACCGAATTGGGAATCTGCTTCCCTAGGAAGGGGCTGGAATGTTACCTACACCGAGTATGAATGGGAAAAATCTCCTCAAGACATTCCCCACTATGAAAATAATATGGAAGACTTTAAGGACATACTGGCTCGTATAGAAGATCTAGCAATTAAAATTGAATGTGAGAACTTTGCAAAAGTCTTTCACTCTGCTAGAAACCATCTACTTGACCTTGATGCTACTAAGGTGCTAGAGGAGCCTCAAATTCCGCCACAAAATCAAAAAATATTTAGAGCCGCAAGTGCAGCGGATGTTTTTGGAGCAATGGGCTCCTGGAATGATGAGCCTGGATGGCTGGCACAAGATAAGGGACTTGGTCAACAATACGATGACCTTTCGGATCAGTTGCTAAGAAATATTCGATTAGCCATTCTATTTGCCATCAATGAATGGTGATTGTTTATACTCTTCAAAAATCAAATTCAAACCACGTCAGCTTCGCCTTGCCGTAGATATATGTAACTGACTTCGTCAGTCATATCTACAACCTCAAAGCAGTGCTTTGAGCAACCTACGGCTAGCTTCCTAGTTTGCTCTTTGATTTTCATTGAGTATTAGGGGGAAGAAAATGGGGAAGCTAAAGTTAAGTCTATTGAATAAATGGGAACTTGACAAGAATTACAGTATTGTCCTAAGTTCAGCTATGCTACATGATGGTCGAGCCTTTGTCTTGACCAGTGAGAAGGAAGCTTTCAATCGCTACTGTCTGCTTGAAGTATCGCCTTTGGGTGTGAAGGAGATAGATGCTTGGGATTGTGACCATGTTTGGGAGAAAGAGCCTCTACTCTATACAGATGGACAAAATATTGGAATCATCAAGGCTGGCAGGGAAATGGTCTATTATACTGGTGATTTTTCTCATCCAGAAATCATTGCCATAAATGATTCCCAGAGTATACTTCCTAAAAAGGCACAAGAGAGATATTTTCAAATCGTATCAGATAGCGACCAGATCCCCGTGTGTTTTGAAGATCAAGTTTATACAAATCAGGCAAGAAACTATGCCCTTTTAAAATTTGATAGAGAGAAAAAGCAGGCTAAGTGGACCACTTATTCGCATATTGATAAAAAAGAGTTAAACCACCACGACAGGAGCTCAGATGCTTGTCCTAAAATCGATAGTATGAAATGTTGGAAGCAAGAGCTCTATGCCTTTAGCTCTGGAGAAAGTCAAACCTCTGCCAATAAATGGGGCATGGACTATTATGCTCTTGTTAAAATCTCTAGTGATGGTCGTATAATCGAAAAGTTATTAGAATCTGAACATTTAAAGGCTTCAGGTAAAAAAGCTGGTGTCAATGGAATCTTTACGAATTCGCCTTATCTTATCCTGAACCCCCTATTTAAGAATGATGACTGGAAGGGCAAGCAAAAGCTATTTTCTCTGGCAACAAGAGAATGGTGCGATATAGCCTTGCCTAGAGGAATGAGTAAACACAAGCTTCAAAATATGACAGACAACTTTTGTTTAACCTTCCTCTACGACAGAGGATTAAAAGAACTAGCCCTTTGTCAGATTGACTAGGTTGTGAGGCTGAATTTGGGAGCTTTTTATTGATAGGTGCTGATATTTTTTGATTAGTCTACAGTATTTATTTTAAGCTGTTTTCTCGTTAAATTTGACCAAGTATTGCAATTTAAGTCTTAAAATAGTATACTAGTTCTGTTAGTTATGAAAACGTTTGCGTTTTATTAATTTTAGGAGACAAATGATGGAATTAACAGCCATTTATCATAGACCAGAATCAGAATATGCTTATCTTTACAAAGAAGGTCAGCTACATATCCGAATTAGAACCAAGAAAAATGATGTCCAGAAGGTTATCTTACACTATGGAGATCCCTTTATTTTCATTGAGGATAAGTATGAAGCTAAGAAAGAAATGACCAAAGTAACCTCAGATGTCCTATTTGACTATTGGCAGGTTACGGTATCGGTTGATTTTGCACGGATTCAGTATCTCTTTGAGCTCCTTGATGAGGAAGGTCAGGGTGTTTTTTACGGTGATAAGGGTTGTGTAGAACATACTCAAGAAAACTTGGATACTGATGGAAACGGCTTTAAGCTTCCTTATATTCACGAAATTGACGGTTGTCAGGTTCCTGACTGGGTTTCAAATACCGTTTGGTATCAGATTTTCCCAGAACGATTTGCTAATGGAAATCCTAACCTAACTCCAGATGGAACTAGAGAGTGGGATGCAGAGATTTCCCCTGGTAGAGATGACTTTTTTGGTGGAGATTTGCAAGGGATTATCGACCATCTTGACTATCTTAAAGATTTGGGAATCACAGGACTTTACCTATGTCCGATTTTCGAAGCCACGACCAATCACAAGTACGACACGACGGATTATTTTGAAATTGACCGTCACTTTGGAGACAAGGAAGTCTTTGCTAATTTAGTCGAGGAAGCCCACAAACGTGGTATCAAGATTATGCTAGATGCAGTATTTAATCATATTGGCAACCAGTCAGTCCAATGGCAGGATGTTCTAAAAAATGGAGAAAACTCAGCTTATAAGGATTGGTTCCATATTCAGGAATTTCCAATTACTGAGGATAAGCTTAAGAAGGCCAGAGAATTACCGTATCATACCTTTGCCTTTGCTAGCTATATGCCTAAGTTAAATACAGCTAATCCGGAGGTTAGGGACTATCTTCTCAGTGTTGCGACCTACTGGATTGAAAATTTTGATATTGATGCTTGGCGCTTGGATGTTGCCAATGAAATTGATCATCAGTTCTGGAAAGATTTTAGAAAGGCAGTTCTCGCTAAAAAGCCTGATTTGTATATTTTAGGTGAAATCTGGCATACGTCTCAGCCTTGGCTACAAGGGGACGAGTTCCATGCTGTCATGAATTACCCGCTCTCTGAAAGTATCAAGGATTATTTCTTGCGTCAGAATAAAAAGGCAGAGCAGTTTATTTCAGAAATCAATAGCCAGTCGATGTACTACAAGCAACAAATCTCAGAAGTGATGTTTAACCTTCTGGATTCTCATGATACAGAGCGCATCCTCACAACTGCCAATGGAAATATCCAGCATGTCAAGGCTGCCCTAACTTTCCTCTATCTTCAAAAAGGGACTCCTTGTATCTATTACGGAACAGAGCTAGCACTAATTGGTGGACCAGACCCTGATTGCCGTCGTGTCATGCCTTGGGACCGTGTTTCTGAGGACAATGATATGTTGAACTTTATGAAGCAATTGATTCAGGTTCGTAAGGAAGTGGCAAGTATGATTCAGCATGGTTCATATAGCTTGGAAGAAGTGAAATCAGATGTTCTTGCTCTTAATTGGAGCTATGAAGGGAAAGAAGTTCAAGCCATCTTCAACCAGTCTCCTGAGAATTATATCTTAGATAGAGATTCTGTTGATTTAGCGAGTCAATGCCAGTTTGAAGATGGACAACAAGTTATCTTGCCATCTGGATTTGTGGTCTATATTTCTGAGTAAAAAAGGATTAAAATAATGGCACTTAAGGAAGTTTATGAGTATTTTCGTCACTATGATAAGGAAACTTATCAGGTTGTCGCCTGCATGGGCAATGAACCATCGGAAGAAGATGTTCAGGATTTTGAAACTCAATACGGCATTCGTCTGCCAGAAGATTTCAGAGAATTTACCATGTCAGCTCTTGGAGGTCTCTTTATGGAAGTCAGGGAAGAGCTATGGCCAAGAGCCAAGGCTTACGATGTAGCACCATTTTGGACCTTCTGTCGAGGTATTAAGGTCTTGGGAATTGCAAATGGCATCCCAGATTTCTTAGACATTCGTCTTAAAACCAAGGAATTACACGCTCTGGGTTTTGTGGATTATATTCCATTTCTGTCTATCATCGGTGACGGCGATGTGATTTTCTGCTTTGATAAGAACAATCACATAGTCGCCCTAGACTGGTATAACAGTGGAGAAACCGAGGAACTTGATGGTGATTTTTCAGAACTTTTGCTCAAACAGATTGCAGAGCTAGAAGAACGTAAGAATGAGATGGTCAAGCTTCTGGAAAAGGGGCAATCTAGTCAATAATCTATAAGGAAATATCAGTTTGATAGTCCGTAAAAGAGGTTGGGACAAAAGATCCCGACCTCACTTTTTATTAGTAATCAAACTTTGACGCGGTAGTTGATTGAACTTTTTGTTCGTCTTTTATACTCTTCGAAAATCTCTTCAAACCACGTCAGAGTCGCCTTGCCGTAAGTATATGTTACTGACTTCGTCAGTCTTATCTACAACCTCAAAGCAGTGCTTTGAGCAACCTGCGGCTAGCTTCCTAGTTTGCTCTTTGATTTTCATTGAGTATTAGACTCCAAAAAGATCCTAATCATCCTCGCGGGGCTGGGACTACGAAATCGAGACTTTGTCTATCGATTTCTGCCCCACCGCCTTTTTAGTAAAATCATTCACTAAATGTACATTCAGTTTTTTATAGTTTTCTACAAAATATAGAAAAAACAATCAAAAGTATGATTTTTAAAGTCATAGTATTGAAATTTCCTATATTATTTTATAAAATAGAAGTAATAATTACAACAAAAGTATAGCGCTTTCAACAAAAATGGAAGCGGTTACTTAGCAAGGAGAACCCTATGGGAAAAGATTATTGGAATCGCAAAAGTATCTATAGCATCCGTAAATTTACGGTCGGAACGTGCTCGGTACTTATCGGGACTTGCTCTGTTTTATTTGGAGCAAATCTAGCTGGCGTAAATTCTGTATCTGCAGATGAGACACCAGTCGCTGTTGCTACAGAAAAAGTGGAGAAAGAAACTCCTAAAGAGGAAGCTGTAGATTCAAAAGCTTCTGAACAACCTGTAACAACAGAAACTGTTACCAGTGAAGCAGTAGAAACTATGCATGAAGTAGATAAAAAAGAGGAAGCCCCAACTACGGAGACTACTCCTGAGAAAAAGAAACCTCTGATGTAGAAAAGCAAGCTCCAGCTGTTACTCAGGATCAATCTGCTCAAACAGAAAAACCAGAGCTAAAACCTGCAACTAATGATGAGGTAAAACAGTTGATTGAGGATAGAAAAGTAGAATTCAACCAAAACTGGCATTTCAAGCTCAATGCCAATGCTAAAGATGCGGTCAAGCCAGATGCCGATGTTTCTAGTTGGAAGAAATTAGACCTTCCTCATGACTGGAGTATCTACAATGACTTTGACCATGACTCTCCTGCCCAAAACGAAGGTGGGCAACTTAATGGTGGTGATGCTTGGTATCGTAAGACCTTCAAACTTGATGAAGAAGACCTCAATAAGAATGTTCGTATTACTTTTGATGGGGTTTATATGGATTCGCAAGTCTATGTAAACGGTCAACTAGTTGGTCACTATCCAAATGGTTACAACCAATTCTCTTATGACATCACTGACTATCTCAATAAAGACGGTCGTGAAAATGTTGTGGCTGTACATGCGGTTAATAAACAACCAAGTAGCCGTTGGTACTCAGGAAGTGGGATTTACCGCGATGTTACCCTTCAAGTCACAGATAAGGTTCATGCTGAGAAAAATGGAACAACTATCTTAACACCAGACCTTGAAAAACAACAGAATGGCAAGGTTGATACTCATGTAACAAGTAAGATTGTCAATACAGATGACAAAGATCATGAAATTCTTGCTGAATACCAAATTATCGAACGTAATGGTCAAGCTGTAACTCACCTAGTTCGTACAGCTAGTCAAGTATTGAAAGCTCATCAATCAGCTAGCTTAAATGCTATTTTGCAAGTTGATAAACCAAAACTTTGGACAGTACATAGCGACCAACCAGCTCTTTACGAATTGGTGACTCGTGTCTATCGTGATGGTCAGTTGGTCGATGCTAAGAAAGATTTGTTTGGTTACCGTTATTACAACTGGACACCAAATGAAGGCTTCTCTTTGAATGGTGAACGCATTAAATTCCATGGAGTTTCTCTTCACCATGACCACGGGGCTCTAGGTGCTGAAGAAAACTATAAGGCAGAATACCGTCGTCTAAAACAAATGAAGGATATGGGTGTCAACTCTATCCGTACAACCCACAACCCAGCTAGTGAGCAGACGTTGCAGATTGCTGCTGAGCTTGGTTTGTTGGTCCAAGAAGAAGCCTTCGATACTTGGTATGGTGGTAAGAAACAGTATGACTACGGACGTTTCTTTGACAAAGATGCCACTCACCCAGACGCTAAGAAAGGTGAAAAATGGTCTGATTTCGACCTTCGTACTATGGTTGAAAGAGGGAAAAATAACCCTGCTATCGTCATGTGGTCTATCGGTAATGAAATCGGTGAAGCAGACGGAAAACCTCGTTCTTTAGCAACTGTTAAACGCTTGGTTCAAGTTATTAAGGCTGTTGATAAGACACGCTATGTCACTATGGGAGCAGATAAGTTCCGTTTTGGTGATGGTAGTGGTGACCATGAAAAGATTGCCAATGAACTTGACGCCGTTGGATTTAACTATTCAGAAGACAACTACAAGAAGCTTCGTGCTAAACATCCAAATTGGTTGATTTACGGATCTGAAACGTCTTCAGCTACTCGTACACGTGGAAGTTATTTCCGCCCAGAACGTGAATTGGTACATAGCAATCAAGCTTACCGTCATTATGAGCAATCAGACTACGGTAATGATCGTGTTGGTTGGGGTAAAACAGCTACTGCATCTTGGACTTTTGACCGTGACAATGCTGGCTATGCAGGTCAGTTCATCTGGACAGGTACTGACTATATCGGTGAACCTACTCCATGGCACAACCAAAACCAAACTCCAGTTAAGAGTTCTTACTTTGGTATCGTAGATACAGCTGGTATTCCAAAGAATGATTACTACTTGTACCAAAGCCAATGGGTTTCTGCTCAGAAGAAACCAATGGTTCATCTCCTTCCTCACTGGAATTGGGAAGATTCTACCCTAAGAGAGAATGTAGCTGATGCTGATGGTAAGATTCCTGTTCGTGCATTTTCAAATGCTGCAAGTGTGGAACTGTTCTTAAATGGTGAGTCACTAGGTAAGAAAAACTTTAACAAGAAACAAACAAGCGATGGGCGTACTTACCAAGAAGGTGCTAATGCGAATGAGCTCTACCTTGAATGGAAGGTTGCTTTTGAACCAGGTACATTAGAAGCAGTAGCTCGTGATGAAGCTGGAAATATCATTGCTCGTGATAAGATTGTGACTGCTGGGGAACCTGCGGGGGTTCGTTTGGTCAAAGAAGAAAATGCTATCGCAGCTGATGGAAAAGACCTCACTTATATTTATTACGAAATTGTTGACAGTAAAGGTAACGTCGTTCCTACTGCCAATAACCTTGTACGCTTCCAGTTGCATGGACAAGGTCAGATTGTCGGTGTGGATAACGGGGAACAAGCCAGCCGTGAACGTTACAAAGAACAAGCAGATGGTTCGTGGATTCGCAAAGCCTTTAATGGTAAGGGTGTTGTGATTGTCAAATCAACTGAGCAAGCAGGTAAATTCACCTTGACTGCTCATTCTGATTTCTTGAAATCTGGTCAAACAACCATTTTCACAGGTAAGAAAGACCAGGCTGAAAAAACTGTTTTAGGTACAGAGGTGCCTAAAGTACATACAGTTATCGGTCAAGAACCAAAACTACCTTCGAAAGTAGGATTTATCTACAGTGACGGCAGTCGTGCAAAACTTCCTGTAGAATGGTCAGCAGTTGATGTGAACGAACCTGGTATTTTCACTGTTAAAGGTGTGGCAGACGGTCGCGATGTAGAAGCGCGTGTTGAAGTCTTGGCTCTCGAAACAGAAGTACCTGTAGTCAAGAGAATAGCACCAAGTACCGACCTAAGTACAGTTGATAAATCTGTTACATATGTACTATCAGATGGTACTGTAGGAAGCTATGACGTTGATAGGTGGGAAGTTGCAACTGAAGACCAAGCTAAACTAGCTATCCCAGGCTCTCGTATCCATGCTAAAGGAATCTCAGGAGATGATGAAATTGATGCGACCTTTGTAGTTGCAGAGGGAGAAGCAGCTTTACCTGTAGTACCAACTGTAACCGTAGCAGACCAAGCGGTAGAAGGTCTCTCAACTGATCAACCAGTTCTATATCATAAACTTGCTTATGGAACTAACTTGCCTGAAGTAAAAGCTTTAGCTGAAAACGCTGAAGTGACAGTTATCCAAGCTAATGAAGCAAATGGTATGCGTGCAAGCATTTTTGTTCAACCAAATGATGGTGGCACCCTTCAAGCTTATGCTATCCAATTCTTACAAGAAGCTCCGCAGATTGAACGTTTGAGTCTTGAAGTTGAAAATGCAGATGCTCTGAAAGAAGACCAAACAGTTGGTATCAAGGTATTTGCTCACTATCAAGATGGTACTCAGGCAGTCTTGAAAGCTGACAAGGTAACCTTCTCAACATCAGGTGAAGGAGACGTAGCCGTTCGTAAGGGTATGCTTGAATTACACAAACCTGGTCAAGTAACTCTGAAAGCTCAATTCGAAGGAGCAGAAGGTCACATTGACTTGAATATTCAAGCAAATACAGAAAGTAAAGTTGTCAAAGCTATTCGTCCAGTTAGCGTAGTGACAGGTTTGAACCAAGAACCAAGTCTACCTGATACAGTAACTGTAGAGTACGATAAAGGATTTCCAAAAGTTCACAAGGTGACTTGGCAGGCAGTTGCTAAGGAAGACCTTGCTAAATACCATAGCTTTGATGTTCTTGGTAAAGTAGAAGGGCTTGAAAACGAAGCTCATGCTAAAGTTTCTGTAGAAGGTATCATTGCAGTCGAAGAAGTGACTACAACAACTCCGGTTGCAGAAGTTCCTCAATTACCAGAAAGCGTCCGTACTTACCACTCAAATGGACAAGTATCTTCAGCTAAAGTGACTTGGGATGCTATCGACCCAAGCCAATATGCAAATGAAGGTAGCTTTACAGTGACAGGGCATGTCGAAGGGACTCAGTTACCAACTAAACTTCATGTTCGTGTGTCTGCTCAGACAGAAACTGGTGCTAACATTTCTGACCAGTGGACAGGTTCAGAGTTGCCACTTGCCTTTGCATCAGACTCAAATCCAAGTGACTCGGTAGCAAATGTTAATGATAAACTAATCTCATACAACAACCAACCAGCTAACCGTTGGACAAACTGGAACCGTACAAGTGAAGCATCAGTGGGAATCCTCTTTGGTGATTCTGGTATCCTGTCTAAACGTTCGGTTGACAATCTCAATGTTGCCTTCCACGAAGACCACGGTGTTGGTGCACCTAAGTCTTATGTCATCGAATACTATGTAGGAAAAGATGTTCCAACAGTGCCTAAGAATCCAAGTTTTGTAGCTAGTGAAGACCACGTCTTTAACGATGACAATAACTGGAAACAAGTGACAAATCTTAAAGCTCCAGATCAAGTGAGAGCTGGAGAAATGACTCACTTTAGCTTTGATAAAGTCAATACCTATGCGGTTCGTATCCGTATGGTTCGACCAGATGGTAAATGGGGTACTTCCATTACAGAAATTCAAATCTTCTCTAAACAAGTAGCTGCAGCTAAGAAAGCTCAAGCTCAAATCCAAGTAGATGGAAAAGATTTGCCAAACTTTAACCCTGGCTTGACTGACTATTATCTAGAAGCTAAAGAAAACCAAGCACCAACTGTAACAGCAAGTGTATCAGATAATGGTATTGCTACAGTGATTCCAAGTG
Source organism: Streptococcus infantis SK970 (assembly GCA_000223255.2). Taxonomy (GTDB): domain Bacteria; phylum Bacillota; class Bacilli; order Lactobacillales; family Streptococcaceae; genus Streptococcus; species Streptococcus infantis_G. The sequence goes on along the minus strand of AFUT01000003.1, from coordinate 367,776 downwards.
TTCGTGAAGGGGATCCAGTTCGAGTTGTCGTTAAGGATGAAAACGGAGATATTCTAGGGGAATACCGTCTACACTTTACGAATGATAAAGACTTGCTCGCAAGTAAACCTGTTGTTGCTGTGAAATCATCACGTTTAGTTGCTAAGGGTCATACTCTTGAGTTACCTGCGAAAGTCCCTGTTTACTTCACAGGTAAAGATGGCTATGAAGTCAAAGATTTGGCTGTTGAATGGGATGAAGTTCCAGCTGAAAATCTGGCGAATGCTGGTGAATTTACAGTTCGTGGTCGCGTTCTAGGTACTGATTTAACTGCTGAAGTAGCAGTACGTGTGACTGATAAACTCGGTGAAAACCTATCAGACAACCCAGACTTCGATGACGATAGCAACCGTTCATTTGCTTCTGCAACCAATGATATTGATCCAAATTCTCATGACCGTGTGGACTATGTTAACGATGGTTCAGATGATGAAACCCGTCGTTGGACTAACTGGTCTCCAACTCCATCTGATAATCCAGAAGTTTCAGTAGGGGTTATCTTTAGAGAAGCTGGTAAGATTGTTGAACGAACAGTCGCTGAAGGAAGCATTCGATTCTTCTCAGACGGTGGAACAGATGCACCTTCTAAACTAGTCTTAGAGCGCTATGTGGGACCAGAATTTGATTCACCAGAATACTACTCTAACTACCAACCATATGATCCAGAACATCCATTCAACACTCCTTCTAACTGGGAGAAGGTTGAATACCGTACGGATCAAGAAATTCAAGCAGGAACTGATATCCATGTAACCTTTGCTCCAGTCAAAGCTAAGGCTATGAGATGGCGCATGGAAAGAAAAGCAGATACCAAGGGTGTAGCTATTACAGAAATGGCCTTCATCGCTCCAAGTGAAGAACCTAAGGATAGTACAGCTGCAAAACTTCTTGTGGATGGTAAAGAGATTGCTGACTTCTCTGAAGATCGTGTGGACTACCAAGTAACCTACAGTGGAAATCGTCCTCAAGTAACAGTAGAATCTGGCGAAAACGTAGCAGCAACTATTGTTGATAGTGGTGATGATAAACTTCCAGTTTTGATTCATCTTGTATCAGAAAGTGGTAAACATATTAAGGAATACCGCATTCAATTGACTAAATCGGATGCTGAAAGTGCTAAGACAGAACCAGCAGTACATGAAGTCCCAGAGTTCACAGGCGGTGTGAACGGAGAAGAAGCAGCAGTTCACGAAATTCCAGAGTTCACAGGCGGTGTGAATGGAGAAGAATCAGCAGTTCACGAAATTCCAGAGTTCACAGGCAGTGTGAATGGAGAAGAAGCAGCAGTTCACGAAATTCCAGAATACACTGGAGGCGTGAATGGAGAAGAATCAGCTATACATGAAGTTCCAGAATTCAAGGGTGGGGTTAATGCTGTTGAAGCAGCTGTTCATGAAGTTCCAGAGTACATTGAAGAAAATGAAGCAGCTGATAAAATCCAACCACCAGTAGTAGAAGTCCCAGAATTTACAGGTGGAGTAAATGGTGTCGAAGCAGCTGTTCATGAAGTTCCAGAGTACACTGAAGCTATTGGCACAGCAGGTGACGAAGCAGCTCCAGTAGTAGAAGTCCCAGAATTCAAGGGTGGCGTTAACGCAGTCGAAGCAGCTGTTCATGAAGTTCCGGAATACACTGGTGGTGTGAATGCAGTCGAAGCAGCGGTTAACGATGTGCCAGAGTACAAAGGTGGTGCCAATGCAGTCGAAGCAGCGGTGAACGAAGTACCAGAATACACAGGTGGCGTGAACGCAGCCGAAGCGGCGGTCAATGAAGTCCCAGAGTACAAAGATGAGCAGTCGATTGTAGCCCTTGCTATGTCACAAGACAAGACTTATCAAGCACCTGCAAGCCGTCAACATATTCTCCCTGAAACAGGTACTAAGGAAAATGCAACCCTTGCAACAGCAGGTGCTGTGGGAGCGCTTCTTGGTTTATTTGCAATGGGCAAGAAAAAAGACAAAGAATAAAATGATCTGACTTTGTTTAGATTATAGAGATTGGACAAACAAACCAAAGCTCAACTATAAAAAGTGGACAAACTAGTTTCAAGAAACAGAACTAGATCTTGTCCACTTTTTTATGTTTTATATTTAGGGCTTAACTTTCTTTCTATTATTAAAAGAGTTATAATAAGGGTGAAATAAGGGGTAGGAAAGGAGGAGATAAGATGTCTTATATTGAAATGAAACATAGCTATAAGAGGTATCATACTGGAGATACAGAAATCATAGCCAATCGAGATGTGAGTTTTGAGATTGAAAAGGGAGAACTAGTCATTATTCTCGGGGCATCTGGGGCAGGGAAGTCAACCGTTTTAAATATTCTAGGTGGAATGGATACCAATGATGAAGGACAAGTATGGATTGACGGAATCAATATCTCGGATTTTACTTCTCATCAGAGAACCAACTATCGTAGAAATGACGTTGGATTTGTCTTTCAATTTTACAACTTGGTTTCTAACTTGACTGCCAAGGAAAATGTAGAGTTGGCATCAGAAATTGTCTCAGATGCCTTAGATCCTGAGCAAGTTCTAAAGGACGTAGGTCTAGGCCATCGTCTCAATAATTTTCCAGCCCAGTTGTCAGGTGGTGAGCAACAACGGGTATCTATTGCTCGATCTGTGGCTAAAAATCCTAAAATCCTCCTCTGTGATGAACCGACAGGAGCCTTGGACTATCAGACTGGTAAGCAGGTTCTAAAGATTCTTCAAGATATGTCACGTAAAAAAGGGGCCACCGTTATCATCGTGACCCATAATGCCTCCCTAGCTCCAATAGCTGATCGGGTGATTCAGATGCATGATGCCAGTATCAAGAGTGTTGTCCTCAATCCTCAACCACAGGATATTGATGATTTGGAGTACTAAGATGAAAAGAAAGACATATTGGAAAGACCTGCTCCAGTCTTTCACAGGTTCAAAAGGGCGATTTCTATCCATTCTAACTTTGATGATGTTGGGATCTTTGGCTGTGGTCGGTCTCAAAGTAGCCAGTCCCAATATGGAGCAAACAGCGTGGACTTTTCTGGAAAATACCAATGCAGCAGATACTATTGTAATAGCAGATTACGGTCTAGATCAGACAGACCAGGAAGAATTACAAAAGTTATCAGGCTCAGAGGTTGAATTTGGTTATATGACAGATTTGACTCTAGCCAATAGTGAAGATGCCATACGAATCTTTTCAAATACTGAAAAGATTTCAAAATTTCAAGTAACGGAAGGTCGTTTGCCTGAAAAAGAAGATGAATTGGCCTTGGCGGATTTTTGGAAAGATCGCTATCAAATTGGTCAAGTCATTCATCTGAGCCAAAAGAATGCTAGCAATTCTCAGTTGAAGCGGGAAAGTTATACCATTACAGGCTTTGTTCACTCTCCAGATATTTTCTCAAAAACGGATATGGGGAGTTCAGCCAGTGGTAATGGGAACTTATCAGCCTATGGAGTTGTAACGGAAGATAACTTTAAGAGCTCTGTTTACACGATTGCCCGCCTGCGTTTTAACAGTCTGACAGATGTCAATCCTTTTTCCGTTGATTATGAGAAAAAGCTGGAGGAAGAAGAAGCGACTCTCAAGGAACAACTTGCTGATAATGGTCAAGCTCGACTTGAGAAAATGAAGAAAGACGCTCAAAAATCACTTGATGAAGGAAAGAAGCAACTGGACGAGGCAGAGACAACCTGGTAGCTGGCAAGAAACGTCTACAAGAAACCGAGACTCAGCTTCAAGGACAAGAAGTACAGTTAAGCCAACTTCCAGAACCACAAAAAAGTCAAGCATCTAGTCAGTTAGAAGAAGCCAAGGAACAACTGAAACAAGAAAAGAAAAGTAAGCCAAGCTGAAACAGATCTTACTAAGGAAAAGGCTAAGTGGCAGACCAGTCAGGATGGGGTCAATGCTCTGACAGAGCCAACCTATCATGTCTACAATCGAAAAAGCTCTCCTACTGATCAAGGTTATCTGATGTATAGTAACTCAGCCATGAGTATTCGTGCCGTGGGAAATATCTTTCCAGTTGTTCTCTATGCTGTTGCAGCCATGGTTACCTTTACCACTATGACACGTTTTGTGGATGAGGAAAGAACCAATGCAGGGATTTTCAAAGCACTAGGCTACCATAGCAAAGACATCATCGCTAAGTTTGTCATTTATGGTCTGGTTTCTGGAACTCTTGGAACCCTTCTAGGGATTCTGATTGGCCATTATGTCTTAGCACCTACAATCTCACATATCATTACTTAGCGAATGATTGTTGGAGAGAGTCAGCAATATTTCTACTGGACCTATAGTTGCTTGGCTCTGGGGCTAAGCTTAGTAGCAAGCGTCCTACCAGCCTACCTTGTATCTCGTAGAGAATTGCATGAAGAAGCAGCACAATTATTATTACCTAAGCCTCCAGTCAAGGGTTCTAAAATTCTCTTAGAACGCATCACATTTATCTGGTCACGTTTGAGCTTTACTCAAAAGGTTACTGCTCGTAATATCTTTCGCTATAAGCAGCGTATGTTGATGACCATTTTTGGGGTTGCAGGTTCAGTGGCTCTCCTCTTTGCAGGACTTGGGATTCAATCCTCTGTGGTTGGAGTGGCTGACAGGCAGTTTAAGGATCTGCAACAATACCAGATGATTCTCTCTGTCAATTCTCGAGCTTCAGATTCTGATAAGTTTAAGCTAGAAGAAAAACTGAAAAGCGATGAAGTTAAAGATTTTCGTTTGATTTCTTCCAAGCAAATTGAAGAAAAGTATTCCGGCAAGGCAGGTATTCAAACCGTGACCATCATGGTAACAGATAAGGATGACCTGGCTCCATTTGTCCGTTTAGAAATAAATGGTGAAAAACTGGACTTATCAGATGGAGTTATCCTGACAGAAAAATTAGCCCAGTTGGCAGGTGTTTCAGTTGGTGATAATTTTACAATCGATGGGAAAACCTTAAAAGTTGGCGCTATTACCGAGCACTATGTAGGCCATTTTGTTTATATAAATCAAACTAGCTATGAAGAGATTTATGGTCAAACTCCTAAGATGAATACTTATCTTGTCCAACTCAAAGATAAAAGTGAAGTCAATACCGAAAGAGTTGCAGGAGAATTTATGGAGCAGGCAGCTGTCAATGGTGTCGTTCAAAATGCTTCAACCATTCAGCTATTTGAAAGTTTTGCCAGTTCCCTTAACCAAACCATGGCGATTTTGGTTCTGGTATCGGTACTTCTAGCAGTTGTGATTCTCTATAATCTGACCAATATCAACGTAGCTGAACGAATTCGTGAACTTTCAACCATTAAGGTTCTTGGTTTTCATAATAAAGAAGTGACTCTTTATATTTATCGAGAAACAATCATATTGTCACTAGTTGGAATGATTGTAGGCTTGTTCTCAGGTTTTTATCTCCATCAATTTCTCATTCAGATGATTGCACCAGGAACCTTCCGCTTTCAACCACAGGTCGGTTGGGAAATTTATCTAATCCCAGTTTTAGCAGTTAGTGTCATTCTGACCATCCTGGGATTTTTTGTAAATCATTATCTGAGAAAGCTTGATATGTTAGAAGCCCTCAAGTCGGTAGAATAGTTTTTTTATAATAAAAACAAATAAGAAAGCCCTTTGTGGCTTTTTTATTTTCATAAAAATGGTAAAATAGTAAGAGTAGAAATGGAGTTCTAGATATGAAACGAATTGATCAATTTGAAAATAAGAAAGTATTAGTCCTCGGTTTGGCCAAATCTGGTGAGTCTGCAGCTCGTCTTTTGGACAAGTTAGGTGCTATTGTGACGGTTAATGATGGCAAGCCTTTTGAGGAAAATCCAGCAGCTCAAAGCCTTTTGGAAGATGGTATCAAGGTTGTAACTGGTGGGCATCCCTTGGAATTATTGGATGAAGATTTTGCTCTCATGGTGAAGAATCCAGGAATCCCTTATAGCAATCCGATGATTGAAAAAGCATTGGAAAAAGGTATTCCAGTCTTGACTGAGGTTGAGTTGGCCTATTTGATTTCAGAAGCTCCAATCATCGGCATTACTGGTTCAAATGGTAAGACAACGACGACAACCATGATTGGAGAAGTTCTGACTGCAACTGGGCAAAATGGGCTTTTATCAGGTAACATCGGTTATCCTGCAAGCCAAGTAGCTCAGACAGCAACAGATAAGGATACCCTTGTCATGGAACTTTCGTCATTCCAATTAATGGGAATCCAGGAATTTCATCCTGAAATTGCTGTTATCACCAACCTGATGCCAACGCATATTGACTATCACGGTTCTTTTGAAGCTTATGTCGCAGCTAAGTGGAATATCCAAAGCAATATGACTGCAGTTGATTACCTAGTATTGAACTTCAACCAGGAATTAGCTAAAGAACTTGCGACAAAAACAAATGCGACTGTAGTACCATTTTCAACACTTGAAAAGGTTGACGGAGCTTACCTCGAAGATGGTCTTCTTTACTTCCGTGGTGAAAAAGTCATGGCAGCTGATGAGATTGGTGTTCCAGGTAGCCACAATGTGGAAAATGCCCTTGCAACCATTGCTGTAGCTAAACTGCGTGGCGTTGAGAATGAAACCATCAAGGAAACCTTGTCAGCCTTTGGTGGAGTTAAACACCGTCTCCAGTTTGTAGACCAAATCAATGGCGTTAAATTTTATAACGATAGCAAGTCAACCAATATCTTAGCAACTCAAAAAGCCTTGTCAGGATTCGATAATAGCAAGGTTATCTTGATTGCCGGTGGCTTGGACCGTGGCAATGAGTTTGACGAATTGGTCCCTGATATTACTGGACTTAAGAAAATGGTCATCCTCGGTCAATCTGCAGAACGTGTCAAACGTGCAGCGGATAAGGCTGGTGTGCCTTATGTTGACGCGACTGATATTGCAGATGCAACTCGCAAGGCTTCTGAACTTGCGGAAGAGGGAGATGTTGTTCTCCTCAGTCCTGCCAATGCGAGCTGGGATATGTATGCTAACTTTGAAGTGCGTGGAGATCTTTTCATCGACACTGTAGCGGAGTTAAAGGGATAATATGAAAAAAATTGTATTTACTGGTGGGGGAACGGTTGGACACGTTACCCTCAACCTTTTGTTAATGCCTAAGTTCATCGAAGATGGCTGGGAAGTCCACTATATTGGTGATAAAAATGGGATTGAGCATCATGAAATTCTCAAGTCAGGTTTAGATGTCACCTTCCATTCGATTGCAACAGGGAAATTGCGTCGTTATTTCTCATGGCAAAATATGGTTGACGTTTTTAAGGTTGCTTTTGGAATTCTTCAATCGCTCTTTATCATGCTTCGAGTTCGTCCACAAGCCCTTTTTTCTAAGGGTGGATTTGTATCTGTTCCGCCTGTTATCGCAGCGCGAGTATGCAGAGTACCAGTCTTCATCCACGAGTCTGACCTCTCTATGGGATTGGCCAATAAAATTGCCTATAAGTTTGCGACTAAGATGTACTCTACTTTCGAGCAAGCCTCTAGTCTCACTAAGGTAGAACATGTAGGAGCTGTGACAAAGGTTTCTGGTCCAGTTATGGAAGAACCTGAAGAAATGGTAGACATTCGAACTTTTTTCAACGACAAGCTACCTACTCTTCTCTTTGTCGGTGGTTCTGCTGGAGCTCGTGTCTTTAACCAATTAGTTACAGACCACAAGGAAGAGTTGACTAGTCGCTATAATATCATCAATCTGACAGGTGATGCTAGTTTAAATGAACTAAGTTCAAACCTCTACCGTGTTGACTATGCGACCGAACTCTATCAACCACTTATGAATCTTGCTGATGTGGTCATCACTCGTGGTGGTGCCAATACTATTTTTGAACTCCTTGCTATGGCTAAATTGCATGTCATTGTGCCATTGGGGCGTGAAGCTAGCCGTGGAGACCAGATTGAAAATGCTGCCTATTTTGTGAAGAAAGGCTATGCTGAGGAGTTGCAAGAGAGTGACTTGACCTTGTCTACTTTAGAAAAAAGGTAAACAAGCTCTTGTCAAATAAAGAGATCTATCAAAACACGATGAAGAATTCTCATGAATTAAAATCAGTGGCAGATTTTTATGAGCTACTAAAAAAGATTTATCATAAGGAAAATTGATGTCAAAGGATAAAAAGAATCAGGACACTCAAGGCAAGGAATTGTCAGAGTGGCAAAAACGAAATCAAGAATATCTTCAAAAAAAAGCTGAAGAAGAGGCGAAACGAGCTGCGGAAGAAGCTCGTGAAAAAGAAGAACAAGTATCAGAGTTTTCTGAGAGTGCTCAAGAATTGTCAGAATGGCAAAAACAACACCACGAGTATTTGAGTAAAAAAGCGGAAGAAAAATCTACGAGTTCTGAAGAAGTGGACAAAGAATCCGAAAAATCTGAAGAGAAGGATTCGGATACTAGTGATGAAGCTTCAACTGAAGAGAAAGATTCAGAGGAAACTCCTCAAGAAGACGCTAAGAGTCAGGATCAAGTAGAGAAAGAAAAAGCTGACGAAAAGGTTAAGAAAGAGAAAAAGGTAAAAACCAAGAATAAATCTCCAAAACCGGCTATTCCTTCTATTCATATCTGGCGAGCAGTTACAATCCTCGTTCCTAGTTTTCTAATCTTATTCTTGTCTATTTATCTTCTAAGCCCTTTAGCAACAATGAAACATATTGAGGTTACGGGTAACGTTCAGACAAGTGCAGACCAAGTCAAAGAAGCGTCTGGCATTCGTGACAGTGACTATACGATCAGCCTGCTCTTAAATAAAGATAAGCATGCGGAAATGGTCAAATCGAATCACTGGATTGAATCGGCTAAGATAGTTTATCAATTCCCGGTTCACTTCACCATTGAAGTGAAGGAATTTGGGATTGTAGCCTACTCTGTTTCTGGTGATAGCTATTATCCAATCTTATCAAGCGGAAGTATTGAATCAACTGCCGTTAGTTCTGACAACTTACCTGAGAAATACATATCTGTTTTGTTTAACGATGAGGAACAAATTAAAACATTGATTTCTCAGCTAAATGAAGTTAGTCCAGAAATTAAGCAAGAGATTGAGAAGATTGAACTTGCACCAAGTAAGGTAACAAGTGACCTTCTAAAGATTACTATGTATGATACAGATGAGATTTTGGTGCCATTATCAGAACTAGGGAAGAAATTACCCTACTATAGTAAGATAAAACCACAGTTGACAGTGCCTAGCGGTATTGACATGGAGGTCGGTATCTATAGCTATAGTCTAGTGGATAAGGCTCTGGATGACGAAAGAGTCAAAGCCAAAGAAGAGGAAAAGAAGAAGCAGGAAGAAGAGAAGAAAAAACAAGCTGATCAAGGAAATCAAGATCAAACAACACAGACGACTCAAACAACACAGAGTCGCTAAGTTTCAGATGATTTGTTCAGTTACTGGTTTTACTTGACAAGTACCGCTTTAAATAATAGAATAGTAAAAACCTTTAAAGCAGTCCAGAGAGGCAGCTAAGGTTAGACGGTGAAAGGGTGGAGACTACCCAATTTTCGTGGAACCTTGCTGTAGGCAGGTTCCTTTTTTCATGCTCTCTTGCTGACAAAGGTAAAAGGAGAAAAGTATGCGTGAAGCTCGTCCAGTTATTGCTCTTGATTTTCCAAGTTTTGAGGCAGTCAAGCAATTTTTAGCTCTTTTTCCAGCAGGAGAGAGCCTCTATCTAAAGGTAGGTATGGAACTCTATTATGCTACAGGTCCTGAGATTGTTTCTTATCTGAAAGATTTGGGACATAGTGTCTTTCTGGATCTTAAACTCCATGATATTCCCAATACTGTTAAATCAGCCATGAAGGTCTTGTCTCATCTGGGCGTTGATATGACCAATGTTCATGCAGCAGGTGGCGTTGAGATGATGAAGGCTGCGCGTGAAGGCCTTGGGAAAGAAGCCAAATTGATTGCAGTTACCCAGTTAACTTCAACCTCTGAGGAGCAAATGAAAGACTTTCAAAATATCCAAACCAGTCTTCAAGAATCGGTTATTCACTATGCTAAGAAAACTGCTGAAGCAGGTTTAGATGGAGTTGTTTGTTCAGCTCAGGAAGTGAAGCTCATCAAAGAAGCTACTAGCCAAGACTTTATCTGTCTGACACCAGGTATTCGACCTGCAGGAGCCGCTGTTGGAGACCAAAAACGAGTCATGACACCTGCAGATGCTTATCAGATTGGTAGTGACTATATCGTTGTCGGACGCCCAATCACTCAAGCCACTGATCCAGTAGCAGCTTATCATGCTATCAAGGATGAATGGACACAAGACTGGAAATAAGAATAAAGTATAAAATACAAAGGAGAAACCCATGACACTTGCTAAAGACATTGCTAGCCATCTATTGAAAATTCAAGCCGTTTACCTCAAACCAGAAGATCCCTTCACTTGGGCATCGGGCATTAAATCACCGATTTATACAGACAATCGTGTGACGCTTGCTTATCCAGAAACACGTACCTTGATTGAGAATGGTTTTGTGGAGGCCATCAAGGCAGAATTCCCTGAGGTAGAAGTGATTGCAGGAACAGCGACTGCAGGTATTCCACACGGTGCCATCATCGCTGACAAGATGAACCTGCCATTTGCTTACATCCGTAGCAAACCAAAAGACCATGGAGCTGGAAACCAAATCGAAGGCCGTGTAGCCCAAGGCCAAAAAATGGTTGTTGTTGAAGATTTGATTTCAACAGGGGGATCAGTTCTTGAAGCCGTAGCTGCTGCCAAACGTGAAGGAGCTGATGTACTTGGTGTTGTAGCAATTTTCAGCTATCAATTACCAAAAGCAGATAACAACTTTACAGATGCTGGTGTCAAACTAGTGACTCTTTCAAACTACAGTGAGCTCATTCACCTAGCCCAAGAAGAAGGCTACATCACACCAGAAGGACTCGATCTCCTAAAACGCTTTAAAGAAGACCAAGAAAATTGGCAAAATGTATAAATAGAAAGATACTCAGGTATTCATAGAACTACCTGAGTTTTTTATTTAATGGAAGGTTTATAACCATAGACTCTGTTTAGAATAGGATAGGGGAGTGAATCTGTATCATCTTTAACTTCTAGTTCTTAATCTGTTTACCTTTATGATGAAAAGTCCAGACAAATTTTTTGAAAACATCATGAAAAAGTTTTAAACTATTCTAGTAAACAAAAGTAAACGTTTACGTTTAAGGAGGACTATTGATGTCATATAAAACAAGCAATGCAGAAGGACCTGTAGATTTTATAAATACCTATGATTTGGAGCCTATGGCCCAACAAGTTATTCCCAAAGCTTCTTTTGGGTATATTGCGAGTGGTGCAGAGGACACTTTTACTTTGAGAGAGAATATCCGAGCTTTTAACCACAAACTCATTGTTCCTCGGACCTTATGTGATGTGGAAAACCCAAGCACAGAGATTGAATTTGATGGTGAAAAACTATCTTCACCAATCATTATGGCACCTGTTGCAGCCCATAAACTAGCTAATGAGCAAGGAGAAGTTGCGACTGCGCGTGGAGTACACGAGTTCGGTTCACTCTATACAACTAGTTCCTACTCAACAGTTGACCTGCCAGATATTTCTCAAGCCCTTCAAGGTACACCTCATTGGTTCCAATTCTACTTTAGTAAAGATGATGGCATTAACCGTCACATTATGGATCGCGTCAAGGCAGAAGGCTATAAGGCTATTGTCTTGACAGCAGATGCGACAGTTGGAGGTAACCGTGAGGTAGATAAACGAAACGGTTTTGTGTTCCCAGTTGGTATGCCTATCGTAGAAGAATACCTACCTCAAGGTGCTGGTAAGTCAATGGACTATGTCTATAAATCAGCCAAACAACGCCTATCTCCACGAGATGTAGAGTTTATCGCAGAATACTCAGGACTTCCTGTTTATGTCAAAGGTCCACAATGCCGTGAAGACGTTGAACGCTCACTGGATGCAGGGGCTTCAGGTATTTGGGTAACCAACCATGGTGGTCGACAAATTGATGGTGGACCGGCTGCTTTTGACTCGCTACAAGAAGTTGCTGAAGCAGTAAATAAACGTGTGCCAATCGTTTTTGACTCTGGTGTTCGTCGTGGTCATCACGTCTTTAAAGCCTTGGCTTCTGGAGCTGACTTAGTAGCTATTGGACGACCTGTCATTTATGGTTTAGCCCTTGGTGGTAGTGTTGGTGTACGCCAAGTCTTTGAACATTTGAATGATGAATTGAAGACAGTCATGCAGTTATCTGGAACTCAGACAATTGAAGATGTGAAACGATTCAAGCTTCGTCACAATCCATATGATCCAAGTTTCCCAGCTGATTCACATGATTTAAAATTGTATTAGTAGTAAAACAAACCTCCACTCTAAGTGGAGGTTTTTGAGTTATGTCTTTGTAAACATGAAAGAGAGTTTAAAAAGTGGACTTAACGAGTATATAAGAAAAAATTTTAATACATTTTAACTTTTTAAAATTTTTAGGAAATTTAGTTGACAAATGTAGATTTTGAGAGTATACTGATAATTGTAATTGACAAATGTAGATTTTGGAGGTATGCTGATGCAGATTTCGGATGCAGAATGGCAAGTTATGAAGATTATCTGGATGCAGGGAGAGCAGACAAGTACTGATCTGATAAAAGTATTAGAGAAAAGGTTTAGCTGGTCCAAATCCACGATTCAGACACTTTTAGCCCGCTTGGTGGAAAAAGAATGTTTGACTCGGGAAAAGCAGGGGAAGTCCTTTATCTATTCAGCCCTTTTAACTCTAGACGACAGTAGAGGTTTATTGGTTCAGGATATCAAAGACAAGCTTTGTTCCCGCAGGATGAAGCTCTTGCTAGCTGATTTGATTGAAGAATGTGACTTTACCCTAGCTGACTTGAAAGGCTTGGAAGAAGTCATTTCTAAGAAAAAAGCAAGTGCTGTAACAGAAGTAAAATGTAATTGTATGTAAAGGAGACGCTATGTTAAATCTATTTGTATCTATTATTGTTCTAGGAATGATTGCTTTTATTCTCTTTTGGTTTTTCAAAAAACCGCAAGAAGATGCTAAGAGAGCTCAGCAAAAAAAGGCTATCAAGAAATTAGAGTGGAAGTCATGGGGGGATATACTCCAGGAACTATTATCCTCAAAAAATCGCAACCAGCTCGCATTATTTTTGATCGAAAAGATCCTTCACCTTGCTTGGATCAAATCGTATTTCCAGACTTTGGTGTGCATGCAGATCTGCCTATGGGAGACCAATATGTGGTTGAAATCACTCCTGAAAAAGCAGGTGAGTATGGTTTCTCTTGTGGCATGAATATGATGCACGGTAAGATGATTGTAGAATAGGAGAATGATATGACTGAAATTGTAAAAGCAAGTCTTGAAAATGGTGTTCAAAAAATCCGTATCACGGCAGAAAAAGGCTATCATCCAGCCCATATTCAACTACAAAAAGGAATTCCTGCTGAGATTACCTTTCATCGTGTGACACCTTCAAACTGTTATAAGGAAATTCTCTTCGAAGAAGAAGGGATCCTAGAACCAATCGCTCAAGATGAGGAAAAAGTCATTCGCTTTACGCCTCAAGACTTGGGTGAGCATGAATTTTCATGCGGCATGAAGATGCAAAAGGGAACCTACACCGTTGTTGAAAAAACTAAAAAGTCTCTCAGTCTTTCACAGCGTTTTTGGATTACTAGTATCTTTACTGTGCCTCTTGTGATTCTCATGATTGGGATGTCGACAGGAGGAATTAGTCACCAAGTCATGCGTTGGGGCACCTTTTTAGCCACAACACCCATTATGCTGGTAGCTGGAGTTCCATATATCAGAAGCGCATGGGCTAGTTTTAAAAAGCACAATTCCAACATGGATACCTTGGTTGCTCTGGGAACCCTAGTGGCCTATTTCTATAGCTTAGTTGCCCTCCTCACTGGTCTGCCCGTTTACTTTGAAAGTGCTGCATTTATCCTCTTCTTCATTCTTTTGGGAGCAGTTTTTGAGGAAAAAATGCGAAAAAATACTTCGCAGGCAGTCGAAAAATTATTAGACCTACAAGCAAAAACAGCAGAGGTTTTGCGAGATGATGTTTATGTTCAAATACCTCTAGAACAAGTCAAAGTTGGGGATCTCATTCGCGTTCGACCAGGTGAAAAAATTGCCGTTGATGGGACTGTGTTAGAAGGTGAAACGAGTATTGATGAATCAATGGTGACTGGGGAAAGTATTCCAGTCGATAAATCAGTTGGAGATGCTGTCATTGGTTCAACCATCAATAATAGTGGTACGATCATTTTTAAAGCTGAAAAAGTGGGTTCTGAGACTATGTTGGCTCAGATTGTGGACTTTGTGAAGAAAGCTCAAACCAGTCGTGCTCCGATTCAAGATTTAACAGACATGATTTCTGGGATTTTCGTACCAGCAGTTGTCATTTTAGGGCTTCTTACTTTTTGGATCTGGTTTGTCTTGCTTGGAGAAAGCTTTGTGACTTCCCTTCTCTACGGAGTTGCTGTTTTGATTATTGCCTGCCCTTGTGCTCTTGGGCTTGCGACACCGACAGCGCTTATGGTAGGAACAGGGCGAAGTGCTAAGATGGGGGTTCTTCTCAAAAACGGTACAGTTTTACAGGAAATCCAAAAGTTAAAACGGTTGTTTTTGATAAAACTGGAACCTTGACAGAGGGAAAACCAGTAGTGACAGATGTTATCGGTGATGAAAGAGAAGTGTTGAGTTTGGCTGCTTCATTAGAAGATGCCTCTCAACACCCGCTAGCTCAAGCTGTTGTCAATCGGGCGTCTGAATTAGGAATCAGTCTTTATCCAGTAGAAAACTTCCAAGCCTTGCATGGGAAAGGTGTGACTGGGATTATCAATGGAAAACAAGTCTTGCTTGGGAATGCTAAACTATTAGCTGACCTTGATATTCCGACTGACTATCAAGAACGATTTGATTTGCTTGAGAAAGAAGCAAAAACAGTTGTCTTCTTATCCGTAGATGGTCAGCTAAAAGGCTTGCTAGCCTTACAAGATATCCCTAAGGAAAATGCTCAGGAAGCCATTGCTAAATTGAAAAAACGTGGGCTTAGAACGGTCATGCTTACTGGAGACAATGTGGGAGTAGCGCATGCTATTGCTGAGCAAATTGGGATCGAAGAAGTAATCGCAAATGTCTTGCCAGAGGAAAAGGCACATGAAATTCACAAGCTTCAAAAGAATGGCAAACTGGCCTTTGTCGGAGATGGCATCAATGATGCGCCAGCCCTCAGTGTAGCTGATGTCGGAATCGCCATGGGTTCTGGAACAGATATTGCCATCGAATCAGCAGACCTTGTCCTTACAACTAATAATCTGCTAGGATTGGCACGTGCCTTTGACATGAGTAAGAAGACATTTAATCGTATTCTACTCAATCTTTTCTGGGCCTTTATCTACAATCTCATCGGTATACCAGTTGCAGCAGGAGTCTTTTCAGGATTCGGTTTGGTACTCAATCCAGAACTTGCGGGATTGGCCATGGCCTTTAGTTCAGTCTCTGTTCTGATCAGTTCTCTTATGCTTAATTTTACTAAAGTCGATTAAAAAGGCGGTCTTAACCGCTTTTTTGCTATTCTAAAACAGATTCCAAAAACGTTTCCAAACTGTACTGTAATAGAGAATGAAAGTTTCTGAGCATATACTTAGAAATATAAAATCAAATGTGATAAATTAGGATTGTAAATTTACAGAATCGTTTTCAATTACTATATAAAAGCGTTTTTTGTAAATATATGAAATTATTTTGAAGGAGAGTTATCACTATGACTCAAGGAAAAATTACTGCATCTGCAGCAATGCTCAACGTATTGAAAACATGGGGCGTAGACACTATCTACGGTATCCCATCAGGAACACTCAGCTCATTGATGGACGCTTTGGCTGAAGACAAAGATATCCGTTTCTTGCAAGTTCGCCACGAAGAAACAGGTGCTCTTGCAGCGGTTATGCAAGCTAAATTTGGCGGTTCTATCGGTGTTGCAGTTGGTTCAGGTGGACCTGGTGCAACTCACTTGATCAACGGTGTTTACGATGCAGCTATGGATAACACTCCATTCCTTGCTATCCTTGGATCACGTCCAGTTAACGAATTGAACATGGATGCCTTCCAAGAATTGAACCAAAACCCAATGTACAACGGTATCGCTGTTTACAACAAACGTGTAGCTTACGCAGAACAATTACCAAAAGTAATCGACGAAGCTTGCCGTGCTGCCGTTTCTAAAAAAGGTCCAGCTGTCGTTGAAATTCCAGTAAACTTTGGTTTCCAAGAAATCGATGAAAACTCATACTATGGATCAGGTTCATACGATCGTTCATTCATCGCTCCTGCTTTGAACGAAGTTGAAATCGACAAAGCAGTTGAAATCTTGAACAATGCTGAACGCCCAGTAATCTACGCTGGTTACGGTGGTGTTAAAGCTGGTGAAGTTATTACTGAATTGTCACGTAAAATCAAAGCCCCAATCATCACAACTGGTAAAAACTTCGAAGCGTTCGAATGGAACTACGAAGGTTTGACAGGTTCTGCTTACCGTGTTGGTTGGAAACCAGCCAACGAAGTGGTTTTTGAAGCAGACACAGTTCTTTTCCTTGGTTCAAACTTCCCATTTGCTGAAGTTTACGAAGCATTCAAAAACACTGAAAAATTCATCCAAGTGGATATCGACCCTTACAAACTTGGTAAACGTCACGCCCTTGACGCGTCTATCCTTGGTGATGCTGGTCAAGCAGCCAAAGCAATCCTTGACAAAGTGAATCCAGTTGAATCTACTCCATGGTGGCGTGCAAACGTTAAGAATAACCAAAACTGGCGCGATTACATGAACAAGCTTGAAGGTAAAACTGAAGGTCCATTGCAATTGTACCAAGTTTACAACGCTATCAACAAATACGCTGATCAAGACGCTATCTACTCAATCGATGTCGGTGACTCTACTCAAACATCAACTCGTCACCTTCACATGACACCTAAGAATATGTGGCGTACATCTCCACTCTTTGCGACAATGGGTATCGCCCTTCCTGGAGGTATTGCTGCTAAGAAAGACAATCCAGATCGCCAAGTATGGAACATCATGGGTGATGGTGCATTCAACATGTGCTACCCAGACGTGATCACTAACGTTCAATACAACCTTCCAGTTATTAACGTGGTCTTCTCAAATGGTGAATATGCCTTCATCAAGGACAAATACCAAGACACAAACAAACACTTGTTTGGTTGTGACTTCCCTAATGCTGACTATGCGAAAATCGCTGAAGCGCAAGGTGCTGTAGGATTCACTGTAAACCGTATCGAAGATATCGATGCAGTCGTTGCAGAAGCTGTTAAATTGAACAAAGAAGGTAAGACAGTTGTGATCGATGCCCGCATCACACAACACCGTCCACTTCCAGTAGAAGTACTTGAGTTGGATCCAAAACAACACTCAGAAGAAGCAATCAAAGCCTTCAAGGAAAAATACGAAGCTGAAGAGCTTGTACCATTCCGTCTCTTCTTGGAAGAAGAAGGGTTGCAATCACGCGCAATTAAATAATTCCTCTCGTCGAAAATCAAAAGTAAACATTGTAGATTTTATGCATTGATTTTCTTAGAGAGAAACTTAAAAGATCGGAGCAATCCGGTCTTTTTCTGGAGGACAGTAAATGAATTTAAATCAATTGGATATTATTGTTTCAAATATTCCCCAAGTCTGTGCTGAACTGGAGCATATCTTGGATAAGAAGGCAGACTATGTTGATGATGGTTTTGCTCAGTTCACGATTGGCAGTCACTGCCTCATGTTATCACAAAATCATTTGATACCTTTGGAAAATTTTCAGTCAGGAATCATTCTTCATGTCGAGGTTGAGGATGTAGACCAGAACCAAAAGCGGTTAAAAGAGATTGGTGTCGAGATTTTACACGGTCCTTGTGAAACGGATTGGGGAACAGAATCCCTGTTAGTTGAAGGCCCTGCTGGTCTAGTCATTGATTTTTATCGAATGAAATAAGGGCGCTTAGTCATTTGAAGTTAACCTTAATGATTCTTAAAACAGAAAGTGAGAATATGAACTATTGAAAGATCGGAGTCATCCGGTCTTTTCTTTATTTTTTCGATATGAAGGGGTTATCAAGTTTCAGATTCATTTAAAAATTTAGTGGTATAATAAAAGTAGCAAATCAAGTGAGGTTAAGTGATGACAGAAATACTACAATTTCCAGAGGGCTTCCTCTGGGGTGGGGCAACGGCAGCTAATCAATGTGAGGGTGCTTATAATCAAGATGGTCGTGGGTTGGCAAACGTTGATGTTGTGCCTATTGGTGAGGATCGTGGAGCTATCATTACAGGACAGAAAAAGATGTTTTCTTTTGAGGAGGGCTATTTTTACCCAGCGAAAGAAGCTATTGACATGTACCATCATTACAAGGAAGATATTGCACTTTTTGCAGAAATGGGTTTTAAGACCTATCGGCTTTCCATTGCTTGGACTCGGATTTTTCCTAAGGGAGATGAAGCAGAGCCAAATGAAGCTGGTCTAGCTTTTTATGAGGATTTGTTTAAGGAATGCCACAAGTATGGGATCGAACCGCTGGTGACCATCACGCATTTTGATTGTCCGATGCACTTAATTACGGAGTATGGTGGTTGGCGCAACCGTCGTATGTTGGACTTTTACGCAAATCTCTGTCGCACCCTTTTTACCCGTTACAAGGGCTTGGTCAAGTACTGGCTAACCTTCAACGAAATCAATATGATTTTGCATGCCCCCTTTTTAGGAGCAGGAATTTGTTTTGAAGAAGGAGAAAATCAAGAACAAATCAAATACCAAGCGGCTCATCATGAGTTGGTTGCTTCAGCTCTTGCGACTAAGATTGCCCACGAAATTGACCCAGAAAACAAGGTTGGATGTATGTTGGCAGCAGGTCAGTATTATCCGAACACAGCTCATCCGAGGGACTATTGGGCTGCTATGGAAGAAGACCGTAAGAGTTACTTCTTCATTGATGTCCAAGCGCGTGGGGAATACCCAAATTATGCCAAGAAGCAGTGGGAGCATGAAGGGATTGAGATTGAAATGACGGCAGAGGATCTAGACTTATTGAAGAATTATACTGTTGACTTTGTTTCCTTCTCTTACTATGCGAGCCGAGTGGCCTCAGGGGATCCAGAAGTTAAAGAATTAACAGCTGGAAATGTATTTGCCTCCCTCAAAAATCCCTATCTAGAATCCTCAGAATGGGGATGGCAGATTGACCCATTAGGACTTCGTATCACTCTCAATGCCATCTGGGATCGTTACCAAAAGCCTATGTTTATCGTAGAAAATGGCCTCGGTGCTATAGATACCCCTGATGAGAATGGTTATGTAGCAGATGACTATCGGATTTCTTATCTAGAGGCCCACATCAAGGCTATGCGAGATGCTATTTATCAAGATGGGGTAGAATTGCTTGGTTATACAACTTGGGGCTGTATCGATTTGGTTTCAGCTGGAACAGGCGAAATGAACAAGCGTTATGGCTTTATCTATGTGGATAGAGATAATGCTGGTCATGGGACTCTCAAACGCAGTAAAAAGAAATCCTTCTACTGGTACAAGGACGTGATTATCAGCAATGGTGCTTCTCTATCATAATGCCATTTATTCACTATTTTTATAAAATCTTCTCCCTACTTTATAAGATATGAAAAAGAGTTCAACTGGAACTCTTTTTTTGCTATAATGAAGGGTGAAAAATTAGACAGGAGATGTAACATGTCAGAACCGTTATTTTTAAATTCCGTAATGCAAGAAAAAATCTGGGGTGGGACTAAACTACGTGATGAGTTTGGTTACGACATTCCTAGTGAAAAAATCGGAGAGTATTGGGCTATCTCAGCTCACCCAAATGGAGTGTCTAAGGTAGCCAATGGTCGCTTTGAGGGAACAGACCTAGCTACTTTGTATGCAGAACACCGTGAATTGTTTGGCAATCGTCCAGAGTCAGTATTTCCACTCTTGACCAAAATCCTTGATGCCAATGACTGGCTCAGTGTTCAAGTTCACCCAGATGATGCTTATGGACTAGAGCATGAAGGCGAACTTGGAAAGACAGAGTGCTGGTATATCATCGCTGCAGATGAAGGTTCAGAGATTATTTACGGTCACAATGCTAAGTCAAAAGAAGAACTCCGTCAGCAAATTGAAGATAAAAACTGGGATGCCTTGCTGACAAAGGTTCCTGTTAAGGCTGGAGATTTCTTCTATGTACCAAGTGGGACCATGCATGCTATCGGTGCAGGTATCTTAATCCTTGAAACGCAACAGTCTAGTGATACCACCTACCGAGTTTATGACTTTGACCGTAAGGATGATAATGGCAACTTGCGTGAACTTCACCTCGAAAAATCAATCGATGTTTTGAATATTGGTGAGCCTGCAAATAGCCGTCCTGTGACTGTCAAAGCAGATGATTTGCGTTCAACTTTACTTGTCTCTAATGATTTCTTTGTAGTTTACAAGTGGGAAATCACAGGAAAAGTTGAATTTGAGAAGACTGCTGATTACAGCTTGTTGAGTGTCTTGGATGGTCAAGGGAAACTGACTGTAGACGGAAAAGATTATCCAATTCAAAAAGGTAGTCACTTTATCTTACCAAGTGATGTTGAAGCTTGGACCTTGGAGGGGCAAGGTCTAGAATTGATTGTTAGCCATCCATAAAAAGAAAAGACTTGAGAGATATTCTCAAGTCCTTTTTGTATTTACATAAATTGGGCGATAAAGACCACGATGATGATGATTGGAATGATGAAACGAAGAAGGAAAAGCCAGACTTGGAAAAGTATTTATCTTCAAGTTTTTTAAGAATAAGTCATGGTTTCTAGGAAAGATTATCTTATATGGATAAAGATGAAATTTCAAATAAGCAAAAATCGACGGAGATAGCTCCGTCGATTTACTATTATTTTAGTTGGTAGGACCAGTCGTCTCCGTCTTTATAGTAGAAAAATTCACTGAGGTCTTCTTCAAGAAAACACGAAGCATATCAGACATATCATCAGTTGCAAGTTTGAGATGAGATAGATTTTCAAAATCCTCCCACCAGACTTTTCCTTCGTCTGAAGATTGGAGCTCACCAGTAAAGTGTTCGGTTTTGTAAAAGAGTACAACATAGCGAAAATCGGCATCATCATACCAATCTTTGATACCACATAGTTGAGGCTTAGAAATGGTTAGACCAGTTTCTTCTTTCACTTCACGAATGACGGCATCGACAAAGGATTCGCCATGCTCAACATGACCACCAGGAAAAGTAATGCCAGGCCAGTCAGGATTAACTCAATCTTGAACCAGAACCTTGTCTCCGTTTTGAATCATACACATATTGACAAACTCGACTGATTCTCTTCTATTCATTTTTCACAACCTTTAATCTTTAATCAAAATGCAAGATTCCTGCCACCCAGCCTGTACAGAGGGCAGAAGTAATGTTAAAGCCACCAGTGTGGGCATTAATATCCAGTACCTCGCCAGCAAAGTGAAGCCCAGGTACCAGCTTACTTTCCAGAGTTTTAGGATTGATTTCCTTGAGACTAACGCCACCTTTGGTGACAAAGGATTTAGCCAAGGACATCTTACCAGTCACAGGGATTTTGAGGGTCTTGATAGACTGGACAAGTTGGTTGCTTTCCTTTTCAGTTAGCTGTTTAACTTTTTCAGGGTAGCCTTGCACCAAGAATTCTGCTAAGCGTTCTGGCAACAAGGCCTTCAAGGCATTTTTTAAGGATTTTTCCCGGTTTTCTTCTAGATAATTTACTAAGTCGCCTTCAGAAAGTTGTGGCAAGACATCTAAAGATAGGATTTCGCCACCCTTGACAAAGCTTGACATCCGCAGAGCAGCAGGACCAGATAAACCAAAGTGGGTAAAAAGTAGGTCATGAGTAATGACATGCTTGCCATAGCTTAGAGTCACATCGTCTAGTGAAATTCCCTGCAAGGCTTTATGAGGGAAATCCGTCAATAATGGACTCTCGGCCGCTTCAAGTTCGGTAATGGTATGTTTAAAGTGACGAGCGATCTCATGGCCAAAACCAGTCGAACCAGTGGAAGGATAGGACTTCCCACCTGTTGTGACAATGAGTTTATCACAAGTGAAAGTCTGGTCTGCTGACTTGAGGACAAACTGGTCGTCTATCTTTTTAACAGAAACAATCTCTGTTTGAGTCATGACTTGTCCGCCCAATTCCGATATTTTCTTTTCTAAAGCTTCGATAATAGTCCGAGATTTGTCGCTAGTAGGAAAGACACGCCCGTGGTCTTCAACCTTGAGTTTCACACCATTTTCTGTGAAAAAGTTGATGATATCATGGTTATCAAACTGGGAGAAGACGCTGTATAGAAAGCGCCCATTTCCAGGAATGCCAGCTAATAGGTCATCTAGGGTTCCATTGTTGGTGACGTTGCAACGACCACCACCAGTTCCAGCTAATTTTTTCCAAGTTTTCTATTTTTTTCGATGAGAAGTGTTTTCTGCCCGTAAAAGCTACTGGAAATAGTAGCCATCATTCCAGCAGGACCACCTCCGATGACAATCGTATCAAAATGTTTCATAAGAGTATTGTACCATAAAAAACAAGAGATGATAAGTCATCTCTTGTCTGATTGATTAACCAATTTCATATCCCATAAGAAGTCCGCCTTCTTCAGCATAAAAACTGCAAAGCCCAGAAGTAGGGATAATTTTAATATTAGCTGCTGGGAATTTTTCACGCAAGAGCTCTGAGAGTTGTTGGCAGAATTTTTCATTGCTACGATGAGCCATGACGATACGACCACCGGCATAGCCTGCTTTGAGCAATTCTTCATAAGCAGCTTGAAGAGATTTTTTAGCACCACGAGCCTTTTGGAGAAGTTCCAAGGTTCCAGTTTCACTTGCTTCACCGACCATTCGAATATTTAGGAGCCCGACAACCGCACCGATAAGCTTACTTAAGCGACCGTTTTTAACCAGGTTATCCACTTTAGCAAGAACGAACAACAACTTGGTTTTTTCTTGATAAGTAGTAATAACTTCAACCACTTCTTCAAAAGAAAGTCCTTGGTCAATCAAGTCATTGATCTTTTCAACGATTAAGTCAACTTCCCCACCAGCTGATAAGCTATCGATGACATGAATCTGAGTATCAGGGTGTTCTTCGAGATAGATATTCTTAGCTAGTTGAGCACTGTTATGGCTTCCAGAGAGAGTTCCAGTGATAGTCACTACAAAAATATGTTTTGCACTTTCGAATGCTCGTAAGTAATCATCAGGACTAGGGCAGGCTGATTTTGAAGCTTCAGAAGTCGCATACATAGTTTCCATCATCTGATCGATATCCAGATTGGCATCATCGACAAAGACTTGATCTGCTACCTGAATCTTTAAGGGGACACTGACAAATTCAGTATCAAAAGCGGGGTTTGCCAGTTGACGATAGTCACAACCAGAGTCAGCTACAATCTTCCAAGTCATAGAAATTCTCCATCTTTATCACTTATACATTGACAAAGGTTCTGTCTTTTTTTACAATTATATCATGAAAGCCCTTGAAACAAAAGTAGTACCTCTCTGTTGTCACAAGTAGAAAGAAAATGTTATGTCTGAACGTAAAATATCTGAAAAATCGCTTGAAAATCTTAGAAAATCCAATCAAGAATCTAATTTGCTTACTAGAGAAGCGATTGAAACAGCACTTTTGCAACTCTTGGAGAAAAAGGAGTTGGCTAAGATTAGCATTTCTGAGCTAGTCAAGCGTGCTGGCGTTTCTCGTGCAGCCTTTTATCGAAACTATGAATCTAAAGAAGAGATTTTAGAAAGTGTCTTTAAACGAAGTGTCCATAATATCATGGAGCAATTGAGCCATTACGATGTGAAAACAGACCTCTATCTGGTTTGGGTTCACCTCTTTCGAGAAGCTAAGAAAGAAGCCAAGGTTATTCAGCTTGCCTTGGATTATCACTTAGAAAAAATCTTTGTGCAAGCCATGCAAGAATTTCTAGAGAAATACTACGGGAAATCAAAAGGTGTCAGTTCTTACCTGCATTCATTTTGGAGTTCGGCCATCGTATCGGTTTTGCTTAAATGGATCAAGGACGGGATGAAGGTGCCTGCTGAAAAAATTGCAGATTTACGCCTGCCGTTTTTCAAAAATAAAACATGAGGAGAAATGCTATGACAGAAAAAAGACTGGCTTGGGATGAGTATTTTGCTGCTCAAGCTCTATTGATTGCCAATCGTTCAACTTGTAAACGTGCCAGGGTAGGAGCTGTTTTAGTCAAGGATAACAGGGTTATTTCAACAGGTTATAATGGATCTGTATCAGGGACAGAGCATTGTATTGATCATGACTGTTTAGTGATTGAGGGGCACTGTGTTCGTACTCTTCATGCAGAGGTAAATGCTATACTACAAGGAGCCGAACGTGGCGTTCCTAAAGGCTTTACAGCTTACGTTACACATTTTCCATGCCTCAACTGTACCAAGCAATTGCTTCAGGTAGGATGTGAACGTGTCGTTTATATTAATCAGTACCGTATGGATGACTATGCCCAACACCTTTATCAAGAAAAGGGAACAGAATTAACTCACCTACCACTTGAAACAGTGCAGGCAGCTCTCCAAGAGGCTCACCTAATCTAGAAATTATAAAAAAATAAATGGTTTAGAAAGCTTTTTAAACCATTTTTTGCTATAATAAGAAGAATAAATTGAAAGAAGGAATTCTGAAAATGGGAAAACTTGAAGTTATTAATCATCCACTGATTCAACACAAATTGTCAATCTTGCGTCGCACTGACACTTCTACAAAAGCTTTTCGTGAGTTGGTTAACGAGATTGCAATGTTGATGGGATATGAAGTACTTCGTGATCTTCCGCTTGAAGATGTTGAAATCGAAACACCGATCACAAAAACAGTTCAAAAACAATTGGCTGGTAAAAAATTGGCAATTGTACCAATCTTGCGTGCAGGTATTGGGATGGTCGATGGATTGTTGAGCTTGGTTCCTGCAGCCAAAGTTGGTCATATTGGTATGTATCGTGATGAAGAAACTCTTCAACCAGTAGAATACTTAGTTAAATTACCTGAAGATATTGATCAACGTCAAATCTTTGTAGTTGATCCAATGCTTGCAACTGGCGGTTCAGCAATCTTGGCTGTTGATTCCCTCAAAAAACGTGGGGCTTCAAACATCAAGTTTGTCTGCCTAGTATCTGCTCCAGAAGGAGTAAAAGCTCTTCAAGAAGCTCACCCAGATGTAGAAATCTTTACAGCAGCTTTGGATGAACGCTTAAACGAACATGGTTATATTGTTCCAGGTCTCGGTGACGCAGGCGACCGCTTGTTCGGAACAAAATAAGATTCCAAAGTGATATTGAGACTATAGCCTAGTCTTAGATTTGAAAGGAGGTTGAATTTTTGTGTCTGTCTTTAGAATGGAGCAAAAATTTGACCTTTTTTGACTAAAAATATATAATAATCCTATTAACAAAGAAATTAGAAAACAAAAGGAGAAATGAATGATTCCTGTAGTTATTGAACAAACAAGTCGTGGAGAACGCTCGTATGACATTTACTCACGTCTTCTTAAGGACCGCATTATCATGTTGACTGGACCAGTCGAAGACAATATGGCAAACTCAGTTATCGCCCAATTGCTTTTCTTGGATGCTCAAGATAGTACAAAAGATATTTACCTTTATGTAAACACTCCTGGAGGTTCTGTATCAGCTGGCTTGGCAATCGTTGATACTATGAACTTTATCAAGGCAGATGTCCAAACTATCGTTATGGGAATGGCAGCCTCAATGGGTACAATTATTGCTTCAAGTGGAGCAAAGGGCAAACGTTTCATGCTTCCAAATGCAGAATACATGATTCACCAACCAATGGGTGGTACAGGTGGCGGTACTCAGCAGACTGATATGGCTATTGCTGCTGAACACTTGCTTAAAACTCGTAAGACTTTAGAGCAAATCCTAGCAGATAATTCTGGCAAATCTGTTGAGCAAATTCATAAAGATGCTGAACGTGATTACTGGATGAGCGCTCAAGAAACTCTTGACTACGGTTTTATTGACGAAATTATGGCTAATAATTCTTTGAATTAAACTACTAAAGCAAGCTCGACTGAGCTTGTTTTTTTGATATAATAGAAGGAAGATTGTTAGAAGGAAGTTGAATTATGTTTCAAAAAGAGAATCGGTCTGGTCTGATTATCTATTTATACTATAATCGCGATGCTAAAAAACTCGCAAATTATGGTGATATTTGTTACCACTCAAAAAAACATCGTTACCTACAACTTTATGTCCCAACAGAGGAAGTAGAAGAGCTGGTAAATCGTTTAGGAAAAGAGAAATTTATCAAAAAAGTGAGAGTTTGTCATATCCAAGAATTGGAAACTCCTTTCGTTGGGAACCTATATCGAAAGGAAGAAAACGTTATCATTTAAAAAATACAAAAAAAGTATTGACAATTTTCTGATAATTCGGTATATTCTTAACATGTAATTTAAATTGAACATTAAAAGGAGATAAACATGAAGAAAAAATTTGCATTATCACTTGTAGCTCTTGCAAGTACAGCACTTTTAGCAGCCTGTGGAGAAGTGAAGTCAGGAGCTTCAAACACAACTGGTAACCCAATTGATGAAAAAGTTGTAAAAATTGGTTTCAACTTCGAAGAGACTGGAGCAGTAGCTGCTTACGGTACATCTGAACAAAAGGGTGCTCAACTTGCAGTTGATCAAATCAATGCTGCTGGTGGTGTTGATGGAAAACAAATCGAAGTTGTAGATAAAGATAACAAATCTGAAACTGCTGAAGCGGCTTCAGTTTCTACAAACCTTGTTACTCAATCAAAAGTAGCAGCTATTGTAGGGCCTGCGACTTCTGGAGCAACTGCTGCTGCAGTGGCAAACGCTACTCAAGCTGGTGTGCCATTAATCTCGCCAAGTGCTACTCAAGATGGTTTGACAAAAGGACAAGACTTCCTATTTATTGGAACATTCCAAGATAGTTTCCAAGGAAAAATCATCTCAAATTACGTTTCAAACAAATTGAACGCTAAGAAAGTTGTTTTGTATACTGATAACTCAAGTGACTATGCTAAAGGTGTTGCAAAAGCTTTCCGTGAATCATTTAAAGGTGAAATCGTAGCTGATGAAACATTTGTATCAGGAGATACTGACTTCCAAGCAGCTCTTACAAAAATCAAAGATAAAGAATTTGATGCAATCGTATTACCAGGTTACTACACTGAAGCAGGTAAAATTGTAAACCAAGCTCGTGGTATGGGTATTGACAAACCAATCATCGGTGGTGATGGATTTAATGGTGAAGAGTTTGTTCAACAAGCAACAGCAGAACGCGCATCAAACATTTACTTCATCTCTGGTTTCTCATCAACAGTTGATGTGTCAGATAAGGCGAAAGCTTTCCTTGAAGCATACCGTGCGAAATACAATGAAGAGCCTTCAACTTTTGCAGCTCTTGCATATGACTCAGTTTACCTTGTAGCAAATGCAGCAAAAGGTGCAAAAACTTCAGTTGATATCAAGAACAATCTTGCTAAAACTCAAAACTTTGAGGGTGTAACAGGACAAACAAGTTTCGATGCAGATCACAACACTGTGAAAACAGCCTTCATGATGACCATGAATAATGGTAAAGTAGAAGCGGCAGAAGTCGTAAAACCATAATCTTATAGATATCGTAAATGGGGAATGAGCTTTTACTCACTCCCTGTTTCGGTATTTATAAAGGGATTATTTTTTATAAAATCCTAAAAATAAAACTTAGAAAGAGTGAACCATATGCTTCAACAACTTGTCAATGGTTTAATCTTGGGTAGTGTCTATGCTTTGCTAGCCCTGGGTTATACTATGGTTTATGGAATTATCAAGCTTATTAACTTTGCCCATGGCGATATCTATATGATGGGTGCTTTCATGGGTTATTTCTTGATTAATGCCCTCCATTTAAATTTCTTTTTAGCCTTAATTTTGTCCATGATTGGCTCAGCTATTCTCGGTGTTATCATCGAGTTTCTAGCCTACCGTCCACTCCGTCATTCAACTCGTATCTCTGTATTGATTACTGCTATCGGGGTATCCTTCTTACTTGAGTATGGGATGGTTTATCTAGTAGGTGCCAATACACGTGCCTTTCCTCAAGCAATCCAAACAGTTCGTTATGACTTGGGTCCAATCAGTCTAACAAATATTCAATTGTTGATTTTGACTGTTTCAATTGTTTTGATGATTCTTTTGCAACTCATCGTGCAAAAAACAAAAATGGGGAAAGCCATGCGTGCTGTATCTGTAGATAGTGATGCAGCTCAGTTGATGGGGATCAACGTAAACCGTACAATCAGTTTCACTTTTGCCTTAGGTTCAGCTCTGGCTGGTGCAGCAGGTGTCTTGATTGCCCTTTACTACAATTCTCTTGAACCATTGATGGGAATGACTCCGGGTATTAAATCATTCGTGGCTGCCGTTTTAGGTGGTATCGGTATTATTCCTGGTGCAGCTCTTGGAGGTTTTGTAATTGGACTATTGGAAACTTTTGCAACAGCCTTCGGAATGTCAGATTTCCGTGATGCTATCGTGTACGGAATCTTGCTATTGATCTTGATTATTCGTCCAGCTGGTATCCTTGGTAAGAATGTGAAAGAGAAGGTGTAAACAATGAAAGAAAATTTTAAAGTTAATATTCTCTGGTTGCTCCTTTTGTTGCTTGGATATGGTGCGATTAGCTTATTAGTTTCGTTTGGTATTTTAAACCTTTTCCATATTCAGATTCTAGAACAAATCGGTATCAATATTATTCTTGCAGTAGGACTAAACCTTATCGTTGGTTTCTCTGGTCAATTTTCTCTTGGACATGCTGGCTTTATGGCTATCGGTGCCTATGCAGCCGCCATTATTGGTTCTAAATCTCCAACTTACGGTGCCTTTTTTGGAGCTATGTTGCTTGGTGCTATCATTGCTGGTTTGGTTGCCTTGGTCGTTGGGATTCCTACCCTTCGTTTGAAGGGGGACTACCTTGCAGTTGCGACACTTGGGGTTGCTGAAATTATCCGTATCCTAATCGTCAATGGTGGTAATTTAACAAACGGAGCTGCGGGTATCCTTGGTATTCCAAACTTTACTAATTGGCAAATGGTATACATTTTTGCTGTGATTACAACAATTGCAACGCTGAATTTCCTTCGTAGTCCAATCGGTCGTTTAACCTTGTCTGTTCGTGAAGATGAAATTGCAGCTGAATCTGTCGGGGTCAATACAACAAAAATCAAAATTATCGCATTTGTCTTCGGAGCTATGACTGCAAGTATTGCAGGTTCCCTTCAAGCAGGTTTTATCGGTTCTGTTGTGCCTAAGGATTATAGCTTTATCAACTCTATCAACGTATTAATTATCGTTGTATTTGGTGGCTTGGGATCAATTACAGGAGCAATTGTTGCTGCCATTGTTCTTGGTATTTTGAATATGTTCCTTCAAGATGTGGCTAGCGTTCGTATGATTATCTATGCTCTGGCCTTGGTACTTGTTATGATTTTCAGACCAGGTGGTCTTCTTGGAACATGGGAATTGAGCCTATCAAGACTCTTTAAAAAAGGGAAGAAGGGGGGACAAAACTAATGGCATTACTTGAAGTAAAAACTTAACCAAGCATTTTGGTGGTCTGACAGCCGTTGGGGACGTCACTCTTGAATTGAACGAAGGTGAACTTGTTGGTTTGATTGGACCGAATGGTGCCGGGAAAACAACTCTTTTCAACTTGCTGACAGGAGTTTATGAACCGAGCGAAGGAACAGTAACCTTAGATGGTCACTTATTAAATGGTAAGCAACCTTATAAAATCGCATCCCTTGGTTTAGGGCGTACCTTCCAAAACATCCGTCTCTTTAAAGACTTGACAGTTTTGGATAACGTTCTTATTGCATTTAGTAACCATCATAAACAACATGTCTTTGCAAGTTTCTTGCGCTTACCAGCTTTTTATAAGAATGAACAAGAATTAAAAGCTAAAGCCTTAGAATTACTAAAAATCTTTGATTTAGATGGTGATGCTGAAACCTTAGCTAAAAATCTTGCCTATGGTCAACAACGTCGTTTGGAAATTGTTCGTGCCCTTGCTACCGAACCTAAAATCCTCTTCTTGGATGAGCCTGCAGCAGGTATGAACCCACAAGAAACTGCAGAATTGACTGAGTTGATCCGTCGCATCAAGGATGAATTTAAAATCACCATCATGCTTATTGAACATGATATGAACTTGGTCATGGAAGTCACTGAACGTATCTACGTACTTGAGTACGGTCGTTTGATTGCTCATGGGACACCAGATGAAATCAAGAAAATAAACGTGTTATCGAAGCTTATCTTGGAGGTGAAGCCTAATGTCTATGTTAAAAGTTGAAAACCTCTCAGTACACTACGGCATGATTCAAGCTGTACGTGATGTGAGCTTTGAAGTTAATGAAGGAGAAGTTGTTTCTCTAATCGGTGCTAATGGTGCTGGTAAAACAACTATCCTTCGTACTCTATCAGGACTTGTTCGCCCAAGTTCTGGTCGAATTGAATTTTTGGGACAAGAAATCCAAAAGGTGCCTGCACAAAAGATTGTGGCGTCAGGACTTTCTCAAGTACCTGAAGGGCGTCACGTTTTCCCTGGTTTGACAGTTATGGAAAACTTGGAGATGGGAGCCTTTCTTAAGAAAAATCGTGAAGAAAACCAAGCCAATCTGAAAAAAGTCTTCTCTCGTTTCCCTCGTTTGGAAGAACGTAAAAACCAAGATGCGGCTACTTTATCTGGTGGTGAACAACAGATGCTCGCCATGGGACGTGCGCTCATGTCAACACCTAAACTTCTTTTATTAGATGAACCATCAATGGGACTTGCTCCGATTTTTATCCAAGAAATTTTTGATATCATCCAAGATATTCAAAAACAAGGGACAACCGTTCTTTTGATTGAGCAAAATGCCAATAAAGCACTTGCCATCGCAGATCGAGGATATGTACTTGAAACAGGTAAGATTGTCCTATCAGGGACAGGTAAAGAACTCGCAGCATCAGACGAAGTCAGAAAAGCATATCTAGGTGGCTAAAAAGGTCCGGGGGACCTTTTTAGTCGGCGGATAAAGATTGCAAAGCAATCATACAATCTACATAAGTATAAGATTAAGGGCTCTAAGTTGAGCTCTTTTTCGTAAAGTCCTTCAGATTTTTCTGAATCTTGAAAAAGAAATGAAAGCGTTTGATAGCTTTCCGTAAAAAGTGTATAATAAAACTATAAACATAAAGGAGATTTCCTATGGCAGTTAAAGATTTTATGACACGCAAGGTCGTTTATATCAGTCCTGATACAACTGTTGCACACGCAGCAGATTTGATGCGCGAACAAGGCTTACACCGTCTCCCTGTT
Organism: Streptococcus infantis SK970; assembly: GCA_000223255.2. Taxonomy (GTDB): domain Bacteria; phylum Bacillota; class Bacilli; order Lactobacillales; family Streptococcaceae; genus Streptococcus; species Streptococcus infantis_G. The sequence continues at coordinate 336,316 of AFUT01000003.1, read as the reverse complement.
ATTGAGAATGATAAATTAGTAGGCTTGGTAACAGAGGGTACAATCGCTGAGGCTAGTCCTTCAAAAGCGACTAGTCTTTCAATCTTCGAGATGAATTATCTGCTTAATAAGACAAAAGTAAAAGACGTCATGATTCGTGATGTTGTTACTGTCTCAGGCTATGCTAGTTTAGAAGATGCAACTTATCTCATGCTTAAAAATAAGATTGGTATTTTGCCAGTTGTTGACAATGGACAATTGTATGGAGTCATTACAGATCGTGATGTATTCAGTGCCTTTCTTGAAATCGCTGGTTATGGTGAAGAGGGTGTTCGTGTCCGTTTTATCACAGAAAATGAGGTTGGGGTTCTTGGTAAGATTGTTTCCCTAATCGTTGAAGAAAATCTTAATATTTCTCATACCGTTAATATTCCACGTAAAGATGGTAAAATTGTTATTGAAGTACAAATTGAGGGAAGCATTGACCTTTCTTCATTGAAAAAGAAATTCGAGGATGAAAATATTCTCGTAGATGAAATTACAAAAACTTCTGCAAAAAAACTCTAAAAAGAAAAATATAACTTACTTTAAGCTTGCGAAAAAAACTTTTTTCTAGTATAATAATTTATTGTGAGCAAACCTCACTTACCCCATGCAAAGACTTGGGGTCATTAGACCAAAAGGAGGAACATATCAATGGCTAAATACGAAATTCTTTATATCATTCGTCCAAACATTGAAGAAGAAGCGAAAAACGCTTTGGTAGCACGTTTTGACTCTATCTTGACTGACAACGGTGCAACTGTTGTTGAATCAAAAGATTGGGAAAAACGTCGTCTTGCATACGAAATCCAAGATTTCCGTGAAGGACTTTACCACATCGTTAACGTTGAAGCAAACGACGACGTAGCTCTTAAAGAGTTTGACCGTCTTTCAAAAATCAACGCTGACATTCTTCGTCACATGATCGTCAAACTTGACGCGTAAGAAGGTAGATTATGATTAACAATGTTGTACTTGTAGGGCGTATGGTACGTGACGCTGAGTTACGTTATACCCCATCAAATGTAGCAGTTGCTACTTTTACTCTTGCAGTAAACCGTACATTTAAGAGTCAAAATGGTGAACGTGAGGCTGATTTTATCAATGTCGTAATGTGGCGCCAACAGGCTGAAAACCTTGCTAACTGGGCTAAAAAAGGCTCACTTATCGGGGTGACAGGTCGTATCCAGACTCGTAGTTACGATAACCAGCAAGGACAACGTGTCTACGTGACTGAAGTCGTAGCTGAAAATTTCCAAATGTTGGAAAGCCGTAGCGTACGTGAAGGTCAAACTGGTGGAGCTCATTCTGCACCAAGTTCAAACTACTCGGCACCTACACAATCAGTACCTGACTTTTCACGTGATGAAAATCCATTTGGAACAACCAATCCATTGGATATTTCAGACGATGATTTACCATTCTAATGGACAATTAATACTATAAAGGAGAAAAAAACATGGCTCAACAACGTCGTGGCGGATTCAAACGCCGTAAAAAAGTTGATTACATCGCAGCAAACAAAATTGAATATGTTGATTACAAAGATACTGAGCTTCTTAGCCGTTTCGTTTCAGAACGTGGAAAAATCCTTCCACGTCGTGTAACTGGAACTTCAGCGAAGAACCAACGTAAAGTAACAACAGCTATCAAACGCGCTCGCGTAATGGCTTTGATGCCTTTCGTAAACGAAGATTAAAAAAAGACCCTTATGGGTCTTTTTTTCACGAGCTTGGAAATGTGAGAGCGAGTTGAGGTCCGGGGGACCTCTTTTTCATGAGCTTGAAACAAAAGAGCGAGTTAAGACCCTTACGGGTCTTTTTTTCAGGTCCGGGGGACCTCTTTTTTTCACGAGCTTGGAAATATAAGAGCGAGTTGAGGTCCGGGAGGACCTCTTTTTCATGAGCTCAGCGAGTAAGACCTGGCTGGTTTTTTCTTTCTCTAAAACGTGCTATAATGATAGTAGTAATTCTAAAGGAGTATCTCATGAAGGGAAACGCTATTATTAGAAAAATGATTGAATCGGATATCCAACACCTGTCCCAAGGTTTTATCAATCAGGGTTGGCCTAGTAGAGAGGAGAATTTAACTCGATACTTTAAGGAGCAAGAAAGTGGGGAGAGAGAAGTCTTAGTTGCAGAGGTCGAGAGTGCTGTAGCGGGCTACATTACCATTTTGCCCTCTGCTAAACATGGTCCTTTTGCAGAAATCTATCCAGAACTTTCAGATTTCAATGTCTTTGAGACTTTTCAAAATCAAGGTATTGGAAATCTCTTGATGGAAGAAGCGGAAAAACGAGTTAAACTCGTATCGGATAAGGTGACGCTTGGTGTTGGGCTCCACTCAGGTTATGGACCTGCTCAGAGATTGTACATCAAACGAGGTTATATTCCAGATGGGACGGGTGTTTGGTATAGAAATCAACCCTTAGAAATGAACGCTACTAGTCAAAACAATGATGATTTAGTTTTGTACTTGTCTAAGGAATTCGAATAAGAGGTAGCAAATTTCTTTGAAGATAGGGGAATTCTCTACTTTATGGTATAATGGAAAGAGTGAATTGAAGGAGGTATTATAATGGATGCCAAGTTAAGATACAAGGCTAAGAAGATTAAGATTATCTTTTTTGATATAGATGATACTTTACGAAATTCAAAGACAGGTTTTGTTCCGAGTACTATTCCAACGGTTTTTCAACAACTACGTGAGAAGGGAATCTTGACAGGAATTGCGACTGGTAGAGGCATTTTCGGTGTGGTACCAGAGATTCAGGAGCTTAAGCCAGATTTCTTTGTAACCTTGAATGGTGCTTATATTGAGGACAAAAAGGGCAATGTCATTTATAGTAACAAAATTGCTAAAGATAAGGTTGAAGAGTATATTACTTGGACCAAAGAAATTGGGATTGATTATGGTTTGGTGGGAAGCCATGCTGCTAAACTATCAAGGCGAACAGAGATGATTAGCCATGCGATTGACCCGATTTATCCTGATTTAGAGGTGGACCCTGATTTTTACCAAAAAGAAGATATTTATCAGATGTGGACCTTTGAGGAGCAGGGAGATGACTTAACTTTGCCTGAAAGTTTAGCATCGACTTTGCGTATGGTACGCTGGCATGAACATTCATCAGATGTTGTGCCGATTTCCGGTTCAAAAGCAGCTGGAGTTGCAAAAGTTGTAGACCAATTAGGTCTTAAACCTGAAAACGTTATGGTTTTTGGGGACGGTCTCAACGATTTAGAACTCTTTGATTATGCAGGAATTAGTGTTGCCATGGGCATTTCTCATGACAAAATCAAAGAAAAAGCAGATTATATTACAAAAACATTAGAAGAAGATGGCATCTTTGATGCCTTAGAAGGATTCGGTATGGTAGAAAAAGAATTACATTTTCCACAAGTAGACATTGAAGCAGTAGAAGGTCCAATTGCGACTATTAAGACAAATCATGGGGATATGCGTATCAAACTTTTCCCTGATCACGCACCAAAAACAGTAGCCAACTTTATTGCTCTGTCAAAAGATGGATACTATGACGGTGTGATTTTCCACCGTATTATTAAAGATTTTATGATTCAAGGTGGAGACCCAACTGGAACCGGTATGGGTGGAGAGTCTATCTATGGAGAATCTTTTGAGGATGAGTTTTCAGAAGAACTTTACAATGTCCGGGGAGCCCTATCTATGGCTAATGCTGGGCCAAATACAAATGGTAGCCAGTTCTTTATCGTGCAGAATCAACACTTGCCATATTCTAAGAAAGAAATTGCTCGTGGTGGTTGGCCAGAACCAATTGCGGAGATTTATGCTGAACAAGGTGGGACTCCTCACCTAGATCGTCGTCATACTGTATTCGGTCAACTTGCGGATGAAGCTTCTTATGAAGTTCTGGATGCAATTGCAGGTGTCGAAACAGGTGCAATGGACAAGCCAGTTGAAGATGTCGTAATTGAAACTATTGAAATTGAGGACTAAAATGAAAATCGGTGATAAGCTAAATGGCCGTATTACTGGGATTCAGCCTTATGGTGCTTTTGTTGAGTTAGAGACAGGAGTGACTGGACTGATTCATATCTCAGAGATTCGGACAGGATTTATCGAAAATATTTATGAAGTTTTAAAAATCGGTGAGGAAGTCCAGGTACAGGTAGTAGATTTTGATGAATATACTGGGAAAGCTAGCCTTTCCATTCGTACCTTGGAAGAAGAAAAGCATCAACTTCCTAGACGGAGACGTTTTTCGAATGATCGCATCAAACATGGTTTTGCGCCGCTTGGTCGCATGATGCCTATTTGGACTCGAGAAGCCTTGGAGCATTTGAAGAAAAATAGTAATTGATATCCCTCAGATCATTGTGATGTTATTATATTTTGCTATAATGGAAGTATGAACGAAGAACAATTATTAAAATCAGGAGAGCGGATTAATCAACTCTTCTCTACAGATATCAAGATTATTCAAAATAGAGAGGTTTTCAGCTATTCAGTGGATAGTGTTCTCCTGTCTCGTTTTCCTCGTTTTCCTAAAAATGGCTTGATAGTGGATTTCTGTGCAGGTAATGGAGCTGTTGGACTATTTGCCAGTAGTCGTACCAAGGCTAGAATTTTATCCGTAGAAATTCAGGAACGTCTCGCTGATATGGCTGAACGGTCAGTTCGTTTAAACGGCTTGGAAGAGCAGATGCAAGTAATTTGTGATGATTTGAAGAACATGCCTAGTTACATTCAGGGGAGCAAGGTTGATTTGATTTTGTGCAACCCTCCCTATTTTAAGGTGGACCCAAATTCTAATCTGAACGAAAGCGAACATTACCTTTTAGCTCGACATGAAATTACGACCAATCTCAAGGAAATTTGCCGTAGTGCCCAAAGGATACTCAAATCCAATGGACGTTTAGCCATTGTCCATCGTCCAGATCGATTGCTAGATATCTTAGATACGCTCCAACATCACAATTTGGCTCCAAAGCGTCTACAATTTGTCTATCCTAAACGGGAGAAGGAAGCCAATATGCTTTTGATTGAGGCTATCAAAGACGGTTCCACTAGTGGTTTTAAGGTTTTACCACCATTAATCGTTCATAATGATGATGGCTCCTATACACCAGAAATTCAAGAGATTTATTATGGATCATAAGGCTTATATGTATGTAGTTGAGTGTCGTGATGGTTCTTACTATACGGGCTATACAACAGATGTGAAGAAACGGATTGCCGTGCACAATAGCGGTAAAGGAGCCAAATATACACGAGCTCGTTTGCCGGTAAAACTCATCTATGCAGAAGGTTTTGATAGTAAGGAAGAAGCAATGTCGGCTGAGGCCCTACTCAAACGGAAGAAGCGTCCTCAGAAGGAAAGCTACCTAAACGAGAATCAAAATAAAAATCTAGTGAAAGCTTTTAACCTATAAAGAGAAGCCCTTTAGGCTTCTCTTACTTTTGTCAAAAATTGAAAAAAATGCTACAATAAAGAGAATAAAGAAACGAGGTATTATCATGTCTAAGATTCTAGTATTTGGTCACCAAAATCCAGATTCAGATGCTATCGGTTCATCTGTAGCCTTTGCTTATCTTGCAAAAGAAGCTTACGGTTTGGACACAGAAGCGGTGGCTCTTGGAACTCCGAATGAAGAAACAGCTTTCGTCTTAAACTATTTTGGTGTGGAAGCACCGCGCGTGATTACATCTGCTAAAGCAGAAGGTGCAGAGCAAGTCATTTTGACTGACCACAATGAATTCCAACAATCAGTATCAGATATCGCTGAAGTAGAGGTATACGGTGTTGTGGATCACCATCGTGTGGCGAACTTTGAAACTGCAAGCCCACTTTACATGCGTTTGGAACCAGTTGGATCAGCATCATCTATCGTTTACCGCATGTTCAAAGAGCATGGCGTAGCTGTTCCAAAAGAAATTGCAGGATTGATGCTATCAGGTTTAATTTCAGATACTCTTCTTTTGAAATCTCCAACTACACACCCATCTGATAAAGTGATTGCACCTGAATTGGCTGAATTGGCTGGTGTGAACTTGGATGTATACGGTCTTGCCATGCTCAAGGCTGGTACCAACTTGGCAAGCAAATCAGCAGAAGAATTGATCGACATCGATGCCAAGACTTTTGAACTCAACGGAAATAACGTTCGTGTGGCTCAAGTCAATACAGTTGACATTGCGGAAGTCTTGGAACGCCAAGCTGAAATCGAAGCAGCCATCCAAGCAGCAAATGCAGCTAACGGATACTCAGACTTTGTTTTGATGATTACAGATATCGTCAACTCAAACTCAGAAATTTTGGCTCTTGGTGCCAACATGGACAAGGTAGAAGCAGCTTTCAACTTCAAACTTGAAAACAACCACGCTTTCCTTCCAGGTGCTGTTTCACGTAAGAAACAAGTGGTACCACAATTGACTGAAAGCTTTAATGCATAATCATAGATGGGAAAGCCCATTGTTAAAAAGGAGTTTCGGCTCCTTTTTTGCTAGGAGAGAAGTATGTTAGAAAATGGCGATTTGATTTTTGTGAAGGATGATTCGAATATAGGACAGGCTATCCAGGCATCTACTGGAAACTATAGCCATGTGGCCATCTTTTTGGACGGACAGGTCTATCATGCCACGGTAGAAAGTGGTGTCCTTGCTCAGTCTCCTGAGGAATTCTTTGAACACGGGAAAGTATATGACCTTTATCACTATGAGCAGATTGATTGTACAGAGGTCAAAAAGCGAGCAGAGAGTCTTTTAGGGGCTCCCTACAATGCGTCCTTTTATCCAGATGGAGATGGTTTCTATTGTTCCCAGTTTGTAGCAGAAATCCTCCCTATTTATGAGACCATTCCCATGAAGTTTGGTGATGATACACAGGAAATCAGTGATTTCTGGAGAGAATATTATCGAGAGTTGGGGATTACTGTGCCTCTGAACCAGCCGGGGACCAATCCCAGTCAGTTGGCAGCCTCTCCACTTTTAGTATGTAAAGAAAGGAATCTTCATGATTCAGATTTTTAATCCATCACGTTTGACGCGACAGCCATTTTTTAGAGATTTGGTTGACTATCTTGATCGGCATGATGATGTTATCCTCCGTGAAATCAAGGCTCAGTTTCCAGAGATACCAGTTGATAAGTTTTTGGAGGAATATATTAAAGCGGGTTTGATTGCGAGAGAGAATAAACGCTATTATCTCAATCTTCCCTTTCTAGAATCTACAAAATCTCTTGAACTAGACCAAGAAGTCTTTGTAAGAGATGATAGTCCCATCTATCTAGAAATCCTGGAGAAAGAATTTCAGACTGAATTACGTAACCAAACAAATGCAGCTATCCTAGTTGAGTATACGGATTTTGCTAGAGTAAAGATGACCTTGTCTAATTATTTTTATAAGGTTAAGCACCAGTATCCGCTGACAGAAGATCAGCAGAAACTCTATGCTGTTTTGGGTGATGTCAACCCTGAGTATGCTCTCAAGTATATGACAACATTTTTGCTCAAATTTCTCAAAAAAGATCAACTCATGCAGAAACGACGGGATATCTTTGTTGATAGTCTAGTCTTATTAGGTTACATCGTTCAGAATGAAGATGGGAAATATGAGTTAGCTGTAGAATTTGATAAGGAAAGACTCATCTTTATAAAATAATAGAAGAGAGAGTGGGACAGAAATCGGTAATTCGTTAGAATTCGATTTCGTCGTCCCACCTCCGCACAGTTGAGTAGGGCTGTAAAAGCTGATGAAATCAGCGTAGTAGAGCCCACTCAACCACTGCGTCTTGCTCGATAATCCAATGACAATTGAGAGGCTAGGACTTTTGTCCCAGCCTCTTCTTTAAATATACTACAGATAACGTTCTGCCATGGCTGCATCACCTGGATAGTCTTCTTTCTTACCTTGAATGATTTGGTAGCAGTCAGCTCCTTTGCCAGCTATAATCACAGCATCCAGTTCTTGACTTGTAACAGACATCGCAGCCTTGATGGCTTGTTCACGATCGACAATCTTTTCAACAGGATGATGGATATAGCTACTGATTTCATCTGCAATGGCCATTGGATCTTCGTAGTTTGGATCATCAGCTGTTAGAAAGACTTGGATTTCAGGATGTTGATTGAGGAGAAGTCCAAAGTCCTTTCGACGGCTTTCTCCCTTGTTTCCAGTCGAACCAAGGACTAAAGCAATCTTTCCAGTTTGATGAGTTTCAACGACAGAGATTAGTTTTTTAAGACTGTCACCATTGTGGGCGTAGTCGATGAAAACTTTTGCGCCATTTTTCTGAGTGAGAACTTCCATACGACCAGGTACGCGAGTAGTCGCAATCCCTTTTTTGATGTCATCCAGACTAGCACCTAAACGAAGGCAGGCAAGTCCAGCTGCGACTGCATTTTCTTGGTTAAAATGTCCAATCAACTGGATATCATAATCGCCAGCTAATTTACCAGTAGCTGAGAAGCTAAAGGCTTTGGAGTTTTCGATTTGGTTATCAGATTGACTACCGTAGAAATCATGTTCCTGATTCTCAACTTGTTCTTTCAAGACAAAGAAGTGGTCCATATCACTATTGATAACTACTGCACGGCTATTTTTCATCAAGAGACGCTTATGGTAGAAGTAATCCTCAAAAGTTGGATGCTCAATAGGGCCAATATGGTCAGGACTGATATTTAGGAACACTCCTACATCAAAAGTGAGGCCGTAGACTCGCTTCACCAAGTAGGCTTGACTAGAAACTTCCATAATAAGGTGGCTTCTTCCATTATCAACTGCCTGCGCCATCATATCAAAGAGGTCGATGCTTTCAGGTGTCGTCAGAGCAGATTTAAAGAAAGTCTTACCGTCCAAAGTCGTATTCATAGTTGATAACATAGCCGGACGATGTTGCTGATTTAAGATATTGTAAGCGAAGTAAGCTGCTGTAGTTTTTCCTTTAGTACCAGTGAAAGCAAGAAGTTTTAGTTTTTCCTGCGGGTTACCATAAAATTCCATGGCAATCAAACTCATAGACTTCTTAATATCGCTAACAACGATGACAGGAATGCCTACTTCATAATCCTGCTCGGCTACATACCAACCGAGTCCTTGTGAGATTGCCGAAAGAAGAAATTCCTTCTTAAAAGCAGCTCCTTTTACAAAAAAGAGGCTATTATGGTTTGCTTTTCGACTATCGTAGCAGATGGTATCGAAAATGATATCACTGAAATGATAGTGGTAATGCCCTTGGTTGATAATCTCGCGAAAGAGACCATCTTTCTTTAAAATATCTAATACGGTTTCAATCTTTATCATACTTTCTATTGTAAACTGAAAGTCTGAATTTTACAAGTAACAAGGAAAAGTTTATAATGGAAGATAAGGAACATTTCCTAGTTATTAAAAATGAATGAGGAAGTTATGTCTAACGAAAATAATCATCAGCAGGCCCAGATGTTACGCGGGACTGCCTGGCTTACAGCTAGTAACTTTATCAGTCGCTTGCTCGGGGCTATTTACATTATCCCTTGGTATATTTGGATGGGAACTTATGCTGCAACGGCTAATGGTCTCTTTACCATGGGTTATAATATCTACGCCTGGTTCTTGTTGATTTCGACAGCAGGTATCCCAGTTGCAGTTGCTAAGCAGGTTGCTAAATACAATACCATGCATGAGGAAGATCATAGTTTCGCTCTTATTCGAAGCTTCTTAGGCTTTATGACCGTATTGGGACTTGCCTTTGCTTTGATCTTATATCTCTTTGCACCGTGGTTGGCCGATCTTTCCGGTGTCGGGAAAGATTTGATTCCCATTATGCAGAGTCTAGCTTGGGCTGTCTTGATTTTCCCGTCCATGAGTGTTATCCGTGGATTTTTCCAAGGGATGAATAATCTTAAACCTTATGCCATGAGTCAAATTGCTGAGCAGGTTATCCGTGTGATTTGGATGCTCTTAGCAACCTTTATCATCATGAAGCTCGGTTCAAAAGATTATCTATCAGCAGTTACTCAATCTACTTTTGCTGCTTTTGTGGGAATGGTAGCTAGTTTTGCAGTCTTGCTTTATTTCCTTTATAAGGAAGGATTGCTCCAAAAAGTTTTTGAAACACGAGATAAGATTGATAGTAAGAGTCTTTTGGTTGATACGATTAAGGAAGCAATTCCTTTTATCTTGACTGGTTCGGCTATTCAGCTTTTCCAAATCTTGGACCAAATGACCTTTATCAATAGCATGAAGTGGTTTACCAACTATAGTAATGAAGACTTAGTTGTCATGTTTTCTTATTTCTCTGCCAATCCTAATAAAATCACTATGATTTTGATTTCGGTTGGAGTTTCGATCGGTAGTGTAGGATTACCACTTTTAACTGAGAACTATGTCAAGGGTGATTTGCAAGCAGCTGCTCGGTTGGTGCAAGATAGTATCACCATGCTCTTCTTATTCTTACTTCCAGCAACTGTTGGAGTAGTCATGGTAGGTGAACCACTCTATACAGTCTTTTACGGTAAGCCAGATGGCTTGGCTATGGGCTTATTTATCTTTGCGGTCTTGCAATCAACCATTCTAGGCTTGTACATGGTCTTGTCCCCTATGCTTCAGGCTATGTTCCGTAACCGTAAGGCAGTCTTGTATTTTGTTTATGGCTCAATTGCTAAGATTGTTTTACAATTACCATCGATAGCGATTTTCCATAGTTATGGCCCCCTAATTTCAACGACTATCGGTCTCATTATTCCAAATGTCTTGATGTACCGTGATATCTGTCAGGTTACAGGTGCACGTCGAAAGATTATTCTGAAGAGAACAATCTTAGTTACTATTTTGACTCTAGTTATGTTTATTCTAGTAGGACTCTTGCAATGGTTTATTGGATTTGTATTCCAACCAACAGGACGTTTTTGGAGTTTCCTATATGTCGCCTTAATTGGTACAATCGGTGGCGGGCTTTACGGAGTTATGTGTCTCTATACTCGTCTCTTGGATAAGGTTATTGGTCAGGCAAAAGCGAATCAGTTACGAGCACGCTTGAAAATATCATAATAGTTAATAAATAAAAGGAACGATTTGAACTTTTTACGTAAAAAAGTCTAAATTGTTCTTTTTTTCTTGAAAAAATACAAAAAAATATAAAAAATGTAGAAAAAATAAATTTTTAGAGCATAATTGCTTGACTAAAAAAACAATAGCCGTATAATGATACAAATATTTAAATTTGGAGGTTCTGTTTATGAAAAAGTCTAAGGCAAAATATCTGACGCTAGCAGGCCTTGCCCTAAGTGCCGGTCTTCTATTGGCGGCTTGTAGCAACTCAGCTAGCTCTTCAAAATCATACAACTATGTATATAGTAGCGATCCATCTAGTCTGAACTATCTCTTAGAGAATCGTGCAACAACAGGTGATGTTGTGACAAACTTGGTAGATGGTTTGATGGAAAATGACCAATACGGGAACTACATTCCTTCATTGGCAGAAGATTGGACTGTTTCCAAAGATGGTTTGACTTATACTTACAAACTTCGTAAGGATGCCAAATGGTATACAGCAGATGGTGAAGAGTACGCTCCAGTTACTGCACAAGATTTTGTGACAGGATTGAAGTATGCTGCGGATAAAAAATCAGAAGCATTGTATTTAGTTCAAGATTCAGTTGTTGGTTTGGCTGATTACGTTAGCGGGAAAACAACAGACTTTTCAACAGTTGGAGTGAAGGCTATTGATGACCAGACTGTTCAATATACTTTGACTCAACCAGAACCTTATTGGAATTCAAAAACAACTGCAACTATTCTGTTCCCAGTAAATGCTGACTTCTTGAACTCAAAAGGAGATGATTTCGGTAAAGTGGATCCAGCAAACATCTTGTATAATGGTCCATTTATTCTCAAATCATTCACATCTAAATCTGTACTTGAATACAAGAAAAATCCAAACTATTGGGATGCAAAGAATGTATTTGTAGATGATGTCAAGTTGACTTACTATGACGGAAGCGACCAAGATGCACTAGTTCGTAACTTTAGCGAAGGTGTCTATAGTTTTGCTCGTCTCTATCCAAATAGTTCAAGTTTTGCAGGTGTACAAGAGAAATACAAGGATAATATCATCTATAGTATGCAAACTGCGACTTCTTTCTACTTTAACTTTAACCTAGATAGAAAATCATATAACCATACATCAAAAACGACAGATGCTGAAAAGACAGCCCAACAAGAAGCAGTCTTAAACAAATCATTCCGTCAAGCCATTAACTTTGCCTATGACCGTACAGCTTATGGTGCTCAGTCACAAGGGGAAGAGGGAGCAACAAAGATTATCAGAAATTTGCTCGTTCCACCTTCATTTGTAACACTTGATGGTAAAGATTTTGGTAATGTCGTAGCTTCTAAGATGGTTAACTACGGCCAAGTATGGCAAAATGTGAACTTTGCGGATGCCCAAGATGCCTACTATAATGCTGATAAGGCTAAAGAAGCTTTTGCACAAGCCAAAAAAGAATTGGAAGCTAAAGGCGTACAATTCCCTATTCACCTAGACTTGCCAGTAGACCAATCATATAAGAAGGGTGTCCAAGAGGCAAGTTCCTTCAAACAATCTATCGAGTCTGTCTTGGGTGCAGATAATGTCGTCATCGATATTCAAATGTTGAGCACTGAAGAAATGGATAGCATCGGTTACCTTGCCAATACAGCGGCTCAAAAAGATTATGACCTCTACAATGGTGGTTGGAGCCCTGACTACCAGGATCCATCAACTTATCTTGATACACTTAACCTAACAAATGGTGGTTCATTGCAAAACCTTGGCTTAGAACCTGGTGAAAGTAATGCTAAAGCAACTGCGGTTGGCTTGGATACCTACACTAAGATGCTAGAAGAAGCTAATGCTGAACAAGATTTGACAAAACGTTATGACAAATACGCTGAAGCACAAGCTTGGTTAGTGGATAGCTCTCTCACGCTTCCAAGCGTATCTCTTGGTGGAACACCAGGAATCAGAAAAACTGTACCATTCTCTGCTGCCTTCTCTCAAGCGGGTAACAAGGGTGTTGAATCCTACAAATACGTTAAACTACAAGATAAAGTTGTCACAACGGCTGAATATGAAGAAGCTAGACAAAAATGGCTGAAAGAAAAAGAAGAATCTAACAAAAAAGCCCAAGAAGATCTTGCCAAACACGTTAAATAATCAGTCTATTCAACAGGAAAAACGATAGTTTCTCAGGAAGCTATCGTTTTTGTATAGTTTGAAACTATAACTAGCTCTTGAAAACAAGAAAACGAAGGATCCAAAATAAGTGGTACAATAGTTACTATAGATTTGGAGGTAAAGTATGAGCAAATCATTTCACATCAACACAATTTTAGCCCAAGCAGGGATCAAGTCTGATGAGGCAACGGGAGCTTTGGTAACACCAATCCACTTTTCAACGACTTATCAGCACCCAGAATTTGGTCAATCAACTGGATTTGACTATACCCGCACCAAAAACCCAACTCGTAGCAAGGCAGAGGAAGTCTTGGCAGCTATTGAATCAGCCCACTATGCTCTAGCGACTAGTTCAGGTATGTCTGCGATTGTGTTAGCCTTTAGTGTTTTTCCAGTAGGAAGCAAGGTTTTGGCTGTCCGTGACCTTTACGGTGGCTCTTTCCGCTGGTTCAATCAAGTTGAGCAAGAAGGTCGTTTCCACTTTACCTATGCCCACACAGAAGAAGAGTTAATTGAAGAGCTAGAAAAGGATGTTGATGTACTCTATATCGAAACACCAACCAACCCTTTGATGTTGGAATTTGATATTGAAAAATTGTCAACATTAGCTCATGCTAAGGGTGCTAAAGTTGTCGTGGACAATACCTTCTACAGTCCTATCTACCAACGTCCAATTGAAGATGGGGCAGATATCGTCCTTCATTCAGCGACAAAATACCTCGCAGGACATAATGATGTTCTAGCTGGTGTAGTTGTGACAGATAGTGCGGATTTATACGAAAAACTCTTTTACAATCTCAATACGACAGGGGCTGTTTTATCACCATTTGATAGTTATCAATTGATTCGTGGTCTTAAGACCTTGTCACTTCGTATGGAGCGCTCAACAGCTAATGCTCAAGAAATTGTAGCCTTTTTGGAACACTCACCTGCTGTCAAAGAAGTTTTGTATACAGGACGCGGGGGAATGATTTCATTTAAAGTAGCAGATGAAAAACGGATCCCTCATATCTTAAATACCTTGAAAGTATTCTCTTTTGCTGAAAGTTTGGGTGGTGTAGAAAGTCTGATTACCTACCCAACTACTCAAACCCATGCAGACATTCCTGCAGAGGTTCGCCATTCTTATGGATTGACAGATGACCTCTTGCGCTTGTCTATTGGTATTGAGGATGCAAGGGACTTGATTCAAGATTTGCGTCAAGCCTTGGAAGGATAAGACTATGGGAAAATATGATTTTACGACCTTGCCCAATCGTTTTGGACACCATACCTACAAATGGAAAGAAGCCGAGACTGACCGTCAAGTATTGCCAGCCTGGATTGCTGATATGGACTTTGAAGTCTTACCTGAGATTCGTCAGACAGTCCATGACTATGCAGAGCAATTAGTTTATGGTTATACCTATGCTAGTGATGGATTGATTGAAGCTGTTCAACATTGGGAGGAAAAACAGCACGGTTATCGCTTTGATAAGGATGCTCTAGTCTTTATCGAGGGAGTAGTACCTGCCATTTCAACAGCTATTCAAGCCTTCACCAAGGAAGGCCAAGCAGTCCTCATTAACACACCGGTTTATCCTCCTTTTGCTCGCAGTATTAAGCTCAATAATCGTAGACTAATCACCAATTCTCTAGTAGAAAAAGACGGACTTTTTGAGATTGACTTTGATCAATTGGAGAAAGATTTTGTTGAAGAGGAAGTAAAACTTTATGTTCTCTGCAACCCTCATAATCCTGGTGGACGTGTTTGGGAGAAGGAAGTCTTAGAGAAGATTGGACAACTGTGTCAACAACATGGAGTCTTGCTAGTTTCAGATGAGATTCACCAAGACTTGGCTTTATTTGGAAACAAGCACCAGTCATTCAATACGGTAAATAATGATTTTAAAGAATTTTCACTGATTTTAAGCAGTGCTACCAAGACCTTCAACATTGCTGGAACTAAAAATTCTTTTGCTATCATCGAGAATCCTAAATTAAGAGTGGCTTTCCAAAAACGCCAGCTTGCTAATAATCAACATGAAATCTCAGGTTTGGGATATTTGGCAACAGAAGCTGCCTATCGATATGGTGAAGATTGGTTGACAGAACTCAAAGAATTAATCGAAAAGCATATCAATTATGTAGTGGATGTATTTGGAAAAGAAACGAAAATCAAGGTCATGAAACCTCAAGGAACTTATCTCATTTGGCTTGATTTTTCAGCCTATGATATTAGCGATGAAGAACTAAGAAAGCTTTTAAGAGACCAAGCCAAGGTTATCCTGAATAGAGGCTTGGACTTTGGTGAAGAAGGAGCACTCCATGCTCGCTTAAATGTAGCCATGCCTACATCTGTCTTGGAAGAAGTTTGCCAACGAATCATTGCCACTTTTTCAAATCTTTAAAAACTAGCCTTTTAGGAGAAAAGTCTTCCTAGAAGGCTATTTTCATAGGCAGAAATATGGTATAATTAAGAGATAAAGTAAAGGGGACACTATGGCTAAATTGATTCCAGGAAAGCTTCG
Source organism: Streptococcus infantis SK970 (assembly GCA_000223255.2). Classification (GTDB taxonomy): domain Bacteria; phylum Bacillota; class Bacilli; order Lactobacillales; family Streptococcaceae; genus Streptococcus; species Streptococcus infantis_G. The sequence goes on along the minus strand of AFUT01000003.1, from coordinate 320,607 downwards.
AATGGAGGGAGTAGAACTCTACGAAACTGGTCAGATTGAAATCATTAAAGAACAGGATCATCGCATTTATGCGCGTGTAGCGGAAGAAGAAATCCGTTATAGCTTAGATGATGATTTGATTTTTTGTGCCTGTGATTTTTTCAAAAAAGAGGTTACTGTGTTCATTTAGCGGCGTTGGAATATTACCTAAAAAATGACCAACTGGGTCAAGAAATCTTGCTCAACCTAGAGACGAATCAGGAAGAGAAGGAGACTGTTGAGACGCAAGTAACTTTCGGAGGAGAATTCTTGAAATCCATTCAACTTCCTCGTCAGTCTAACATCTATCAACTTTCTGCTCAGGGGCAGGTAGAAGCAGGAACTAATCGTATTATCTGGACTTTAAGAATTGGTCTTTCTAAGCAAGAAAAATTTTATGTCATCAGGGATATTCCTCTGTTTTTAAAAGTCATAGAGGCCGCTAAACCATACATGATAGGAAAACATTACGAGACCTCATTAAGACTTGAGTATTTTGATAAAGCCAGCCAAGAAGTTTTGAGTTTCTTGCTAGGACTGGTTGAGGAGAAAACGGACAATCCTATTTTTTCCAAAATCAAGGGCGACATCTCTATTTCCCTAAGACTTTTTTGAGCAAGGTGTCAGTCTTCTGATGGGATTAGATGCCTTTCAGTTTGATCACCAGCTTACAACTTATCATCATCTTCTTTTCCAAGATTTTGATGCTCATGCAGGTTTATTTTCTTTTCAGATTGAAGAAAAATCCAACTATTATGAGATGGAAATTTTCGAACAGGCAGGGCTTAATTTCTTTTACAGAGGACAAGTATTATTCTCCAAGGGGAATTTTTCCTAATGACGAAAAAACAGGCTAGTTTATTAGAAGCGTTAAGAAAAGTTCCCTTAGATAATAGTAGCAGAAAAATCTTGCAGTTTGATACGAGTGATCGAGATCTCTTAGCTTCGACTCTGTTCCAGTTTAAAGAGCTCGGAAAAGTAGAAGCTCCTGAGTCGCTTCAAATTCATTCCTTCCGCCCGTCTTTTTACATGGAACGAGAAGAGGACGGATCTATTCGTTTAGATATGCAGTTCCAATATGAAACTTGCTTAGTAACTAGTCGAAACGAACTCGAGAATCTCCCTTTTGCTAGTGATATTCAACTAGAAAAACAGATTTTTCAGTTGGCCTTATCTACTGGATTTGAAGCGGATTTTTGTTCATGGCGTCAAAGTTTGAAAGCTGAAGCAGTCCATACATTCTTTCAGGAAGTATTACCAGCCTTTGCAGCGCTAGGAGAATTAAAGATTTCTGAGAGTTTGCAAGATCTCTATCAGGTTCAGAAACCTCAAATTCATATCTCATCCAAGGGAAGCCTTTTAGAGATTCAATTTGATTTTCAAGATATAGATCAAGAAGAAATCAATCGAGCTATGAAGGCTCTGGTTGCCAAACAGGATTATTATATTTCTTCCTCTAACCAGGTTTATTATTTTGATGAACAGACAAAACGTATTCGTCAGGATCTAGAGGATTTGGGAATTGAAGAGATAGAGAGTGATTCTTTCCACGCTCGCAAGTCTTTAGCGTATACCTTATCTCATCTTTTTAAGGATCAGGATCAAGTTACTTTTACTGAAGAATTTCATCATTTGGCTCATCATTTAACGCATCCAGAGGATTTTCCGATGAAATCTCTAGATATTCGAGCCCAGCTTAGAGATTATCAGAAAAAAGGCATTCAATGGCTACAAATGCTAGACCATTATGGATTTGGTGGAATTTTAGCAGATGATATGGGACTTGGGAAGACCTTGCAAGCAATCGCCTTTATTAGTAGCCAAATTAAGAAAGATAGTAGAATCTTAATTCTAGCTCCATCTGGTCTAATTTATAATTGGGCTGATGAATTCAAAAAATTTGCACCAGATTTAGATTTGGTCGTTGTCCACGGACTTAAACCGAATCGAGAATCACTTTTGGCAGAAAAACATCAGATATATGTTACTAGTTATGCAACTTTCCGTCAGGATAGTGACATATACAAGCAGATGTCTTTTGATTTTCTATTTTTAGATGAAGCGCAAGTGATGAAGAACTCGCAAACTAAGATTGCTAAAACCTTAAGACAGTTTGTCGTACCCTCAATCATTGCCCTTTCAGGAACCCCAATTGAAAACCATCTTGGAGAACTGTGGTCCATTTTCCAAATCGTCTTGCCAGGATTACTACCAGCAAAAAATGATTTTATGAAATTATCCGCAGAGCAGGTATCTCAATTTATTAAGCCTTTTGTTATGCGACGCAAGAAGGAAGAAGTTCTATCAGAGTTACCTGACTTGATAGAAGTAGTCTATAAAAATGAACTTGAAGCTCAACAAAAAGCCATATATATAGCTCAATTACAAAAAATGAAGGAACGCTTGGTCCAAGTAACTGAGACAGAATTTCAAAAAAACGCGTAGATATTTTAACGGGTATTATGCGTCTACGTCAGATTTGTGATACACCAGCCTTGTTTATGGATGATTATGAAGGAGCAAGTGGCAAGCTAGATAGTTTGCGTGATCTGCTAATACAGATTTCCGAAAGTGGTCACAGGGTTTTAATTTTTCTCAATTTAGAGGTATGTTGGATCTTATCGAGAAAGAGCTGCCTGGTTTAGGTTTATCATCTTTTAAAATAACAGGTTCTACACCTTCTAAGGAACGTCAAGAGATGACTAAGGAATTTAATCAAGGTGAGAAGGATGTCTTCTTAATTTCACTTAAAGCTGGAGGAGTAGGACTTAATCTAACTGGAGCTGATACAGTCATATTAGTCGATTTATGGTGGAATCCTGCAGTCGAATATCAGGCTATTGGTAGAGCACACAGAATGGGCCAAGAAAAGATTGTTGAGGTTTATAGATTGGTAACACGTGGCACTATCGAGGAAAAGATTCAAGAGCTACAAGAACAGAAAAAGAATCTAGTCTCAGAGGTTTTGGATGGAACTGAGTCACGTGCAAGTCTGACTCTTGATGAAATCAAGGAAATTTTGGGAATATCGTAAGACAAGACTTGAAAAATCAGGACTTTACGCTATAATGGAGTATTGAAAGGAAATAAAAATGAATCAAAAACGGTTTCCAATAATATCAGATGATGAGATCATGCTATCAGAGATGCCAGCCATGAACTTATATGATGAATCAGACTTTATTAGTAATATCAAAGGAGACTACCAAGACAAGAATTACTTAGAGTGGTCACCAATTATTAAGGATAAACCTTCGAATCAACAACATGATAGGCAAGTTTCTGAAAAACGGAAAAAGCTATGCTGAATTGGCTCGTGAAGAAGCAAGAGCTGATCTAAAACGGAAACGTTCAGCAACATATTTGACTCAAGATGTTAGTTTTACGAAACGTTATAAACCTTCAAATAATGTAGTAAGACAGACAAATCAGCCAACAGCTCCTTTCCAAAAGGAAAATCCTGGTGAGCTAGCAAAATTTAGTGACAAACTAACTCAGAACCATTATATTTTGGCTGAAATGGCTCCACAGATGCAGGAGACAAGCAAAGAAGAACATCTTGAACCAAAGAAAAATAATTATGATTTTTTAAAGAAAAGCCAAATTTATAACAAAAAAGAAAATCAATCAGAAAAAGAGCGTAAAATTGCTCAAGAGTTGAACTTGACAAATATGACAGAGTAAAGGGGAAAAAGATGGCAAAAACCTATCATTTTATCGGAATTAAAGGATCAGGGATGAGTGCCTTGGCCTTGATGTTGCATCAAATGGGGCATAAGGTCCAAGGATCTGATGTAGAGAAATATTACTTTACACAACGTGGATTGGAGCAAGCAGGTATCAAAATTTTACCTTTCGATGAGAAAAACCTTCAAGGGGATTTAGAAATCATCGCTGGGAATGCCTTTCGTCCAGACAACAATGTTGAAATTGCTTATGCAGACAAGAACGGACTAAGCTATAAACGTTATCATGAGTTTCTTGGTAGCTTTATGCGTGACTTTATCAGCATGGGTGTTGCTGGAGCACACGGTAAGACTTCAACAACAGGTATGCTTTCTCACGTTTTGTCACACATCACTGATACAAGCTACTTGATTGGAGATGGTACAGGTCGTGGTTCTGAAAATGCCAAGTATTTTGTCTTTGAATCAGACGAGTACGAACGCCACTTCATGCCATATCACCCAGAATACTCTATCATTACTAATATCGACTTTGACCATCCTGACTATTTCACAAGTTTAGAGGATGTCTTCAATGCCTTTAATGATTATGCTAAACAAATCAGCAAAGGTTTGTTTGTCTATGGTGAAGATGCTGAGTTGCGTAAGATTAGATCTGATGCTCCAATCTATTATTATGGCTTTGAAGCAGAGGGCAATGACTTTGTAGCAAGCGACTTGCTTCGTTCTACTACAGGTTCAACTTTCACAGTTCACTTCCGTGGTCAGGAATTGGGTCAATTCCACATTCCAACTTTTGGACGCCACAACATCATGAATGCAACAGCAGTAATTGGTTTGCTTTATACTGCTGGTTTTGACTTGAATTTAGTGCGTGAACACTTGAAGACTTTTGGAGGAGTGAAACGTCGCTTTACAGAAAAGATTGTCAATGACACTGTTATCATCGATGATTTTGCTCACCATCCAACTGAAATCGTAGCGACTCTAGATGCTGCACGTCAAAAATACCCAAGCAAGGAAATCGTTGCTATTTTCCAACCGCATACCTTTACTCGTACAATTGCTTTGTTGGATGATTTTGCACAAGCCTTGAATCAGGCTGATGCAGTTTACTTAGCACAAATCTATGGTTCTGCTCGTGAAGTTGACCATGGAGATGTTAAGGTTGAGGATTTAGCAGCTAAGATTGATAAAAAACATCAAGTTATCACTGTTGAAAATGTGTCTCCTCTCCTAGACCATGACAATGCTGTCTATGTCTTTATGGGAGCAGGCGATATTCAAACGTATGAATACTCATTCGAGCGTCTCTTGTCTAATTTGACAAGCAATGTTCAGTAAGGAAAATTATGGAATTTCCAATTAATATCAGGGAAGCTCAGGTTTCAGATATCGAACACATTTGCTTGATACAGGAGAGTACTCAAAACTTCCAAGAAACATTTAATAGAGAAAAAATAGAAGAACGTATCCGCAAACATGCGGATACGTTTCTCTTAGCTAGTTTGGATGATCAGGTAGTTGCTTATATTTCAGCGACAGTTCTTGCTACATCCTCAGTAAGTAAATGGATAGTAGAGATGGCAGAGGGAGAAGCTATTAATAATAGAAATCTTGTGATTGATGGCTTATCTGTTCATACGGATTATCAAGGGCAAGGATTTGGAACCTTGCTGCTTGCAGCCTTGAAACAAGTTACTCTTCAACAAAATAGCCCCGGTATTTATCTTCTATGTAAGGATGAATTACTGTCTTTTTTTGAGATGAATGAATTTATAGAGCAAGGAATAGTAGACCTGGGAGTCGTCAATGATCTTAATTTTCTCATGTCTTGGAAGAATCCCTTTTATCAGGAGGAATTATGATTATTCGTCAAGCTAGACTGAGTGATTTAGACCGTATTTTAGAGATTGAATTAGAGAATTTCTCAATTGAAGAAGCCATACCTCGATCTGTTTTTGAAGCTCACTTAAAAGAGATTAAAACTAGTTTCCTAGTGGCTGAAAAAGAAGGAGAGATACTCGGTTATATCGAAGGTCCGGTAGTCCCTCATCGTTATTTACAAGACCAGTCTTTTACTGAAGAAATAAAAGACCATAGTCATCAAAAAGGCGGATATATTTCTGTGACTTGTCTTTCTATAGCAAAAAAAGTTCAATCTCTAGGACTAGGGAAAAAACTACTGACCGCATTGAAAGAAGTGGCTCTTAAGCATGAACGAGAGGGTATCAATCTAACCTGTCATGACTATCTTATTGAATACTATGAAAAGCATGGTTTTATCAATGAAGGAAAGTCAAAATCATGTTTTGCTGGAGAAGAATGGTATGATATGGTCTGGGAAAACAAGAATTAGTGAGTAGAAAAGCTTCTAAGGTTGCTTTTCTTTAGTTTTTAAGATATAATATTAAGGATTATCAACAAGGAGGTAAATACCTTTGAGCGAAAATTCAAATGAAGAAAAGTTAAGTTTTAAAGAGCAAATTTTGCGAGATTTAGAACGACTAAAAAAAGAGGCAAATGAAGTCGAACAAACGGATGATCTTTTTTCAACTTTAGCAACATCTTCTGATGCAACTTCAGAAAAAAGGAACCAAGTATTACGGAAGAGGAGTTGATTGCAAAATCAGTTGCAGCTATTGATCAATTGATTGATAATGCACCAACTGTTCCTGAGCGTCCAGTTCTTAGAGAAGAAGTACAAGAAGATGTTCCAGAAGCAGTGCAAGAAGAAGTACAAGAAGAGGTTCCAGAAGCAGTACAAGAGGAAGTAGCTGAGCCATCTCAATCAATTCCGGAAAAAGAAGAAAACAATTCAATTCCAACTAGAGTTTCAGTTTCTTATCGTGCATTTGATACTGTTCCAGAAAAAGAAACAGTAAACCTTGCGTCACACAAGGAAGAATTGTCAAGTCAAGAAGCTACTGAAGAAGCAGACCTTCCTAGAAGAAGTCGGAGAGAGACTGTGAAACCAGCCAAGAAAAAGAAAAAGTCCCGCTTAAAAGGATTTTTAGTGACAATATTGGTATTATTGATTCTATTTGGTGCTGGTGGTTTCTTTGGCCTTCGCTATGCTGAATCAGCTCTACAACCAGTAGATCCAAGTTCTAAACAATATATGTCAGTTCAGATTCCAGATGGTGCTAATACTCAAGAAATTGGCTCAGTTTTGGAAAAATCTGGTATCATTAAGAACGGTTTGGTCTTTACACTTTATGCCAAGTATAAAAATTACACTGAATTAAAATCTGGTTATTACAACTTGCAAAAGAGCATGAGTGTAGAAGATGTTATCAAAGAATTACAAAAGGGTGGTACTCCGGAACCTCAAGAGGTTACTCTTGCAGAACTAACAATCCCTGAAGGTTATACTTTGGAACAAATTGCTCAAACTGTTGGTCAACTTCAAGGTGACTTTAAGGAACCTTTGACAGCGGAAGCATTCTTGGCTAAGGTCCAAGATGAGACCTTTATTGCTCAAGAGGTTGCCAAATATCCAAACCTACTTGAAAGCTTACCAGCAAAAGATAGCGGTGTCCGTTATCGTTTAGAAGGATATCTTTTCCCTGCAACATACACTATCAAAGAAAGCACAACTGTTGAAAGCTTAATTGATAACATGCTTGCGGCTATGGACAAGAACCTTTCTTCACACTATGCTGCTATCAAAGAAAAGAACTTAACCGTAAATGAGCTCTTAACAATTGCATCACTTGTTGAGAAAGAAGGAGCAAAAACAGAAGATCGTAAGCTGATTGCTGGAATTTTCTATAATCGTTTGAACTTGGGTATGCCACTTCAAAGTAATATTGCTATCCTTTATGCAGAAGGAAAACTTGGTCAAAACATTAGTCTTGCAGATGATGCAGCTATTGATACATCTATTGATTCACCATACAATGTTTATACAAAAGTAGGTCTTATGCCTGGACCGGTTGATAGTCCAAGCTTAGATGCTATTGAATCAAGTATCAATCAAACAAAGAGTGATTATCTCTACTTTGTGGCCAATGTTCAAGATGGTAAAGTTTACTATGCAACAACACTAGAAGAACATGATCGTAATGTTCAAGAACATATCAAAAGTAAATTAAACCAATCAAATAGCACAAACTAAAATTATGTGGTTTTCCACATAATTTTGCTTTAAAGCATATATTTATTAATTCAATCAAAAGAAAGTTGAGAAAAATGGTAGAAAAAACTTATCCAATGACTTTGGAAGAAAAGGAAAAACTCGAAAAAGAATTAGAAGAATTGAAACTAGTACGCCGTCCAGAAGTTGTAGAACGTATTAAAATTGCACGTTCATACGGTGATTTGTCAGAAAACAGTGAGTATGAAGCAGCTAAGGATGAGCAAGCCTTCGTTGAGGGACAAATCTCAAGTCTAGAGACTAAGATTCGTTATGCAGAAATCGTTAACAGCGATGCTGTCGCAAAAAATGAGGTTGCTATCGGAAAAACTGTAACAATCCAAGAGGTTGGCGAAGACGAAAAGGAAGTATACATTATCGTTGGTTCAGCTGGAGCAGATGCCTTTGCAGGAAAAGTATCAAATGAAAGCCCAATCGGTCAGGCATTGATTGGTAAGAAAAAAGGTGATGTTGTTACAATCGAAACACCTGCTGGAAGCTATGATGTTAAAATCTTAAAAGTTGAAAAAACCGTTTAATAGGATAAAAAAGGAGGAGTAGATTTAGGGAAAGCGTTTCCTATCACTCCTTTTCTTAATTCTAAAAATTAAGGAGACTATATGAATTCAGAAACAAAGCACAAAAAGAAAGGTAAAATGGAGCGTGGCTTAACCAATCGCCATGTTCAGGTTATGGCCATTGCCGGAACGATTGGTACGGGATTATTTCTTGGAGCTGGTCGGTCTATCAGTTTAACTGGACCTTCGATTGTCTTGGTCTATATGATTACAGGTGGCTTCATGTATCTCATGATGCGTGCTATCGGGGAAATGTTGTACCAGGACCCAGAGCAACACACCTTTATCAATTTTATTACTCGCTATCTTGGAAAGGGATGGGGCTATTTTTCGGTTTGGTCTTATTGGTTATCAGTAGTCTTTATCGGTATGGCTGAGATTACAGCTATTGCTCACTATGTTCAGTTTTGGTTTCCATCTTGGCCATCTTGGTTGATTCAGGTTGTATTTTTAACAATTTTAGGATTGGTCAATCTGATTGCAGTTAAAATCTTTGGTGAAGTGGAATTTTGGTTTGCCATGATTAAAATTGTGGCCATTCTCGCCATGATTGCGACGGGTATTTTCTAGTCTTGACTGGCTTTGAAACTCCTTATGGATCAGCAAGCCTTGCAAATATCAGTGAGCAGTTCTCCCTTTTCCCAAATGGAGGGATGAACTTTGTCATGGCCTTTCAAATGGTTTTCTTTGCCTACTTGATGATTGAGTTTATCGGTGTTACAACATCTGAAACTAAAGATCCTCGAAAAGTATTGCCTAAGGCAGTTAAGGAAATTCCTTTGCGAATTATCTTTTTCTACGGTGGGGCTCTCTTAGCCATCATGTCTATTATTCCTTGGCGTGAGCTTTCTGCGACAGATTCACCATTTGTAACGGTATTTGAACTTGTTGGTCTTAAGTGGGCGGCGGCCTTGATTAACTTTGTTGTCTTGACTTCAGCAGCGTCAGCCTTGAATTCAACCCTTTACTCAACAGGTCGTCACTTGTACCAAATTGCCCATGATTCGCCAAATCGTTTCTTAAAAGCTATTAAGGCAGATACACTTTCACGCCATAACGTTCCTCAGAATGCTATCATTGCTTCTGCAGTATTGATTGGTTTTGCAGCCTTCATCAATGTACTTCCTGGCGTATCAGATGCCTTTGCTTTGATTACGGCTTCTTCATCAGGTGTTTATATCGCTATCTACATCTTGATCATGGTAGCCCATCTCAAGTATCGTAAGTCTAAAGACTTTATGGCAGATGGCTATCTCATGCCTCAATATCGCTTGCTAAATCCTATGACTATGCTCTTCTTTATCTTTGTATTTGGAACTCTCTTCTTACAAGAATCAACTGTAATGGGAGCTAGAGGTTCAGCTATCTGGATTATCGCTTTTGGTATTTACAGCCAATGGAAATTTAGAAAATAAGTCAGAAGCTCATCAACTTAGGTTGGTGAGTTTTTTTAGTTTGACAGTTCTTTAAAATAGGAATATAATCAAGGCGTTAGTTGTCTTCGAGGAGGTTTGGATGCACATTAGATTGGAGAATACAGAGTCTCAGAAAGCACAAGAAATAGGGAATTTGATTCGCTCTTATAATCGTTCTAAAAGGGAAACAGCTGAAAGTGAGCCACTTAACCTTTATGTTGAAGATGATAGCGGTGAAGTCCTGGCTGGTTTAGTAGCAGAGACCTTTGGAAATTGGCTAGAAATCGAGTATTTATTTGTGAAGGAGCACTTGCGAGGACAAGGAATTGGCTCACAACTATTGCAGCGAGCAGAAAGTGAAGCTAAAAAGAGAAACTGTCGCTTTGCTTTTGTGAATACTTATCAATTTCAAGCGCCTGCCTTTTATCAGAAGTATGGCTACAAGGAAGTCTTTACCTTAAAAGATTATCCCTATACTGGACAAAGGCACTATTATCAAAAAGATTTGTAAATTGAAATTGGGAATGAAACAAAGTGATTAGTCGCATAATGATGGAGGTAGGCTAATGGATATCATACTAGATATGGGAAATGTTCTTTTGGAATGGAACAAGGACAAGATTTTGAAAGCTGTAGCTAAAACAGAAAAAGATTATCTGATATTAGACAAGGCGATTTTCCAGTCAGGTTTATGGGAACGATTGGACCTGGGAACCTTGACTCGTGAAGAATTGGTTGATAAGGTTCTTTCTCTGTTAGGGGATTGCTATCAGAAAAAGGTTGAAGAAGTGATTTGGAATTGGCCAACCTATATCGACATTTACACTGAAGTCTTTCCGCTGCTTGCACGTTTAAAGGAAAAAGGTCATCGAGTTTTTGTCTTATCCAATACCTCGCCTGTTTTTTACGAATTATTGAAAGACCAACTAGCACCTCTAGAAAAGATTTTAGATGGTTTTGTTCTTTCCTGTGATATCAAAGCCATCAAACCTGATCGAAAAATGTTTGAAGAAATCCTCGTTAAATATCAGTTGAACCCTGACAACTGTATTTTTCTGGATGATGTAAAAGAAAATACTAACATGGCTGAAAGCCTAGGAATCAAGGCCTATCAAGTAAAACAAAGAAGTGACGTTGTAGATATTTTGAAAAAATTTGAATAAGCAGAAAACTCTCTATCATTTTGGTGGTAGAGTTTTTTGTTAAAAAAATCGCACAAAATGATAGATATATATTGCATAATGTAAAATATATGATATAATGAACTTGGAAAGAAGCGCGACTTTTAAAATTAAGGAGGAGGTTACAAGTGGCTAAGAATTTAAAATTAAAACTAGCTCGAGTGGAGCGAGATATGACACAAGGTGACTTGGCAGCAGCTGTGGGTGTGACTAGACAAACTATCGGTTTAATAGAAGCTGGGAAATACAATCCTAGTCTTTCCCTTTGCCAGTCTATTTGCAGATGCCTAGGGAAAACTCTAGATCAATTATTTTGGGAGGAAGAAGATGAAAAATAGACTTTATTATTATCAATTATTAGATGAAAGAGAAGAGCAACAACTTCATAAAGCTGGTGCAGAGAGTTTTCATATCTCTATCGGATTGTTATTTCTAGCTTATATCATATCAGTGTTAGCACCTAGCCTTTTTAATCCCAGTATGCTTCTCGTTATTATTATCATAGGGACTTTTTACTTTTTCAACCGTGCTCGAAGTCTAGGTGTGACCTACTATAGTCGGTTTCATTTTACAATTTTAGGATGCCTGTTATTAACTTTAGTGATTACAGCTACCTTGATGCTACAAAACTACCAGTTCAATATCGAAATTTATCAGCATAATCCATTGAACTTCAAATACCTTTCTGCTTGGATCATTACATATCTCCTTTATCTTCCTTGGGTATTTATTGGAAACTTAGGTTTGAAAAGTTATGGTGAATGGGCTCAGAAGAAGTATGAAAAAGATATGGATGAGCTCGAGATCATGGAATAGCTTGTTAGCTTTTTATCAATATCGAGAAAATGTGTTATAATAGTACTAATTTATAAGAAAAGAAGAAACATTTTCATCTTTTTACAAATAGGGAAGAAGGACAGTATATGTACCCAGATGATAGTTTAACTTTGCACACTGATTTGTATCAAATTAACATGATGCAAGTTTACTTCGACCAAGGCATTCATAACAAGAAAGCAGTTTTTGAAGTTTTTTTCCGCCAACAACCTTTTAATAACGGATATGCTATTTTTGCAGGGTTAGAGAGAATAGTAAAATACCTAGAAAACTTACGCTTCTCAGACAGTGATATTGATTATCTAGAATCACTTGGTTACCATGGTGCATTTTTAGAATATCTCCGTAATCTCAAATTGGAGTTGACGGTTCGTTCTGCTCAAGAAGGGGACTTGGTATTTGCCAATGAACCGATTGTTCAAGTGGAAGGTCCTTTGGCTCAGTGTCAATTGGTTGAAACAGCTTTCTTGAATATCGTCAACTTTCAAACATTGATTGCGACCAAGGCAGCTCGTATTCGTTCAGTCATTGATGATGAACCTTTGATGGAATTCGGAACACGTCGTGCGCAAGAAATGGATGCGGCTATATGGGGGACTCGTGCGGCTGTTATTGGTGGTGCCAATGGAACTAGTAATGTACGCGCAGGTAAGCTCTTTGGTATTCCGGTTTTAGGGACTCACGCTCATGCCTTGGTACAAGTTTATGGAAATGATTATCAGGCTTTCAAGGCTTATGCCTCAACGCACAAAAACTGTGTCTTTCTAGTGGATACCTACGATACTCTTCGGATTGGTGTTCCAGCAGCGATTCAGGTTGCGCGTGAACTTGGTGACAAGATTAATTTCCTTGGTGTCCGCATTGACTCTGGAGATATGGCCTATATCTCTAAAAAAGTTCGTCAACAACTGGATGAAGCAGGATTTACGGATGCTAAGATCTATGCATCCAATGATCTTGATGAAAATACCATCCTTAACCTCAAGATGCAAAAAGCTAAGATTGACGTCTGGGGTGTAGGTACTAAACTCATCACTGCTTATGACCAACCAGCACTTGGAGCAGTTTACAAAGTTGTTGCTATTGAAGACGAGAATGGTCATATGCGCAATACCATTAAACTTTCAAATAATGCAGAGAAAGTTTCAACACCAGGTAAGAAACAAGTTTGGCGCATCACCAGTCGTGAAAAAGGCAAGTCAGAAGGTGACTATATTACCTATGACGGCGTTGATGTGTCAAGTATGACTGAACTCAAGATGTTCCACCCGACCTATACTTACATCAAGAAAACTGTCCGCAATTTTGATGCAGTTCCTCTCTTGGTGGATATTTTCAAGGATGGAAAACTAATCTATGATTTACCGAGTCTACCTGAAATTCAAGCTTATGCTCGCAAGGAATTTGATAAGCTTTGGGATGAATACAAACGTGTTCTTAACCCACAACATTATCCAGTAGACTTAGCGCATGATATTTGGCAAGATAAGATGGACTTGATTGACAAGATGCGTAAGGCAGCTCTAGGTGAAGGAGAAGAAGAATGAGTTTGCAAGAGACCATTATCCAGCAATTAGGGGTTAAACCTGTCATCGACCCTCAAGAAGAAATCCGTCGTTCCATTGACTTTCTAAAAAGATATTTGAAGAAACATCCCTTCCTTAAAAGTTATGTATTAGGAATTTCTGGTGGTCAAGACTCGACTTTAGCTGGTCGCCTTGCCCAACTAGCTATAGAAGAAATGCGAGCTGAAACCGGTGATGATTCTTATAAATTTATAGCAGTTCGCCTGCCTTATGGAATTCAAGCAGATGAGGATGACGCCCAAAAAGCCCTAGCTTTTATCCAACCAGATGTGAGTTTGGTGGTCAATATCAAGGATTCTGTAGATGCAATGGCAGCGGCAGTAGAGGCTACTGGTAGTCCAATGTCAGACTTTAATAAAGGGAATATCAAGGCTAGAAGCCGGATGATTGCCCAATATGCACTCGCAGGAGCTCATAGTGGAGCTGTTATCGGAACAGACCACGCTGCGGAAAACATCACAGGCTTCTTTACCAAGTTTGGTGACGGCGGTGCAGATATTCTTCCTCTCTATCGCCTCAATAAACGTCAAGGAAAACAACTATTGAAGGTGCTTGGAGCTGATCCTGCTCTCTATGAAAAAGTACCGATTGCTGATTTAGAGGAAGAGAAACCTGGCTTGGCAGATGAAGTTGCACTCGGTGTAACCTATGCGGAGATTGATGACTATCTAGAAGGAAAACAAATCAGCCAAGAAGCCCAAGCAACCATTGAAAAATGGTGGGACAAAGGCCAACACAAACGCCACTTACCAATCACAGTGTTTGATACGTTTTGGGAGTAAAAAAGTCCGGGGGACTTTTTTAGCCCGAGCCTGAAAATAAAAAAGCGAGGTTGAGTTATGAAATCCATAGGTACAAAGACATTACATACTGAACGGTTGCTATTGCGACGCTTTTGTGAAACTGATGCTCAAGCCATGTTTGAAAATTGGGCTTCTAGTCTAGATAATCTAACCTATGTTACTTGGGATCCTCATCCAAATGTTGATTTTACAAAGAACTCAATAAGAACTTGGGTAGCATCCTATGACAATCCAAATTACTACAAATGGGCCATTAGTCTCAAAGAAAATCCAGAATATGTCATTGGAGATATTAGTCTGGTCAGTGTGGATGAAGAAAACTCTAGCTGTGAAGTCGGATATATCTTAGGGATGGACTACTGGGGACGAGGACTCATGACAGAAGCCTTGAAGGCTGTTTTATCATACTGTCTAGATGAGATTGGATTTGAAGAGGTTGATGCTTGCTATGCAAGTTTAAATCCCGCCTCTGGTCGTGTGATGGAAAAAGCGGGTATGACTTTTTGGAAGACGATTCCTAATGCAGTTGAACGAAAAGGTTATATAGCTGATAAAATTTATTATCAAATCAAAAAATAAGATGGAAAAGAATAACTTTTCCATCTTATTTTTTATAATTTACTTTTTAATCAAAATAAAGCAAGTCTTTGCTGGTACTTGTAAAGAGGTCGAAGCCATCCTTGGTAACAACACCGCAGTCCTCGATGCGGACACCGACTTTACCAGGGATGTAGATACCAGGCTCAACTGAGAAGCACATGCCTTCTTCGATAACCATGTCGTTTCCTTCCATGATGGATGGGAATTCGTGAACATCCATACCGATACCATGACCGAGACGGTGATTGAAGTATTCACCGTAGCCAGCTTTTTCGATCACTTCACGAGCCGCACGGTCTACTTCATGAGCTGTCACACCAGGTTTGATAAAGTCAAGGGCAGCTTGTTGGGCTTCAAGAGTCAAGTTGTAAATATCTTTCTTGAACTGGTCAGGTTTACCAACAGCGACTGTACGAGTCATATCGGATGCATAACCATTCACCATCACACCGAGGTCAAAGAGGAGAAGGGCATTGTTTTCAACCTTGTTAGCTCCAGGGATACCATGCGGATTTGCGGCGTTATCACCTGTTAAAACCATAGTATCAAAGCTCATTTCATAGCCTTCGCGTTTCATGGCAAAATCGATTTGCGCAATGATATCAGTTTCCGTATTATCAAGAGAGATATTGTCAAAACCAACTTTAACAGACTTGTCGGCGTAAACACCTGCAACCATCATCTTTTGCACTTCATCTGCTGATTTGATGAGGCGCATGCGTTGGATCAATGGAGTCAAGTTATCAAACTCAGCACTTTCAAAGACAGTTTTCAAGCCATGATATTTGGTCAAGATGAGATTATCAAACTCAACTGCTACACGTTTGAAATCAAGCTGTGGAAGAGCGTTTTGGATTTTCTTCCAAGGGTTTTCAGAGTCCACGTAGCCAACTACTGGGAATGAGACAGTGCTAGTTGCACGTTCAACCTCAAGGGCTGGAACGAAGAGAAGTGGTTCTTGGTTTCCAAGGACAAAGAGGAACATCTGGCGTTCGTGTGGATCACTGTAAAAGCCAGTGAGGTAATTAATTGTGACGGGGTCAGATACGACAGCGACGTCTAGCTTTTCTGATTCAAGATAAGTTAAGATTTGTTGTAATTTAGACATATGCTACCTTCTTTCTACCCCTCTATTTTTGCAAAAATTAGGAGAAAATGCAAGGGAGAAGGGGAAAAGAACCTAAAAAAATTCCAACAGCTAATAGCATGTTGGAAACTAAATATTAATTGAAGTCTGCCTTGCTTTTAACATCGCTGTATTCTTCAGCAACTTCTTGGCTAAGGATATCCTCATAAGCTGGAAGGTCGATGTCCTGACCATATTTTTTCTTAAGAGCAGTAGTGACCAAGCGATAGGCTAGGTTGGCATTACGAGATAAGATAGGCCCGTGGAAATAAGAACCGAAAACATTTTTATAGTGAACACCTTCACCGACCTTTTCTTCGTTGTTGCCATTTCCGTAGACAACCTGTCCCAATGGTTTTTGGTCATCTGAGAGGAAGGTGCGGCCTTGGTGATTTTCAAAACCATAGTAGGTTTCATCGAATTCTTCGTTATGAATTTTAATGTCACCGATGAAGCGGTTGTTGGTTTGATTAAGGGTATAGTGTCCCATGACACCGAGACCTTCGATGCGTCTTCCAGAAGCTTCAATATAGTATAGACCTAATAGTTGGAAGCCACCACAGATAGCAAGAACGACACCATCGTTTTGGATAAAGTTGTC
This sequence comes from Streptococcus infantis SK970, assembly GCA_000223255.2. Classification (GTDB taxonomy): domain Bacteria; phylum Bacillota; class Bacilli; order Lactobacillales; family Streptococcaceae; genus Streptococcus; species Streptococcus infantis_G. The sequence goes on along the minus strand of AFUT01000003.1, from coordinate 304,038 downwards.
AATGCTATCTTTTTTATCGGGTAGATCACCAGCTATGATACTCTGTTCAAAGTCTTGACCACCACCAAAGAAGGCAATATCATAGTAGTTCTCATCGAAATCATCATGAAGTGAAACGATGTCAACTGTTACATGGGCCCCCAGCTTTTCAGCAACGTACTTGAGCATGAGGATATTCCCATTATCTCCGTAGGTGTTCATGAGATTCCCATAGAGGTGGGCGATATTTAGTTGGTAAGGATAATTGCCGTCTTTTGAGGAAAGTGAAGTATAAACCATTAGTTCATCTCCTTTCTAACAATCTGACGATTGGCAAGTAATTCTCGGAATTCTAGCATAGCCGTATAAGTCGCAAGGATATAGGCATGCTTGCAGTCTTGAGCTTCGATCGTTTTGAGAACTTGTTCCAGGCTACTTGTTTCAGTGATCTTGTCAGCTGGATAGCCAGTAACACGTAGACGGCGAGCAATTTCAGAATGACGAACGCCACCCGCATTGATTTCAGGAATGTCCATATCAGTAATTTGCTCAAAGTCAGCATCCCAAATCCAGCTGGTATCAATCCCGTCTGCATAGTTGGCATTGAGGAGAACAGATAGACTAAATGGGTAAGGAGCTAGTTTGATCATTTCGATGGCCTGGGTAGCACCAACAGGATTTTTAATGAGAACCAGTGTGCATTCCTTGTCACCGATATGGAAAGTTTCTTGGCGACCGAAAACAGCTCGACTCTTGTCAAATCCTTGTTTAATCAGTTGAGAATCAGCGCCTAGGTAACGGGCGATAGCAACTGCAGCCAGAGCATTGTAGATGTTGTAGAGACCACCGATTTGAATACCATATTCCTGACCATCAATAACAAAACGAGAACGATTGTTAGTCAACTCAACCAATTCTGTCAGACAGTAGTCCAAGTCAGGACGTTTACATCCACAATTTTCACAGATATAAGCTCCCAAGTTAGCATAAGTATTGAGTTCATATTTCAGAATACTTTGACATTCAGGGCAGAGGATACCTTCAGTATTGTAGTGAGCAAGTTGCACTGGACCTTTTTCCAAATCAAAACCAAAATACTGAACAGGATTTGAAATTGCAGGCTTGTAGAAAAGCGGACTATCACCGTTTAGCAGAACAGTAGCAGTAGGAACTTTTCTAATAGCGTCCAAAATCATGTTATAGGTCGTATAAATCTCTCCGTAGCGGTCCATTTGGTCACGGAAGATATTGGTAATGACAAAAAGGCTTGGTTGGATGTAGTCACAGATGTGTGAGAGACTTGCTTCATCGATTTCAAGCACTGCAATATTTTTTCCAGTTTTTGAAGATTTTGCAGTCAAGAAAGTAGTCGTGATTCCTGTTATCATGTTGGCACCACTAGGATTAGTTAACACTTGACCATAAATTTCCTTTAGGATACCGACAGTGAGGGCGGTTGTCAAGGTTTTTCCATTGGTACCAGTTACCACAACAATTTCGTAGTTTTTCGCTAAATGTTGTAGAATATCTTTATCAAATTGAAGGGCAAGTTTTCCAGGGAGCGTACTTCCACGTCCAAGACGACTCAAAATAAAGTGAGAAGAACGCCCAGCAAGAAGGCCCAAAGTAGTTTTTAATTTCATGTTTCTATTATATCATAAAAGCCAGAAAAGATAGATTTGAGATTTTGGATAAAAAAACAACCCTAAGGAGGTTGTTTTTATAAGTTTGTCTTAGCTTAAATCGCAAACAAGTCATTCAAGTTTTCAGCCAAGGTTGGGTGAGTGAAGATTTGTTTTGTGAAGTAAGTGTATGGGATTTTGTTGTCCATAGCAACAGTAATAATGTTGATGATTTCTTGTGATCCTTCTGAAAAGATAGTTGCACCTAGAATTTCTTTAGTTTCAGTGTTGACAACAGCTTTGAAGGCTCCACGAAGATCACCATTTACATGACCACGAGGCATAGCAGCAACAGGGATTTCCTTAACAGCGTATGGAAGTTTCAAATCAGCTGCTTGGCTTTCAGTCAAACCAACTTGTGAAAGTGCTGGTGTGATGAACATGGTGTTTGGAACATTGAGACGGTCTTCAAGTGTGTAGCTGCCATCACCAGCAAGGTAGCTGTAAACAACACGGAAGTCATCAAGTGAAATGTAAGTGAATTGAAGTCCACCATTGACATCTCCAACCGCAAAGACACCAGGAACGTTTGTTTGACAGTGTTTGTCCACCTTGATAGCACCACGTTCAGTTAGTTCAATATCCGTATTTTCAAGTTGAAGTGGTTCTACATTTGGTTTACGTCCAGTTGCGTAGAGAAGGGCGTCAAAACGGTAGGTTTCATTCTCTGTCACGACAAGAACTTGGTCACCATCATTTTTGATTTCAGTAGTATGGATGTTTTGAAGCAATTCAATACCATCTTCTTCCATGTACTGTTTAGCAAGAGCAGCGATAGAAGGTTCAGCACGAGGCAAGAAAGTATCCATAGCGTCTAAGACTGTTACCTTACTTCCAAGTTTGTTGTAGAGACCTGCAAATTCAAGACCGATATTACCGCCACCAAGAATTCCAAGTTTTTCTGGCAATTTGTCCAAGTTTTGGATGCCTGTTGAGTCAAAGACGTTCTTACTTGTAGCAAGACCTGGGATTGGTAATACATTTGAAACAGCACCAGTGTTGATGACGATAGTCTCAGCTGTAAGCTCTTGGCGGTCATCACCAGCTACTACTTCGATGACCTTATTTGACACGAAATGTGCCTCTGCATCAATGACATCAACGCCATTGTCTGCCAACATTTTATAATTCTTAGCATTAAGACGACCAGTCACCGCACCACGCTCTTTCATGGTATCGTCAAATGACCAGCCTTTCTCAGCCGCAACAATCATAGTCTTGGTTGGGATACACGCAATATTAATGCAAGTACCACCATACATCGCTTTACTGCGCTCGATGACAGCAACTTTCTTACCAGCCGCATTCATCTTAGCAGCCAATGTTTTACCGGCTTTACCAAATCCAATGACAATTAAATCGTATGTTAACATTTTTAAATCCTCCTATTTGATTTCATTCTAGCACAAGAAAAAACTTTTGCACAAATCCGCTACGGGAAAAAAATTGGACTAAAATAGTCTCACGAAAGCTTTCGGGAATTAAGTTCAAAAAATAGAAAAATCGTTTACATGATTTAATCAAGTGGTTAGACTATCTTTTGGCCCTCTCTTGTGTTATACTAGATAGGTTGCAAAGAAAGCAGTACTTTTCTTTAGTGGAAAAGAAGCAACACGATCTTTCATAAAAAGATATGAAAAACCGTCATGAAAAGAAAAGTATAAATTAAGCGCTATAGGATGGCTTCGCACCATCTTTAGAAAGAAGAAAAACGTGAAATTTAATGAATTTAATCTTTCTGCTGATTTATTAGCAGAAATTGAAAAAGCAGGATTTGTAGAAGCAAGTCCTATCCAAGAGCAAACCATTCCTTTAGCTCTTGAAGGGAAAGATGTTATCGGTCAAGCACAGACTGGTACAGGAAAAACAGCAGCCTTTGGCTTGCCAACCCTTGAAAAAATTCGTACAGAAGAAGCAACTATCCAAGCTTTGGTGATTGCCCCAACTCGTGAATTGGCTGTTCAAAGTCAAGAAGAGCTTTTCCGATTTGGTCGTAGTAAAGGTGTAAAAGTTCGTTCAGTCTATGGTGGTTCAAGTATTGAAAAACAAATCAAGGCTCTTAAATCAGGGGCTCATATCGTAGTAGGAACACCAGGACGTTTACTTGACTTGATTAAACGCAAGGCTCTGAAATTACATGATATTGAAACCTTGATCTTAGACGAAGCAGATGAAATGCTGAACATGGGATTCCTTGAAGATATTGAAGATATCATCTCTCGTGTACCAGAAAATCGTCAAACCTTGCTCTTTTCAGCGACTATGCCAGATGCTATCAAACGTATTGGTGTTCAGTTCATGAAAGAACCTGAGCATGTGAAGATTGCTGCCAAAGAATTAACAACAGAACTGGTAGATCAGTACTATATCCGTGTTAAAGAACAAGAAAAATTCGACACAATGACTCGTCTTATGGATGTTGATCAACCTGAGTTGTCAATCGTTTTTGGTCGTACGAAACGACGTGTAGACGAGTTAACTCGTGGGCTTAAAATCCGTGGTTTCCGTGCAGAAGGGATTCATGGAGATTTGGACCAAAACAAACGCCTTCGTGTCCTTCGTGATTTTAAAAATGGCAACCTTGATGTCTTAGTGGCAACAGACGTGGCTGCTCGTGGTTTGGATATCTCAGGTGTGACCCATGTATACAACTATGATATTCCTCAAGACCCTGAGAGTTATGTTCACCGTATTGGTCGTACAGGCCGTGCAGGTAAGTCAGGTCAGTCTATTACCTTCGTTTCACCTAATGAAATGGGTTATCTACAAATCATTGAGAACTTAACTAAGAAACGCATGAAAGGTCTTAAACCTGCAAGTGCAGAAGAAGCCTTCCAAGCTAAGAAGCAAGTAGCTCTTAAGAAAATTGAACGGGATTTTGCGAATGAGGAGATTCGTAGCAACTTTGAGAAGTTTGGCAAGGATGCTCGTCAATTGGCCTCAGAATTCAGCCCAGAAGAATTGGCCATGTATATTCTCAGTCTAACTGTTCAAGACCCAGACAGTCTTCCTGAGGTTGAGATTGCACGTGAAAAACCTTTACCATTTAAACCATCAGGTGGTGGCTTCGGTGGCAAAGGCAAGGGTGGTGGTCGAGGAGGCCGTCGTGGTGACGACCGTAGAGACCGTGATCGCCGTGGCAATGGACGTCGTGATGAATATCGTAAAGGTGGACGTTCAAAGGATCGATTTGATAAAGAGAAGCGTTACCGTAAGGACAATAAAAAACCACGCAATACTTCAAGCGAGAAGCAAACAGGCTTTGTTATTCGTAACAAGGGTGATAAATAATAAAAAGCGGTTCACTTTGTGAATCGCTTTTTATATATAAGGAGACCTAAATTAAAGTAGAAAAAGTTATACTTGAAATTGAATTTATATATTTGTTATCTTGTAATATTATATTATCAAAAAATAAATGGATGTCAATTATAAATGTTAAAAAAACAGCAAAAAATTGCGAATTTAAAAGAATTGTGATGCAATAAGCAATTTTCAGATAATTATTGAAATAAAGACTTTTCTATGTTATAATGGAAGTGATTATATGCGAGGTAAAAAATGGCACATTTATTAGAAAAAACAAGAAAAATCACATCAATTTTAAAGCGTTCGGAGGAGCAATTACAAGATGAGCTTCCTTATAATGCCATTACACGTCAATTAGCAGATATTATTGACTGTAACGCTTGTATTGTGAATAGCAAGGGTCGTTTGTTGGGCTACTTTATGCGCTACAAAACTAATAATGACCGAGTGGAGCAATTCTTCCAATCAAAGACTTTCCCAGAAGATTATGTGCAAGGTGCAAACATGATCTACGATACGGAGGCTAATCTTCCAGTAGAGCATGATTTGACAATTTTCCCAACTGAGAGTCGTTCTGATTTCCCAGATGGTTTGACAACGATTGCTCCAATTCATGTCTCAGGGATTCGCTTAGGTTCATTGATTATATGGCGTAATGATAAAAAGTTCGAAGATGAAGATTTAATTCTTGTTGAAATTGCCAGCACAGTAGTAGGAATTCAACTCTTAAGCTTCCAACGTGAGGAAGATGAGAAAAATATTCGTCGTCGTACGGCTGTAACTATGGCGGTCAATACACTTTCTTACTCTGAACTTAGAGCTGTATCGGCTATTCTAGCTGAATTAAATGGTAATGAAGGTCAATTAACAGCTTCAGTCATTGCTGACCGTATCGGTATCACTCGTTCTGTAATTGTTAATGCTCTTCGTAAACTCGAATCTGCAGGAATTATTGAGAGTCGTTCTCTTGGTATGAAAGGAACTTATCTCAAAGTTCTAATTCCAGATATTTTTGAAGAAGTGAAAAAGAGGGACTATTAATGACTAAGGCTTTAATTTCTATCGACTATACAGAAGATTTTGTAGCGGATCATGGGAAACTGACTGCGGGTGCTCCAGCTCAAGCAATATCTGATGATATATATGGGGTGACCCAAAAGGCTTTTGAGCGTGGCGATTACATCTTTTTCACCATCGATGCTCATGAGGAAAATGATGTCTTTCATCCTGAAAGTAAGCTGTTCCCGCCTCATAATATTATTGGGACTAGTGGACGCAATCTGTATGGCAAGTTAGCAGACTTTTATCAGGAGCATGCTGGAGATAGTCGTGTTTTCTGGATGGATAAGCGTCACTATTCAGCATTTTCTGGGACTGATTTGGATATCCGTCTCAGAGAGCGTAAAGTGGATACTGTCATTTTGACGGGAGTTCTTACAGATATCTGTGTCTTGCATACAGCCATTGATGCTTATAATCTTGGTTATCAGATAGAAGTTGTCAAACCAGCAGTAGCTTCCATTTGGCCTGAGAATCATGCCTTTGCACTTGGACATTTTAAGAATACACTTGGTGCGAAATTGGTCGATGAAAATTTGCTTGAAATTACAGAATAATACATTTCAAGATGAAAAAATCTGAAAAAAGTCTTGACAATTTTTTTCAAAGTTGATATACTAGTAAAGTAATCGACGCGGGGATGGCGGAATTGGCAGACGCGCAGGACTAAGGATCCTGTGACCGCTTTAGGTCGTGAGGGTTCAAGTCCCTCTCTCCGCATAGGAAAAGAGTTAGCTTTGGCTAGCTTTTTATTTTTCATCAAAAAGAGCAAAAGTATTTTTGCTCTTTTTTTGGTATTTCATAAACATTTCATATTTGAATATTATAATGGATTTACAAATATGGAGGTGCTATATGAATCCCACTCAAAGAGCTTGGGCTTACGTCAGCAGAAAACGACTGAGAAGTCTCATATTATTCTTGATTCTATTTGTCTTGTTGGCTGGAATATCGGCTTGTTTGACGCTCATGAAGTCCAACAAAACAGTAGAAAATAATCTCTATCGCTCATTGAATACGTCTTTTTCTATTAAAAAATAGAAGCAGATCAGACCTTTCAACTGTCTCAACTGGATGACCTTAAAAAATAAAGGGCCTTGAGAAGATTTCCCCAGAGCTTGAGACAATAGCTAAGTTGACTGATAAAGAAGTGGTTACTGGAGAACAAAGTATCCAAAGGGATGATTTGACAGAGGCTGAAAAAAATCTTATCACTTTGATTGCTTTGGAAGATTCTTCCAAGGATGTTTCTTTTACAAGTTCCGCCTTTACCCTTAAAGAAGGAAGACATATCGAAAAAGGGGATCGAAAAAAATCTTAATCCACGAAGATTTAGCTAAGAAAACAACCTAAAAGTAGGAGATAAGATAAGCTTAAGTCCTGGTCAAGTAGAAGGAAATAGTGGACAAACACTAGATTATGAAATCGTAGGTATTTTCTCAGGTCAGAAGCAAGAGAAATTTACCGGTCTATCATCAGACTTTAGTGAAAATACGGTCTATACAGACTACGAAAGTAGCCAAATTCTTCTTGGAAATAAGGAAGATCAAGTCACTGCAGCTCGTTTCTATCTTGAAAATCCAAAAGATATGGATGGTATCATTCAAGAGGTTGAAAAGTTATCTCTAGAAAACCAAGGTTTCCAAGTGGAAAAGGAAAATAAGGCCTTTGAACAAATCAAGGATTCAGTTTCGACCTTCCAAACCTTCCTACAAATTTTCCTTTATGGCATTATGATTGCTGGTGTAGGGGCGCTGGTCTTGGTCTTGTCCCTTTGGTTACGAGAGCGAGTCTACGAGGTTGGTATTTTATTAGCACTAGGAAAAGGAAAAATAGCAATCTATAGCCAATTCTGTCTAGAAGTCATTCTGGTTTCATTGGCATCTATTCTACCTGCATTTGTGGCTGGGAATGCCATTACTTCCTATCTCTTGAAGACTGTACTAGCAAGTGGCGACCAAGCTGCACTACAAGATACTCTGGCAAAAGCAACTAATCTTTCAACAAGTTTTCTTTCATTTGGAGAATCTTATGTCTTTCTACTCGTGATTAGCTGCTTGTCAGTTGCACTTTGTTTTATCTTTTTATTTAGAAAATCACCTAAAGAAATTTTATCATCCATCAGTTAATAAAGGAGAAATCATGACTTTACTACAATTACAAGATCTTACTTATCGTTACAAAAACACTGCAGAAGCAGTCTTATATAAAATCAATTACGATTTTGAACCAGGCAAGTTTTATAGTATTATCGGAGAATCAGGAGCTGGGAAGTCAACACTCTTATCTCTATTAGCAGGACTTGATAGCCCTGTCGAAGGAGCTATCTTATTCGAAGGCAAGGATATTCGTGAACAAGGTTATTCTTATCATCGCATGCACCATATCTCTTTGGTTTTCCAAAACTATAACTTGATTGATTATCTTTCTCCATTGGAAAATATCCGCTTGGTTAATAAAAAAGCTAGCAAGGATACCCTTCTTGAACTTGGTTTAGATGAAAGTCAAATCAAGCGGAATGTTCTCCAATTATCAGGTGGACAGCAACAACGTGTTGCCATTGCTCGTAGCCTTGTATCGGAAGCACCAGTGATTTTAGCAGATGAACCAACAGGAAACCTAGATCCTAAGACTGCTGGAGATATTATTGACCTGCTCAAATCTCTTGCTGAGAAAACAGGCAAGTGTGTGATCGTTGTGACCCACAGTAAGGAAGTAGCACAGGCGTCAGATATTACACTTGAATTGAAGGATAAAAAACTGACTGAAAAGTAGAGTCTACCTCTTAAACTTTTGGAATTGCTTTAGTAAACTATTAAGTAATTATAAACGAAGTGATTCTCAAACAGTTATTTCCCACTATAGTGGTATCCTAGATAATAACTTTGTTATTATCTAGGACGGGATTTTTGAGAGTAAAATAGTTTGGGGAACTATTTTAGTCTGAGCCTAGAAATGAAATGGCGAAGAGCTCAAAAATAAATTGTGAAATTCCTTGGATTTCTAAAATCATCCACTGGATAATTTTACCTCCCGTCCGCACTATTTAAGGGAAATAAAGAAATATAAAAACATATAAGCGAAGTAAATCTAGAAAGGAATCTTATGTTACACAACGCATTTGCCTATGTCACAAGAAAATTTTTTAAGTCGCTTGTGATCTTTCTTATCATTCTCTTGATGGCTAGTTTGAGTTTGGTCGGCTTGTCTATCAAGGGTGCGACAGCCAAGGCTTCTCAAGAAACCTTTAAAAATATCACCAATAGTTTCTCCATGCAAATCAACCGCAGGGTCAACCAAGGAACTCCACGTGGTGCAGGGAATATTAAGGGTGAAGATATTAAAAAATTACTGAAAATAAAGCCATCGAATCCTACATCAAACGGATCAATGCTATCGGTGATTTGACAGGCTATGAACTGATTGAAACGCCTGAAACCAAGAAAAATCTAACGCCAGATCGAGCTCAACGTTTTGGAAGTAGCTTGATGATAACAGGTGTCAATGACTCTTCTAGGGAAGATAAGTTTGTATCAGGCTCTTACAAGCTGGTCGAAGGTGAGCATTTAACAAATGATGATAAACACCAGATTCTCATGCATAAAGACTTGGCTGCTAAACATGGCTGGAAGGTTGGAGATAAGGTCAAACTGAACTCCAATATCTACGATGCAGATAATGAAAAAGGAGCCAAGGAAACAGTAGAAGTAACGATCAAAGGACTTTTTGATGGACACAACAAATCTGCTGTGACCTACTCACAAGAACTCTATGAGAATACAGCTATCACAGATATTCACACAGCTGCACAGCTTTATGGTTATACAGAAGATACCGCTATTTATGGAGATGCTACCTTCTTTGTAGCTGGAGATAAGAACCTAGATAGTGTCATGCAAGAATTAGGTTCTATAAATGGTATCAACTGGAAGATGTATAGCTTAATCAAGAGTTCATCTAACTATCCTGCCCTTGAACAATCTATCTCAGGCATGTACAAGATGGCTAATCTTCTCTTCTGGGGTAGCTTGATTTTCTCAGTACTCCTACTCGCTCTTTTATTAACTCTTTGGATCAATGCCCGTCGTAAAGAGGTTGGAATTCTCCTTTCAATTGGTCTAAAACAAGCAAGTATTCTAGGACAATTTATCACAGAAGCAGTTATGATTGCAGTTCCAGCTCTCATTTCAGCCTACTTCCTAGCTAATTACACAGCTCGTGCTATTGGAAATACAGTACTAGCCAATGTTACATCAGATGTGGCTAAGCAGGCAAGTAAGGCAGCCCAAGCTTCCAATCTCGGTGGTGGTGCAGAAGTTGACGGCTTTAGCAAGACTCTTTCAAGTCTGGATATTTCTATTCAACCTTCAGACTTTGCCATTATCTTTGTACTTGGTTTGGTTCTAGTAGTACTAGTTATGGCACTTGCTTCAAGTAATCTCCTCTTTAAACAACCAAAAGAACTCTTGTTGGATAGTGAATAAAAAACCTGCTACCTATTCTCACTCAAATGAGATATAATATAGGTAGCATTTTTGATAGAAAAGGATTTATATGAAAATTCTAATTGTAGAAGATGAAGACATGATCCGTGAGGGAATTAGTGATTATTTGGCGGATTGTGGCTATGAAACCCTTCAGGCTGCAGATGGTCTTGAGGCCTTAGAACAATTTTCCAATCACCAAGTTGCTTTGATTCTCTTAGATATTCAAATGCCGAAACTCAATGGTTTAGAGGTTTTGTCAGAAATCCGTAAAAGTAGCCAAGTTCCGGTCTTGATGTTGACAGCCTTTCAGGATGAGGAGTATAAGATGAGTGCCTTTTCAGCGTTAGCAGATGGTTATTTGGAAAAGCCTTTTTCCCTATCTTTGTTAAAGGTAAGAGTGGATGCTATTTTCAAGCGTTATTATGATACAGGTCATATCTTTACCTATAAGGACACTCAGGTAGACTTTGAGAGCTATAGTGCTACAGTGGCTGGTCAAGAGGTTGCAGTGAATGCAAAAGAGCTGGAAATTTTAGACTATCTGGTTAAAAATGAAGGTCGAGCCTTAACACGGTCGCAGATTATCGATGCTGTATGGAAGATGACAGATGAGGTTCCTTTTGACAGAGTGATCGATGTCTATATCAAGGAATTACGGAAAAAATTGGATTTAGACTGTATTCTTACCGTGCGCAATGTTGGTTATAAATTGGAGAGAAAATGAGACGTTCAGGTTTATTTAAAAAATTTTTATCTATACCTTCTCGGTATTTTCTACCTTGGTCATTTGTTTGCATTTGGCCATCTATTTTCTCTTTCCTCCGACCTATCTCAGTCACCGTCAGGAGAGCATAGGGCAAAAGGCTACAGAAATTGCCCAGTCCCTCCAAGGAAAGGACAGTCAAGCTATTCAGGAAGTCCTTGAACTTTATTCTAAAAGCAGTGATATTAAGGGAGCTGTTAAGGGAGAGATGACTCAGGATAAGTTGGAAGTCAATGATAATCTTCCCATTGATAAACAACGACAAACGGCCTCCTTGGTTATTGAGGAAAGAGAAGTTCAAACTAAGGATGGTCAGACGATGATCTTGCAGTTTTTAGCTTCTATGGATTTGCAGAAAGAAGCAGAAGACATCAGTCTTCAATTTCTGCCTTATACTTTATTAGCGTCTTTCATCATTTCGCTCCTCATCGCCTTTATCTATGCTAGAACCATTGTTGCTCCTATTTTGGAAATCAAACGAGTGACTCGACGGATGATGGATTTGGATGTAGAAGTGAGGTTGCGCGTGGATTCTAAGGATGAAATTGGCGATCTTAAAGAACAAATCAACAGCCTTTATCAGCATCTCTTGACGGTCATTGCAGACTTGCATGAAAAGAACGAGGCCATCCTCCAGCTGGAAAAGATGAAGGTTGAGTTTTTACGAGGTGCTTCCCACGAACTGAAAACACCCCTAGCTAGTCTAAAGATTCTTCTGGAGAATATGAAAGCCAATATTGGACGCTATAAAGATCGTGACCATTATCTGGGAGTTTCTTTGGGTATTGTGGATGATTTGACTCACCATGTCCAGCAAATCTTATCTCTTTCTTCAGTGCAAGAATTGCGAGATAAGAAAGAACAAATCAACCTTCTTGAAATGACAGATTTTCTCTTAAAGGATTATGATTTATTAGCCAAAGAGAGGGAAATCTCAGTTGTGAATCAACTGACTGACCAACAAACTTATCTAAATCCTTCGGTACTCAAGCTGATTCTTTCCAATCTTATCAGTAATGCTGTGAAACACTCTGTTCAAGGTGGTTATTTAAAAATTGGGACAGAAGATGGCTGGGTCTTCATTGAGAACGCCTGTACACCTGAGGAGCAAGATAAGTTTGAACAATCCTTTACAGTTTCTAGTCGACAAAGTAAGGGAGCTGGCTTGGGACTATTCGTAGTTAAAAGTTTATTGGAAAACGAAGAAATTGACTATCATTTTGAAAGAGACGATGCTAACCTAGCATTTTTCATGAAGCTACCACAGACCGAGCCGGAAAGTGATTAAGAAAGGGTTTACATCAATCTAATTGGAAGAAATTCAATCTAAAGTATGGGAAAAACTAGATTTTTTTATCAAAAAGTGATAAAATGAACAATGTAAATGGGATATCCCATAAAAATATACAGGAGGCCTGATAAAATGGCAATCGTTTCAGCAGAAAAATTTGTCCAAGCAGCTCGTGACAACGGTTATGCAGTTGGTGGATTTAACACAAACAACCTTGAGTGGACTCAAGCTATCTTGCGCGCAGCAGAAGCTAAAAAAGCTCCAGTTTTGATCCAAACTTCAATGGGTGCTGCTAAATACATGGGTGGTTACAAAGTTGCTCGCAACTTGATCGCTAACCTTGTAGAATCAATGGGAATCACTGTACCAGTAGCTATCCACCTTGACCATGGTCACTACGAAGATGCACTTGAGTGTATTCAAGTTGGTTATACTTCAGTTATGTTTGATGGTTCACACCTTCCAGTTGAAGAAAACCTTGAAAAAGCTCGTAAAGTTGTAGAATTTGCTCACGCAAATGGTGTATCAGTAGAAGCTGAAGTTGGAACTATCGGTGGTGAAGAAGACGGAATCATCGGTGATGGTGAATTGGCTCCAATCGAAGATGCTAAAGCAATGGTTGCAACTGGTATCGACTTCTTGGCGGCTGGTATCGGTAACATCCACGGTCCTTACCCTGCAAACTGGAAAGGTCTTCACCTTGACCACTTGCAAAAATTGACTGAAGCTGTACCAGGATTCCCAATCGTATTGCACGGTGGATCAGGTATTCCTGACGACCAAATCCAAGCAGCTATCAAACTTGGTGTTGCTAAAGTTAACGTTAACACTGAATGCCAAATCGCATTCGCTAACGCTACTCGTAAATTTGCTCGTGACTACGAAGCAAACGAAGCAGAATACGACAAGAAGAAACTCTTCGACCCACGTAAATTCTTGGCTGACGGTGTAAAAGCTATCCAAGCATCAGTTGAAGAACGTATCGACGTATTCGGTTCAGAAGGTAAAGCTTAATCTAGCTGAACAATACAAAATGAAACCCGCCTGTGAAGGTGGGTTTTTTGTGTTTCTAATATATTTCGTAATTTTAGTAAAAGAGGATTAATTTTATTTTAAACATAAAATGATTATTATAAATCATATAGACTTTATATTATACTTTTGTTATAATTTATTTAATTTACAACTAAATATTGATAATTTATACAAATGATTTTAACCGGTATTTTGGAAAAAGTAATTTTATTTTTATAGTGTTTAGTTAATACTAGAGAGGTTCTTTATTAAATATGAAAGACAACATAGTGAGTTTTTTTCAATATTTTTCCTGGAAAAGAAAATAAAAGGCGTACATAATCATAGCGAAGAAAAGGTAAGGCAGTTTTTTTAGAACCATTGCAAGGAATGCTTTTGATTATTATGGAGAATATGTTCCTTATGGCCGTGCAAAGTGGTTTATTGATTCAGAAAAAGATTTTTACTATGAATTTTGTAATACTGAATTTGAATTTTTTGGTTATTCTCCAGTTAGAAGTTTAAAAGAAGAAGAGTTTAAAGAGTATGGTTTACTTCTGACACAATATGGTATTTTTGAAAAAGTTCAAATAAAAGATCAAGAAGAATGTAATGTACAGTTTTTCCCTTTTCAAATTTATGGAAAGTATCAGTTGACGAAAATGATAATTTAGTATTTTACTATCCATATGGCATTATCAAACGATTAAATTCTCCAAAAAACCTAATTTATACTTTGAGAGAATTTAACGAATTAATTGCTTCTGGATATACCAATGATTTGCAAGTAGAGAATTTAAATTCGCAGTTATTGAAAATTGGTAAAAAAATATTAATTCAACTAATTTTGTAAAAGGCACTCAGATAGGTGTTGTTTCTTGGTTTTTTTAAAAACTCGTACAGTATTTAAAGATATTCAATTAAATCGTATTGTTAACAATGATAAGGGAGGACATGGCTTTGCGGCTGAGTATGCCAATAACACAATTGATAAACTAAGATATCCCTTTAAAAAAGTGAAACTGGTAGGACAAGGAAATGAATTAAATGGAGCTGATAGAAGAGTTGGGAATCAAAAAATTCAAACCAAGTATTATCAAGATGCAAGGCAGAGTGTAAATGCGGCATTCGATTCTAGTAATAATGGAATGTACAAATATAAAGATATGCAACTGGAGGTCCCTAAGGATCAATATGATAGAGCGCTAGAAATATTTGGAGAAAAAATTAGACAAGGCAAAGTTGAAGGAGTAACAAACCCAGCTGAGGCAAAAAATATCATCAGAAAAGGTCATATTACCTTTAATGAAGCAAATTTGATAGCTAAAGCAGGTAATTTGACCTCGATTAAAATTGATGCAATTGATGGAGCAGTTAATTCTCTACCGGGAGTAAGTATAAGTTTTGTAATTGTTTTTGCTCAAGCTAAATGGTCAGGTGTTGAAACTAAGAAAGCTGCATTGATGGCAGGTAAAGCCGGATTACAAACTTTAGCTATGGGAACTCTTATCTATGTTGGGTCACAGCAGTTTGCAAAAAGATTTACAAATCAAATTAGTCATTATTTTGGAAAAAAGTTACGGCTGATGTGGTTGCAAGACGAGCTGCACCCGTGATATCGTTTGCACTTATTATCACACCAGACCTCTTTGCTGCACTAGTAGGAAGAATTTCCTCACAACAACTCTTAAAAAATGTAGCGGTAGCTGGTGGTGGGATGCTTGCAGGAGCTGGTGCAGGTGCAGCTGGTGGCGTAATTGCTGGACCAATAGGTGCATTTGCAGGTGCGATTATTGGGGGTATTGCAGGAAGTTTTGGTGCTAAATTAATTGCGGATCAATTCATAGAAGATGATCGTGTGGAAATGTTTGCTCAATTAAAAGAAGAATTTATTAATCTCGTAATGGTAATTTCTTTGTCTCAGGAAGAATTTAATAAAATTCAAGAAGGGGTCTTTAATGAGCATTTAGAAGGTTTATTAAAAGATATGTTCCAGAGAAAAGAGGGAAGTAGAAATTACGCAAAAGAGTTTGTTGAGAGTCAAGTTCAATCTGTTATCAAAGATAGAAAACAAGTTGAACTGAAAGAAATTATAGAAGCAATCCAAGTATTAAATGGTAGTGGAAATTCGTCTGAGTCAGGTTGGAATCAATATGATGGTGCCTGGTATTATCTGAATAATAGTAGTTCTTTAGCAACGGGTTGGATTCAAGATAATGATAATTGGTATTATCTAAACGATGATGGAACTATGGCAACCGGATGGCTTAAAGACAAAGATGTCTGGTATTATTTAAAAGATAATGGGGCAATGGCAACCGGATGGATTCAAGACGATGGAGCTTGGTATTACTTAAATGACAATGGTTCGATGGCAACCGGTTGGTATCAAGTTGGAGAAAAATGGTACTATTCATATTCATCAGGAGAGCTCGCAGTTAATACTACTATAGATGGGTATAGAGTTAATGAAAAAGGTGAGTGTATGGATTAGTTTTAAGTGAATGTTAAAGTTGAAGAACGTATCGACGTATTCGGTTCAGAAGGTAAAGCTTAATCTAGCTGAACAATACAAAATGAAACCCGCCTGTGAAGGTGGGTTTTTTGTTTCTGGATACAGATTATACAGGAAAATTCTTTAACTTAAGTTGCTAAAAGAGTCTAATTTTTGTACAATAATGCTATGAAAATACTGAAAAAATGGTGTCTAGGGCTTCTTAGTTTCCTTATCTTGTTTTTAGTAGGGACATTTATCTTTCATCGTATCAGCTTAGAAAAGGAACAAGCCTCTCTAACTCCTATGGGTAAAACTGTTCTCGTTAATGGGCACAAAATCAATGTTTACGTTGAGGGGGATGGTCCAGAGACAATAGTAGTTCTATCAGGTGCTGGAATTGCTTCACCAATATTGGACTTTAAGAATGTGTCGGATTCCTTATCAAAAAAATATAAGGTAGTCATCGTGGAGCGGGCTGGCTATGGTTATAGCGAGGATAGTAATCAATCCAGAGATGTGATGGAAGTTTTGTCTGAGACACGTCAAGCTCTATCACAAGCAAATATATCAGGACCTTTTATCATTCTGTCTCATTCAATGGCTAGTCTTGAAAGTCTGGCTTGGCAGGAAAAGTATCCTGATGAAGTGAAAGCCTTGGTTGGTCTGGATTGGGCATTACCAGCAAGTTATGAGGATTTAAAGGATAATCAGGCCTTGCTTACTGTGGCTTATTGGAGCAGTAAGATTGGCTTATTACGCTATTTTCCTGAGTCCTTTTATATAAAAAATCCAACTCTGACTGAAGCTGAACGACAACAATATAAATTACTAGCATATAAGCAGTTGATGTCACAAGCCATGCTTCATGAATCCCGTTTGGTAAAGGAAAATGCCAAGAAAGTAGGAAATTCAATTAATCCTAAAATTCCTGCCTTACTACTGGTTTCTAACGGTCAAGGCACTAGCTTTAGTCAATCAGAATGGCAGCATTATGCAGAGACATTTGCTAGTGGCCAGTTTAATGTTCAAGTCGTCTATATGGATGCACCACATGACCTCTATCATTATCAAAATAATGAACTTGTTTCTCGAATTGAAGAATTTTTAACAGAGTAACTGTGATTTAGAAAGTTATTTTGAACTGATGCCAATAATTGAGAGGTTATTGTAAATAGAATAGAAGGGAAAATAGCCATGATATTCGATCAGTCCTTGCAAGCCTACCTACATGAAGTAGATGGTGTTTTTCTAGCTTGGGAAGAAAAACCAAGTGGAAACTTTGAGATGGAAGCTCAGTTGCTTGCAGCCAATTACCATAAAAATCTTTACCGTATTCTTGCATTTATACTGCCTCATTTACAAGAATTTTATGGGTATTTCACAGATGAAGAAGCTACTGAAAAATTGGGTAAACCCATCATCGAGCCAGAAAGACAAACCGTTACTTTCTGCGATCAAACTTTTGATGATATTCATATCTTTTCTTTTGACTATCAGGGGCAGGCATTTGAGAGTCTGGAGAATTTTTCCATTGATGGTTAAGGTCTGTTTTCAGTTTTAAAAAGAAGGAGAGAGACTGATGAGTACTGCTGATTTTGTCTTTATTGAGAGTAAAGATCCCATATTCCTAGATTTACAAGCCTTTTGTACTGCTTTGAGAGAAAAAATCCCAGGTATTTTGATCAGAGAAAGGACGAATCCTGAAAAAGCTTACTCGCTTTCTTGGGATTATCAAAGTCCTCAGCTTACCTTGGAAAGTTCTTTAAGTAGCAAGAAAAATGTTTTTGTGATTGATTACTTTGATTCAACAAATAGATTACAAGATTATGCCTCCTATATCATCTGGCTTCGTCAATGGTTTCCACCTGAAGAGAAGGTTTCCTTTTGTGATGAAGGATATGAGTATGTGTTTGAACTTCCTAGTGATTTATCCCAAAAGGAGTTGGAAAACTACTTACGAACAAGGTTTGATGAGTGAAGAAGAAGTTCGAAAACGAATAATGATATGGAACAGTTGAAAAGGAGAATCAGATGCTTACTAAAGATGATATGTTAGTTGCTTTGCATGATGCAATTACTGAAGACCAAGAATTTGAGTTGGCAGACGAGATTGTAGATGCCATGGAGGCTTACCCTCAACCCTTTGATTTGGTTGCCCCCGTCTTAGACTTTATTTCCAAGCATCCAGAAGTAGATTTTGGAGCTCCAGGTGAGTTGGTTCACTTTGTGGAGCGATTTTATCATCAAGGCTATGAGGAATTATTGATGGAGTCAGTTCTAAAAAGTCCAACTGTGCATAACATCTGGATGCTTCATCGATGCTATAATGACAATGATCCAAATCTAGTCCGGCAGATTCAGACTTTGGTTGAAGAACTCAAGAAGGATAAGACTCTTGATTCACAAGTAAGAAGCATGATTGAAGACTTAACTTGGTAGAGGAAGGTGATGCAGCATCACCTTTTTTCTTTCCTTATGTTGAAAAAGAAGTCAGGTTTTTTGGTGTTTTAAGGAAACTATTAAACCAGAATTTCTGATTCAAAAGTATTATTTTAAGAGAGAAATATCTAATTTCATAATCTATAAGCAAACGCTTGCATTTCTATTTTTATTAGATTATAATAGGTTGGTATAAATCCTTCTGTAATAATATTAAGAAGGTGTAGAAAGTAAGGTTTTAGAATATTTGTAGTCAAAAATACAATGTTGTTTCTTACTAAAGGGAGATAAATATGGCAATGATAGAAGTGGAACATCTTCAGAAAAATTTTGTGAAGACTGTTAAGGAACCGGGCTTGAAGGGAGCTTTGCGCTCCTTTATTCATCCTGAAAAGCAGACCTTTGAAGCGGTCAAAGATTTGACCTTTGAGGTGCCCAAGGGGCAGATTCTAGGCTTTATCGGGGCAAATGGTGCTGGGAAGTCAACCACCATCAAAATGCTGACAGGGATTTTAAAGCCCACATCTGGTTTTTGTCGGATTAACGGCAAGATTCCACAGGACAATCGCCAAGATTATGTCAAGGATATTGGAGTCGTTTTCGGACAACGTACCCAGCTATGGTGGGATTTGGCACTTCAAGAGACTTATACGGTCTTAAAAGAAATTTACGATGTACCAGACTCGCTCTTCCATAAACGCATGGACTTTTTGAATGAAGTTTTGGATTTGAAGGAATTTATCAAGGACCCTGTGCGGACTCTTTCACTAGGTCAACGAATGCGGGCGGATATTGCAGCTTCCTTGCTTCACAATCCCAAAGTTCTCTTTTTAGATGAACCGACAATTGGTTTGGATGTGTCAGTCAAGGATAATATTCGACGTGCTATCACTCAAATCAATCAGGAAGAAGAGACAACTATTCTCTTGACTACTCATGATTTGAGTGATATTGAGCAACTCTGTGATCGGATTTTTATGATTGATAAGGGGCAAGAGATTTTTGATGGAACGGTGAGCCAGCTCAAGGAAACCTTTGGCAAGATGAAGACTCTTTCCTTTGAACTGCTACCAGGGCAAAGTCATCTCCTTTCTCACTATGAAGGTTTTTCGGATATGTCCATTGATAGACAAGGAAACAACCTGACTATTGAATTTGATAGTTCCCGCTACCAGTCAGCTGATATTATCAAGCAAACCTTATCTGATTTTGAAGTCCGTGATTTGAAGATGGTAGATACGGATATTGAAGATATTATCCGTCGCTTCTACCGAAAGGAGCTCTAAGATGGTCAAATTGTGGAGACGTTACAAACCCTTTATCAATGCAGGGATTCAGGAGTTGATTACCTATCGAGTCAACTTTATTCTTTATCGGATTGGTGATGTCATGGGGGCTTTTGTGGCCTTTTATCTCTGGAAGGCGGTCTTTGATTCTTCGCAAGAGTCATTGATTCAGGGCTTTAGTATGGCAGATATCACTCTCTACATCATCATGAGTTTTGTGACCAATCTTTTGACCAGGTCTGATAGCTCCTTTATGATTGGGGAGGAGGTCAAGGATGGCTCCATTATCATGCGCTTGCTGAGACCAGTGCATTTTGCGGCCTCTTACCTTTTCACCGAACTTGGCTCCAAGTGGTTAATTTTTATCTCTGTTGGACTGCCATTTTTAAGTGTCATTGTTTTGATGAAAATCTTATCTGGGCAAGGTATTCTAGAGGTGCTGGGATTAACTGTCCTTTACCTCTTTAGCTTAACCCTAGCCTATCTGATTAACTTTTTCTTTAATATCTGCTTTGGTTTTACAGCTTTTGTCTTTAAAAATCTATGGGGTTCCAATCTACTCAAGACTTCAATAGTAGCCTTTATGTCTGGAAGTCTAATTCCCTTGGCTTTCTTTCCGAAAATCGTTTCAGATATTCTGTCTTTCTTGCCTTTCTCATCCTTAATTTACACTCCGGTTATGATCATTGTTGGGAAATACGATGCCAATCAGGTTATTCAAGCACTTTTGCTTCAGTTTTTCTGGCTTATAGTGATGGTGGGCTTGTCTCAGTTGATTTGGAAACGAGTCCAGTCATTTATCACCATTCAGGGAGGTTAGGATGAAAAAATATCAACGCATGCATCTGATTTTTATTAGACAATACATCAAACAAATCATGGAATACAAGGTGGATTTTGTAGTTGGTGTCTTGGGAGTCTTTCTGACTCAAGGCCTGAACCTCTTGTTTCTTAATGTACTCTTTCAACACATCCCCTCGCTAGAAGGTTGGACCTTTCAAGAGATTGCCTTTATCTATGGATTTTCCTTAATTCCAAAGGGATTGGACCATCTCTTTTTTGACAATCTCTGGGCTTTAGGTCAACGACTAGTTCGAAAAGGGGAGTTTGACAAGTATCTGACTCGTCCTATCAATCCTCTCTTTCACATCCTCGTTGAGACCTTTCAGATTGATGCCTTGGGTGAACTTTTGGTCGGTGGAATTTTACTAGCGACAACGGCGACTAGCATTGCTTGGACTTTTCCAAAATTCCTGATTTTTCTAGTTTGTATTCCTTTTGCGACCTTGATCTATACTTCCCTGAAAATAGCGACAGCCAGTATCGCTTTTTGGACCAAGCAGTCAGGCGCCATGATTTACATTTTTTATATGTTTAATGATTTTGCCAAGTACCCGATTTCCATTTACAATTCGCTCCTTCGTTGGTTAATTAGTTTTATTGTGCCTTTCGCCTTTACGGCCTACTATCCTGCCAGCTATTTCTTGCAGGACAAGGATGGACTCTTTAATATTGGTGGTTTGATTCTGATTTCCCTTGTTTTCTTTGTTATTTCCCTCAAACTTTGGGACAGGGGATTGGATGCCTACGAAAGTGCTGGTTCTTAAAAATAAATAAAGCCTTGTCTCAGGACAGGCTTCTTTTTTCCTTTTTATAAAATTCTGACCACATAGTCTGCGATGTCTACCACATAGGCAAAACCTATTGTTTGCGATTTTTATTTCTGTTATAGTAGTAATTGTCAAGGGGAGATAAAGCTTCCTAACAAAATAGAAAATGAGGTAGTATCATGAAAAAAGTAATCGGTATCGGATTTGTAGTAGCAGCTCTAGCAGTTTTGTATTTTGGATCAGTAGGATGGCCAAATTTGGATATTAACATCTGGTCACTCTTTCCAGTAGGTTTATTCTTATTCTTTACTCTTGAGAATTTGGTTAAAAAAGATTATAAGGCCAGTCTCATGAGCTTGATTATTGCCTTTATCATCGCCAATGCCATTCTTGATATCTTGCCACTTTCAAGTGGTTTGGTTATCGGTGCAGGTGTGCTAGCTTGTGTGGGAATTGGATTTCTCTTTCCTGACGCTACTAAGAAAGAAGCATAATACAAAAAAGCCTCGAGATTTCTCGGGGCTTTTGCTTTATTTGCCTGCGTAATATTTTTGAATACCTTTGACAATACCTACCACCAATCTATTTTGGTAAGCATCGCTACGAATTTGTTGGTTTTCGTTGAAATTGTCCATATAACCAAGCTCTAGGAGAACGGCTGGTTTATCTGTTTCTCGAAGGACAGCAAAGCTACTTTGGAGGAGGCCAGCATCCTTAGCACCTGTTTCAGCTAGAAGAGAAGAGTGGATATCAGCAGCAAGGCGATTACTTTCACTGATACGATCAGGATGGTTATGCCAGTAAGGATTTATCTTAGCGCGATAGCCTGGGGCGTCTTCGTAAGAATAGGTCTGAATTCCAGAACGGTTAGAAGCAGGGTTGCCACTAGCATTAAAGTGGATACTAATGAAAATATCTGAGTTTGTACTATTGACCATTTTTGAACGTTCAGTGATAAAGTCGACATAGACATCACTATCTCTTGAAGAAAGAACGGTATAACCAAGTCCCTCGAGTTCCTTGCGAAGTTTCTTGTAAACTTGCATAGTCAGGTCTTTTTCATTCGTGTTATAGTAAACAGCACCTGGATCTTTACCGCCGTGTCCTGGATCTAAGAAAACAGTATTTGTGTATTTTCCTTTTTCAAATCCACGACTTATTGGAATTTCGCCAATCCATTTCCCATTACTTTGGAACTGATGAGCCTTCCCATCGATTTTACGTGTTCCTGTGACATAGAGACCATTTGCATCTAGATAGTAACGGGCATTGTAGTAGGTGTCGTCAATCCATTCACTCTTAGCCATGTAACCACCTGACTTGAGGTAGTAGGAGCCAATCCATTCACGCGCTGCGTAAGTACCACTAGATTTCAAGTAGAACCAACTATTATAGCCTTTATCGAAAATCCATTCTTTCTCAGCCATAACTCCGTTAGCTTTCAGGTAGTAACTCCCTTGCCATTGGTTGTTTGCCATGCTAGCATCTTTGTTAAAGTAGTACCATGAACCAGAGATTTTTTCCCATTTTTGTTGTGCTGCTTTACCAGAGCTTAGAGCGTAATATGATTTACCATCATGTTTTACCCAGGAATTTTCAGCCATGGCACCACTGTTAGAAAAGAGATAACCATTAAAAATGGTGTTGCTGAGCATGATTCCGTCTTTGTCAAAGTAGTACCATACGCCACCAACTTTTTCCCATTTTTGTTGAGAGATTTTACCAGATGGCTTTGCATAATACCATTTATCTTTGACTTTACCCCAGCCACTATCGACCATAGCACCGCTAGAAGTTAGAATGTATCCATCGAAAATAGTATTATCAAGCATGATTCCATTTTTATCGAAATAGTACCATTTGCCGTGAATTTTTTCCAATTTAGAGCAGGTTTGTTTGCTTCATAGAAGCGCCAGATATTTTCTTCAAATACCCAACCATTCTTTTTGACTTCTGGAGCTTTTGTCTCTTCTTTCTTGTCTGCACTTGTACTTGGAGTTGTAGTAGATGTTGTAGGGAGGCTTGAACTTGTTTCAGTAGAAGGAGCAGTTTCCTTGGTTGAAGGGGTGCTCTTTTTTCTTTTTCTGTAGTTGTAGTTTCTTGTGTCTTTTCTGCTGAAGTAGTCTGTAGGTTATTTTCTACAGCCCAAGCTGAGTTTGTTGCGAATCCTAGAAATGAAAGCGTGATGGCAATTGCCAAGAGCGTTTTTTTCACTTGTTTGATCTCCTATTTTTTAATAATTTCTTTTTAAAATGACATTAGAAAAGCACCTCATGTGGAAGAACTAGTCGCCAACTGTTGAGGTGCTGGCATGATTTATTTTATTTCATCATGAAGATTTGAACAATCATAACGATGTAGATGAGCAATGTGAGTAGAAATCCAGCTCTCCAAAAGAATTTAAGGAATTTTGGATAATAAAAACTACGTTTTTTGCTCAAGAAGAAAAAGGCTAGAATGATTGCCATCAAAGATAAGGTTGCTCCCAATATCGGAAGTTGATTGTGTGTATAAACCTTTCCAGTGATCAAATAGTATTCAAAAATCAGAAAAGGAAAAGCCAAATCTGCAAAGTTAATTCCCTTTTTCTTTAGCTTAAAGAATCTACTAAAGATAATAGCCAAAGCCAAGGTTAATATCAAAAGCAAGACGGAAGCGAGTTTCATTAAAATCATAACAATATTGTATCATAAAATTTGAATAAAAGGAAAGCATATTCCTTGATTTAACAGTGTTTTTCTAAAAATTTTTGTTTAGAAACTGATTTTTTATACTAACTTGAGCATCAATGAGATTCATACTGCAAAACGAGAATAGTTTGAACGTTCATTATAAATCTTTTTTATGGTGACCATAGAAAATATATATTAGTCAGAGGAGAAGAATAGTAGTAGAATGAGTAGCAAATAAAACAAAGGAGTTTCTTATGAAATTAGTTACTTTATGGTCAAAACTCTCACTAGGCATTCAATTATTGGTGGCTTTGGTCTTGGGTGTTATCGCTGCCCTTATCTGGCCACAATTTTCAGGCTTTTATCAATTTTTAGGTCAAGCCTTTATTAAATTGATCAATATGGTTATCATTCCGCTAATCTTCCCAACCATCGTTGTTGCAGTAGCTGGAGTTATCGGAAAAAATCTTTTGGGAAAATCTTGACTAAGAGCTTGGTTTACTTTTTTGCCGTAACAACTGCCATTACTCTTTTGTTTGTATTTGCTAGTTACTATTTAGGCTTTGGTCAAGGAGTGAATATCGGTCAAACTGGTGGAAACCTTGATGGGATTGCCAACAATGTCAAGTTCAGCGAATTTTTGCTCGGTTTCATTCCATCAAATATCGTCAAGTCTCTTTCAGATGGCGCTCTATTGCCAATTATCGTTTTTGCAATCTTTCTTGGTTACGGAATTGGGAATCTTAAGTCTGAGAAATCCCAGAAAATTATCGAAGGTTTTCAAATCTGGATTGAAGCCATCTACAAGATTGTTGCAGTAATTATCAAATTATCACCGATTGGCATTTTTGGCTTTATTGCCAAAGACGTTGCAACTACTGGTGTTGACAAATTGATTGGACTTGGTCAATTTGTAATTGGAACTTATCTGGCCTACGCTGTATTGGTTCTGCTTATTTTCCCTTTGATTGCTTTCTTCTTTAAAGTACCGTATTTGTCAGCCTTTCGTGAAAATTGGAGTCTCTTGACTCTGACCTTTGTTACGGGTAGTTCGAGTGTTGTCTTACCTTCACTTCTTAAAGATTTGAAAAAACAGGGCCATGACGAGCATACAATTGATTTAGTTGTTCCTTTAGGATATACTTTTAATTTAGAAGGAGCAGCTGTTTATTTCTCAGTAGCGACAATCTTTATCGCGCATGCCTACGGCATTCAATTTTCTTTATCAAGTCTCTTGTTTACTGTTTTGCTTTTGACCTTGATTGGAAAAACTGCAGCCACTGTGCCATCAGGGGCTATCGTGGTTCTATTAGCAGCAGCACCTCAACTGGGCTTGCCAGTTGAAGGAGTAGCCTTAATCTTTGCAGTTGATTTCTTTGTCAATGCTGGCCGTACTATGATCAATGTTTTGGGTCAAATCTTAACAGTCAGCGTTATTGAAAAAACAGAAGGATATATTTTAGAAGAAGAAAAGGAAAGCCAACTATCAGTCAGCTTTTCTTAAGGAGATATGAGTAATGAGTGAAGCAAAAGTTTATGTGATTCATGAGAATCTAGAATGGACCCAGCATATGGTCAAATGGTTGGAAGAATTAGAAGTCCCTTATGAACTATGGGATTTGTCTAGTGGGATTTTAGATTTGCAAAGCCCACCGCCGCAAGGTATCTTTTACAATCGTATGTCTGCCTCTTCTCACACAAGAGGACATCGTTATGCACCAGAATTTACAGAGCAAGTGATTACTTGGTTAGAAGCCCACGGACGCAAAGTTGTAAATGGTACCGGTGCTATCAACCTTGAAATTAGTAAAATCAAACAATATTTGAAGTTAAACGAATCTGGTATCGAGACTCCTGCAACAGTTGCGGTTTTAGGGCAAGAGAATATTATTGAAGCAGCAAGAAAATTAAACATTTATCCTTTGATTACCAAGCACAATCGAGCAGGTAAGGGATTAGGCGTTCAACTCTTTCAAAATGAAGAGGAACTGGCAGTTTACGTTAATAGCCCTCTCTTTGAACCATCAGTGGACGGGATTACCTTGTTACAAGCCTACATCAAGCCAAGTGATGGACGTATCCGTCGTTCAGAGTTCATCAATCAGAAGTTTCTCTATACTGTTTCGATTGATTCTTCAGATGGATTCCAACTGTGTCCAGCAGATGGTTGCCAAATCGGCAAGAGACCAGAGCAACTAGAAACGTCTGAAAAATTCCAGATTACAGAACCTCTACCAGATGACCGAAGAGAAGCTTATGAGAATTTCTTGAAAAATGCTCAGATTGAAGTTGCGGCGATTGAATGGGTTCAATCAGAGAGTGGAGACATTTATGTCTATGATGTAAATACCAACACCAACTACAATCCTACCGCAGAAAAAATGCCAATATTTTTGCTCACCAACATTTGGCTCAATATCTAAAATCAGAGTTGCAAGCCCTAACGAGTGGACAATAAAGTACTAAAGAAAATCCCCTAGTATCAATGACTGGGGGATTGATTTGTTTATACTCTTCGAAAATCTCTTCAAACCACGTCAGCTTCGCCTTGCCGTACTCAAGTACCGCCTGCGGCCCGCTTCTTAGTTTCCTCTTTGATTTTCATTGAGTATTAATCGATAAAAAATTATGGCTTTGCTTTAAAGTCTGGATCCTTCAAACTTTGAACACTGGCATTGATGACAGCACCGATAATTAATATCTTTGCAATGATAATGAACCAGAACATCATAACAACGACGACGATTGAACTGAAAAATCTAACGTCGACGAGATAGTTGACATAGTTGTTGAAATAAGCTGCAAAGATGTTTAATAAAGCAATCGTCGTAACTAGTACAAAGAGACTTCCAGGTATGACGTAGCGAATCTTACTTACTCTAACATTTGGTAGGAAATAATAGAGCATGATTACGATTGCAAAAAGAAAGGCATAAATCAGCGGTCCTGTAAAATCTTGTAGATAAGAAAACAGAGCACTCTCTGATTTCCAGTAGTTTTTAAGCAAATCCAATAACATATGGCCGAACATACTGAGGAATAAGGCAAGGGCAAAGAGAATTTGAAGACCAAAGCTAACCAAGAGACTCATCAGCTGGTGTGAGATAATTCCTCTATTTTTTGCAACTCCATAGGCTTTATTAAAGGCCTTCTGAAGAAAATTCATGGATTTGGAGAAAGTCCAAAGAGCTGAGATAACCGCAAAGCTCAAGAGACCAGCAGATGGTTGTGTCAGTACTTCGCGGGCAATCTTTGCTACTACATCATAAATCTTATCCGGTAAAAATTCCTTGATTGTTAATAGAAAGTTTGAGATAGGAATCTGAAAGTAGGGTAAGATGTTGACCACAATCATAAGCAAGGGGAAGATTGAAATCAACCAATAGTAGGCAACAGCAACGCTAGTTAACTCACTATCGGAGGCTTGATAGTAGTGCAAAAAAGCTTTTAATAAGGGTCTATCAGTCAGCTGTTTCCACAACTTTTTCATGTTACAATCCTCCTGTTTTTCTCTTGTTTTCTATAAACTTTAATTTCTTCGGACTAATTCCATCATATCATAAGGTAAGGTATTAGCAGATTCTTTTAAGGAATAAGTTTCTAAATTATTGACATTTTGGCGTAGCTTTTTGGCATATTGAGCTGAGATGAGTTTTTGAGCTTCGTATTCAAAGATACACTTACGCTCAAGGTAGTATCCTCTAAGCATTTCATCGATATTATTGGGTTTGATACGATTGATAACCCGTTCCACAAAGGCACCACTCGTAATATGACTGGTTTCGCGAAGACGAGATTCCTGCATAAAGCTGATCAGAGAACTCTTATAAATCCCTTTGAGGTTTTCCAAACTCTCGATGATAATTTCAGTATTAGCTAGGTAGAGTTCTGCAATCTGGTCATAATCAATGGCAAGAAGTCGCTGTTTTTCCTTGTCTTTCCATGAACGGAAGGTCTTTCCAAATGTGAGCAATTCATGAAGTAGAAAACGAAGGATTCGTATGGAAACAAGGAAATAGTAGGTTAGTCGAGAAGCAAAGTTTCGCTTAATATTTTTCTCCATACTTTTCAAGTAGCGTTGGTAGACACGATAAGCTCTTTCACTGATTTTACCCTCTTCGTAGGCTTGTTCCAAACCATCGCTTTCAACACTGAGAATCAATAGTTTAAGCGCCTCCCAGTCTTCCTGGATTTCCTTGTTCTCCTGGCTGAGAATGAGATTTTCAATCCGTCCGTGATAGTTATCGATAGCTGCATAGAGTGGAACCTTATTTTTAGTTTTCTCTAAATCCTTCTCTAACTCCATGGCGACATCATTTAAGATAGCAATGTGCATGAGCTGATCCTTAGATGGTTCTTGTTCTTCGGAAAGGTGTGGAAGTACCAGTAATCCTGTCAGGAAACTGACGAGTGTTACCCCGGCTACGAGGAAAAGAAGAAGAGGATATTCTTGTTCCAGATTAGACGGTATCAAAAGGATAGTGGCAATGGATACAGTTCCCTTGACGCCAGAAAAGGTAAGGAGAAGCATATCTTTGACATACTTGTCTAGGCTTTTATGAAGTTTCTTAATCCGAAAAGCGTAAAAGCCGTAAATCATCACAAAGCGGATGGCAAAGAGTAGGAAGGTCAAGAGAAAAACGCTGACTAAGAGAAGCACTTTGTTGTAAAATGCACTCTTAAGAATTGGTTCAGCGATCATTTCCAGTTCCATCCCAAGAATGACAAAGACTGAACCATTGAGCATAAAGGTTACAGTGTGCCAAACAGTCTCAGTAACAGTATCAACTTGTGCTTCAAGGAGATTTATTTTTTGAAACGGCTGGCTTTCAGAATCCCAGCAACAACAACGGCGATAATTCCAGAAACATGAATTCCTTCAGCGATAAAGAAGGTTAGAAGTGGTAAACTAAGATCTAACAGCAGTTCACTGGCTATATCAGTAGCACGGACACTGAGAAGGAAGGAGTGGAGGAATCGGTTGATTAAAGCCGTCATAAGACCGACTGCAAAACCTCCAACAATGGAAATAGCTAATGAAGTTCCGGCTTGGGTGAGCGAAAATGTTCCTGTTGTCCAAGCGATGAGAGCCACACGAAAGGCTACAAGACCAGAAGCATCATTAAGAAGACCTTCCCCCTTTAAGATATTAGAAACCCGTTTCGGAAAAGTAAAACGTTGAGAAAGAGAAGCAAAAGCGACGAGATCTGTAGGACCAAGTGCAGCTCCGACTGCAACGCAAGCAGCCAATGGTAAGCCAATCCAAAGGACATGGGCAAGTCCTCCCATACTCAATGTTGATACAAAGATAACAGGGAAAATCAGGTAGAGAACGATTTTCCAGTGTTTTAAGATAGAGGTTACGTCTGCTTCTTGAGCCTCGCGAAAGAGGAGCGGGCCGATTACCAAAGCTAGAAACAACTCAGTGTCTAAGTGATACTGGTTATTCGGTAAGCAAAGGCCAATCCCAATCCCTAGCAATATTTGAATCAGGGGCATGGGTAAAAAGGGGAGTAGTTTATTGGTCGTACTAGAAACAATGAGAACAAGTAAAAATACTAAGAGATAAAAAGTAAATTCATTTTCTACCTCCTTATTTTTGTTTGCGACAAGCTTCAAAAAGTTCCTTTTGTTCTTGGATTTTTTGATCAATCTTCGAGCAGTCCTTATGCTCGATTTTCTTCTGACAACGCTCCATTTCAAGTGAAATCATTTTTTCTTGATTTTCAACATCTTCTTGCTCATATGGGCTTCATCTAACATACCAACTGCACGTTCATGTTGGGTTGACTCGACGAAATTGTGTCGGAGAGCTTCGATTTTATCTTTTAGGTATTGTTTATCCATGTCGATACCTTTCTAATTTTTCAATCATAACTAAAAATGGTGGATTGTTAATTTGGTTGAGGGTACGATAGATAGTGGCAGTGTATTCTTGTTGTGGTAACTGACTGACAAAATCCATGACTGCATCCCGTTCAATATCTCCACCTTCATGTCCATAATAAATCATGATGGCTATTCGCCCACCCTTAACAAGCATATGACAGAGTTTATCTAGTGCCTCAATGGTTGTGTGAGGTTTAGTAATGATAGACTTATCGGCAGAAGGAAGATAACCTAGATTGAAGATAGCTGCCTTGACTTCTGTCACAAATTGATCCACAGTTTCGTGGCCTTGCAAGATTAATTCTGCATTGGACAAACCTGCTTCTTGGATACGTTGACTTGTTTTTTCTAGAGCTTGTTCCTGGATGTCAAAAGCGTAGACTTGTTTAGCCAACTTGGCAAGGAAAAGCGTATCATGTCCATTTCCCATTGTTGCATCTACAACAACATCATCTTTTGTGACGACTTGGGCAAGAAAATCATGCGCCATTTCAAGTGGTCTTTTCATTCATAAACTCCTGTTTTACAGCCTTGCATCCTTGGACACTACCTCGACGTCTCATTTCAGCTTCAATGCTATTTAGAACTTCCCATTTGTTGAGACTCCACATAGGACCAATCAGCATGTCTCTAGGTGCATCACCCGTAATCCTATGGATGACCATATGTTTGGGAATAATTTCTAGTTGGTCACAGATAACTTTCACATAGTCATCCTGACTCATAAGCTGCAGTCTACCCTCGTGATAATCACGTTGCATCCGAGTATTTATCATAAGGTGAAGTAGGTGAAGTTTAATCCCTTGAATATCATTATCAGTCACACAGCGACGAACATTTTCCACCATCATGTCATGAGTTTCGCCTGGTAAACCATTGATGAGATGAGAAACAATCTCAATCTTGGGATATTTTCTCAAGCGCTTAACCGTTTCCACGTAGAGTTCATAGGAATGGGCACGGTTAATCAATTCAGAAGTTTCCTCATAGGTTGTTTGTAAGCCTAACTCTACGGTAACATGCATTCGCTCTGACAGTTCTGCCAAGTATTCGATAGTCTCATCAGGCAGGCAATCTGGTCGTGTACCGATATTGATTCCAACCACACCAGGTTCATTAATAGCTTGTTCATAGCGTTCGCGAATGACTTCGAGCTTTTCATGAGTATTAGTAAAGTTTTGGAAATAGACTAGATATTTTTTTACATCTGGCCATTTACGGTGCATAAAGTCAATTTCTTTATAAAATTGCTCACGAATAGGAGCGTCAGGCGCAACGATAGCATCTCCAGAACCAGAAACCGTACAGAAAGTACAACCTCCATGAGCTACTGTACCATCACGATTGGGACAGTCAAATCCCGCATCGATAGGAACTTTAAAAGTTTTTCTCCGAATAAATTTCGATAATAATCATTCAAGGTATTATAGGATTTCATAGCTAATATTATATCAGAAAAGACCCGCAAACTCAAAGTTAGCAAATAAGTGAGAGATATTGAAATGATTGGACAGAAAAAATTTTTAAAAACCCTTTACAAAAAATAAAAAGTGGTATAATTAAGACATAAGCGGTGCAAACGTTTTCGTAAATCGTTTGCATTAATATAAAATAAGGAGATTTGGATGATGAAAGATACATTCAAAAATGTCTTGTCTTTCGAATTTTGGCAAAAATTCGGTAAGGCTTTAATGGTGGTTATCGCTGTTATGCCAGCAGCTGGATTGATGATTTCAATCGGTAAGTCACTTGCATTGATTGACCCAAACCTTGCTCCCCTAGTTATTACTGGTGGCGTACTAGAGCAAATTGGTTGGGGAGTTATCGGTAACCTTCATATTTTGTTTGCCCTCGCTATTGGAGGAAGCTGGGCTAAAGAACGTGCTGGCGGTGCTTTTGCCGCTGGGCTTGCTTTTATTCTTATCAACCGCATCACTGGTACAATCTTTAGTGTAAGTAGTGATATGTTGAAAGATCCTAACGCTATGGTTTCAACAATCTTTGGTAACTCTATCAAAGTCTCTGATTATTTCATTAGTGTACTTGAGGCACCAGCCCTTAACATGGGGGTATTTGTAGGGATTATCTCAGGTTTTGTTGGAGCGACTGCATTTAACAAATACTATAATTTCCGTAAACTTCCTGATGCCCTTTCATTCTTTAACGGGAAACGTTTTGTACCATTTGTAGTTATTCTTCGCTCAGCAATCGCTGCAATTCTTCTTTCAGCTTTCTGGCCAGTTGTTCAAACAGGTATTAATAACTTCGGTATCTGGATTGCTAATTCACAAGAAACAGCACCAGTTCTTGCACCATTCTTGTATGGTACTTTGGAACGCTTGCTCTTGCCATTTGGTCTTCACCATATGTTGACTATCCCAATGAACTATACAGCTCTTGGTGGTACTTATGATGTCTTAACGGGTGCAGCAAAAGGTACTCAAGTATTTGGTCAAGATCCACTTTGGCTTGCATGGGTAACTGACCTTGTAAACCTTAAAGGTACTGACGCAGCTCAATACCAACACTTGTTAGATACAGTACATCCAGCTCGTTTCAAAGTTGGACAAATGATTGGTTCATTCGGTATTTTGATGGGTGTGGCTGCTGCTATTTACCGTAATGTTGAAGCAGACAAGAAACA
This sequence comes from Streptococcus infantis SK970, assembly GCA_000223255.2. Classification (GTDB taxonomy): domain Bacteria; phylum Bacillota; class Bacilli; order Lactobacillales; family Streptococcaceae; genus Streptococcus; species Streptococcus infantis_G. Next base: position 271,417 of record AFUT01000003.1, on the reverse strand, counting down.
CCAATACAAAGGTATGATGATTGCGACAGCTCTTGCAACTTTCTTGACTGGTGTTACTGAGCCAATTGAATATATGTTCATGTTCGTTGCAACACCTCTTTACCTTGTCTACGCTCTTGTTCAAGGTGCTGCCTTTGCTATGGCTGATATTGTTCACCTTCGTGTGCACTCATTCGGTTCAATTGAATTCTTGACTCGTACTCCACTAGCTATCAATGCTGGTCTTGGTATGGATATCATTAACTTTATCTGGGTAACAGCACTATTTGCAGTTATCATGTACTTTATCGCCAACTTTATGATTCAAAAATTCAACTATGCTACTCCGGGACGTAACGGAAACTACGAAACTGCTGAAGGTTCATCAGAATCTGCTGCTTCTGGTGAGTCAAAAGTTGCAGAAGCTTCTCAAGCTGTCAATATCATCAATCTTCTTGGTGGACGTGCGAACATCGTTGATGTGGATGCATGTATGACTCGTCTACGTGTTACTGTACAAGATGCTGAAAAAGTTGGTTCAGAAGCACAATGGAAAGCAGAAGGAGCTATGGGGCTTGTCATGAAAGGACAAGGTGTCCAAGCTATCTACGGACCTAAAGCAGACGTTTTGAAATCAGATATCCAAGATATTCTTGACTCAGGTCAAGTAATTCCTGAAACACTTCCAAGTCAAATGACAGAGGCTCAAAAAAATGCTGTACATTTTAAAGGTGTGACTGAAGAAGTTTATTCAGTTGCTGACGGTCAAGTTATCAAATTGGAACAAGTTAAGGATCCAGTATTCTCACAAAAAATGATGGGTGATGGATTTGCAGTGGAACCAGCAAATGGAAACATTGTATCTCCAGTTTCAGGTACTGTATCAAGTATCTTCCCAACTAAACATGCTCTTGGTCTTGTGACTGCAGAAGGCCTTGAAGTTCTTGTTCACATCGGTCTTGATACTGTAAGCTTGGAAGGAAAACCATTCGATGTGAAAGTTTCTGAAGGTCAAGCAGTAGCTGCTGGTGATCTCTTAGTCAAAGCTGACCTTGGTGCTATTAAAGCAGCAGGTCGTGAAACTACAACTGTAGTTGTCTTTACAAATGGAGATGCAATCAAGTCAGTCAAATTGGAACAAACAGGTTCTCTTGCAGCTAACACAGTAGTTGCAAAAGTAGAATTGTAATCATTTAGGGGTTGGAAGTTTTTTCCAACCTCTTGTTTATAGGAGAAAAAGTATGAAATTTTTAACCCTTAATACTCATAGTTGGATGGAAAAAATCCTGAAGAAAAATTTCAGCTCTTGTTACAAGATATCCTTGAAAACAATTATGATTTAATTTGTTTTCAGGAAATTAACCAAGAAATCACCTCAGAGCAAGTAGATGCTGGTCCACTTTATCATCCGTTACCTTCAGCAGAACCAATTCACCAAGACCATTATGTTCGTCTGTTGGTAGAGAAACTAGCTGAGAAAGGTTTGAAATATTATTGGACTTGGGCATATAACCATATCGGTTATGACCGCTATCATGAAGGTGTTGCAATCCTATCTAAAACACCAATTGAAGCGCGTGAAATTTTGGTTTCAGATGTAGATGATCCGACAGATTATCACACCCGTCGAGTTGCTTTAGCAGAAACAGTAGTTGAAGGCAAAGAACTTGCAGTTGCGAGTGTGCATCTCTCTTGGTGGGATAAAGGGTTCCAAGAGGAATGGGCACGATTTGAAGCAGTTTTAAAAGAGTTGAATAAACCTCTATTACTAGCAGGAGATTTTAACAACCCTGCAGGTCAGGAAGGCTATCAAGCTATCCTAACTAGTCCGCTAGGCTTACAGGATGCATATGAAGCTGCAAAAGAGAGAAGTGGAAGCTACACTGTTCCTCCAGAAATTGATGGTTGGAAGGGAAATACAGAACCGCTTCGAATTGATTATGTCTTTACGACAAAGGATATACAGGTAGAAAAGTTGCATGTTGTCTTTGATGGACAAGCAAGTCCGCAGGTCAGTGATCACTATGGTCTTCAAGCAGAACTTTCTTGGAAGAACTAACAAAGAATTTTACTAAAATAAAACGAATCCCCCCTTCGGATATGCGAAGGGGGTTCCTTATTCAAAGGGTTAATATAGTTAAAGTTTTTAGTTGAATAACTTGTAAAATGAAATAAAATCCTTTAAAATAAAAAGTGTTGGAGGAATTTATGAATGTAAATCAAATTGTGCGTATGATCCCGACGCTAAAGACAAATAATAGAAGATTAAACGAATTGTTTTATATCCAAACCTTGGGTATGAAACCCTTGCTTGAAGAGTCTGCTTTCTTATCGCTAGGAGACCAGTCAGGCATTGAAAAATTGGTTTTAGAAGAATCGCCAAGTATGAGAAGCCGTAAGGTTGAAGGGATCAAAAAATTAGCTAGATTGGTTATAAGAGTAGCGAATCCATCCGAGATTGAAGCCTTATTAGCTAGATTGGAAAAACTTCCTCAACTCTATAAAGGAAATAAAGGATATGCTTTTGAAATCCTTTCACCAGAAGGGGATCTTGTCCTAATCCATGCGGAAGATGACATCAAAGATTTGAGAAAGTTTGATGAAACTGTTACTTTCCCAAAAGATGAGAAATTGCAATATTTGACAGCATTTGATATTTCAGTAGAGATTAACTTGCCTGAAGAAACGACAAGCCTGCTTGAAAAAGAGGGAATTGAAACTAGTATAGCTTTTAAGCAAGCTCAAGGTAGTGATTTGCTTGTTGAAAATAATGTAACTTGGGACTTGTCTATGTTGAAATTCCAAGTAAAAGAACTTGAATTAACTAGTCTGCGTCAACGTTTTGAAACTGCAGGTTACTTTATTCCTAAGTCCGAAAAGTTCTTCTTGACAACGGACACTAACAATATCGAATTGTGGTTTGAAGAAGTATGAAACAAGAAATCATTCAAAAAATAGAGCAACAAATTGAGGCAGGGATTTATCCTGGTGCCTCTTTTGCGTATTATCGGGATGGTGCATGGTCTGATTGGTACCTCGGAGAAGCAAATCCAGAAATTGGAGATCAGACTTGTGAAGGTTTAGTCTATGATTTGGCAAGTGTGAGCAAAGTCGTCGGAGTTGGAACAGTTTTAAATTTCTTGTGGAAGGAAGGAAAAATCGAGTTAGACCAGCCTATAATAGCTTATCTACCAGAGGCGGATTACCCAGATATCACAATTCGACAGTTACTGACGCATGCGACGAATTTAGATCCTTTTATCCCTAATAGAGATCAGCTTTCAGCAGATCAGTTAAGAGAAGCTATGTTCCATCTGAATCGTCGAGAGAAAAGAGCTTTTCTATACTCAGATGTGCACTTTCTCTTACTAGGATTTATCCTGGAGAATTATTTTGGAAAAAGTTTAGACCAAATTTTACAAGAGCAAGTGTTGGATCCATGGAAGATGAAGGAAACTCAGTTTGGACCAGTTAGCAGTGCTGTTCCTACAGTTCGAGGACAGAAAGCAGGGGCGGTACATGATCCCAAAGCTCGTTTATTAGGGAGACATGCTGGGAGTGCAGGCTTGTTTTCAACCGTAAAAGATTTAAAAATCTTCCTAGAGCATTATTTACAGGATGATTTTGCTGCAGATTTGAGCCAGAATTTTTCAGATTTGAGTGATAAGGAACGCTCCTTAGCCTGGAATCTTGAAGGTGATTGGCTAGACCATACAGGCTATACTGGAACCTTTATCATGTGGAATCGTAAGAAGCAGGAAGCTGCGATTTTCTTGTCCAATAGAACCTACGAAAAAGACGAGCGTGCGCAGTGGATCATAGACCGTAATCAGGTCATGGACCTAATTCGTGAAGCAGACTAGGGAGGAAGTATGTCAAAAGCTCTTAAAGGAACTCTTTTTACAGTGATTGCTGGTATTGCTTGGGGCTTGTCTGGGACCAGTGGTCAGTACCTAATGGTTCATGGGATATCGTCTCTAGTCCTAACCAATATCCGTTTGATTGTTGCAGGCCTCCTCTTGGTTCTCTTGTCCTATATAAAGTCTAAGGAACAATTTTTGGCTTTTCTAAAAGATAAATCAAGTCTGTTTTCTCTCTTCCTTTTTCTTTATTTGGTCTCTTTCTAAATCAATTGGCCTATTTATCGGCTATTCAGGAGACAAATGCTGGTACAGCGACAGTGCTTCAGTATGTCTGTCCTGTTGGTATTCTTGCATATACATGTATAAAGGATAAGGTAGCACCTACCATAACAGAAATTATTTCTATGATTTTAGCAATAGGTGGAACCTTTTTAATTGCGACTCACGGTCAAATGGATCAGCTCTCTATGACACCGGCAGGTCTATTTTGGGGCTTGTTCTCTGCCTTAACCTATGCTTTGTATATCATTTTACCCATTAAACTGATTCAAAAGTGGGGGAGCATTCTAGTCATCGGTGTTGGGATGACCATCTCTGGGTTTGTAGCAGTGCCTTTTACAGGGCTTATCGGGGCTAGTATTCCTTTATCATTTGATATCTTTCTAGCTTTTGCTGGTATTATCCTTATTGGAACAGTCTTTGCCTATACAGCCTTTCTTAAGGGTGCCAGTATGATAGGACCGGTCAAGTCTAGTCTTTTGGCATCTATTGAGCCCATCTCGGCAGTGTTTTTTGCCTTTATGATTATGGGAGATATCTTTTATCTAGTAGATTTTCTTGGTATGGCAATGATCTTATTGGCTGTGACTATTATTTCTTTGAAGGATTTAATGCTAGAAAAGAAACACAAGTCTATTTAAAGACAGAACAACCTTATAAAGAGGTTGTTTTTTATGTTCTGCATTAATTTATATAATTTTAAGATTGAAAGTTTATAATAAAGTTACAAAAATAAGCTAAACGGAGGAAATATGAATTTTATACAATGTATTCATACTGCTAAACCTTTAAGATACTTAAAATGGTTCGATATTCTGATTATCACTGTTTTAATGTTTGGAGAGTTTATCATCCGTTCTACTCAACAATTTATGGAGAGTCTATCACCTTCAACTGTTGCTAGTGTTGCGGAAACTACAACAAATGTATCAAGTGATGGAGCAGCTTATTCGAGTAATTTTACTTTCCAGTTGATTATGCTAGGGATTACCTTGCTCTACCTCCTGATTCGAAACTATGATTTTAAGCAGCTTCCAATTCGCTTGTCCTGGTCAGTGTTAGTTTGGGTTCCCCTTATCTTTGCTGTTGTTGGAATAATTGGAGATATTGTAACAACCCTTAGCGGTGAGTACAATTATTTTAATCCTCAGTTGATTCCGTTTATAGATCCCATGGAAATCATTAGAAAATTCATGGCCTTGACGCCAATGGCCATTGGTTATGCTCTTCTAAATGGTTTTTACGAAGAATTTTTCTTCTTGGGTTTACTGACTTCAGTAAAAGAAAAGCATAAGTGGTTGGTTCTAGTGTATTCCGTTATAATTCGGATTTCTTTCCATACCTATCAAGGACTACTCTGGGCTTTGGTCATTGGTTTTGTTTATGGTCTCTTATATTATTTCTTGTACAAGTATGTGGTCAAGAATCTGCTTCCATTCTTCCTCATGCATGCCTTGGCAGATATGTTTGGATCTAGTCTTATGTATCTCTTGATTACTTGGGAAACTTAAGCAACAAAAATAGTCTATTAATTGCAGTAAAAAGTTAGGCATTAATACTATAACTTTTGAAGTACTGTCAATTTTGTATTAATGTACGAAAATAAGATTCGAATCTATGAACTTAAAAAGTTGGATTATAGATCACTACAATTATCAAATAGATAGGGCTTACAGCATTAAAAGCTTGTCAATACGATAAAATTGATGGATTTTATGGTTCAGAGATAGTTAAAAAAATGGTGATAAGTCCCAGAAAAAATGATTGAGAAAATCTTCTTTTTAGGCGGGTTACAAGATAGAGTGTTTCGAAAATATACTGTCTTAAGTATGATGGTATGTTTAAGCCGGATATGTTTTCTCTTGTGGGAAGAGTTTTAGCCATATAGAAGTTATTTTAAAAAGGGAAATACTAATATGGTTGAGCATAAAAAAGTAACATAAAAAGGACTTGGATCTGAATTATACAGAACTGAGTCCTTTATTTGAATCTTAATAAATTGTCAAACTTATTGAGGTTAGAGCAGAATTGTGAAGGTCATCCTATTTGAATCTTTTCTTGATAAAAGTACGCTGGAATTGCAATGCTACAAGACTAAGACCGATAGCCAAAGCAAATGATAAGACAGTGTTTACTTTTAGTGATAAGAACAAAAAGCTAAAAATCGCTAAAAAGATGCAGAAGCAAGCGATGTTTACAAAAAATAGGACTTCTTTTATACTAGCGACAGAAGCATTTTCTGGAACATAATCTTGAAACTGAGCAGTTTTTACACTTTCTTGTTCAAACTCATACGGGTGTAATTTTCTAGCGGGCATATTTCTCTCCTTAACAATACATTACTATTTTATCACTTTTTAAAGAGAGAATTATTACAGGATGGTTACAAATTGCATAAAATCTGTTTTCAAGGACAAAGTCGGTTTTCTTGACATGCCTTAGGGAAAATGATAGGATGGGTGAACCGTTTAATCTTTATTATTTTTCCCTTATTTCAACGAGTGGAAATTTGATGATTAAAACGAATAAAAATCATACACAGATGCAAATAAATTCAATTTCGAAGTAAGGACAGGATTCTTTTAAATTGATTCTAGTTGTTCATGACAAGATAGTTTTCTATCTTTAGTGCTATGGTGAAGAGAAGATTTGTTCCCTCGACAACAGAATAGTTAAAGGAGATTGGCATGTATCTTGCTATCAAAGAAATTTTACAGAATAAACTGCGATACAGTTTAATTCTAACAACCATTTTTCTCATTGCTTTTATGGTCTTTTTTATGACTAGTTTGGCTTTAGGACTCGTTCGAAATAATAGGGCTGCTATCGATAATTGGAAAGCAACAGGAGTTGTTCTATCCGATTATGCAAATGACAATTTGACTGCATCCTTTATACCTGAAAAAGACTACAAGGATAAGGTTTCTGAGGATGCTGTTCCCCTAAGTTATATGTTTGCTGTAACAAACCTTATCGATAGTAGTGACAAGATTAATGTCTCTATTTTTGGTCAAGAGTGGGACAGTTTTATCTCTCCGTCCTTGATTGAAGGGCATTATCCAGAAAATGACCAAGAAGTTGTAGTGGATCAGTCTTTTGAAAATTACGGCATCAAACTTGGGGACGCTATTCAACTCAACGGGAGCGAGACAAGTTTTAAGATTGTAGGTTTGACCAAAGGAAATAAATTTTTCACAGAACCTGTTGTCTTTACGAGCCTGACAACGTATTGAAATATACAAGGAACAACAAAAGCTAATCGCTCTATCTCTGCATTGGTATTGCAAAATGATGTAGAAGTGACTGGCGATGGTTTGAAGCAGATTTCTATTCAAAAAATGATTTCAAAAATTCCTGGCTATACCCCTCAGGTCAATGTATTCTCAGGAATGATTCTAGCTATGATTGTCATTACAGGTCTGATTGTAGGAATTTTTATCTACATCATTACTATTCAAAAATTAGGCCTCTATGGCATTATGCGAGCACAAGGAATTCAGATAAAATCCATCGTATGGTCCCTTTTCTGTCAAATCTTTCTCTTATCTGGTTTGGGTATTGGATTAGCCTTAGTAGCCATTTGGGCTGTCATTTTAGTCTTACCTGCAACCTTCTTTTTCTACCCTAGTTGGTTAGCTTACTTTATGTTAAGCCTGGTCATTTGCTTGATGGCACTACTAGGTGGCGTCATTTCGCTTCCACGTCTACTTAAAGTGGATCCAATTACGGCCATTGCAGAATGAAAAGGAGAATGATATGACGACATTAATTGAGATGATTCAAGTGACAAAAACTTATGGCGAAGGCAATATGAAAGTTACAGCTCTCCATGAGACCAATTTTCAGCTTAACGCAGGTGAGTTTGTAGCCATTGTGGGGCCTTCTGGATCAGGTAAAACAACCTTTTTAACGACTCTAGGCCAACTTCAGGAAGCTTCAAGTGGAAAGATTCTGGTAAAGGGAAAAGAGACTGGAAATCTAACCGAGAAAGAAAAAACGGATTTGCGCTTTAGTGAATTTGGCTTTATCCTCCAAGCTTCAAATTTGATTCCCTTTTTAACGGTTAAGGAGCAATTAGATTTAATTGACCGTTTGGATAAAAAGAAATCTATAAAAAGTAACCGACAAGAGTTGTTCAGTTTGTTGGACTTGGAAAAGGTTCAAAACCACTATCCCAAAGCTCTCTCAGGTGGAGAACGTCAACGAGCTGCAATTGCTAGAGCCCTATACAATAATCCGAGCATCGTACTTGCAGATGAGCCGACTGCTAGCTTGGATACGCAACGTGCTTACCAGGTTACAGATATGCTGGCTTCAATTGCCCATGAGCAAGGCAGGGGAGTTGTCATGATTACGCATGATACTCGCTTACTAGATAAGGTTGACCGTATTTATGTGATGAATGACGGACGACTTGTTGAAAAGACACAAGCATAAAACGAAAAAGTGAACTGTTAGTGATACGGTTCACTTTTTTAAAATTTGGACTAACAAGACCCACTTTTCTATATAGCTGATTTTTTGGAAATGTGGTATAATTTTCTCTATGGAAAAGATTATCATTACAGCAACTGCTGAAAGTATTGAACAAGTAAAACAGCTACTTGAAGCTGGTGTCGACCGCATTTATGTCGGGGAGAAGGATTTTGGACTTCGTTTACCGACAACCTTTAGTCATGAAGAATTGCGCACAATCGCAGAGCTCGTCCATGATGCAGGTAAGGAATTAATTGTTGCGGTCAATGCTCTTATGCACCAAGACATGATGGACCGTATCAAGCCCTTCTTGGACTTTTTAGAAGAAATCAAAACGGACTATATCACAGTTGGAGACGCAGGTGTCTTTTATGTGGTTAACCGTGATGGCTATTCTTTTAAAACCATCTATGACGCATCAACCATGGTCACAAGCAGTCGTCAGATTAACTTCTGGGGACAAAAAGCAGGAGCGTCAGAAGCAGTTTTGGCGCGTGAAATCCCATCTGCAGAACTTTTCAAAATGCCTGAAATTTTAGAAATTCCTGCTGAGGTCTTGGTATACGGTGCTAGTGTCATCCACCATTCGAAGCGTCCACTCTTGCAAAACTACTATAATTTCACACAGATTGATGATGAAAAATCTCGTCAACGTGATTTGTTCTTAGCCGAGCCAAGTGATCCAGAGAGTCATTACTCTATTTTTGAAGACAATCATGGAACTCATATCTTTGCTAACAATGACCTTGACTTAATGACCAAGTTAACTGAATTAGTTGAGCATGGTTTTACCCATTGGAAGCTTGAAGGTCTTTATACACCTGGCCAAAACTTTGTAGAAATTGCAAAACTTTTTATCCAAGCGAGCAATTTGATTCAAGAAGGGAACTTCACACATGACCAAGCCTTCTTGCTAGATGAAGAAGTTCGCAAGCTCCATCCTAAAAATCGTTTCTTGGATACTGGATTTTACGACTACGATCCTGATATGGTTAAATAAGAATCAAAAACCCGACATAAATTGTTCGGGTTTTTCTGATATTTGGATGAATTTGAAGCGTATTCATGATATAATAGAAGTAGCTCTATTTGGAGGTGTATAAGTGGAAAATCTGAAAAAAATGGCAGGGATTAAGGCTGCTGAGTTCGTCAAAGATGGTATGGTTGTCGGGCTTGGAACAGGCTCAACTGCCTACTATTTCGTAGAAGAAATAGGTCGTCGCATCAAGGAAGAAGGCTTGCAGATTACAGCTGTAACGACTTCTAGTGTGACCAGCAAGCAGGCAGAAGGGCACAATATTCCTCTTAAGTCAATTGACCAAGTGGATTTTGTAGATCTGACCGTGGATGGTGCGGATGAAGTAGACAGTCAGTTTAATGGCATCAAAGGTGGTGGAGGTGCCCTTCTCATGGAGAAGGTAGTAGCAACTCCATCTAAAGAATATATCTGGGTCGTTGATGAAAGTAAATTAGTCGAAAAACTGGGAGCTTTTAAATTACCTGTAGAGGTTGTTCAGTACGGTGCCGAACAGGTATTTCGTAGATTTGAGCGAGCTGGCTATAAACCGAGCTTCCGTGAAAAGGATGGCCAACGTTTTGTGACGGATATGCAGAACTTTATCATTGACCTCGCCTTGGAAGTGATTGAAGATCCAATTGCTCTGGGACAAGAATTGGATCATGTCGTTGGTGTCGTCGAGCACGGCTTGTTTAACCAAATGGTGGATAAGGTTATCGTTGCTGGACAAGAGGGCGTTCAGGTTTTAACTTCAACAAAAGCAAAATAATCAAAATAAAAAGGAGACACACTATGCCAAAATTTAATCGTATTCACTTGGTGGTACTAGATTCTGTAGGGATTGGTGCAGCACCAGATGCTCATAACTTTGTAAATGCGGGTGTTCCTGATGGTGCATCAGACACGCTTGGACACATTTCAAAATCAGTAGGTTTAAATGTACCAAATATGGCAAAACTTGGTCTTGGGAACATTCCTCGCGAGACACCATTGAAGACAGTTCCAGTTGAAAGCAATCCAACTGGATATGCAACCAAGCTTGAAGAGGTATCTCTAGGTAAAGATACCATGACAGGTCACTGGGAAATCATGGGACTTAATATCACTGAACCTTTTGATACTTTCTGGAATGGATTCCCTGAAGAAATTATTACAAAGATTGAAGAGTTCTCAGGCCGTAAGGTCATCCGAGAAGCTAACAAACCTTATTCTGGTACAGCTGTTATCGATGACTTCGGACCACGTCAAATGGAAACAGGCGAGTTGATCATCTATACATCAGCTGACCCAGTTCTTCAAATCGCAGCTCACGAAGACATCATTCCTTTGGATGAACTCTACCGTATCTGTGAATATGCTCGTTCGATTACGTTGGAACGTCCAGCCCTTCTAGGACGTATCATCGCTCGCCCTTATGTTGGAGTGCCAGGAAACTTCACACGTACGGCTAACCGTCGTGACTTGGCTGTATCTCCATTTGCGCCAACAGTTTTGGATAAATTGAACGAAGCTGGTATCGATACATATGCAGTTGGTAAGATTAACGATATCTTCAACGGTGCTGGTATCAACCACGATATGGGCCACAACAAATCAAACAGCCACGGTATTGACAACTTGATCAAGGCTATGAAATCAGAAGATTTTAAACATGGCTTCTCATTCACTAACTTGGTTGACTTCGATGCCCTATACGGACACCGTCGTGATCCACATGGTTACCGTGATTGCTTGCATGAGTTTGATGAGCGCTTGCCTGAAATTATGGCAGCCATGAGAGAAGATGATTTACTTTTGATTACTGCCGACCATGGTAACGACCCAACCTATGCTGGTACTGACCATACTCGTGAATACATCCCACTTTTGGCTTACAGCCCATCCTTCAAAGGTAGTGGCTTGATCCCAGTTGGACACTTCGCCGACATCTCAGCAACAATTGCGGATAACTTTGGCGTTGAAACTGCCATGATTGGTGAAAGTTTCTTAGATAAATTAGTTTAAGATGATTCGTTACGCTCTACTTGTTAGAGGCATTAATGTCGGTGGAAAGAACAAGGTGGTCATGGCTCAGTTGCGTCAAGAATTGACGGAGTTAGGATTAGAGAGTGTTGAAAGCTACATCAATAGTGGCAATATTTTCTTTGATACAAATATGGCTAGGATTCAGTTAGTTGAGGATTTAAAGGGATTCTTTGAAAGACATTATCCATTTATTCAGAGTTTTTCCTTGTTGAGTCTGGAAGACTATGAAGAGGAGCTTAGAAATCTTCCCGATTGGTGGAACCATGAGATGGCTCGTAAGGATGTGCTCTTTTACACTGAGGGCTTGGATGTGGATCAAGTCATCGAGAAAGTGAACAGTTTGGAACTGGTCGATGAAGTGCTTCATTTTGGGAAACTAGGAATCTTTTGGGGCAAATTGTCAGAAGAAACCTACGCAAAAACAGCTTATCACAAGCACTTGCTTAAGATGCCTTTCTATGGCAATATTACCATTCGTAACGCTAATACCTTTGACAAAATTGGTCATTTTTTAAAACAATAAGAAGGAGATAGATAATGACATTATTAGAAAAAATCAATGAAACAGCTGCTTTCTTGAAAGAAAAGGGAGTTGAAGCCCCAGAGTTCGGCTTGATTCTTGGATCAGGACTTGGAGAATTAGCTGAAGAAATCGAAAATCCAGTTGTAGTAGATTATGCAGATATCCCAAACTGGGGCCGTTCTACAGTAGTTGGTCACGCTGGTAAATTGGTTTATGGTGGGCTTGCAGGACGTAAAGTCTTGGCTCTTCAAGGTCGTTTCCACTTCTACGAAGGAAACCCTCTTGAGGTTGTTACTTTCCCAGTTCGTATCATGAAAGTTTTGGGCTGTGAAGGTGTGATTGTAACCAACGCTGCTGGTGGTATCGGATTTGGTCCAGGTACCTTGATGGCTATCACTGACCACATCAACATGACTGGTCAAAACCCATTGATTGGTGAAAACTTGGATGACTTTGGTCCACGTTTCCCTGATATGTCAAAAGCTTACACTCCAGAATATCGTGCTACAGCGCATGCAGTTGCTGAAAAACTTGGTGTTAAACTTGATGATGGTGTTTATATCGGTGTAACTGGTCCAACTTACGAAACTCCAGCTGAAATCCGTGCCTATAAGACACTTGGGGCAGATGCTGTCGGGATGTCAACAGTTCCTGAAGTCATCGTTGCAGCACATTCTGGTTTGAAGGTTCTTGGTATTTCATGTATTACTAACTTTGCGGCTGGTTTCCAAGAGGAGCTTAATCACGAAGAGGTAGTAGAAGTGACAGAACGTGTTAAAGGCGACTTCAAAGGATTGCTAAAAGCGATTCTTGCTGAACTCTAATCCTATGAAAGCACAACTCCAAAGCCTACCCTACGGAATAAGGTTGCTTTTAGCCACCTTATCATTGGGAATAGCGACTGGACTGGTCGGAATTGCCTGCCATTATCTACTAGAAGGTGTTCAATGGCTTGCTTTTGGCCAAGATAGCTCGGATTTGCTCCAGCAATTCCAAGAAGCTGGAGGGTTCCGTAGATTCCTGGTCTTGTGTGTGACAGGGGTCTTGGCAGCTGGCTTTTGGTATATCCTGCAAAGACATCATAGGATCCTCTCTATTCGCCAGCAAATTGACCTCGCTGGAGACAGGGAACCTGCCACCTTGGCCCACCTCCTTCATGCAGGGATGCAGGTTGCTATTGTCGGAGCAGGCGCATCGGTCGGAAAAGAAGGAGCCCCACGTGAGGTCGGGGCTCTTCTAGCTGGTCGGTTGGGCAAAGCCTTGTCCTTGACTGTTAAAGAGCGAAAAGTTTTAATAGCCTGTGGTGCAGGAGCTGGTTTGGCTGCGGTCTATCAGGTCCCCTTTGCCAGCAGCTTATTCGTCTTTGAGACCTTAGGACTCGCCTACAGTTGTCAGAACTTTCTACTGGTTTTGACCAGTACTTATCTGGCCACCTGGGTCGCTCAGTCCATCGTTGGTCAGGAGGCCGTTTATCACCTGTCCGCAGTCTCATGGTCGGCTAGCGGCTTCTTACAGGCTATTGTGATTGCTTTCTTGGTCACTCCCTTGGCTCTGGTCTTTGCTTTTCTCGCCAAGCGGTCTAGTCACAAACGGCGGAAGGACGGGACGATTCTCTGGGCTCTTCCTCTAGCCTTTCTTTTGCTGGGGAGCTTGGCAGTCTTTTTTCCAATCTTTATGGGAAATGGCCAGGTACTAGCCCAAGCTTTGTTGTCTAGCCAGCCGATTCCTTATCTTCCACTGAGTCTTGCAGTGAAGGGGCTTCTGGTTTATCTCCTCTTGCACAATGGTGCCTATGGAGGGACCTTGACACCATCATTTGCCCTTGGAATAGGGTCTGGCTACTTAGTGACTTTATTGATGTCAGTTGTTGGCATTCATGTAGATCCTGTTCTAGGGATGTTACTCGGAGCGACCGTCTTTTTAGGGACGACTTTAGAAGCTCCTCTGACAGCCATTGCCCTGACCCTTGGATTTACTGGACAGGCTTGGAGTTTGACAATACCGCTTGTGCTTGCGGCAGGTGTGTCTTACGTGATTCGAAAGAGATGGGAGAAGAGATGATGAAGGTACATTTTATACTGCATGAAACATTTGAAGTGCCGGGCGCTTATCTAAAATGGGCGCAGGAGCGTGGCCATCAGGTGACCACGACCAAAGTCTATGAAAACGAAGCCCTACCAGAGACAGTGGATGAGATCGATTTTTTGATCGTCATGGGAGGACCTCAATCGCCAGATGAAGATCGAGAAGCTTTTCCATACTACGATCCTCAGGCAGAGATCGAGTTGATTCAAAAAGCCATCAAGGCTGATCGTTATATTGTTGGCGTCTGTCTTGGTGCCCAGCTCCTGTCTGTTGCCTATGGTGCGAAGTATGAGCACAGCCCGGAACGTGAGATTGGGGTTTATCCTGTGACCTTGACGCTTGAAGGACTCACAGATCCGCATGTCGGCTTGTTGGGAGCAACTCTTGAAACTGGCCACTGGCATGGTGATATGCCAGGATTGACAGAAGATGCTGTCGTCCTTGCGACCAGTCAAGGGTGTCCACGTCAGATGATTCGCTTTAGTTCTAAACACTATGCCTTCCAAGCCCACTTGGAATTTGATCCAGAAGCAGTCGATCTCTTGATTGCTGCAGACGGTGAAGCTGTTTTGCAAGAACAAAGTCAAAACCTGGATTTCGTCCAACAACCTGATGTCATTCGTAAATATGATTATCGAGAAATGAATGCCAAACTCTATGCATTTTTGGACTCATTAACAAAATAAATATAAAAAGAAAGGAAAGGGAGTTCGGGTTTGAAATTGAACCCGGGGTAGCCTCAACTTTCAAAACCAAATTACAATTGAACCCGCCCTAAAAGCTGTGTGAAAAAGATTGATTGACTTGCAAGTCCAGTACTTGCTACGTCCATCCCCTATTTTAACTGTGCTTTTTACGGGCATGGTATCTTATAGAAAGGTAGAGCATGTGTTCTGATTTGAACCCGATCGGAAAGTTCGGAAATAGATAATTTGACTGAGAAATAAGGATTTCTCGTCAGATTCCTAATTTTCAGTCGCTTTCTGGTCGCTCTCCAAATTACTTAATAAAAAAGAAAGGATGGGTTTACCGTATTCGCTGAACTGAATACGGGCGGAGAACTGTGTAAAAAAGATAAACTGTCTAGCATCTGCGATGCGTCGTCAGTTTCCTATTTTTACTTTGTTCTCTGTCGCCCTTTATATCTTAATTATGTCTATCCATATTGCTGCTAATCAAGGTGAAATTGCTGATAAAATTCTTCTTCCTGGGGATCCTCTTCGTGCGAAATTTATCGCTGAGAATTTCCTTGAAGATGCTGTTTGCTTTAACGAAGTCCGTAACATGTTTGGTTACACAGGTACTTACAAAGGTCACTGTGTATCTGTTATGGGAACAGGAATGGGGATGCCATCCATCTCTATCTATGCGCGTGAGTTGATCGTAGATTACGGAGTGAAAAATTAATCCGAGTGGGAACTGCTGGTTCTTTAAATGAAGACGTTCATGTCCGTGAATTGGTTTTGGCACAAGCTGCTGCAACTAATTCAAACATCATCCGCAACGATTGGCCTCAATACGATTTTCCACAAATTGCAAGTTTTGACTTGCTAGATAAGGCTTTCCATATTGCCAAAGACCTTGGTATGACGACCCACGTTGGAAATGTCTTGTCATCAGACGTTTTCTATTCAAACTATGGTGAAAAGAACATCGAACTTGGTAAATGGGGTGTGAAAGCTGTAGAAATGGAAGCAGCAGCTCTTTACTATTTGGCTGCCCAACATCATGTCGATGCTTTAGCTATTATGACTATTTCTGATAGCTTGGTCAATCCAGATGAAGATACAACGGCTGAAGAACGTCAAAATACTTTCACAGATATGATGAAGGTTGGTTTGGAAACATTGATTGCTGAATAAGAATCTTGGCTTTGAAGCTAATCTTCTTGCTTGCGATTTTTAATGGCTGTGAGCTTGATATCCAATAATCATCAAATAAAGTTGAAAGCCCAGTTGGTAATAGCTAATGGTTTTCAACTTTTTTCGAACTAAAGACTGAAGGAGAAGTAAGATGGATAAAATTGAACAATTACAGGAACTGATAGACCAAAGTCAAAGCATTGTTTTTTCGGTGGAGCTGGGGTTTCTACTGAATCTAATATCCCTGATTTTCGTAGTTCAGATGGCTTATATAGTCTTAAGTTAGGTAGGCATTTTTCTGCGGAACAATTAGTTTCTCATACTATGTTTGTACGTTATCCAGAGGAATTTTTCGATTTTTACAAAAAACATCTCGTATATCCAGAAGCTAAGCCAAATTTAGCCCATTATTATCTGGCTTCATTAGAAAAGGCCGGTAAGCTGAAGGCTGTTGTAACTCAAAATATCGATAGTCTTCACGAGATGGCAGGTTCGCAGAAGGTTTTGAAACTACATGGTTCTGTGGACCGTAATTACTGTCTTGGTTGTCATCGATTTTATAATTTAGATAGTTTTTTGGCTCTCGAAGGTCCTGTTCCATACTGCCTAGATTGTAGCCAGGTTGTTAAACCCGATGTGACCCTTTATGAGGAGCCTCTTGATATGGATGTTTTTAGTCAAGCGGCTCAAGTTATCCAGAAAGCTGATTTATTGATTATTGGTGGGACTTCTTTGGTTGTTTATCCTGCAGCTAGTTTGATTAATTACTTCTCAGGTTCAAAACTTGTTGTTATAAACAAGTCAAGTACTCCTCAAGACAGTAAAGCTGATTTAGTAATTGAGGGAAAAATTGGAGAAGTCTTTTCTAAATTGAGACAATAAAATATACAAAAATATATATAAAATGAGGGCTCAATTTTTGAGTCCTCATTTTTGATTTAAGAATTGATCTAGTTCTCTTTGATTGTTAATAATCGTAATTTTTCGAGTATAATCGAGACAAATTCTTTTGTACTGATTTTTGTGTACAGAGCTACGACCATCCCAGAGAATCCAGCGGATAAACTCCCAGTTGAATTGTTCAGGGCAGCCAGCTGCCATGCTTTCTCTAACTTTGCCTCTATATTTGAGATAGCGTCTAAAGGCTCTAAAAAGACAAGACCAGGACGAAAAATTAAGAAAGATGATTTGGTCAGCCTCTTCCATCCTTTCTTCATAGCAACACCAAGTATAGTTGCCATCAATAACCCAGTTCTCGTTTTTCGCTAAAAAAGTCTGCATTTCTTTTATCATCCAATCTCGATTACTTTCTTGCCATCCTGGTTGAAATTGGAGAGTATCTATATGGAGTTTAGGAATGGAGTAGTAAGTGGCAAGTTTATCTGCTAGAGTTGATTTTCCTGACCCAGAGTATCCAATTATAGAAATTTTCATGTTATTCCCTCTAAAATTTGGTACAAAAAAGCTCCGTAGAGCTCATTTTGTTTTTAGTCTTGATTAACCAAGTTTAGTAGCAAGACGTGCTTTATCACGGCTAGCTTTGTTTTTGTGGATCAAACCTTTAGTTTCTGCTTTATCGATAGCTGAGCTTGCAGCGCGGTAAAGTTCTTCAGATGGGTTTGCTTCAAAAGCTTTGATAGCAGTACGCATAGCTGATTTTTGTGCTGAGTTCTTTTCGTTTTGTTTAACGTTCAATTCAGCGCGTTTGATAGCTGATTTAATGTTTGCCAATGTTCTTACCTCCATATTTACTAACTATACCATTATATCTGAAAACTGTTATTTTGACAAGGGGAAATCATTTTTTAAATAAATTTCATCAATTTCGTGATTTTTAGACTTATGAAGAATAACTTCAGCCCGATTTCGTGTCGGTTCTATATAGTTTTGGAGGTTAATCAGATTAATACTTGTCCAAACTTGGTGAGCTAAATCCTTTACTTCACCTAAAGGTAGCTGAGTGTAGCTATAGTAGTAGCTATCAGGATCATCCTGAGCCAAACTTAATAATTTTAGGAATCTATCTAAATACCAACTCTCGATATCCTCTATAGATGCGTCAACATAGATTGAAAAATCAAAGAAATCAGTTATATAGAGGCGAGCATTTTGAGGATTTTGGAAAACATTAATTCCTTCAACAATTACAAAATCAGCGGCTTCTACTCGTTGCTTTTGCTCTGGGACGATATCGTAGATTTCATGAGAGTAGACTGGGATATCAACATCTTGACCATTCTTAAGTTGATCAAGGAAATTGATGAGAGCTTCCATGTCATAACTTTCTGGGAAACCTTTCCTAGTCAGAATACCTTGTTCGATTAAGGTATCATTAGGAAATAGGAAACCATCAGTTGTAACTAACTCTACTGTGGCTCCAGGAACAATACGTGAAAGCAATATTTGTAAAAGACGACTTGTAGTAGATTTTCCAACAGCCACACTCCCTGATACACCAATGATAAAGGGCTGGATTTTACTTTCTCTTTGAAGGAAAATGCTTTTAGAGAATGCAAGGTCTTCTTTTGAACGCTTGTAGATTTGAATCAGATTTGCAAGTGGTAAATAAATGTCTGTTACATCATTTAAGCTAATCTGGTCATTGAAACTCTTAATTGAATCTAACTCCTCCTCAGTTAAAGGTGGGGTTGTTTTACGGTGCAAAGATTGCCATGTTCTTCGGCTGATTTTTTCATAATGCAAAAATTCGTTCGTCATAATTTTTCCTCATTAACTCCCCTAGTATAACATATTTCTAATTTAAAGGGGGAATAAAAGATTTGAATCAGAGCGCTTTCTTTGTTAAAATAAAGCTAAGAAATACCGATAAAGGAGTGTGGGGTTATGGCAAAATTTTTAACTGATAAAAAATTGGCTGGCTCTATTTTATTAGTCATCCTTTTATGGATATCGGCAATTTTATGGAACTTTGATATTTCTATTGGAAGATTTAATATCAACTGGCTCTATTTTGTATTTTTTAAGCTATTACCAGCTTTTGGCATTCTCTATATTTTCTTAGCATTTTTGCTAAAGAAATGGTGGCTGATTTTGATTGGTCTAGCTTGTCTATTTTCATTTTTTATTAGTATGTTCCTAGGTTATCTCTTCTTAGGGCCTTAGTTGGTATAGACCGTGTAAACGATTTAAAATATCTAAATTTTATGGTAAAATAATCCTATGAGTAAAATGTATTATGCAGAAAATCCAGATGCAGCCCATGATGTTCATGAACTTAGAGTTGAGCTACTTGGGCAAAAGATGACCTTTTTGACAGATGCTGGTGTCTTTAGTAAAAAAATGATTGATTTCGGAAGTCAGCTGTTGTTAAGATGTCTAGATGTCGAAAAAGATGAAAAAATTCTTGATGTTGGTTGTGGCTATGGTCCCATCGGCTTGTCTTTGGTTAAAGCTTATGGTGCCCAAGCGACCATGGTGGATATCAATAATCGTGCCCTGGATTTAGCCCAGCAAAATGCAGTAAAAAACAATGTTCAAGCGACTATCTTCCAGTCCAATATTTATGAGCAGGTAGAAGGTCAATTCGATCATGTCATTTCGAATCCGCCCATTCGTGCAGGCAAGCAGGTTGTTCATGAAATCATCGAGAAAAGTATTGATTATCTTATGGATGGTGGAGATTTGACCATTGTCATCCAGAAAAAACAAGGAGCTCCTAGTGCCAAAAACAAGATGGAAGAAGTTTTTGGTAATTGTGAGGTCGTGAAGAAAGACAAGGGATATTATATCCTTAGAAGTGTGAAAGAATGAGAGCAGTAGATCTAATCCAGAAAAAAGAGATGGCCAAGAACTAACCTCAAGTGAAATCCAATGGATGATTGAAGGTTATGTTGCAGGACCTGTTCCAGATTATCAAATGTCTGCTTTTGCCATGGCTGTTTATTTTAAAGGCATGACCACTAGAGAGATTTCTGACTTAACCATGAATATGGTCAAGACAGGTCAGGAATTTGATTTATCTGCTATTGAAGGTATCAAGGTCGATAAACACTCCACTGGGGGAGTAGGAGATAAGGTTACCTTGATTTTAGCTCCATTAGTCGCTAGTTTTGACGTACCAGTTGCTAAGATGAGTGGTAGAGGTCTGGGGCACACTGGTGGAACAATCGATAAATTAGAATCTATCAAAGGTTTTCAAGTCGAACGCAGTCAGGATGACTTTATCAAACAGGTTCAGGATATCGGGGTTTCAGTTATTGGACAGTCTGATCAACTAGTCAAAGCGGATAAGTTGCTCTATGCACTACGTGATGTGACTGCGACAGTTGATACTATTCCACTGATTGCTAGTTCTGTCATGAGTAAAAAGATTGCTGCTGGAGCGGATGCTATTTTGCTGGATGTTACTGTCGGTGAAGGCGCCTTTATGAAAACAGTTGACGAGGCGCGTGAATTAGCTCAAACCATGGTGAATCTTGGTAAGGCTGTAGGTAGAAAAACTGTAGCAGTCATTACGGATATGAGTCAACCTTTAGGACGTGCCATTGGGAATCGCTTGGAAATTCTAGAAGCACTAGAAATTCTTCAGGGTAAAGGACGCGAGGATATTAGTCACTTTATCTGTGAGTTAGCCCAGATTATGCTTTCTCTGGCAAATGTTGAAAAAACAATCGAGGAAGTAAGGCAACATCTTGAGAATGGCAAGGCTCTTAAAAAATTTGAAGAGATGGTCCTCGCTCAAGGCGGAGATTTAGAAGATCTTTATCGATCTGTAATAGTTGATCATGTGGTAGGAATTCCTGCTCAGGAAGATGGTGTTATTGAGGCACTGCCAGCCATGGAGTTTGGTTTATACGCCATGAGATTAGGTGCTGGTCGTGCAGTCAAAACCGATGCTCTTGACTATGATACAGGGATTGTTTTTGACAAGAAAGTTGGAGAATCAGTCAAAAAAGGTGAAATTGTAGCAAAAGTATATGCAAATGGCAAAATTTCTCCTGAATTAGTTACAGATTTTCAAAATATGTTAAATTAAAATAAGTGACGAAGTGATAAAAACACGAGAAATTATAGAAATTATCTCCTGATTTAAGGAAAATCCGAAATGAAATTAAATAAATACATTGATCATACGCTTTTGAAGCAAGATGCGACCGAACAACAAATCGATCGTTTGCTATCTGAAGCAAGAGAGTACGATTTTGCTAGTGTCTGTGTGAATCCATGCTGGGTTTCTCATGCAAAAGCTGGTCTAGAAAATACTGATGTCAAGGTTTGTACAGTTGTAGGTTTTCCTCTGGGTGCTACAACTTCAGCTGTTAAAGCCTACGAAACCAAAGAAGCCATCCAAAATGGTGCTGACGAAATTGATATGGTTATCAACGTTGGTGCACTAAAATCAGGAAATATTGCATTAGTTGAGACAGACATTCAAGCTGTTGTTGAAGCAAGTGGAGACAAACTTGTTAAGGTTATTATTGAAGCTTGTTTGTTAACGAATGAAGAAAAAGTTCTGGCTTGTCAACTTGCTCAAAAAGCTGGTGCAGATTATGTCAAGACTTCTACAGGTTTCTCAACAGGTGGAGCGACTTTGCCAGATGTTCAATTAATGCGTCAGACTGTTGGTCCTGATATGGGGGTTAAAGCAGCTGGTGGAGCTCGTTCTTATGCAGATGCAGTTGCCTTTGTTGAAGCAGGAGCTACTCGTATTGGAACATCTTCTGGTGTTGCAATCTTAAAAGGAGAATTAGCTGATGGCGACTACTGAGTTGATTGAATTAGCGATTGAAACTAGTAAAAAAGCTTATGTTCCCTACTCACATTTTCCGATTGGCGCTGTTTTGGTAGCCAAGGACGGAAGTATCTATACAGGGGTTAACATTGAAAATGCTAGCTACCCCTTGACCAACTGTGGCGAAAGAACGGCAATCTTTAAGGCGGTTTCTGAAGGACAACGAGACTTTTCAGAATTGATTGTCTATGGTCAAACTGAAAAACCAATTTCGCCTTGCGGTGCTTGTCGCCAAGTTATGGTCGAATTTTTTAAACCAGATCTAAAGGTGACTCTAGTCGCCAAAGATAAAACGACGGTCGAGATGACGGTCGGGGAATTACTTCCATATTCTTTTACAGACTTGCAATAGTCTGTGTCACTCTCTGAGTGGCAAGGGTCCTTGTGACCAATCAATATATACTTGCAACTTAGTTGCACATCTTATTTAGGAGGTTCAGTAATGAACAAGAAACAATGGCTAGGCCTTGGTCTAGTTGCAGTAGCAGCATTTGGACTTGCTGCATGTGGTAATCGCTCATCTCGTAACGCAGCTTCATCTTCTTCTTCTGATGTGAAGACTAAAGCAGCTATCGTTACAGATACTGGTGGTGTTGATGATAAATCATTCAACCAATCAGCTTGGGAAGGTCTTCAAGCTTGGGGTAAAGAACACAATCTTGAAAAAGATAAAGGTTATACTTACTTCCAATCAACAAGTGAAGCGGACTATGCAAACAACTTGCAACAAGCAGCTGGAAACTACAACTTGATCTATGGTATTGGTTTTGCACTTAAAAATGCAGTTGCTGATGCTGCCAAAGAACATACAGATATAAACTATGTTTTGATTGACGATGTGATCAAAGATCAAAAAAATGTTGTAAGTGCTACTTTTGCTGATAACGAAGCAGCATACCTTGCAGGTGTCGCTGCAGCTAAAACTACTAAAACAAAACAAGTTGGTTTTGTAGGTGGTATGGAATCTGAAGTTATTTCTCGCTTCGCAGCTGGTTTCAAAGCTGGTGTCGAATCAGTTGACCCATCAATCAAAGTTCAAGTAGACTACGCTGGTTCATTTGGTGATGCTGCTAAAGGTAAAACAATTGCTGCAGCTCAATACGCTGCAGGTGCAGACGTTATCTACCAAGCAGCTGGTGGTACTGGTGCAGGTGTTTTCTCAGAAGCTAAATCTTTGAATGAAAGCAAAAATGAAAGTGAAAAAGTTTGGGTTATCGGTGTAGACCGTGACCAAGTAGATGAAGGTAAATATACTTCTAAAGATGGTAAAGAAGCTAACTTTGTACTTGCTTCTACTTTGAAACAAGTTGGTACAGCTGTAAAAGACCTTGCCAACAAAGCTGAAAAAGGGGAATTCCCTGGTGGTCAAGCTATCGTTTACTCATTGAAGGATAAAGGTGTTGACTTGGCAGTAACAAATCTTTCTGAAGAAGGTAAAAAAGCTGTTGAAGACGCAAAAGCTAAAATCCTTGATGGAAGCGTAAAAGTTCCTGAAAAATAAATTGATGGAAGTCATTTCTTTGGAAGCGGCCTTGGGCCGCTTCTTTAAGAATTGAGACAAATGTTTTTGTCTCAATAGAGCTTGCTAAGTATCTTTAGCAGGTTTTATTGAAACAAAATAAAACTCTGAAAGGAAGAGCACATGGCACACGAAAATGTCATTGAAATGCGTGAAATTACCAAAGTTTTTGGTGAATTTGTCGCTAACGACAAGATTAACCTTGAACTTCGTAAAGGTGAAATTCATGCACTTTTAGGAGAAAATGGAGCTGGTAAGTCCACTCTTATGAACATGCTAGCAGGGCTTCTAGAACCAACTAGTGGTGAAATTGTGGTTAACGGTCAAGTTGTAAAACTAGACTCTCCGTCAAAAGCAGCTAGCCTAGGAATTGGAATGGTTCACCAGCACTTTATGTTGGTAGAAGCTTTCACTGTTGCTGAAAATATCATTTTGGGAAGTGAATTGACCAAAAACGGTGTGCTAGATATTGCTCGCGCAACTCGAGAAATCAATGAATTGTCTGAACGCTATGGTTTGGCGGTAGATCCCTCTGCTAAGGTAGCGGATATCTCTGTCGGAGCTCAACAACGTGTTGAGATTTTGAAGACTCTCTATCGTGGAGCAGACATTCTTATCTTTGACGAACCGACTGCTGTTTTAACACCATCAGAAATTGATGAATTGATGGCTATCATGAAGAACTTGGTCAAAGAAGGTAAATCAATTATCTTGATTACCCATAAGTTGGATGAGATTCGTGCTGTATCTGACCGTGTTACAGTTATCCGTCGTGGTAAATCCATCGAAACAGTAGAGCTTGCTGGTGCAACTAATGCTGACTTAGCTGAGATGATGGTAGGACGTTCTGTTTCCTTCAAAACTGAGAAACAGGAAGCTCAACCAAAAGAAGTTATTCTATCGATTCAAGATTTGGTCGTCAATGAAAACCGTGGTGTTCCTGCTGTTAAAAATCTCTCACTCGATGTTCGAGCTGGTGAGATTGTCGGGATTGCTGGGATTGATGGCAATGGTCAGTCAGAATTGATCCAAGCTATCACTGGACTCCGTAAGATTGAGTCTGGTAGTGTGGAGTTGAAAGGCCAGTCTATCGTAGGTTTACACCCTCGACAAATTACAGAAATGAGTGTGGGCCACGTTCCTGAAGACCGTCACCGTGATGGTTTGGTCTTGGAAATGATGATTTCTGAGAACATTGCTCTTCAAACCTACTATAAGGAACCTCTTAGCAAGAAGGGTATCTTAAATTACACCAATATCATTGGTTACGCTAAACAATTAATGCAAGAATTCGATGTGCGTGCGGCTAGTGAAATTGTTCCAGCCTCAGCTCTTTCTGGAGGAAATCAACAAAAAGCAATTATCGCTCGTGAAGTTGATCGAAATCCTGATCTCCTCATCGTCAGCCAACCAACTCGTGGTTTGGACGTCGGTGCCATTGAGTACATTCACAAACGCTTGATTCAAGAACGTGATAATGGGAAAGCTGTCCTTGTAGTCAGCTTTGAACTAGATGAGATTCTAAATGTCTCTGATAGAATTGCTGTTATCCATGATGGTAAGATTCAAGGGATTGTAACACCAGAAACAACCAACAAGCAAGAGCTTGGTGTCTTGATGGCTGGTGGTGAATTGGAAAAGGAGAAGAGTGATGTCTAAAAAATTACAACAAATTTCGGTTCCCTTGATTTCTGTTATTTTAGGAATTCTACTCGGAGCCATCGTCATGTGGATTTTCGGTTACGATGCAATCTGGGGCTATGAAGAATTGTTCTATACAGCCTTTGGTAGTGTTCGTGGAATCGGTGAAATCTTCCGTGCCATGGGACCTTTGATTCTGATTGCCCTTGGATTTGCAGTTGCAAGTCGTGCTGGTTTCTTTAACGTTGGTCTTCCAGGACAAGCTCTCGCAGGTTGGGTTATGAGTGGCTGGTTCGCTCTTTCTTTCCCAGATTTGCCACGACCGTTGATGATTCTTGCGACGATTGTAATTGCCTTAGTTGCGGGAGGGATAGTTGGTGCCATTCCTGGTATCTTAAGAGCCTACCTTGGGACATCTGAGGTTATCGTAACCATTATGATGAACTACATTGTTCTTTATGTGGGAAATGCCTTTATTCACCACTTCCCTAAAGAAATTATGCAAAGTACTGACTCATCCATTCGAGTTAGTGCAAATGCAACTTATCAGACACCATGGCTTGCTGAGTTAACTGGAAACTCTCGTATGAATATTGGGATTTTCTTTGCTATCATTGCAGTAGCAGTTATTTGGTTCTTGCTTAAGAAGACAACTCTTGGTTTTGAAATCCGTGCAGTTGGTCTCAATCCAAATGCTTCTGAATATGCAGGTATTTCAGCCAAACGCACCATTATTCTATCAATGATTATTTCTGGTGCCCTTGCAGGACTTGGTGGAGCAGTAGAAGGACTTGGTACCTTCCAAAACGTATACGTTCAAGGTTCATCATTGGCAGTTGGATTTAATGGTATGGCGGTGAGTCTACTTGCTGCAAACTCACCAGTTGGAATTCTATTTGCAGCCTTCCTTTTCAGTGTTCTTCAAGTTGGAGCCCCTGGTATGAATGCTGCACAAGTACCATCTGAGCTTGTAAGTATCGTTACAGCCTCAATTATCTTCTTTGTCAGCGTTCACTACATCATCGAACGCTTTGTCAAACCAAGAAAACAACTTAAAGGAGGTAAATAAGGATGTCGATTACAACAATGTTAACCCTTATGGTTTCTTCAATGTTGATTTACTCAGCACCACTTATTTTCACAAGTATCGGAGGCGTATTCTCCGAACGTGGTGGGGTTGTTAACGTTGGTCTTGAAGGAATCATGGTCATGGGTGCCTTTTCTGGAGTTGTTTTAACCTTGAATTTGCACAAGATTTGGGAGCATTAACTCCTTGGTTGGCTCTTCTAGTTGGTGGATTGGTCGGAGCAATCTTCTCACTGATTCACGCAGTAGCTACAATTCATTTTCGTGCTGACCATGTTGTCAGTGGTACCGTACTTAACTTGATGGCTCCAGCCTTGGCAGTTTTCTTGGTGAAGGTACTTTATAACAAGGGACAAACGGATAACTTAACGCAAACATTTGGACGTTTTGATTTTCCTCTTTTGGCTAATATCCCAGTTATTGGAGATATCTTCTTCAAGTCAACAAGTTTACTTGGTTATCTAGCAATTGCCTTCTCATTCTTAGCATGGTTTATCCTCTTTAAGACTCGCTTTGGACTTCGTCTTCGTTCAGTTGGTGAACATCCACAAGCAGCAGATACTTTGGGAATTAATGTCTACAAGATGAGATATCTTGGAGTTGTGATTTCAGGCTTCCTTGGAGGAATCGGTGGAGCTATTTACGCTCAATCAATTTCCGTTAACTTCTCAGTTACAACCATCGTCGGACCTGGATTTATCGCACTTGCTGCTATGATCTTCGGTAAATGGAATCCTGTTGGTGCTATGCTTTCAAGTCTCTTCTTTGGACTATCACAAAGTTTAGCAGTTATCGGTTCTCAGCTTCCTTTCTTGCAAGGAGTACCAGCCGTTTACTTGCAAATCGCACCATATCTCTTGACCATTGTCGTCCTAGCAGCCTTCTTTGGTAAAGCTGTTGCGCCGAAGGCAGATGGTATCAACTATATCAAGTCTAAATAACATAAAAAAAGCGTCAGTTGAAACTGACGTTTTATTTTTTGGTTCTTGGTGCGTTAGGTTAAGTCCCCAAGGAATGAGATTTTCTGTTTTATTTTGGATCCGTTTGATATTGTCCTTGTGGCGTACAATTACTAGACTAGCAAGACCAATAATAATCACAGTGAAAAGTAGGTCATAACTACTCAAGATAAATCCAAAGAGAGGAAATAGAAGAACTCCAATAATTGCAGCAATAGCAGCTGATATACTAGAGAGGGAAATCATACTTCCCAGATAAAGGATTCCAAAGAAAATGACTGCAAGGTAGAGGCAAAAGAGAGGAGCAAATCCAAAAATAACTCCTGCGCTGGTAGCGACAGCCTTGCCACCCTTAAATTTGGCAAAGACAGGGAAGGTGTGGCCAATGACTGCTAGAAGTCCAAAGACGATTGGTGAAATTCCCTGTATATGGAAGATTAGTGGAAGTAGAGTGGCCAAAGTACCTTTAAAGAAATCAATTACAAAGGTTGCCATTCCAGCCTTTTTGCCTAAGATTCGGAAGGTGTTGGTCGTTCCAGTATTACCAGATCCATGTTCTCTTAGATTGATGTTAAAGAAGATTTGTCCAATCCACAAGCCTGAAGGAATTGAACCTAATAAATAAGCTAAAATTAATAATACTATTGTCATCATGTTTCTATTATACCATGAATTAGGAGAGAAACGAAACTGAATCTGTTTACTAGCTGTGACATCTGATACTTTATCAAAGTTGATAAGTTTATCATGAGTACCATTTTTATTCAAAAATAAAGACCAAAGTTTTAAAAATTCATGAAAATTTCTGAAAAACTTGATTTTGTGTTTATTTATGCTATAATGGGAACAATTATTTTTAGGAGGTGGAATATGTCTTACTTATTTGAGATATTACCAAGTTTATTGAGCGGTGCGACAATGACCTTACAAGTCTTTGCACTGGTCTTGCTTTTTTCAATCCCTTTAGGCATTTTGGTTGCCTTTTGTTTGCAGGTGCATTGGAAACCCCTCCATTACATGATTGATGTTTATATCTGGGTGATGCGTGGGACACCGTTACTCTTGCAGTTAATCTTTATCTACTATGTTCTGCCAAGTATCGGAATTCGATTAGATCGTGTGCCGGCAGCGATTATTGCCTTCACGCTTAATTATGCAGCCTATTTTGCAGAAATATTCCGTGGAGGGATTGCAACCATCCCTCAAGGACAATATGAAGCAGCTAAGGTCTTGAAATTCAAACCTATCGATACCGTCCGCTATATTATCTTGCCTCAGGTCACTAAGATTGTTTTACCAAGTGTATTTAACGAGGTTATGAGTTTGGTTAAAGATACTTCTTTGGTCTATGCACTCGGTATTTCAGATTTAATCCTAGCTAGTCGTACTGCAGCCAATCGTGATGCGAGCTTGATTCCAATGTTTCTAGCAGGAGCTATCTATCTTCTTATGATTGGTATCGTTACAATCCTAGCTAAGAAACTTGAGAAGAAGTTCAGCTACTATAGATAGGAGGTTAACCATGTTAGAGTTAAGAAATATCAGCAAAAAATTTGGAAAAAAGAAATTTTATCCAATTTCAGTTTAACAATTCCTGAAAAGCAGATTTTGGCTATCGTTGGACCTTCTGGTGGTGGAAAGACAACCTTGCTTAGAATGTTGGCTGGACTTGAAACCATTGATTCAGGTGAGATTTTTTATAATGGAGAATGCTTACCTTTGGATGAACTTGAAAAGCGTCACTTATTAGGTTTTGTTTTTCAAGATTTTCAACTTTTTCCTCACTTATCCGTTATGGAAAACTTGATTTTGTCACCTATCAAGACTATGGGGATGTCTGAAGCAGATGCTAAGAAGAAGGCGGTCGACTTATTAACTCGTCTGGGACTTGAAGCTCATGCGGATGCTTATCCATACTCATTATCTGGTGGTCAAAAGCAACGGGTTGCCTTAGCACGCGCTATGATGATCGATCCAGAAGTGATTGGTTATGACGAACCAACTTCAGCTCTTGATCCGGAGTTGCGTCTCGAGGTTGAAAAACTGATTCTACAAAATCGAGAATTAGGCATGACTCAGATTGTCGTGACTCACGATCTCCAGTTTGCAGAGAATATTGCTGACCAGATTCTCAAAGTAGAGCCTAAGTAGGAGGTATCGATGAATCGAAAGAAAATCAGCCTTGTTTTGGTATTCTTTCTGGCTTTTTTCCTGGTAGGATGCACACAAAAAGCTAGTGATCCCAAAGTCGATAATTGGGACAAATACCAAGAACAGGGTACAATTACCATCGGGTTTGACAATACCTTTGTTCCCATGGGCTTTGAAGAAAAGAATGGACAATATGCTGGATTTGACATTGATTTAGCACAGGCTGTTTCTGAGAAACTTGGTTTCAAGGTACAGTTTCAACCCATTGATTGGGACATGAAGGAAACCGAACTTCAAAACGGCACTATTGATGCTATCTGGAATGGATATTCAGCGACTGATGAACGCCGTGAGAAGGTTGCTTTTACCATTCCTTACATGGAGAATCAGCAGGTTCTAGTCTCTAAGAAATCTCAGAATATACAATCAGTGTCTGATATGACAGGCAAGGTTTTGGGTGCCCAGGCAGGATCTTCTGGTTATATAGATTTCGAAGCCCAACCAGAACTCTTGAAAAACATCGTAAAAGATCAAAAAGCCAACCAATATCAGAGTTTTAACGAAGCTTTGATTGACTTGCAAAATGATCGGATTGATGCCCTTTTAATTGACCGTGTTTACGCCAATTATTATCTTGAAACTGAAGGAATTTTAGACCAGTATGAGATTTTTCC
Organism: Streptococcus infantis SK970; assembly: GCA_000223255.2. Classification (GTDB taxonomy): domain Bacteria; phylum Bacillota; class Bacilli; order Lactobacillales; family Streptococcaceae; genus Streptococcus; species Streptococcus infantis_G. The sequence continues at coordinate 241,525 of AFUT01000003.1, read as the reverse complement.
TGCTGGTTTTGAGAGCGAGTCTTTTGCAGTTGGTGTGAGACCAGCTGATAAGACCTTGCTAGCAAATTTGAATAAAGCTTTTGTGGAACTCTATCAAGAAGGTAAATTCCAAGAAATAAGCAAGAAATGGTTTGGTGAAGATGTGGCTACAAATCAAATTAAAGGAAAAGAAAACTAAGATTTTGTCTTGGTTTCTTTTTTTGATAGAGATGGGTGATGTTTTTCCTAAAAAAGACTTGGGAATAGGCTTTTTAACTAGAAAAACTTTGCAAAATCCCTAGAAAACCTGTAAAATAGTAAAGATGAACAAATAGGAGGTTCCTTGTGTCAAAAAGGAAATCAATATTAACAATTATAATGATGATGCCATTCAGGTGTTAGAAGGGTTGGATGCGGTCCGTAAACGTCCAGGGATGTATATCGGATCGACTGACGGTGCTGGTCTCCACCACCTTGTCTGGGAAATCGTCGATAATGCTGTCGATGAGGCCTTGTCTGGATTTGGTGACCGGATTGATGTGACCATTAATAAAGACGGAAGTTTAACGGTTCAAGACCATGGACGTGGAATGCCGACTGGAATGCACGCTATGGGAATTCCAACGGTTGAGGTTATCTTTACCATCCTTCACGCCGGAGGAAAATTCGGTCAGGGTGGTTATAAGACATCAGGAGGTCTCCACGGGGTTGGATCTTCTGTCGTTAATGCCCTCTCTAGTTGGTTAGAGGTAGAAATTACTCGTGATGGAGCAGTTTATAGACAACGTTTTGAAAATGGAGGAAAGCCAGTTACCACTCTTGAAAAGGCTGGAACGGCACCTAAGTCTAAAACAGGTACCAAAGTGACCTTCATGCCAGATGCAAGTATCTTTTCTACGACAGACTTTAAGTACAATACCATTTCAGAGCGTCTCAATGAGTCAGCATTTCTCTTGAAGAATGTAACCTTGTCATTAACGGACAAGCGAACAGATGAAGCAATCGAGTTCCATTATGAGAATGGGGTACAGGACTTTGTTTCTTATCTTAACGAAGACAAGGAAACCTTGACGCCAGTCCTTTACTTTGAAGGGGAAGACAATGGTTTCCAAGTAGAAGTAGCCCTCCAGTATAATGATGGATTTTCAGATAACATCTTGTCCTTTGTCAATAACGTCCGTACCAAAGACGGTGGAACGCATGAGACAGGACTCAAGTCAGCCATTACCAAGGTTATGAATGACTATGCACGTAAGACGGGGCTTCTCAAAGAAAAAGATAAAAATCTTGAAGGGTCAGATTACCGTGAAGGTTTGGCGGCCGTTCTTTCTATCTTGGTTCCGGAAGAACATCTTCAGTTTGAAGGACAGACTAAGGACAAACTTGGAAGTCCACTAGCTCGTCCAATCGTTGATAGTATTGTTGCTGAAAAACTGACTTTCTTCCTTATGGAAAATGGGGAATTGGCTTCAAATCTGATTCGTAAAGCTATCAAGGCTCATGATGCCCGTGAAGCGGCTCGTAAAGCGCGTGATGAGAGCCGAAATGGCAAGAAAACAAAAAGGACAAGGGCTTACTTTCTGGTAAATTAACCCCAGCCCAGTCTAAAAATCCAGCTAAGAACGAACTCTACTTAGTCGAGGGTGATTCTGCCGGTGGATCTGCCAAACAAGGTCGTGACCGCAAATTTCAGGCTATTTTGCCTCTTCGTGGTAAGGTCATCAATACAGCCAAGGCCAAGATGGCAGATATCCTCAAAAACGAAGAAATCAACACCATGATTTATACCATCGGAGCTGGTGTGGGGGCAGACTTCTCTCTTGAAGATGCCAACTATGACAAGATTATTATCATGACCGATGCGGACACCGATGGTGCCCACATTCAAACCCTTCTCTTAACCTTCTTTTATCGCTACATGCGTCCACTAGTCGAGGCAGGACATGTCTATATCGCCCTTCCGCCTCTTTACAAGATGTCCAAAGGGAAAGGCAAGAAAGAAGAAGTGGCCTACGCTTGGACGGACGGAGAGCTAGAAGAACTTCGCAAGCAGTTTGGCAAAGGCGCAACACTCCAACGATATAAAGGTCTTGGTGAGATGAACGCGGACCAACTCTGGGAAACAACCATGAATCCAGAAACTCGAACTCTCATTCGTGTCACGATTGAAGACTTAGCACGCGCAGAACGCCGCGTAAACGTCCTCATGGGAGATAAGGTCGAACCACGCCGTAAGTGGATTGAAGATAATGTCAAGTTTACGCTGGAAGAAGCGACTGTGTTTTAAAATTAGGATATAAATACAAATGGAGGACAAGATATGTCTGAAAATCTAAGTGAAGAGCAAGTTAAAGAAGCTCTTGAAAGTGGCTATGCGCAATCTGAGGCCTTATTAAACGATAAAGATGAATTAGATGATTTTTTGTACCGTTTGGAGCAAAAAATTAAAGAGATGCCATTGGTTGGTAAGAAATTTACAATGATCCCAGTCATGATTTCTTTAGTGAAAAATTATGTTCAAGGGAAATACACCACGGTTCCTTATGGGACTATTTTAGCCGTTTTAAGCGCACTTATTTATTTCCTTTCCCCAATTGACATTATTCCAGATTTTATTCCGTTAGCAGGCTTCTTGGATGATATGGCTGTTCTAGGACTTTGTATGAATATGGTTAGCATTGATATCGAAAATTATGAAAAATGGCGTCAAGCTCAAGGATTAATTTAATTAGATCTTCCTTCTTAATGATCTTGGCTCTCTAAAAGAGGTATAAATCATGATAAGTGTTTTGTTCGATACTCCTTTTCTTGTGATAGTCCTGGTTCTAGGAGCAATTACGTATATGATTGCTAAACCAGGAAAACCTGAGAAAATTCGCTTTCTTGAATTTTTGCTATTAACAATAGTAACAACAGGTGTCTTTTTATTTGATAATCCTTTAAGGTCTAATCCTTATGCAGGTTTGCTCTTTTATGTTTTTGACTTTTATATTTTCACACCAGTGAGCCTTGCTTTTGGATTCATAGCTATTTATAAGAGCAATAAACATCTCAAGCATTATCCTAGTAGTTACTCAAAATTTCTTAGAATAAATGCCTGGTTTTTAGCAATATTTTCGATCATTAACTTCCTCTTTTTAATGCTGACGGAAGAAATGGGAATTATGTTACTACTACCACTTTTTGGCATCAGTTCGACTATCCAATTTATAATCGGAGAGCTTGAAAGAAAAAGAGTTCAGAAGCTTCTTCAGCAAAGAAAAGAAGATCCTGTTATTCAGAACATAGAGACCACTGAGGATGAACCACATGAGAACTGACAAGGAAATGCTTGGACTGATTTTACAAATAGCTAAAAAGATACAGGTTGATGCTGTGGCTCTATCAGGTTCACGAACTGATACAAAAGCACCAAAAGATGAGTTTCAGGATTACGATGTGGTCTATGTCGTGGACGACTTAGATAATCTGACGAGTGACCTTGCTTGGTTGGACCAGTTTGGCACACGTATCATTGAGCAACATAATATCCTAGGCAACCGTCGTCTTTATCTCATGCTATTTGAAGATGGCAATCGGATTGATTTAACTCTCTGCCCCAAAGACCACATTCAAGAGTGGGTAGAAAGCGAACTGCTTACACAGTTTTAGTAGACGAGAAGGGCTTGTTTGAGTCTTATTCTCCCAGTCCAGAGCGCTTCTGGACAAGTCCAGCTAGTGAGACGGATTTTGAAAAATCTTGTAATGAATTTTGGTGGGTGTCAGCCTACGTGGTCAAAGGAATTTGTCGTAAGCAAGTCATTTATGCTACTGACCATCTCTACGGTATTTGTCAGCAAGAACTCTTGAAAATCTTGGCTTGGCAGGTTGCAAGTGATAATGGAACAGTCGATATCGGTAAGAACTACAAGTATCTCTTTAACTACTTGCCTGCTGAGAAGGAGAAGGAATTCTCAAATCTGCTTGATTTCTCAAGTTTAGACAAAATCACTCAGTCTTTATTAGCAACTATACAACTTTTCCACCAAGAAGCTCAAAGTCTAGCACAAAAGATGAGCTTTGAATATAATCAGGAAGTAGCTGAGAAGATGATTCAGTATGCTGAGGAAAAACTTCTAAATCACTAAGAAAATAAAGAACACAATTCAAAACTTTAAACTACAGAAAGGATAGTTTGGTTACTAGAGGTAACTGAACACTTTCGTCTATAAAAAACTACTCTATATTCTTTGAAAGGAGTTGAACACGCCCTAAATACTGTGTGAAAAAGATAAATTCTCTTGTGAGCATCGCTCACTGCAAGAATTTCCTATTTTCACTTTGTATTTCACGGGCTTTGTATCCTATATGAGTAATATCCAAAATATGTCCTTGGAGGACATCATGGGAGAGCGCTTTGGTCGCTACTCCAAATATATCATTCAAGACCGGGCTTTGCCAGACATTCGTGATGGATTGAAGCCGGTTCAGCGCCGTATTCTGTATTCGATGAATAAGGATGGCAATACTTTTGACAAGAGCTACCGCAAGTCAGCCAAGTCTGTCGGGAACATCATGGGTAATTTCCACCCACACGGAGATTCTTCTATCTATGATGCCATGGTCCGTATGTCTCAGGACTGGAAAAACCGTGAGATTCTGGTCGAAATGCACGGTAACAACGGTTCGATGGACGGAGATCCGCCTGCAGCTATGCGTTATACGGAAGCTCGTTTATCAGAGATTGCAGGCTATCTCCTTCAGGATATCGATAAAAAGACAGTTCCCTTTGCTTGGAACTTTGACGATACCGAGAAAGAGCCAACTGTCTTGCCAGCAGCCTTTCCAAATCTCTTAGTCAATGGTTCTACAGGTATTTCAGCTGGTTATGCCACTGATATTCCACCACATAATTTGGCTGAAGTCATTGATGCTACAGTCTACATGATTGATCACCCAACTGCTAAGGTTGATAAGTTGATGGAATTCTTGCCTGGACCAGATTTTCCTACAGGAGCTATCATCCAAGGTCGTGACGAGATCAAAAAAGCCTATGAAACTGGTAAGGGGCGCGTAGTTGTTCGTTCCAAGACTGAAATTGAGAAGCTAAAAGGTGGTAAGGAACAAATCGTTATCACTGAGATTCCTTATGAAATCAATAAGGCTAACTTGGTCAAGAAAATCGATGAAGTCCGTGTAAATAACAAGGTAGCAGGTATCGCTGAGGTTCGTGATGAGTCTGACCGTGACGGTCTCCGGATTGCTATCGAACTCAAGAAAGATGCGAACACTGAGCTTGTTCTCAATTACCTTTTCAAGTACACTGACCTACAAATCAACTACAACTTCAACATGGTGGCTATTGACAATTTCACACCTCGTCAGGTGGGGATTGTTCCAATCTTGTCTAGTTATATCGCCCACCGTCGTGAAGTTATCTTGGCGCGTTCTCGCTTTGACAAGGAAAAGGCTGAGAAACGTCTCCATATCGTGGAAGGTTTGATTCGTGTCATCTCTATTTTGGACGAAGTTATTGCCCTTATCCGTGCTTCTGAGAATAAAGCTGATGCCAAGGAAAACCTCAAGGTCAGCTATGAATTTACAGAAGAACAGGCTGAGGCCATCGTTACCTTGCAACTGTATCGTTTGACCAATACAGATGTGGTTGTCTTGCAAGAAGAAGAAGCAGATCTTCGTGAGAAGATTGCTATGCTTGCAGCTATTATCGGTGACGAACGAACCATGTACAATCTCATGAAGAAAGAACTCCGTGAGGTCAAGAAGAAATTTGCGACTCCACGTTTGAGTACTTTAGAAGATACAGCAAAAGTCATCGAGATTGATACAGCTAGTCTGATCGCTGAAGAAGATACTTACGTCAGCGTGACGAAGGCAGGTTATATCAAACGGACTAGCCCTCGTTCTTTCTCAGCTTCAACCTTAGAGGAAATTGGTAAACGGGATGATGACAGATTGCTATTTATCCAATCTGTTAAGACAACTCAACATCTCTTAATCTTTACAACGCTTGGGAATGTCATTTACCGCCCTGTCCATGAATTAGCAGATATTCGTTGGAAGGATATCGGGGAGCACTTGAGCCAAACGATTACAAACTTTGAAACCAATGAAGAAGTGCTCTATGTTGAAGTTGTGGATCAGTTTGAGGATGCGACAACCTACTTTGCAGCGACTCGCCTTGGACAAATCAAGCGTGTTGAACGCAAAGAATTCTCTCCATGGAGAACCTACCGTTCTAAATCTGTTAAGTTTGCTAAGTTGAAAGACGATAGTGACCAGATTGTAGCTGTTGCACCAATCAAGCTAGATGATGTCCTATTAATCAGTAAAAATGGATATGCCCTTCGCTTTAATATCGAAGAGGTTCCAGTTGTTGGAGCCAAGGCTGCAGGTGTTAAAGCTATGAATCTGAAAGCAGATGATGAGCTTCAAGCTGCCTTTATCTGCAATACTTCATCCTTCTATCTGTTAACGCAACGTGGAAGCTTGAAACGTGTATCAACAGAGGAAATTCCAGCAACCAGTCGTGCTAAGCGTGGCCTCCAGGTTCTGAGAGAATTGAAGAGCAAACCGCATCGCGTCTTCTTGGCTGGTGCTGTCTCAGAACAAGGATTTATCGGAGATCTCTTTAGTACAGAAGTAGAGGATGGAGAACAAACTCTAGTTGTTCAATCAAATAACGGAACAATTTACGAGTCAATCCTGCAAGATTTGAATCTATCAGAACGTACTAGCAACGGAAGCTTTATCTCAGATACCATTTCAGACGAGGAAGTTTTCGATGCCTACCTCAAAGAAGTCTTTAAAGAAGAAAAAGAAAATTAAAAATCAGTCCTAGTGACTGATTTTTTATAAGCAAAATTTTCAGAAAATTACAAATAATGCTTGAATTTTTAGGAGAATAGTGTAGAATAGAACACAAAGCTTGATTAGAATAAAGGAGATGGTCATGACAGTTACGATTAATTGGGAAAATCTCGGTTTTTCCTATATGAAACTACCTTATCGTTATATTGCTTATTTTAAAGATGGACAATGGTCTCAAGGAGAATTAACAGAAGATGCAACCTTGCATATTTCAGAATCATCTCCAAGCCTTCACTATGGACAGCAAGCATTTGAAGGATTGAAAGCCTATCGTACAAAGGATGGCAGTATTCAACTCTTCCGTCCAGATGAAAATGCTAAACGACTCCAACGCACCTGTGATCGTCTCTTGATGCCACAAGTTCCAACAGAAATGTTTGTAGAGGCTTGTAAAGCAGTTGTTCGTGCCAATGAAGAATACGTACCCCCTTATGGAACTGGTGGAACCCTTTACCTTCGTCCGCTCTTGATTGGTGTCGGAGATATCATCGGGGTAAAACCAGCCGAGGAGTATATTTTCACTATCTTTGCTATGCCAGTTGGAAATTACTTTAAGGGTGGATTGGTTCCAACAAACTTCTTGATTCAAGATGAGTATGACCGTGCTGCACCAAATGGGACAGGAGCTGCCAAGGTCGGTGGTAACTATGCCGCTAGTCTTTTGCCAGGAAAAATGGCTAAATCCCGTCATTTCTCAGATGTTATCTATCTAGACCCATCAACCCACACCAAGATTGAAGAAGTCGGTTCAGCGAACTTCTTTGGAATTACAGCTGATAATGAGTTTGTAACCCCTTTGAGTCCGTCAATTTTGCCATCGATTACCAAGTACTCATTGCTTTACTTGGCAGAGCATCGTTTAGGCTTGAAACCTGTCGAGGGAGATGTACCAATTGATAGTCTGAATCGATTTGTAGAAGCAGGTGCCTGTGGAACAGCAGCAGTAATTTCGCCAATTGGAGGAATCCAACACGGTGACGACTTCCATGTTTTCTACAGTGAGACAGAGGTTGGGCCAGTGACTCGTAAACTATACGATGAATTGACAGGTATCCAATTTGGTGACATTGAAGCACCAGAAGGCTGGATTGTAAAAGTAGATTAAAAGACTAAAAGCACAAGAAACTCTATAGCAGTTGTAACGGCTGATATGGAGTTTTTTCTTGCTAGATTAGGGAATTTCTTGTAAAATAGAAAAAGTGAAAAGAGGTATGGTATGAGTAAAAAAGATAAAAAAATTGAGATTCAGTTGTCAGATGCTAAAGTAGTAGTTGGAAAAGATAACTACGATGGTTATACATTAACGATTGGTAAAAAATTGATTGGCGAAATTGCCGAACTAGATAACCAATTTGCTATTATAAAGAATGGAAATGTCGATAGTTTTTACAAAAATCTTGAAAAAGCTGTGGAAATATTGATTGAAAACTATAATTTAGCAAAATAGTGCTTGTTTTTTGCAATTTTTCATGATATAATAGGTTTTGTTCATTATCGGAGAGATAGCGAAGAGGCTAAACGCGGCGGACTGTAAATCCGCTCCTTCGGGTTCGGGGGTTCGAATCCCTCTCTCTCCATTTCACTTTTGGGGTATAGCCAAGCGGTAAGGCAAGGGACTTTGACTCCCTCATGCGTTGGTTCGAATCCAGCTACCCCAGTTCTTAGGTAATAAATTCAAGATAAAAAGAAAAATATCTTAGGGTATTTTATTTTTATAATTGAAAGACGTGAACGATATAAACATGTCCTTGCGGGTGCTTAGGAAAAAATTATAAGTATGTCAAGCTATAGAAAGGCTTGATTGTTGGAGGATTTTTTAGATGAACGAATTTGAAGATTTGCTAAATAGCGTTAGCCAAGTTGAACCTGGTGATGTTGTTAGTGCTGAAGTATTGACAGTTGATGCTAATCAAGCTAACGTTGCAATCTCAGGAACTGGTGTTGAAGGTGTCTTGACTCTTCGCGAATTGACAAACGATCGCGATGCAGATATCAATGACTTTGTAAAAGTAGGTGAAGTATTTGATGTTCTTGTACTTCGTCAAGTAGTTGGTAAAGATACTGATACAGTAACATACCTTGTATCTAAAAAACGCCTTGAAGCTCGCAAAGCATGGGACAAACTTGTAGGACGCGAAGAAGAAGTTGTTACAGTTAAAGGAACCCGCGCTGTTAAAGGTGGACTTTCAGTAGAATTTGAAGGTTTGCGTGGATTCATCCCAGCTTCAATGTTGGATACTCGTTTCGTACGTAACACTGAGCGTTTTGTAGGTCAAGAATTTGAAGCTAAAATCAAAGAAGTTGATCCTAAAGAAAACCGCTTCATTCTTTCACGTCGTGAAGTTGTAGAAGCAGCTACTGCAGCAGCTCGTGCTGAAGTATTCGGTAAATTGGCTGCTGGCGATGTAGTAACTGGTAAAGTTGCTCGTATCACAAGCTTCGGTGCTTTCATCGACCTTGGTGGTGTTGATGGATTGGTTCACTTGACTGAATTGTCTCATGAACGTAACGTTTCACCAAAATCAGTTGTAACTGTTGGTGAAGAAGTTGAAGTGAAAATCCTTGATCTTAACGAAGAAGAAGGACGTGTATCACTTTCACTTAAAGCAACAACACCTGGACCATGGGATGGCGTTGAGCAAAAATTAGCTAAAGGTGACGTTGTAGAAGGAACAGTTAAACGTTTGACTGACTTCGGTGCATTTGTTGAAGTATTGCCAGGTATCGATGGACTTGTTCACGTATCACAAATTTCACACAAACGTATTGAAAATCCAAAAGAAGCTCTTACAGTTGGTCAAGAAGTTACTGTTAAAGTTCTTGATGTTAACGCTGATGCAGAACGCGTTTCACTTTCTATCAAAGCTCTTGAAGAACGTCCAGCTCAAGAAGAAGGACAAAATGAAGAAAAACGTGCTCCACGTCCACGTCGTCCAAAACGTCAAGAAAAACGTGACTTTGAACTTCCAGAAACACAAACTGGATTCTCAATGGCTGACTTGTTCGGAGACATCGAACTTTAATCAATCAGATTTAATTACAAATCCTTTGTTGTTAAAACAAGGGATTTTTCTTTTTTCAACTAGTATTTTTTGATATAATGGTTTTATGTTATATTCCGAAAAAGAATCAATTTATCAAATGGTCAATGCTCAGCTAACGGCACTATTAGAAGGTGAGACCAATGTGTTGGCTAATCTATCAAATGCCAGCGCTCTCTTAAAAATGAACTTTCCTCTTACTGTCTTTGCAGGTTTCTATTTATATGACGGAAATGAGCTTATTTTAGGGCCTTTTCAAGGTGGAGTTTCATGTGCTAGAATCGCACTCGGAAAAGGAGTTTGCGGGGAGTCAGCAGCTAGCCGTCAAACGGTTATCGTTGGCGATGTCAAGACTTATCCAAATTATATTTCTTGTGATAGTAGTGCTCGTAGTGAGATTGTTCTTCCAATGGTAAAAGATGGACGTCTTCTTGGAGTGTTAGATTTGGATTCATCTTATGTTGATGATTATGATGAAATTGATCAACGCTATTTAGAAAAGTTTGTTACCATCTTGTTGGAAAAACAGAATGGATATTTTCAATGTTTGAGGAGAAAGCATAATGTATCAGGCGCTTTATCGAAAATATAGAAGTCAAAATTTTTCACAGCTAGTGGGCCAGGATGTTATTGCTCGAACACTTAAACAGGCTGTGGAGCAGGATAAGATTAGTCACGCTTACCTTTTTTCAGGGCCTCGTGGAACTGGTAAAACAAGTGTAGCCAAGATTTTTGCCAAGGCGATGAACTGTCCGAATCAAAAAGGTGGAGAACCTTGTAATAACTGTTATATCTGTCAAGCGGTAACGGAAGGAAGTTTAGAAGACGTTATCGAAATGGATGCTGCTTCTAATAATGGGGTTGATGAAATTCGTGATATTCGTGACAAATCAACTTATGCTCCCAGTATAGCTCAGTATAAGGTTTATATCATTGACGAGGTCCACATGCTTTCAACAGGTGCCTTTAATGCTCTTTTGAAAACACTAGAAGAACCTACTCCAAATGTCGTTTTTATTCTGGCAACGACAGAGTTGCATAAAATTCCTGCAACTATCTTGTCTCGTGTTCAACGCTTCGAGTTTAAGTCTATTAAGACGCAGGATATTCGTGATCATATCTTCCAGATTTTGGAAAAAGAAGGAATTGATTACGAGACAGAAGCTGTTGAAATTATTGCTCGACGAGCTGAAGGTGGGATGCGGGATGCCTTGTCAATTCTAGACCAAGCATTAAGCTTAACACAAGAAACTATTCTTACAACAGCTGTTTCAGAAGAAATTACGGGTACTATTAGTCTAAGTGCCTTGGATCATTACGTAGCTGCTTTAGCTCAAAAGGATGTACCAGGTGCTTTGGAACAACTTGATCTTATTTTTGAGAATGGAAAGAGCATGACACGGTTTGTAGTGGATTTACTACAATACTTACGTGATATCTTAATTGTTCAAGCAGGTGGAGAGAATACTCACCATAGTGATGTATTTGAGAGAAATTTAGACCTTTCGCAGGATATCTTGTTTGAGATGATTAGTCTTGCTACTAAAAGTCTGGCTGATATTAAGGCTAGCTTACAACCTAAGATTTATGCTGAAATGATGACCATTCGTTTGGCAGAAATTGATTCTAAACCTGAACTTTCAGGTGACGTGGCTGAATTACTGTCTTCTCTTCGAGAAGAAGTTGCACGATTGAAACAAGCTCTTGCCAATGTTGGTTCAAATCCTAAACAAACTGTTTCTACACCAAGTCGTCCGACTAACAGTAAGTCAATCTATCGTGTAGACCGAAATAAGGTGCAGTCTATTCTTCAAGAAGCAGTAGAAAATCCAGACTTAGCCCGTCAAAACTTAATCCGTCTTCAGAATGCTTGGGGAGAAGTCATCGAAAGCTTATCAGGACCAGATAAGGCACTCTTGGCTGGTTCTCAACCAGTTGCTGCTAATGAACATCATGCGATTTTAGCTTTTGAATCTAACTTCAATGCTGGTCAAACCATGAAACGAGACAATCTTAACACCATTTTTGGCAATATTCTTAGTCGTGCTGCTGGATTTTCTCCAGAGATTCTTGCTATTTCTATGGAAGAATGGAAGGAAGTTCGAGCTGCATTTTCTAGCCGAGCTAAAGGTACTCAAGAACAAGTCGCTAAGGAGGAGTCCGAGGAATCAATTCTTCCTCAAGGTTTTGAATTTTTAGCAGATAAAGTGACTATAACAGAAGACTAAAAGGAAGTTGTGGTAAAAGACTATGAACAGGCAACAATTTATTATCATGGCCTTATTTACTGCTGCTGAGACTTATTTCTTTAATGAATCCATCATGGAGCAACGGTATATCTTGGCCTTGCTTTGGGCTATTTTGATCTTGAGAAATTTTCGCGTGAGCTATATCATGGGTAAAATTGTGAGCGCTATAGATGATCATTTTCAAGGGAAAAAGTAGCTCCTAGCTTCTAGACAAAATCAAAGCCTTTTAGGCTTTTTTTGCTATACTAGTAAGAGTATACATACATTAAGAAAGGAATTAAGATGTCAGTAATTGAGATTAAAGATCTTCATGTTGAAATTGAAGGTAAGGAAATTTTGAAGGGGGTTAATTTAACCCTTAAAACAGGAGAGATTGCAGCTATCATGGGACCAAATGGGACTGGTAAATCGACTCTTTCAGCTGCTATTATGGGGAACCCAAACTATGAAGTCACTAAAGGTGAAGTCTTGTTTGACGGTGTAAACATCCTTGAATTGGAAGTGGATGAACGTGCGCGTATGGGACTTTTCCTTGCCATGCAATACCCATCAGAAATTCCAGGAATTACCAATGCTGAGTTTCTTCGTGCAGCTATGAATGCTGGTAAAGAAGATGATGAGAAGATTTCAGTTCGTGAATTTATCACTAAGCTAGACGAAAAAATGGAATTGCTCAACATGAAAGAAGAAATGGCAGAGCGTTACCTTAACGAAGGTTTCTCAGGTGGTGAGAAAAAACGTAACGAAATTCTTCAACTCTTGATGTTGGAACCAACTTTTGCCTTACTTGACGAGATTGACTCAGGTCTTGATATTGATGCTCTTAAAGTTGTCTCTAAAGGTGTGAATGCTATGCGTGGTGAAGGTTTTGGTGCTATGATCATCACTCACTACCAACGTCTCTTGAACTATATCACACCAGATGTAGTACACGTTATGATGGAAGGTCGTGTTGTTCTTTCTGGTGGTCCAGAATTGGCTGCACGCTTGGAACGTGAAGGATACGCAAAACTAGCTGAAGAACTTGGCTATGACTACAAGGAAGAATTGTAATTCCCTCGTATCTTTTAGGAGAAGTAAATGACTAAAGAAACTATTAAACTTTTTTCAGAATTGCACGCTGAACCAAGCTGGTTGTCTGACCTCCGTCAAAAAGCTTTTGATAAAATCGAGAGTTTGGAATTACCAGTCATTGAACGTGTGAAATTTCATCGTTGGAACCTGGGTGATGGAACGATTACGGAGAATGAACCAACAGCAAATGTTCCAGATTTTACAGCTATTGACAATCAGTTGAAATTGGTACAATTAGGTACTCAAACAGTCTTTGAGCAAATTCCAGTTGAGTTGGCTGAACAAGGAGTGGTCTTTACAGACTTCCACTCAGCTTTAGAAGAAATTCCCGAACTTCTCGAGGAATTCTTCATGTCATCTGTTAAGTATGACGATGACAAGTTGTCAGCCTACCATACAGCTTACTTTAACAGTGGTGCTGTTCTCTACATTCCTGATAATGTTGAGATTACAGAGCCAATCGAAGGAATTTTCTACCAAGACAGTGATAGCGATGTGCCATTTAACAAGCATATCCTCATTATCGCTGGTAAGAATAGTAAGATTAGCTACCTTGAACGTCTTGAGTCACGCGGCCAAGGTAGTACCAAAGCGACTGCTAATATTACTGTAGAAGTCATCGCTCGTTCTGGTGCTCAAGTGAAATTTGCGGCGATCGATCGTCTAGGTGAGAACGTCACAGCCTACATTAGCCGTCGTGGTAAACTAGGTAACGATGCAAGTATTGACTGGGCTATCGGTGTCATGAACGAAGGAAATGTTGTTGCTGACTTTGATAGTGACCTCCTTGGAAATGGTAGCCATGCAGACCTCAAGGTCGTAGCTCTTTCAAGTGGTCGTCAGGTGCAAGGGATTGATACTCGAGTAACTAACTATGGTTGCAACTCTATCGGTAATATTCTTCAACATGGTGTTATTCTTGAAAAAGCAACTTTGACCTTCAATGGTATTGGCCACATCATCAAGGGTGCTAAGGGAGCGGATGCCCAACAAGAAAGTCGTGTTCTGATGCTTTCTGACCAAGCGCGTTCAGATGCTAACCCAATTCTTTTGATTGATGAAAATGATGTTACTGCAGGACACGCAGCTTCTATTGGACAAGTAGATCCTGAAGACATGTACTACCTCATGAGTCGTGGTTTGGATAAAGCGACTGCGGAACGTTTAGTTGTTCGTGGTTTCCTTGGTTCCGTTATCGTTGAGATTCCAGTCAAGGAAGTTCGTGATGAAATGATTGCGACAATCGAAGAAAAATTGTCAAAACGCTAAGGGGAATCCTATGTTAGATGCAGAAGTGATTCGCAAGGATTTTCCGATTTTAGATCAGATCGTCAATGACGAACCTCTGGTTTATTTGGACAATGCTGCGACGACACAAAAACCACTAGCTGTTCTAGAAGCCATTAATCGCTACTATAAGCAGGATAATTCCAATGTCCACCGTGGTGTTCATACCTTGGCGGAGCGGGCGACAGCATCTTATGAAGCCGCTCGTGAAACCATTCGTAAGTTTATCAATGCAGGCTCTACAAAGGAAGTTCTCTTTACCAGAGGTACGACAACTAGTCTCAACTGGGTAGCGCGCTTCGCTGAGGAAGTCTTGACTGAGGGAGACCAGGTTTTGATTTCAGTCATGGAACACCATTCCAATATTATTCCATGGCAGGAAGCTTGCCGAAAGACTGGGGCTCAGCTTGTTTATGTCTATCTCAAAGATGGAGCTCTGGATATGGATGACTTGCGTTCTAAATTGACGGACAAAGTTAAATTTGTTTCACTAGCTCACGCATCAAACGTTCTTGGAGTGGTTAATCCTATCAAAGAAATCACGCAAATGGCTCATGAAGCTGGAGCTATTATGGTGGTAGATGGTGCTCAGTCTACACCACATATGAAGATTGATGTCCAGGACTTGGATGTGGACTTCTTTGCCTTTTCAGGTCACAAGATGGCTGGTCCGACTGGTATTGGTGTTCTTTACGGTAAAGAAAAATATCTGGAGCAAATGTCACCAGTTGAATTTGGTGGCGAGATGATTGATTTTGTTTATGAACAATCTGCAAGCTGGAAGGAATTGCCTTGGAAATTCGAGGCTGGAACTCCTAATATGGCAGGAGCAATTGGACTTGCTGCTGCGGTTGATTATCTTGAAAATCTTGGTATGGAAACCATTGAAGCTCATGAACAGGAATTGATTGCATATGTTTTTCCAAAATTGCAGGCAATTGAAGGACTGACTATCTATGGTTCGCAAGATTTGGCTCAACGTTCAGGTGTCATTGCCTTTAACCTAGGTGACCTTCATCCTCACGACCTCGCGACAGCTCTAGATTATGAAGGAGTAGCAGTTCGTGCCGGTCACCATTGCGCTCAACCATTGCTCCAATATTTGGACGTTCCAGCAACAGCTCGTGCAAGTTTTTATATCTACAATACCAAGGCAGATTGCGATAAGCTGGTCGATGCCTTACAAAAGACAAAGGAGTTTTTCAATGGCACTTTCTAAACTAGATAGCCTTTATATGGCAGTGGTAGCGGACCATTCGAAAAATCCCCATCACCAAGGGAAGCTAGAAGATGCTGAGCAAATCAGTCTTAACAATCCAACCTGTGGTGATGTGATTAATCTCTCTGTTAAGTTTAACGCTGAAGATCGCTTGGAAGATATCGCTTTTCTAAATTCAGGTTGTACTATTTCAACTGCCTCTGCTAGTATGATGACAGATGCAGTTTTAGGCAAGACAAAGCAAGAGATATTAGAATTAGCAACTATTTTTTCAGAAATGGTCCAAGGTCAAAAAGATGACAGACAAGACAGTCTTGGAGATGCAGCTTTCTTATCTGGTGTAGCTAAATTCCCACAAAGAATTAAGTGTGCAACCTTAGCTTGGAATGCTCTCAAAAGAACAATTGAAAATCAAGAAGATAAATAAGAAACATAAAAACACATAATGAAAGAAAGGATATTATGGCTGAAGAAAGAGTAGAACCAAAACCAATTGATCTTGGTGAATATAAATTTGGTTTCCATGATGATGTGCAACCAATCTTATCAACAGGTAAAGGATTGAACGAAGGGGTTATTCGTGAATTATCCGCTGCTAAGGGTGAACCTGAGTGGATGTTAGAATTTCGATTGAAATCTTACGAAACCTTTATGAAAATGCCCATGCAAACTTGGGGAGCAGATTTGTCAGAAATTGACTTTGATGATTTGATTTACTACCAAAAACCATCAGATAAACCAGCCCGTTCTTGGGATGACGTTCCTGAAAAGATTAAGGAAACCTTTGAACGTATCGGTATTCCAGAAGCTGAACGTGCTTATCTTGCTGGAGCTTCTGCCCAGTATGAGTCAGAAGTGGTTTACCATAACATGAAGGAAGAATTTGAGAAGTTAGGTATCATCTTTACAGATACAGATTCTGCCCTCAAGGAATACCCTGACTTGTTTAAACAATACTTTGCTAAGTTAGTACCGCCGACAGATAACAAGTTAGCTGCCCTCAATTCAGCAGTGTGGTCAGGTGGAACCTTTATTTACGTACCAAAAGGGGTCAAGGTGGATATTCCTCTTCAAACTTACTTCCGTATCAATAACGAAAATACTGGTCAGTTTGAACGTACCTTGATTATCGTTGATGAAGGTGCAAGTGTCCATTATGTAGAAGGATGTACAGCTCCAACTTATTCAAGTAATAGTTTGCATGCTGCCATTGTAGAAATCTTTGCCTTGGACGGAGCTTACATGCGTTATACAACTATCCAAAACTGGTCTGATAACGTCTATAACTTGGTAACAAAACGTGCAAAAGCCTTGAAAGATGCGACTGTTGAGTGGATTGATGGGAACTTGGGTGCCAAAACGACTATGAAATATCCATCTGTATATCTTGATGGAGAAGGAGCGCGTGGTACCATGCTTTCTATCGCCTTTGCAAATGCAGGGCAACACCAAGATACTGGTGCTAAGATGATCCACAACGCTCCACATACAAGCTCGTCAATCGTGTCTAAATCTATCGCTAAAGGCGGAGGAAAGGTTGACTACCGTGGACAAGTGACCTTTAATAAGAACTCTAAGAAATCTGTTTCTCACATCGAGTGTGATACCATTATCATGGATGACTTGTCAGCATCAGATACCATTCCGTTTAATGAAATCCACAACTCACAAGTAGCTTTGGAGCACGAAGCCAAGGTATCTAAGATTTCTGAAGAGCAACTCTATTACCTTATGAGTCGTGGCTTGTCAGAATCTGAAGCAACTGAGATGATTGTCATGGGATTTGTAGAACCCTTTACCAAAGAACTTCCAATGGAATATGCAGTCGAGCTTAACCGCTTGATTAGCTACGAAATGGAAGGATCAGTTGGCTAGATTATATGAACAAAAACAGAACGAATATTGCATTTGTTCTGTTTTTTTAACAATTTTAGTTTATAAATATTCACATTTGACATGATATATGGTAAAATATTACAAAAATCAGTAAATGGGGGATGAATATGAATATTTTTAGGACCAAGGATGTTAGTCTGAGTAAAACAGAAATGCATCGTCATTTGAAATTATGGGATTTAATTCTCTTGGGAATTGGGGCCATGGTGGGAACAGGTATCTTTACCATTACAGGAATAGCTGCAGCTACATTAGCAGGACCTGCCCTTGTGGTATCTATCGTGATTTCTGCGATCTGTGTGTCCTTATCTGCTCTCTTTTTTGCAGAGTTTGCATCTCGTGTTCCAGCAACTGGTGGTGCTTATAGTTATTTATATGCAATTTTAGGAGAATTTCCTGCTTGGATAGCTGGCTGGTTAACCATTATGGAATTTATGACAGCTGTTTCTGGTGTTGCTTCAGGTTGGGCTGCTTACTTTAAAGGTTTGCTTAGTCATTACGGAATTTCTCTGCCTCAAGCTCTAAATGGGACTTTTAACCCAGCACAAGGTAGCTATATTGATCTCCTGCCAATTTTAGTCATACTTCTTGTTACTGGTCTTGTCTTATTAAATTCGAAAACAGCTTTGCGATTTAATTCCATTCTAGTAGTCTTAAAATTTTCTGCTCTTGCTTTATTCATCTTAGTTGGAGTCTGGTATATCAAACTTGAGAACTGGTCAGACTTTGCTCCATTTGGTTTTGGGCAGATTTACGGTGGAAGCACTGGGATTATGGCAGGTGCTTCACTCATGTTCTTTGGATTTTTAGGTTTTGAGTCCATTTCTATGGCAGTTGATGAAATTCAAAATCCTCAGAAAAATATTCCTCGTGGAATTGTTTTATCCTTGATTATTGTAACCATTCTCTATGCCATGGTTACCTTAATATTAACTGGTATCGTTCACTATAGTAAGCTCAATGTTGATGATGCAGTGGCTTTTGCTCTTAGAAGCATTGGTATTGGTTGGGCAGCTAATTATGTTTCTCTGGTAGCTGTTTTTACCTTGATTACAGTATGTATTTCCATGACTTACGCCTTGTCTCGAATGATTTATAGTTTGGCTCGTGATGGATTGTTGCCTAAGACTTTTAAAGAAGTGACCAAGACAAGTCGTGTTCCAAAGAATGCGACCATCTTAACAGGTCTTGTTTCAGCGATAGCAGCTGGGATCTTTCCTCTATCAAGTATCGCAGCCTTTCTCAACATCTGTACTTTAGCCTATCTCATTCTTTTGGCTTATGGAATTATTAAATTAAGAAAAGACAAGGGAGAGCCTAAAGAGGGAGAATTTAAAACGCCTTTGGTTCCTTTTCTACCAATCTTATCGATTCTGATTTGTCTATCCTTTATGCTACAATATACTTTTGAAACATGGATAGCATTTGGTTTAGCCTTAGCAGTAGGAGTTATTATTTACTTTACTTATGGCTATAAAAACTCTACACTATCAAAAAATCAATAAAGAAAAAATCGCGATTTCTCGCGATTTTTTTATAATTTTTCATTTACAAATCGAACGAAACGATTCCACCATACTTTTAAGAAAAAGGCTTTCTCTACATTTTTTTCAGCAACCATTTCAAAGGTAGGTTTGTCAGTGGTGATATAACCTTGACCGACTAAGTCTTTGTCATCGTAAGTCAGATGTCCAACGACTGTACCTGCTTCAAGTGGAGCTGTGAGTTCAGTAGTTTCCGCTGTGTAAGTAACAGATGACTGTGCTCGACTACCGAGACGTTGAACAATTTTTATATCTTCTTTAGCGACTGCTGTAACCGTATCTTGCTTCCCGTCATAAACTGGAGATTTGCTATCTTGATAGCTTTCCCCTTGATTGACGATTGTTTGAAGAGCGAAATTGGATGAGATATAATCTAGAAGAGCTGAAGTTGCTGTGAAACGAGCGTAGGGATTGGTGTCTTGGTTGTCAGCGTTTAAAACAACAGTGATGATACGCATACCTTTTTCTACAGTCGTACCTACGAAGGATGCTCCAGCTTTATCAGTCGTACCAGTTTTAAGGCCATCAACACCACCACGATAGGCAGGTAATCCCTCTAACATATAGTTTGTAGAATGAATAGTCATTCCTGCAAAAGTGGAAGAAGGTTTCTTTGTGATTTCTAAAACCTGAGGATACTTGAGGATAAGATTACGAGCGACAACTGCAACATCATAGGCGCTCATCTTATTTTCGTCATCTTTCTTAGAACCAGGATAGATATTATTCCCAAGTGTTTCATTATTGAGACCAGTTGTATTGACGAGGGTAGCATCTTGAATTCCCCATTCAAGAAGTTTAGCCTTCATCATATCGACAAAGTCTTTTTCAGATCCGGCAACTTTTTCTGATAATGCGATAGCTGCACTATTGGCACTAGATACCAATGTTGCTTCTAGTAACTCTTCAACAGTGTAGTTACGAGCTTCCATAGGAACGTTACTAGCTTCGGAGTTGGTTGTGAGCTGGTAGGGGTAATCTGAAATTTCCACTGGGGTAGAAAGAGTGATTTTGCCTTGCTCTAAAGCTTCGTATACTAGGTAAACGGTAAGTAGTTTACTGATAGAGGCAATTTCAACCGGTTGGGTCGCATCTTTTTCATATAAAATCTTACCAGTATTAGCTTCAACAGCAATGGCATGTTTTGCCGCAACATCAAAATCCTGAGCGAAAACAGTAGTAGCAGAACCAAATGAAATAAGCGTGATTAATGTTAAAAATAATTTCTTCATAGTAACTTTATTCTATCATAAAGACAAAAATTATTCTTGTTTTTATAATGTAGGTTATCAATCTTTTTCGAAATATGGTAAAATAGGAAAAAGAGGAGGTGGCTTATGTTTCGGAGAAATAAATTATTCTTCTGGACTACTGAGATATTATTAATAACCCTTATTTTCTACTTATGGAGAGAAATGGGTGCTATTATTACACCTTTTGTAAGTGTCGTAAATACAATCATGATTCCCTTCTTATTAGGAGGATTTCTATACTACTTAACAAATCCAATCGTCATCTTTTTAGAGAAGGAATGTCGCATTAATCGAATCATTGGGATTTTGTTAACCCTTTGTGTCCTCATTGGTTCTCTGGTAATAGGTGTAGTATATCTTTTACCGATTTTAATCAATCAATTGAGTAGTTTGATCAATTCTAGCCAAGGTATTTATGGTCGACTCCAAGATTTAGTAATAGAATTATCAAAATATCCTGCTTTCCAAGAACTAGATATTCAACAAACAATCCAACAATTAAACCTTTCCTACATCGATATTTTACAGAATATCTTGAATAGTGTGACAAATAGTGTGGGAAGTGTTCTTTCAGCTTTGGTTAGCACTGTTTTAATTATCATTATGACACCGGTTTTCTTGATTTATTTCCTTTTAGACGGTGATAAATTCTTACCGATGCTAGAGAGAACTGTTTTAAAAAGAGATAGACTCAATATATCTGGTTTAATAACAAACTTGAATACGACTATATCCCACTATATTAGTGGTGTATCCATTGATGCATTTATCATTGGGTGTTTGGCCTTTATCGGATATAGTGTCATTGGACTCAAGTATGCATTGGTTTTTGCTATTTTCTCTGGTTTAGCCAATTTGATTCCATATGTTGGACCGAGTATTGGACTAATACCGATGATTATTTCAAATCTGTTTACGGATCCACAAAAGATGATAATAGCAGTTATCTATATGCTGATTATCCAACAAGTAGATGGGAATATCCTATACCCTCGAATTGTGGGTGGTGTTATGAAGGTTCATCCGATTACAATTCTCGTTCTATTATTGTTGTCAAGTAATATCTACGGTGTCGTTGGTATGATTGTTGCTGTTCCTACCTACTCAATTCTCAAAGAAATATCCAAATTCCTAGTTCGACTTTATGAAAAACATAAAGAAGTACAAGAAGTGGGAGAAAAATAAAGATTTAAAAAGAAACGGATTCATCTGTTTCTTTTTTATCAATAAATCTAGTACATAGAGTAAGAATAAGAATAATTCACAAAATCTTTGTAAAACACTTGCAATTTAGCTAAAATTTGATAAAATAGTAAGGAAAGTTAGACTGTATTGCCTACTGTCTATCTATAAAATATATTTTATTGGAGGCTTTTACTCAAATGGCAAAAGAAAAATACGATCGTAGTAAACCACACGTTAACATTGGTACTATCGGACACGTTGACCACGGTAAAACTACCCTAACTGCAGCTATCACAACTGTTTTGGCACGTCGCTTGCCTTCAGCAGTTAACCAACCTAAAGACTATGCGTCTATCGATGCTGCTCCAGAAGAACGCGAACGCGGTATCACTATCAACACTGCGCACGTTGAGTACGAAACTGAAAAACGTCACTATGCTCACATCGACGCTCCAGGACACGCGGACTACGTTAAAAACATGATCACTGGTGCCGCTCAAATGGACGGAGCTATCCTTGTAGTAGCTTCAACTGACGGACCAATGCCACAAACTCGTGAGCACATCCTTCTTTCACGTCAGGTTGGTGTTAAACACCTTATCGTCTTCATGAACAAGATCGACTTGGTTGACGACGAAGAATTGCTTGAATTGGTTGAAATGGAAATCCGTGACCTTCTTTCAGAATACGACTTCCCAGGTGACGATCTTCCAGTTATCCAAGGTTCAGCTCTTAAAGCTCTTGAAGGTGACTCTAAATACGAAGATATCATCATGGAATTGATGAACACTGTTGATGAGTACATTCCAGAACCAGAACGTGACACTGACAAACCATTGCTTCTCCCAGTCGAAGACGTATTCTCAATCACTGGACGTGGTACAGTTGCTTCAGGACGTATCGACCGTGGTACTGTTCGTGTCAACGACGAAATCGAAATCGTTGGTATCAAAGAAGAAACTTCAAAAGCAGTTGTTACTGGTGTTGAAATGTTCCGTAAACAACTTGACGAAGGTCTTGCAGGAGATAACGTAGGTGTCCTTCTTCGTGGTGTTCAACGTGACGAAATCGAACGTGGACAAGTTATCGCTAAACCAGGTTCAATCAACCCACACAGAAAATTCAAAGGTGAAGTTTACATCCTTACTAAAGAAGAAGGTGGACGTCACACTCCATTCTTCAACAACTACCGCCCACAATTCTACTTCCGTACTACTGACGTTACAGGTTCAATCGAACTTCCAGCAGGTACTGAAATGGTAATGCCAGGTGATAACGTGACAATCGACGTTGAGTTGATTCACCCAATCGCCGTAGAACAAGGTACTACATTCTCTATCCGTGAGGGTGGACGTACTGTTGGTTCAGGTATGGTTACAGAAATCGAAGCTTAATTCGATTAAGTTCCCAGAAGAACAATTATTTAAGTCAGACATTAAAAGAATCTTGCTATGCAAGGTTCTTTTTTCTAGTTATACAATGACAAAATAAGACAGTATGGTAGTTGATTACGAATATAGAAACTTAATTAAATAATTATCTTATTTATTAACGAATGTATATCCTAGTTTTTCAAAATAAATTTTTATTAGGTTAAAAAGCTTTTCACAAATGCCTGTTTTTTTGATAGAATAGAAGGAAGAAAAAAGAAATGAGTTCGTCATGTCAAAAGGGTTTTTAGTCTCTTTAGAGGGACCAGAGGGAGCTGGGAAAACCAGTGTGCTTGAAGCTATCCTTCCTTTGTTAGAAGAAAAGAATATTGAGTTTTTAACAACACGTGAGCCAGGTGGTGTTTTGATTGGTGAGAAGATTCGAGAAGTCATTTTAGATCCTAGTCATACTCAGATGGATCCAAAGACAGAGTTGCTTCTCTATATTGCAAGTCGTAGACAGCACCTAGTAGAGAAGGTCTTGCCAGCACTTGCAGCTGGAAAATTGGTCATCATGGATCGTTTTATTGATAGTTCAGTTGCTTATCAAGGCTTTGGTCGTGGTTTGGATATTGAAGCTATTGACTGGCTCAATCAATTTGCGACAGATGGACTCAAGCCAGATTTGACACTTTATTTTGATATTGAAGTAGAAAAGGGGCTTGAAAGAATCGCGGCAAATAGCAATCGCGAAGTCAACCGTTTGGACTTGGAAGGTATAGACCTACACAGAAAAGTTCGTCAAGGCTATCTTTCCCTTCTTGAGAAAGAAGGTGAACGTATTGTTAAAATCGATGCGAGTTTACCACTAGATCAAGTGGTTGAAAATACTAAACAAGTTTTATTTGACAGAATGGGGCTGACAGAATGAATCAAGAGCAATTAAGAGCTTGTCAACCCCAGCAATTTGACCGTTTTGTTCACATCTTAGAACAAAGACAGCTGAATCATGCCTATCTCTTTTCAGGATTTTTTGGAAGTATGGAGATGGCCTTATTTCTATCTAAGAGTTTGTTCTGTACAGAAAAGCAGGGGGTCTTACCTTGCGAGTCTTGCCGAAATTGTAAGTTGATTGATCAGGAAGAATTTCCTGATGTCACGATTATTCGTCCGATGAATCAAATCATTAAAACGGAACGAATCCGAGATTTAGTTGGCCAATTTTCTCAATCAGGAATCGAAAATCAACGTCAGGTTTTTATCATTGAACAAGCAGAAAAAATGCATGCCAATGCCGCCAATTCACTACTAAAGGTCATTGAAGAACCGCAAAGTGAAATCTATATTTTCTTTTTAACCAATGATCAAGAGCAGATGTTACCAACTATCCGAAGCCGGACTCAAATTTTCCAATTTAAGAAACAAGTTGAAAGCCTTAAGAATCAACTTGAACAAGCAGGATTGGTCAAAAATAAAGCAAGGCTTTTAGCTGAGTTTAGTCAATCGCAAGCAGAAGCTGAAAAACTGACAAATCAAACAAGTTTTTGGACTCTACTTGAAGAAAGTGAACGATTCTATTCTTGGTTAGATGCTGGGAAAAAGGAATCTTATTTACAGGTCTCAAAATTAGCTAGCTTAGCAGATGACAAAGAAAAACAAGACCAAGTCTTTAGAATTTTAGAAGTTTTAGCAGGCCAAGAGATTCAAAAAAATGTAGCACGTACAATATTGCAAAACCTTCTCGAAGCCAGAAAAATGTGGAAAGCAAATGTGTCTTTCCAGAATTCTTTGGAATACCTAGTTTTACAATAAAATGAACATGAAAACAGAAAAAGAAAGGGCTGTTCATGAACAAGAAAGAATTATTTGATGCCTTAGATGATTTTTCTCAACAGTTGTTGGCAACCTTGGCAGATGTCGAAGCCATCAAAAAAATCTCAAGAGTGTTGTAGAAGAGAATACAGCTCTTCGTTTAGAGAACGATAAACTGAGAGAGCGCTTGAGTGAGGAAGAAGAAACAGCTCCAACGAAGACCAAGCATGTTAGAGAAAACGTGAGCCGAATCTATGACGACGGTTTTCATGTGTGTCGCGATTTTTACGGTCAACGTCGTGAACAAGATGCAGAATGTATGTTTTGTGATGAATTGTTGTTTAGGGAGTAAGCATGCAGATTCAAAAAAGTTTTAAAGGTCATTCACCTTATGGGAAGTTATATCTTGTCGCAACTCCGATTGGGAATCTAGAAGATATGACCTTTCGTGCTATTCAGACTTTGAAAGAAGTGGACTGGATTGCTGCCGAGGATACTCGTAATACTGGTCTATTGCTGAAGCATTTCGATATTTCAACCAAACAAATCAGTTTTCATGAGCACAATGCCAAGGAAAAGATTCCTGATTTGATTGGTTTGTTGAAACAAGGTCAAAATATCGCTCAGGTCTCGGATGCTGGTTTACCTAGCATTTCTGACCCAGGTCATGATTTGGTCAAGGCGGCAATTGAAGAAGATATAGCAGTTGTCACAGTTCCAGGTCCTAGCGCAGGAATTTCTGCCTTGATTGCCAGTGGTTTAGCTCCACAACCCCACATTTTTTATGGATTCTTACCTCGAAAATCGGGACAACAAAAGCAGTTTTTCGAATCAAAAAAGATTATCCTGAGACCCAGATTTTCTATGAATCTCCACATCGTGTGGCTGATACCCTAGAAAATATGCTAGAGGTCTACGGTGATCGTTCAGTTGTCTTAGTTCGAGAATTGACTAAGATTTTTGAAGAATACCAACGTGGAAGTATTACTGAATTGTTAGAAAATATTTCTCAAACACCGCTCAAAGGCGAATGCCTTCTGATTGTGGAAGGTGCTAGTCTAGAACTAGAAGATAAGGATGAAGAGGATTTATTCTCTGAGATACAAAATCGTATCCAACAAGGTGTTAAGAAAATCAAGCTATTAAGGAAGTCGCAAAACTCTACCAGTGGAATAAAAGCCAGCTCTACGCAGCTTATCATGAATGGGAAGAGAATCAATCGGATGACTAAACAGGGAAGTTTGCCTTCTTCCCTTTTTTGTTATACTAGTAAAAGAAAAATTAGAAAGATTTGTGGGTGTCAAACAGTCCAGTGGCTTGTTTTTATTTGGACCTAGGTTCCACCCAAAGAGGTATTAGTGTCATGTCTCAATCTTATATCAATGTTATCGGTGCTGGATTGGCGGGTTCTGAAGCAGCCTACCAAATCGCAGAGCGTGGTATTCCAGTTAAACTCTATGAAATGCGTGGTGTCAAATCAACACCTCAGCATAAAACAGATAATTTTGCAGAATTAGTGTGTTCCAACTCATTACGAGGGGATGCTCTTACAAATGCTGTCGGGCTCCTCAAGGAAGAAATGCGTCGTCTTGGTTCTGTGATTTTAGAATCAGCAGAAGCAACCCGTGTTCCTGCAGGTGGAGCGCTTGCGGTTGATCGTGACGGTTTTTCTCAAATGGTAACTGAAAAAATTGCCAATCACCCTTTAATTGAAGTGGTTCGTGATGAAATTACAGAATTGCCGACAGATGTTATTACGGTTGTCGCTACTGGTCCCTTGACTAGCGATGCCCTGGCTGAGAAAATTCATGCCCTTAATGACGGCGATGGCTTCTATTTCTACGACGCGGCAGCGCCTATTATCGACGTCAACACCATTGATATGAGCAAGGTCTATCTCAAGTCTCGGTATGACAAGGGAGAAGCTGCCTACCTCAATGCTCCGATGACCAAACAAGAGTTTATGGATTTCCATGAGGCCTTGGTCAATGCGGAAGAAGCACCCCTTAATTCTTTTGAAAAAGAGAAGTACTTTGAAGGGTGTATGCCAATTGAAGTCATGGCCAAACGTGGTATTAAAACCATGCTTTATGGCCCTATGAAACCAGTTGGTCTGGAGTATCCAGATGACTACACAGGTCCTCGTGACGGAGAATTTAAGACGCCATACGCAGTGGTTCAGCTTCGTCAGGATAATGCGGCAGGTAGTCTTTACAATATCGTTGGTTTCCAAACTCACCTTAAATGGGGCGAACAAAAACGTGTTTTTCAAATGATTCCAGGTCTTGAAAATGCTGAGTTTGTCCGTTATGGCGTTATGCACCGCAATTCTTATATGGATTCTCCAAATCTTCTTGAGCAGACCTACCGTTCCAAGAAACAGTCAAATCTTTTCTTCGCTGGCCAAATGACAGGTGTAGAGGGCTATGTTGAGTCAGCGGCATCAGGATTAGTAGCGGGTATTAACGCAGCTCGACTTTATAAGGGAGAAAGTGAAGCTATTTTCCCAGAGACTACAGCTATCGGTAGTTTAGCTCATTATATCACCCATGCTGATAGCAAGCATTTCCAACCCATGAATGTCAACTTCGGTATTATCAAGGAGTTAGAAGGTGAGCGTATTCGTGATAAAAAGGCTCGTTATGAGAAAATTGCAGAACGCGCCTTGTCTGATTTAGAGAAATTTTTATCTGTCTAATTTTTTGAAAGAATTGCTCATGATACTATAAAAATCCTTGAAATTGTGATAAAATAGGTAGGATGAAAAAAGGAGAGAGAAAATGGTAGAACCTAAGTATAAACGTATCTTAATCAAGCTATCTGGTGAAGCCCTTGCTGGCGAACGTGGTGTCGGTATTGATATCAAAACCGTCCAAAGTATGGCCCAAGAAATCAAGGAAGTTCACGAGCTAGGAATTGAAATCGCCTTGGTTATCGGTGGTGGGAACCTTTGGCGTGGAGAACCTGCAGCAGAAGCTGGTATGGATCGTGTTCAAGCGGACTACACTGGAATGCTTGGGACAGTCATGAATGCTCTTGTGATGGCAGATTCATTGCAACAAGCTGGTGTTGATACTCGTGTACAAACAGCTATTGCCATGCAACAAGTAGCGGAACCTTATATTCGTGGACGTGCCCTTCGCCACCTTGAAAAAGGACGTATCGTTATCTTTGGCGCGGGAATTGGTTCACCTTACTTCTCTACAGATACGACAGCGGCTCTTCGAGCAGCTGAAATTGAAGCAGACGCTATTTTGATGGCTAAGAATGGTGTAGACGGTGTCTACAATGCTGATCCTAAGAAAGACAAGACAGCTGTTAAATTTGAAGAATTGACTCACCGTGATGTTATTAATAAAGGACTCCGTATCATGGATTCAACAGCTTCAACTCTATCTATGGATAACGATATTGACTTGGTCGTCTTCAATATGAACCAACCTGGCAATATCAAACGTGTTGTATTTGGTGAAAATATCGGAACAACTGTTTCAAACAATATCGAAGAAAAGGAATAAGAAAAATTATGGCTAACGCAATTGTAGAAAAAGCTAAAGAGAGAATGACTCAATCTCACCACTCACTTGCTCGTGAATTTGGTGGTATCCGTGCAGGTCGTGCTAACGCTAGCTTGCTTGACCGTATTACTGTTGAATACTATGGTGTCGAAACACCTCTTAACCAAATCGCTTCTATTACAATTCCTGAAGCGCGTGTCTTGTTGGTAACACCATTTGATAAATCTTCATTGAAGGATATCGAGCGTGCTTTAAACGCTTCAGATCTTGGTATTACACCAGCTAACGACGGATCTGTTATTCGTTTGGTAATACCAGCTCTTACAGAAGAAACTCGTCGCGACCTTGCTAAAGAAGTGAAAAAAGTGGGTGAAAATGCTAAAGTAGCTATCCGTAATATTCGTCGTGATGCTATGGATGAAGCTAAGAAACAAGAAAAAGCAAAAGAAATCACTGAAGATGAATTGAAGACTCTTGAAAAAGATATTCAAAAAGCGACAGACGATGCTGTTAAACACATCGACGACATGACTGCCAATAAAGAAAAAGAAATCTTGGAAGTCTAAGAAATAAACAGAAAAACTCAGTTGGCATTGCTGGCTGAGTTTTATTCGAAAGAAGGAAACATGAATACAAATCTTGCTAGTTTTATAGTCGGTCTGATAACTGATGAAAATGACCGTTTTTACTTTGTCCAAAAGGATGGTCAGACCTATGCTCTTGATAAGGAAGAAGGCCAGCATGCAATAGGTGATACCGTTAAAGGCTTTGCCTACACGGATATAAAGCAAAAACTTCGCTTGACTACCCTAGAAGTGACTACTACTCAGGAACAGTTTGGTTGGGGAATAGTAACAGAAGTTCGTAAGGATTTGGGTGTCTTTGTTGATACAGGACTTCCTGACAAGGAAATCGTTGTGTCGCTTGATATCCTACCTGAACTTAAAGAGCTCTGGCCAAAGAAGGGCGATAGGCTCTATATTCGTCTAGAGGTAGATAAGAAGGACCGTATCTGGGGACTCTTAGCCTACCAAGAGGACTTCCAACGTTTGGCGCGTCCAGCATACAACAACATGCAAAATCAAAACTGGCCTGCAATCGTTTATCGTCTTAAGCTATCAGGAACTTTTGTCTACCTACCAGAAAACAACATGCTTGGATTTATCCATCCAAGTGAGCGCTATGCAGAACCACGTTTGGGGCAAGTGTTAGATGCGCGTGTCATTGGTTTCCGTGAGGTTGACCGAACTCTTAATCTATCACTAAAACCTCGCTCTTTTGAGATGTTAGAAAATGATGCACAAATGATTCTGACTTACTTGGAAAGCAATGGTGGCTTCATGACTTTAAATGACAAATCATCACCAGATGATATCAAAGCAACTTTTGGTATCTCAAAAGGTCAGTTTAAAAAAGCGCTTGGTGGTTTGATGAAGGCTGGTAAAATTAAACAAGACCAGTTTGGTACTGAATTAATTTAGGGAGGCTTATGAGAAAATCATTTTATACTTGGCTCATGACAGAACGAAATCCTAAAAGTCATAGTCCCAAAGCCATTTTAGCGGATCTTGCCTTTGAGGAGTCAGCCTTCCCAAAACATACGGATGATTTCGATCAGGTGAGTCGATTTTTAGAAGAACATGCCAGTTTTTCCTTTAATATGGGAGACTTCGATCGCATCTGGCAAGAATATTTAGAACATTAAAGATACCATAGGTGTTAGGGATAGCAATTTCTAATTGCCTTTGCTATAATAAAAAGAAATTAAAGAGTTAGAGAGGTTCTTTATTTGAAGGAACATTCAATAGACATTCAGTTAAGTCATCCAGATGACCTGTTTCATCTTTTTGGTTCCAATGAACGCCATCTTCGCTTGATGGAGGATGAGTTAGATGTTATCATCCATGCTCGTACAGAGATTGTACAAGTCTTGGGAGAGGAGTCTTCTTGTGAAGAAGCACGGCAAGTAATTCAAGCCTTGATGGTCTTGGTCAATCGTGGTATGACAGTAGGAACTCCGGATGTGGTGACAGCCATCAATATGGTTAGAAACAATGAAATCGATAAGTTTGTTGCCCTCTATGAAGAAGAGATTATCAAAGACAATACTGGTAAGCCGATACGTGTAAAGACACTGGGTCAAAAACTTTATGTAGATAGTGTTAAGAACCATGATGTTACCTTCGGGATTGGGCCAGCTGGTACGGGTAAAACATTCCTAGCAGTGACCTTGGCTGTTACAGCTCTTAAACGTGGTCAAGTCAAGCGTATTATCCTGACTCGTCCAGCAGTAGAAGCTGGGGAAAGCTTGGGATTTCTTCCAGGAGATCTCAAGGAAAAGGTAGATCCTTACCTTCGTCCTGTTTATGATGCATTGTACCAAATTCTTGGGAAGGACCAAACAACTCGTCTCATGGAGCGAGAAATTATTGAGATTGCGCCTTTGGCCTACATGCGTGGACGTACTCTGGATGATGCCTTTGTCATTTTGGATGAAGCGCAAAATACAACCATCATGCAGATGAAGATGTTTTTGACTCGTCTTGGATTCAATTCAAAAATGATTGTCAATGGGGATATTAGCCAGATTGACCTACCGCGTAATGTTAAATCAGGTCTGATTGATGCCCAGGAAAAACTTAAGAACATTCACCAGATTGACTTCGTTCATTTTTCAGCCAAGGATGTGGTTCGCCATCCAGTCGTTGCTCAGATTATTAGAGCCTATGAACCAGCTCCAGTTAAGGTTGAAGAAAATCAAGAAGAAACAGAATAAAGAAAAAGAGCAGTTGAAAAACTGCTCTTATTTTTTGAATTTCTTATTAAACAAGTTCACTAATAGGTGTATAGTCACGTTCTAAACCTTCAGCAACTGGTTGACTAGTCAATTGACCTTGGTAAGTTGTAACCCCTTCGCGCAAACCAGCATCTTCAAGGATTGCTTTCTTAAATCCTTTACCTGCCAAGGCTTCGATATAAGGAAGAGTCACATTTGTAAGGGCAATAGTAGAAGTACGAGCAACTGCACCAGGAATGTTAGCAACTGCATAGTGGAGAACACCGTGTTTTTCATAGACAGGCTCATCGTGGGTTGTTACACGGTCAGCAGTTGCAATTACGCCACCTTGGTCGACAGCGACGTCAACGATGACAGAACCAGGACGCATTTGTTGAACCATGTCGTCTGTCACTAATTTTGGAGCTTTAGCACCAGGAATCAATACTGCACCGATAACAACGTCTGCTTCACGTACACTTGCTTCGATATTAAATGGGTTAGACATGAGTGTTTGGATTTGGTGACCAAAGACATCTTCAAGTTCAGAGAGACGTTTAGCGCTGATATCAAGAATAGTTACTTGAGCTCCAAGACCAAGAGCGATACGTGCTGCATGTGTACCAACGACACCACCACCGATAATGGTTACTTTTCCTTTTGGTACACCAGGAACACCACCGAGTAGAACTCCAGAACCACCAGCTTGTTTCGTTAAGAAGTGAGCTCCGATTTGGACAGCCATACGACCTGCTACCTCACTCATTGGAACCAATAGAGGAAGTTGACCTTCGGTATCGCGTACAGTTTCATAAGCAACACCAGTTGTTTTCGCTGCAAGCATAGCATCAGCCAATTCAGGAGCAGCTGCCATATGCAAGTAGGTGAAGAGAAGTAAGTCTTCACGCAAGAATTGATATTCAGTAGCAAGTGGCTCTTTTACTTTAACAACTAACTCTGCAGCCCAAGCTTCAGCAGCTGTAGCTACAATCTCAGCTCCTTGCTTTTCATAGTCAGCATCAGCAAAACCAGATCCAAGACCCGCATTTGTTTCGATGAGGACGCGGTGACCACGACCAACAAGACTTTGTACACCAGCAGGTGTCAAAGCCACACGATTTTCATTATTTTTAATTTCCTTTGGAATTCCAATTAACATAGAGGTTTTCTCCTTAATTAACATCTAGGTTCTAATACTAAATTATCACAGGAAGAACCCACCTTTTCTTGTGATGTTTTTATTTTATATGAAACCGCTATAAATTGCAAGAAAAACTTGTAAACCTATTTCTTTTATGTTATTCTTTTACCAACCTATTTTAGGAGGTAAAATCATGGAATCACTATTTATCAAACTAGCTAAGCATCCCGTTATCGAAACAGAACGCTTAGTACTTAGACCAGTAAGACTTGATGATGCAGAAGCCATGTTTGAATATGCTTCAGACAAGGAAAATACACGATATACTTTCCCAACAAATCAAAGTCTGGAGGAAACCAAGAATAATATTGCCCAGTTTTATCTAGCCACTCCATTGGGCCGATGGGGAATTGAACTAAAAAGTACGGGAGAGTTTATCGGAACTATTGACCTGCACAAGATGGATACTGTTCTTAAGAAGGCAGTCATTGGTTTTATTATCAATAAAAATATTGGAATCAAGGTTTGACAACTGAAGCCAATCGTGCCGTAATTGAACTGGCTTTTGAAAAGATAGGAATGAATAAGTTAGAAGCCTTTCATGATAAGGATAATCCTGCGTCAGGAAAAGTTATGGAGAAATCAGGCATGCGCTTTTCTCACGAAGAACCTTATGCTAGAATGGATAAAAATGAACCTGGAAGATTCGTAACAGATGTCCATTATGTCTTAACCAAGGAAGACTATTTTGCAAATAAGTAAGCAGTTGAAAAGATTTTTCAGCTGTTTTTCTTTGTCTTACGAATAACATAAGAGAGGAGAAATTATGGAAGAACTTATTGAGAAAATCAAAGAATATAAAATCATTGTTATCTGTGCTATTTTGGGTTTAGTCTTGGGTGGATTTTTCCTCCTAAAGCCAGTCACTCAAACACCGGCTAAGGAAAGCAATTTGCAGACTGAAGTTACAGCTGTTTCAAAGGACTCGACGGATGAAAAGGATGATAAAAATCAGAAGGAAGAAGTGGTAGAACAAGATATGATTACTGTCGATGTCAAAGGTGCTGTTAAATCACCTGGAATCTATGATTTGCCAGTAGGAAGTCGGATTAATGATGCTGTCCAGAAAGCTGGTGGTTTGACAGAAAATGCTGACAGCAAGTCTATCAATCTTGCCCAGAGAATTAGTGATGAAGCACTTGTCTATGTCCCAACTAAGGAAGAAGCTACAAACCAAGAAACACATTCAACTGCATCTAATAGCAAGGAAAATAAGAAAGTTAATCTCAATAAAGCCAGTTTAGAGGAGCTGAAACAAGTCAAGGGGTTGGGAGCCAAACGTGCTCAAGATATTATCGATCACCGTGAGTCCAACGGTAAGTTTAAGTCAGTGGATGAGCTTAAAAAGGTTTCTGGTATTGGCGCAAAAACAATAGAAAAGTTAAAAGACTATGTTACAGTGGATTAATCGCTTTCCAATTCCAAAAATCTATCTCAGTTTTCTTTTGCTATGGCTCTACTATGCAATTTTTTCAGCAAGCTTTTTAGCACTTTTGGGCTTTGTTTTTTACTCCTCTGCCTCTTTTTCCAATTTCCATGGAAAACAGTGACCAAGGTTCTCTTGGTTTGTGGACTATTTGCTAGCTGGTTTTTATTTCAAAAATGGCAGCAAGAAGAAAAGATTCAACATCTTGTTGACTCAGTTAATACGGTACGAATCTTGCCTGATACTATCAAGGTCAATGGTGATAGCTTATCTTTTCGTGGCAAGACTGATGGTAGACTCTTTCAGGTCTATTATAAACTTCAATCAGAGGCTGAAAAAGAAAAATTTCAGCAGTTATCTGAACTGCATGAGATGGTGGTAAAAGGAAAGCTAACTAGTCCTCAAGGAGCAAGTAATTTTGCTGGATTTGATTATCGAAACTACCTTAAAACTCAAGGAATTTATCAGACCTTGACCATATCGGAAATTGTAGAATTAAGGAAAACATCCAGTTGGGATATAGGAGAAAATCTATCCAGCTTGCGGAGAAAAGCAGTTGTCTGGATAAAAGGAATTTTCCCGATCCCATGCGCAATTATATGACAGGTCTTTTATTGGGACATTTAGATACGGACTTTGAGGAAATGAACGAACTTTATTCCAGCCTAGGGATTATTCATCTTTTTGCTTTGTCTGGAATGCAAGTCGGATTTTTCATGAATGCTTTTAAAAAGTCACTCTTGCGATTGGGAATGACACAAGAGAAGTTCAAATGGCTAGCTTATCCCTTTTCTTTGGTCTATGCAGGCTTGACTGGATTTTCAGCTTCAGTTATTCGTAGTCTTCTACAAAAGCTATTGGCTCAGCATGGCTTCAAGTCATTGGATAATTTTGCTTTAACGATTCTTATTCTATTTCTTATCATGCCGAACTTTTTCTTAACAGCTGGTGGAGTGCTCTCCTGTGCCTATGCCTTTATCC
Organism: Streptococcus infantis SK970; assembly: GCA_000223255.2. Taxonomy (GTDB): domain Bacteria; phylum Bacillota; class Bacilli; order Lactobacillales; family Streptococcaceae; genus Streptococcus; species Streptococcus infantis_G. The sequence continues at coordinate 206,847 of AFUT01000003.1, read as the reverse complement.
TGACCATGACTGGTGAAGAAGTAGCAGGGATAAAGGGTCTGGTGAGAGAAAGTTTCATTATTTCCTTAGGAATTCTGCCAATTTTATCATTCTATTTTTCTGAATTTCAACCTTGGTCCATACTCTTGACCTTTGTCTTTTCTTTTTATTTGATATGGTCTTGCTACCACTTTTATCAATGCTGTTCTGTCTGTCATGGATATATCCTATTACCCAGTTTAACTTTCTATTTGAATGGCTAGAAAACATCATACGCTATGTTTCTCAGCTATCTACTAGACCCTTTGTTTTTGGTCAACCTAATCTCTGGGTTTTGGTATGTCTATTAGTCTCTTTGGCGCTGATTTATGATTATCGTAAAAATTTGAAGAAAGCACCTTTGCTTATCCTATTTATCGTTTCACTTTTCTTAGTAACTAAACATCCACTGGAGAATGAAATCACAGTCCTAGATATGGAACAGGGACGAAGCATTTTCCTTAGAGACATGACAGGAAAGACCATACTTCTGGATGTCGGTGAAAAGTTAGCAGTTGAGAAAAAAGAAGCTTGGCAGGAGAAAGTCAGCTCGAGCGTTGCCAAACGGAGTTTAATCCCCTATCTGAAAAGTAGAGGAGTGGCAAAGATTGATCAGCTTGTTTTAACGGATAGTGAACCTAAGCAACTAGACCATCTACTAGAAATTAGTAAAGCCTTCAATCTTGGAGAGATTCTAGTAACTGAAGAAACTCTATCTAAAAGAGAATTTATGGATAAATTAAAGGAAAGTAACTTGAAAGTACGTCCTATTAAAACAGGAGAGCAGTTATTTATTTTTGGGAGTAGTTTAGAAGTAATCGAAAATCAAAACAAGTATAGTAAAGACTCAATAGCAATGTATGGAAAGCTACTAAATCAAACTTTTCTAGTCACTGGAAATATAGAGGAGAAGCTCTTAACCAAGTCTTATCCAAAACTCCAAGCAGATGTAGTGATAACTCATCAGGAAACAGCTAAGAAAAGAATGATATCGAAGTCTTCAAAACCTTACAACCTAAAATCACGGTCATTTCTGTAGACAAGAAGAAAAATTTAAAGAAAAAATGGGGAGAATTACCAAGAATTTAGGAATTCGATTTACAAAACTGACAAAAAGGGAGTCATTCGTTTCAAAGGTTGGAGTTCTTGGCATATTGAATCAGTCCGCTGAGTTTAGATTTTGGAAGAAAATTAAAATTGTCTAAACAATCAATCAAAACTTGATTTTAGAACCTTTTTGCTATAAAATGGTAAAGATTAGTGTCAAACTTTTATATTGCAAATAGGAGAAAACATGACAAAAACTTTGAAACGTCCTGAGGTTCTATCACCTGCAGGAACTCTTGAAAAACTAAAAGTAGCTGTTCAATACGGAGCAGATGCTGTCTTTATTGGTGGTCAGGCCTATGGTCTTCGTAGCCGTGCAGGGAACTTTACTTTCGAACAAATGGAAGAAGGAGTACAGTTCGCAGCTAAATATGGTGCTAAGGTTTATGTAGCTGCTAATATGGTCATGCACGAAGGAAATGAAGAAGGGGCCGGCGAATGGTTCCGTAAATTGCGTGATATCGGAATTGCAGCGGTTATCGTGTCTGATCCAGCCTTGATTATGATTGCTGCAACTGAAGCACCAGGTCTTGAAATCCACCTTTCTACACAAGCTAGTGCGACCAACTATGAAACACTAGAATTCTGGAAAGAACTTGGCTTGACGCGTGTCGTTTTGGCGCGTGAGGTTTCTATGGAAGAGTTGGCAGAAATCCGCAAACGTACAGATGTAGAAATCGAAGCCTTTGTACATGGAGCTATGTGTATCTCATACTCTGGTCGTTGTACTCTTTCTAACCATATGAGTATGCGTGATGCCAACCGTGGTGGATGTTCACAATCTTGCCGTTGGAAATATGACCTTTACGATATGCCATTTGGTAAAGAGCGTAAGAGTCTTAAGGGAGAAATTCCTGAAGAGTTCTCCATGTCTGCGGTTGATATGTCTATGATTGACCATATCCCAGATATGATTGAAAATGGCGTAGACAGTCTTAAGATTGAAGGACGTATGAAATCAATCCACTATGTTTCAACAGTAACAAACTGCTACAAGGCTGCAGTTGATGCTTACCTTGAGAGCCCTGAAAAGTTTGAAGCAATCAAGCAAGACTTGATTGATGAAATGTGGAAGGTTGCCCAACGTGAATTGGCTACAGGTTTCTACTATGGAACACCAACTGAAAATGAACAATTGTTTGGTGCTCGTCGTAAGATTCCAGAATACAAGTTTGTTGCTGAAGTAGTAGCTTATGATGATGCGACTCAAACAGCAACTATTCGTCAACGTAATGTTATCAATGAAGGTGACCAAGTTGAATTTTACGGACCAGGTTTCCGCCATTTTGAAACTTACATCGAAGACCTTCATGACGCCAAAGGGAATAAAATCGATCGCGCCCCAAATCCAATGGAACTTTTGACTATCAAGGTTCCTCAACCAGTAGAAGCTGGTGATATGGTACGTGCTTTGAAAGAAGGTCTGATTAATCTTTATAAAGAAGATGGAACAAGTGTCACAGTTCGTGCCTAGATAAGGAAAAATCAATGGTTCAAGCTCAGGGATTACTAGTAGATCATGAAAGCAGATGTGTTCATTACTATACTGATAAGGATATCGTAGCCCTGCAGTGCTATGAGTGTAAGAAATACTATGCCTGTTATCAGTGTCACAATGAACTGGAGTCGCACGTATTTTCTCCCTATCCTTTAAGCCTGAAACAGGATAAACCTATCTTATGTGGTTCCTGTAAGAGGACACTGTTTCATGAGGAGTATACGGAGAAGGGTACTTGTCCTTATTGTGCAGCACTCTTTAATCCCGCTTGTCAAAATCATCACTCAATTTATTTCAGATAAGAACTGAAAAAACCGAGTTGTAAAACTCGGTTTTTTGTTTTCAGAAAACAAGGAAAGGTAGTGAAGTGGTATGAAAAGACAATGAAATTTTCTATATAATTGTCTTGAAAATCATAAAATTAGAAATAAATGATTCGAAACGCTTTCATTATTAGTAAAAAGTTGACAAAAGCAAATTTTAGGACTAAACTAGGAAGGTAAATTTAATTTAAAAAAGGAGAATTCGTCATGAATTTAACATTTTTCGGACTTTGTCTTGCCTGTATGGGTGTATCTCTTGCAGAAGGATTTTTGATGAACGGTTTGTTCAAATCTGCAGCACGCCAACCAGATATCATCCCACAATTGCGTAGTTTGATGATCATGGGGATTGCCTTTATCGAAGGAACATTCTTTGTAACCTTGGCGATGGCATTTGTCATTAAATAGACAACTCTATTTAGAAATGGAGGTGTCAAACCATGGAAGAAAGTTTGAATCCAACCGTTAATATTGGACCAATATCCTTTGATTTGACCCTGCTTGCCATGTCTCTTGTAACTGTTTTGATGGTTTTTGCCTTTGTCTACTGGGCAAGTCGTAAAATGACCATCCGTCCAAAGGGCAAACAAAATGCTCTTGAGATGATTTATGACTTTGTGATTGGTTTTACCAAACCAAACATTGGAGAATCATACATCAAGGATTATTCCTTGTTTCTGTTTTCTCTCTTTCTGTTTATCTTGGTTGCCAATAATATCGGCTTAATGGCAAAAGTACAAACAACAAACGGTTATAACTTGTGGACTTCCCCAACAGCCAACCTTGGATACGATTTATCCCTCTCATTATTGATCACTTTGATCGCCCATGTAGAAGGAGTTCGTCGTAGAGGCGTTAAAGAATATTTGAGAGCATTTGTTACACCTGGCTTTATGACTCCGATGAACATTTTAGAAGAGTTCACCAATTTTGCTTCCTTGGCGATTCGGATCTACGGAAATATTTTTGCCGGTGAGGTCTTAGCTGGATTGCTATTAGCCTTGTCACAAAGTGCTTTGTATTGGTATCCTTTTGCCTTTATTGCAAACATGTTATGGACAGCATTTTCGATTTTCATTTCATGTATTCAAGCTTATGTATTTACCATGTTGTCATCTATGTACATTGGTAAAAAATAAATGAAGGGGAAGAGTAAGTAGAGGAGGATTAGAAGATGGATTTAACTATTAGTACCATTATTGGTGACTTTATTCTGATCGCTGGTTCCTTCCTTTTATTGATCTTTTTAGTGAAGAAATATGCTTGGGGAAATCTTTCCAGCATCTTAGATGAACGTGCTGAAAAGATTTCTTCAGATATTGATGGTGCCGAGGAAGCCCGTAAAAAGGCTGAGGAACTAGCTAGCAAACGTGAAGCTGAGTTAGCAGGTAGCCGTACCGAAGCTAAAACGATTATCGAGAATGCAAAGGGAACTGCTGAGAAAAGTAGAGCCGATATTTTAGCCGAAGCTAAACTTGAAGCAGGGCGCTTAAAAGAAAAAGCCAACCAAGAAATTGCTCAAAATAAAGCTGAGGCTTTACAAAGTGTTAAGGGAGATGTGGCAGACTTGACAATCAGTCTAGCTGAGAAAATTCTCTCTAAAAACCTTGACAGTCAGGCCCATAAAGAACTCATTGATCAGTATATCGATCAGCTAGGAGAAGCTTAATGGACAAAAAGACTCTAAAGGTAATTGAAAAATACAGCATGCCTTTTGTCCAATTAGTGATTGAAAAAGGAGAAGAAGATTCTATTTTTTCAGACTTGTCTCAAATCAAGCAAGTAGCTGAAGAAACAGGCTTACCTTCTTTTTTAGCTCAGGTGGCAGTAGATGAGTCGGATAAAGAAAAAACGGTTCGTTTTTTCCAAGACTCTGTGTCCCCTTTAGTGCAAAATTTTATCGAGGTTCTACTTTACAATCACAGATCAAACCTGTTTTATGATGTGATTGTAGATTGCTTGAATCGTCTTGAAAAAGAAACCAATCGTTTTGAAGTGACTATTTTGTCTGCACATCCTTTGACTAATGAACAGAAAGAACGACTAGTTCCTCTAATCGAGAAAAAGATGTCTCTAAAAGTTCGTAGCATTAAGGAAAAAATCGACGATAGTTTAATCGGTGGTTTTGTTATTTTTGCCAATCACAAGACAATTGATGTTAGTATTAAACAACAACTTAAAGTTGTTAAGGAAAATTTGAAATAGAAAGTGGTGTTCTTTTGGCAATTAACGCACAAGAAATCAGCGCTTTAATTAAGCAACAAATTGAAAATTTCAAACCCAATTTTGATGTGACTGAAACAGGTGTTGTAACCTATATTGGTGACGGGATTGCGCGTGCTCATGGTCTTGAAAATGCCATGAGTGGTGAGCTGTTGATTTTTGAAAATGGCTCTTATGGTATGGCGCAAAACTTGGAATCAACAGATGTTGGTATTATCATCCTTGGGGACTTTACAGATATCCGCGAAGGCGACACTATTCGTCGTACAGGGAAAATCATGGAAGTTCCAGTTGGTGATAGCTTGATTGGACGTGTTGTCGATCCCCTTGGTCGTCCTGTAGACGGACTTGGTCCAATCGACACAGATAAGACCCGTCCAGTTGAAGCACCCGCTCCTGGTGTTATGCAACGTAAATCTGTCTCAGAACCATTGCAAACAGGTTTGAAAGCTATTGACGCCCTTGTTCCAATCGGTCGTGGCCAACGTGAGTTGATCATCGGTGACCGTCAAACAGGGAAGACAACTATCGCTATTGACGCTATCTTGAACCAAAAAGGTCAAGATATGATCTGTATCTATGTAGCGATTGGACAAAAAGAATCAACAGTTCGTACACAAGTAGAAACACTTCGTCAGTACGGTGCCTTGGACTACACAATCGTTGTGACAGCCTCAGCTTCACAACCTTCTCCATTGCTCTTCCTTGCTCCTTATGCAGGGGTTGCTATGGCAGAAGAGTTCATGTACCAAGGAAAACATGTCTTGATTGTTTATGATGACTTATCTAAACAAGCGGTAGCTTATCGTGAACTTTCTCTCTTGCTTCGTCGTCCACCAGGTCGTGAAGCCTACCCAGGGGATGTCTTCTACCTTCACAGTCGTCTACTTGAGCGTTCTGCTAAGGTTTCAGATGAACTTGGCGGTGGATCTATCACGGCTCTTCCATTTATCGAGACCCAAGCTGGAGATATCTCAGCCTATATCGCGACAAACGTAATCTCTATTACGGATGGACAAATCTTCCTAAGTGATAGTCTCTTTAATGCGGGTATTCGTCCAGCTATTGATGCGGGTTCTTCTGTATCTCGTGTTGGTGGTTCAGCTCAGATTAAAGCTATGAAGAAGGTTGCTGGTACTCTTCGTATCGACCTTGCTTCATACCGAGAGTTGGAAGCCTTCACTAAATTTGGTTCAGACTTGGATGCAGCTACACAGGCTAAATTGAACCGTGGTCGTCGTACTGTAGAAGTATTGAAACAACCAGTCCATAAACCACTACCTGTTGAGAAACAAGTAACCATTCTGTATGCCTTGACTCATGGATTCTTGGATACTGTATCAGTAGATGATATTGTCCGTTTCGAGGAAGAGTTTCATGCCTTCTTTGATGCCCAACATCCTGAGATTTTGGAAACTATTCGTGAAACAAAAGACTTGCCAGATGAAGCAGTCTTGGATGCTGCGATTACCGAGTTTCTCAACCAATCCAGCTTCCAATAAGAAGAGAGGTGTCAGATGGCAGTATCTCTAAATGATATTAAAACAAAAATCGCCTCAACGAAAAATACTAGTCAAATTACTAACGCTATGCAGATGGTTTCTGCAGCTAAGTTAGGTCGTTCTGAAGAAGCTGCACGCAACTTCCAGATTTATGCTCAAAAAGTCCGTAAACTTCTTACAGACATCCTTCACGGAGATGGTGCTGGCGGATCAACAAATCCAATGTTGATTAGTCGCCCTGTCAAAAAAACAGGCTATATCGTCATTACATCTGACCGTGGTCTTGTTGGAGGCTATAACTCTTCAATCTTGAAGGCTGTCATGGAACTGCAACAAGAATACCATCCATCAGGTGATGATTTCGAAGTCATCTGTATCGGTGGTATGGGAGCAGACTTCTTTAAAGCTCGTGGTATTCAGCCAATTTATGAATTGCGTGGTCTAGCCAGTCAACCAAGCTTCGATGAAGTTCGCAAGATTATTTCAAAAACCATTGAAATGTATCAAAATGAACTTTTCGATGAGCTCTATGTTTGCTACAACCACCACGTGAATACACTGACAAGTCAAATGCGTGTGGAGCAGATGCTTCCAATTGTCGACTTGGACCCAAATGAAGCAGATGATAACTACAGCTTGACATTTGAGCTTGAAACAAGTCGTGAAGAAATCTTGGATCAACTATTGCCACAGTTTGCAGAAAGTATGATTTACGGTGCTATTATTGATGCCAAGACAGCTGAAAATGCGGCAGGGATGACGGCTATGCAAACAGCTACAGATAATGCTAAAAAAGTTATTAATGATTTGACAATTCAGTATAACCGTGCCAGACAGGCGGCGATTACACAAGAAATTACAGAAATCGTAGCAGGAGCTAGTGCTTTAGAATAGGCTCTAGTCCAGCTCGTATGAAAATGAACTTATACTCAATGAAAATCAAAGAGTAAACTAGGAAGCTAGCTGCAGGCTGTACTTGAGTACGGTAAGGCGACGCTGACGTGGTTTGAATTAGATTTTCGAAGAGTATTAGGACCTAGTTGAGCTAGGAACCGACAGTATCTTATACAGAATAGGAGAAGTAGATGAGTTCAGGTAAAATTGCTCAGGTTATCGGTCCCGTTGTAGACGTCATGTTTGCAGCAGGTGAGAAACTACCAGAGATTAATAATGCACTTGTCGTCTACAAAAATGACGAAAGAAAACAAAAATCGTCCTTGAAGTAGCCTTGGAGTTGGGAGATGGTATGATTCGTACCATCGCTATGGAATCAACTGATGGCTTGACCCGTGGTTTGGAAGTATTGGACACAGGCCGTCCAATCTCAGTACCAGTTGGGAAAGAAACTCTAGGACGTGTCTTCAACGTTTTGGGAGATACCATTGACTTGGAAGCTCCTTTTGGTGAAGATGCAGAGCGTCAGCCAATTCATAAAAAAGCACCAACTTTTGATGAATTGTCTACCTCTTCAGAAATTCTAGAAACAGGGATCAAGGTTATCGACCTTCTTGCCCCTTACCTTAAAGGTGGTAAGGTCGGACTCTTCGGTGGTGCCGGAGTTGGTAAGACCGTATTGATCCAAGAATTGATTCATAACATTGCCCAAGAACACGGTGGTATCTCAGTATTTACTGGTGTTGGGGAACGTACTCGTGAAGGGAACGACCTCTACTGGGAAATGAAAGAATCAGGCGTTATCGAAAAAACAGCCATGGTATTTGGTCAGATGAATGAGCCACCAGGAGCCCGTATGCGTGTTGCCCTTACTGGTTTGACAATCGCTGAATACTTCCGTGATGTAGAAGGTCAAGACGTTCTTCTCTTCATTGACAACATTTTCCGTTTCACACAAGCTGGTTCAGAAGTATCTGCCCTTTTGGGTCGTATGCCATCAGCCGTTGGTTATCAGCCAACCCTTGCAACAGAAATGGGTCAATTGCAAGAACGTATCACTTCAACTAAGAAGGGTTCTGTAACCTCTATCCAGGCCATATACGTGCCAGCGGATGACTATACTGACCCAGCGCCAGCAACAGCTTTTGCTCACTTGGATTCAACAACCAACTTGGAACGTAAGTTGGTTCAATTGGGGATCTACCCAGCCGTTGACCCTCTTGCTTCAAGCTCTCGTGCCTTGGCGCCTGAAATCGTTGGAGAAGAGCACTATGCAGTTGCTGCAGAAGTGAAACGTGTGCTTCAACGTTACCATGAGTTGCAAGATATCATCGCCATCCTTGGTATGGATGAACTTTCTGATGAAGAAAAGACTTTGGTTGCTCGTGCGCGCCGTATTCAGTTCTTCTTGTCACAAAACTTCAACGTTGCGGAACAATTTACTGGTCAACCAGGATCTTATGTTCCAGTAGCTGAAACTGTTCGTGGCTTCAAGGAAATTCTTGACGGTAAACACGATCACCTTCCAGAAGATGCCTTCCGTGGAGTAGGTTCAATCGAAGATGTTATTGCCAAGGCTGAAAAAATGGGATTTTAAGAGGTGATCTATGGCACATTTAACTGTCCAGATCGTGACACCAGATGGCCTCGTCTATGATCACCATGCCAGCTTTGTATCGGTACGAACTCTGGATGGTGAGATGGGGATCTTGCCACGACATGAAAATATGATTGCGGTTCTAGCAGTTGATGAAGTAAAGGTTAAACGCATCGATGATGATACTCATGTGAACTGGATTGCAGTAAACGGAGGAATTATTGAGATTGCTAATAATGTCATTACCATTATTGCTGACTCAGCTGAACGTGCGCGCGATATTGATGTTAGTCGTGCAGAACGTGCTAAACTTCGTGCTGAACGTGAAATCGAAGAAGCACAAGACAAACACTTAATCGACCAAGAGCGCCGTGCTAAAATTGCATTGCAACGTGCTATTAACCGTATTAATGTCGGAAATAAATTATAAAATAAAAATGAACTTGTTAAATCAAGTTCATTTTTTCTTATGTCTTATTTGGTGAAACTTATGCAGACTGCTTCAGGTACCTGAAATTCATTAGAAAGTTCAGCAAGTCTACCAGTTTCAGGATTGCGCTTAAAGACTGTCGCATTATCAGAATCCTGGTGAACAGCGATAAGGAATTCTTGGTCAGGTGATAAATCAAAATCACGTGGATTTTTCCCATGCGTTGGAACAATCTCTAATAATTCTAAGCTTCCATCTGCTAAAATGCTATAAACAGCGATAGAATCATGGCCTCGATTAGAAGCGTAGAGGAATTTACCATCTTTAGAGAGACGAATAGCGGCAGTTCCATTAAAGCCACTATAGTCATCTGGTAAGGTTGAAATGACCTGCATTTGTTCAAATTCTCCAACACCATCGTAAATCAATACTTCAATCGTACTATTGAGTTCACAGATGAGATAAGCAATCTTGTAGTGGTGGTGGAAAACAAGGTGACGAGCACCAGCGCCGGGATTACAATTATAAGTTGCTAGTTTCGTCAACTTTCCTTCTAGATTGACATCATAGGTAATGATCTCGTCAGTACCTAAGTCACAAGTTACCAAATATTGGTCTGGTGTTAAGTCGGTGTAGTGTACGTGGGGAGAAGCTTGGTTTTCATGTGGACCATGGCCAGTGTGTTGAACTTTGTCTGCCAATTTAAGACAGCCATCTTCTTTACGTTTATAGACTAGAACTTGACCTTTATGATAGTTGGCGCCATAAACTAGACTCCGTGTCTCATCGACTGCAACATAGCAATGAGGAGCACCTTCTTCAACAACGTGATTCAGAAGGACACCATCAGTTTTGTATGCTGCGATTCCACCTTTGTCATCATGGCTTCCGACAGTATAGAGATGCTGATGCTGATCAAAGGCTAGGTAGGTTGGACTTGGCTCGGTTGCAAAGAGTTCTAGATTTGAGAGTTTGCCAGTCTCAGTATCAAAATCAGCCTTGTAAATCCCTTGAGAAATACGTCGTGTATAGGTTCCAAAATATACTATTTCTTTCATATTCATACCTCTAGAAAAAGATAATTCAATTATAACATAAAAAGACCTGCTAGATGAAAAATCTAAGTCAGAAAAAATAGCTCTTCCCTTGTCAAGAATACAAATTTATCCCTTGCTAAAAGACTATAAAAAAACCTTATTTTTCTTAAAACATGGTATAATGTTAGGACAAAGGAAAGGAAGAAAAAATGGAACAAAAAGAGAAACACTTTACCTTATCTTGGTTTTTTAAATGGTTTTTAGATAATAAGGCTGTTACTGTATTTTTGGTAGCCTTGTTATTAGGTCTCAATATTTTTATTCTCAGTAAAATCAGCTTCTTATTTATCCCTGTTATCGACTTTTTATCAGTAGTCATGTTGCCGGTTATCTTATCGGGTCTACTTTTTTACCTCTTGAATCCACTAGTAGATCTGATGGAGAAGTACAAGATTAACCGTGTCTTAGCCATTAGTATTATCTTCGTCATTATTGCCGTACTCTTGATTATTGGTCTAGCCGTTGCGATTCCAAACCTTCAACGTCAAGTAGTTGTTTTTGCGCAAAATGTCCCAAGTTATCTCGAAGATGCTGATAAAGTTATTGATGATCTCGTAACCAAGCGTTTGCCAGATGACTTTAGACCTCAATTGGAGCAGGTTCTAGCTAATTTTTCAACACAAGCAACTGCTTGGGCAAGTAATATTTCTTCTAAGGCTGTTAACTGGGTGAGTGCTCTTATCAGTGGAACGTCACAAGTGATTGTTGCTCTAATTATCATGCCATTTATGCTCTTTTACCTCCTTCGAGACGGTAAAGGGCTAAGAGACTATATTACTCAATTTCTACCAAATAAATTGAGAGAACCAGTCGGTAAAGTTCTTTCAGATGTCAATCAACAACTTGCGAACTACGTTAGAGGACAAATTACCGTAGCCGTTATCGTGGCTATCATGTTTATTATCTTCTTTAAGATTATTGGACTTCGATATGCAGTAGCGCTCGGTGTTACTGCAGGTGTATTGAACCTTGTGCCTTATCTAGGTAGTTTCCTTGCTATGATTCCTGCGCTTGTTTTGGGACTGATTGCTGGTCCTGTTATGCTCTTAAAGGTTATTATCGTCTTTATTGTTGAGCAAACCATTGAAGGACGCTTCGTATCGCCATTGATTCTAGGAAGCCAACTCAATATTCACCCAATCACCATTCTGTTTGTTCTATTAACTTCAGGATCCATGTTTGGTATTTGGGGTGTATTGCTAGGTATTCCAATCTACGCTTCTGCAAAAGTAGTCATCTCAGAAATTTTTGATTGGTATAAAGGAGTTAGTGGACTTTATGAACCAGTAGAGGAGACTGATCGTGAACAATAGTCAACAAATGCTCGAGGCTTTAGAACAACAAGATTTGCCCAAAGCAGATTCCTATTTTCAAAAAGCAATAGAAGAAGACTCAGATGAAGTGCTTCTTGAACTTGCTGCATATCTCGAAGGAATAGGTTTCTATCCGCAAGCAGGGCAAATTTATGAGAAATTAGCACCGAAATTCCCAGAGGTCTATATCAATCTAGCTGCAATCGCTGGCGAAGATGGACTGATTGAGGAAGCTTTTGATTATTTAGAGAACATTGGTCCGGAGAGCGAATGGTATGTATCAGCTCTTGCCTTAAAAGCTGATTTATATCAGATGGAAGGACTGACAGATGTGGCGCGTGAGAAGCTCTTAGAAGCTCGTAGCTACTCTGATGATCCTCTCCTGATATTTGGACTAGCCGAACTAGATAGTGAGCTAGGAAACGATTTAGAAGCCATTCAGGGCTATGCTCAACTAGATAATCGTGCTATCTATGATCAAACAGGAATTTCAACTTATCAGAGAATAGGTCTTGCTTATGCAAGACTTGGTAAGTTCGAATCTGCTATTGAGTTTCTAGAAAAAGCCTTAGAGTTAGAATATGATGACCAAACAGCCTATGAACTCGCAAGTCTCTATTTTGACCAAGAGGATTATCAAAAAGCAGCTTTTTACTTTAAGCAAATAGACACCATTTCCCCAGATTTTGAAGGATATGAGTATGGCTATAGTCAAGCACTTCATAAAGAACATCAGACAGAAGAAGCTCTAAAAATAGCCCAACAAGGCTTATCAAAAAATCCTTTTGAAACTCGTTTGTTGCTCCTTTCATCTCAGCTATCTTACGAGTTACACCAACCTGAACAAGCAGAAGCTTATCTACTGCAAGCTCAAGAGAATGCTGATGACCAGGAAGAAATTTTGCTGCGCTTAGCGACCATGTATCAGGAACAAGAGAGATACGAGGATATTCTCGCTTTAGCAGTCCATGAGCCTGAGAATCTCTTGACTAAATGGATGATTGCTCGAAGCTACCAGGAAACTGAGGAGTTGGATGCAGCCTATGAACTCTATAAGGAGCTTGCTACAGAGCTGAAGGACAATCCTGAGTTTTTGGAGCAGTATATTTATTTATTAAGAGAACTCGGTAAGTTAGAAGAAGCAAAAACATATATCCAAGCTTATCTCAATCTCGTTCCAGATGATATGCAGATGCAGGAATTATATAATCATTTGATGTAAGATATTCATAATAATCGCCTGAAAAGGGGCGGTTATTTTTTGTAAACTTTTTTAAAAATAAATAGGGAATAAGCTCTAAAATAAATAGATATTGTATGAATTTTTGATAATTTTTTGTTATAATTGTTATAGTTAAGTTGAATCATTAAAATTCATGAAATAGAAAGATTTGAAATATGACAAAAGTAAAAATTGTAACGGACTCTTCTGTTACTATTGAACCAGAAGTGGTCAAAGAATTAGATATTACGATTGTTCCTTTATCTGTAATGATTGATAGTGTCCTGTATTCAGATGCAGATCTTGAAGAAGGAGAATTTCTTCGCTTGATGCAAGCTAGTAAAAATCTTCCTAAGACTAGTCAACCACCAGTTGGACTCTTTGCAGAGATTTTTGAAGACTTGGGCAAGGATGGTAGTCAGATTTTGGCTATCCACATGTCCCATGCTTTATCAGGAACAGTAGAAGCGGCTCGTCAAGGTGCAAGTCTATCAACAGCAGATGTCACTGTTTTGGATAGTTCATTTACAGATCAGGCCTTGAAGTTCCAGGTTGTAGAGGCAGCGAAACTAGCTCAAGAAGGAAAAGATCTTGAAACCATTCTAGCCCATGTAGAGGACGTAAAAAGAACACAGAACTCTACATCGGTGTGTCTACTTTGGAAAATCTTGTAAAAGGTGGCCGCATTGGTCGTGTTACAGGTTTGCTAAGCTCTCTCCTTAATATTCGAGTTGTTATGCAAATGAAGGACCATGAACTTCAACCGATTGTCAAAGGACGTGGTTCAAAAACCTTTAAGAAATGGTTGGATGAGTTAGTAGCCACTCTAGCAAATAGATCAGTAGCTGAGATTGGTATTTCTTATGCAGGTACAAATGAATTTGCAAACGAGATGAAAGCTGTACTACAACCTTACGTTGAAAAACCGATTTCAGTCCTAGAAACAGGCTCAATTATCCAAACTCACACCGGAGAAAACGCCTGGGCAATCTTAATTCGCTATAATTCCTAAAAAAATCAGGAAAAATTGAAATAAAAGGTGTTTTTGACTTGACCTAAAAGGAATTTTAGGTTATGATTATAAGTGTTAATTAGAAATAATTTTGGAGGATTCATTAACATGGCAAACAAACAAGATTTGATCGCTAAAGTAGCAGAAGCTACAGAATTGACTAAGAAAGATTCAGCAGCAGCAGTTGACGCTGTATTCGCAGCTGTAACTGAATTCCTTTCAGCTGGTGAAAAAGTTCAATTGATCGGTTTTGGTAACTTCGAAGTTCGTAAACGTGCAGCTCGTAAAGGTCGCAACCCACAAACTGGTAAAGAAATCAAAATCAAAGCTTCTAAAGTTCCAGCATTCAAAGCTGGTAAAGCTCTTAAAGAAGCAGTTAAATAATAATTTTATAAAAAGCCTGTTATATCAAGCATTTGAGCTTGTGTGACAGGCTTTTTTGTGTATAAGGGGCATGAAAGTAGCAGGAGAAGATAAACTAGTACTTATAGTCGGGCTACATTTGAAATCATCATCAATGACTCTAATGAAAGCAACAAAAAACAACTCCGAATTGGAGTTGTTTTCGTTCAACCTTATGCAAGTGATGCGGTTGATTATTTGAGACCGTATTTTTTGTTGAAACGATCCACGCGTCCATCTGCTTGAGTGAACTTTTGACGTCCAGTGTAGAATGGGTGTGAGTCTGATGAAATTTCCACACGGATCAATGGGTAAGTTTCGCCTTCGAACTCAACAGTTTCGTTAGAGCGTTTTGTTGAACCGCTAAGGAATTGGTAACCAGTAGTTGTGTCCATGAAGACAACTGGGCGATATTCTGGATGGATATCTTTTTTCATTTTGCAATATTTCCTTTCTGCCATGGTCTCTTTGCGAGCCATAGATTGTTACCATACTAGTCTATCAGATTCTGAAAAGTTTGGCAAGCTTTTTATCTATTTTTCAGTAAGTTTTTAATTTTGGTAGATAAGCTCATTCTCTTCTACACTATAAGAATTTGCTCCGCTGGCAAGTGGATGTCCACCGCCGTCATGTTCTTTAGCAACTCCGTTGATTGGAACAAATTTACTACGAAGACGTACACGATAGTGACCATCTGATTGCTCCACAAAGATTCCCCAAAGGCTGACAGTATCAATACGTCCTGGAGCGCCAACGATGGCTGCTGTTTCAGCATCAGTAACGTCATATTTCTTCAAAATTTCTTGAGTAAGAATGACACGAGCAGCACCATTTTCATCAACTTCTAAGTGATCATAGACATAACCCTGGAGTTTGGCAATCTTAAAGCTCATAATATCCATTTTACGAGTTAATTCAGCGTAGTCAAAGTTATGTTCTCTGAGTTGACTTGCAATACGAAGCGTACGTGCAGAAGTAGAAGGGTAGAGGAAACGGCCGGTATCACCAATAATTCCAGCGCAGAGCATTTTAGCAGCGTAGTCGGACAATTCTAAGTTAGTTGCTTCAGCAAAGAGAGCAATCATTTCACTCGCACTGCTAGAATTAGTATCTACCCAAACTAGATCACCGTAGACTTCATCATTTGGATGGTGGTCAATTTTGATAATTGTCTCAGCATTAAGATAACGTTTATCATCAATGCGCGCTGTATTTGCAGTATCACAGATAATGGCAAGTGCACCTTCAAATTCTTGATCTTCTACCTCATCCATTTTGGCTAGCCATGTTAAAGTAGGCAAATCATAGCCAACAACTTTAATATTTTTATCAGGGAAATTATACTGGAGCAGTTCTTTAAGACCAACTTGACTTCCCAAAGCATCGGGATCTGCTCTCATGTGACGGTGAATAATAATTGTATCGTAATTTTTAATTTGTTCTAAAATTTGATGGCAAATTTCCATAAATAACCTCAATTCTTTCTCATATAATTGTAGCACAAGAGTTTTTATTTTTAAAATGAAAAATCTGTGATATAATGGAGGAAGATAAATTGAGGAGGACCTTATGGCATTAGCAAAAATTGTATTTGCCAGTATGACAGGAAATACTGAAGAAATCGCTGATATTGTAGCAGATAAATTACGAGAATTAGGTTTGGATGTCGATGTTGATGAGTGTACAACTGTTGATGCTTCTGACTTTTTAGAAGCAGATCTTGCAATCGTTGCAACCTACACATACGGTGATGGTGAGCTTCCAGATGAGATGATGGACTTCTACGAAGATCTAGCAGATCTTAACTTGAGTGGTAAAATCTATGGTGTAGTTGGATCAGGTGATACTTTCTACGATGAATTCTGTAAGGCTGTTGATGACTTCGACCGAGTATTTGTAGCTACTGGAGCTGAAAAGGGTTCAGAGTGCGTTAAAGTTGACCTTTCTGCCGAGGAAGAAGATATTGAACGCTTGGAGCAATTCGCAGAAGAATTAGCTGCTAAAGTTGGATAATAGATTGTTGCACTGATTGGGTAAGTCAGTGCAGTTTTTATTAACTAGGATTAGGATTTTACTAGCCTATTTAGTGCTTTTTTGGTACAATAATTCAAATAAAAAGGAAACACTATGGACTTAGATATTATTAGACAAGAAATTGACAAAATCGATGACCAAATCGTCCAACTTTTAGAAGAAAGAATGCATCTAGTTGAGGGTGTAGTTGCTTATAAAAAGTCTACAGGAAAACCAATCTTGGATACCAAAAGAGAAGAAGCTATCTTTGAAAAAGTCAGAAATCGCGTCAGCAATAAAAAGTACGAAGAAACGATTGTTGTAACTTTTTCAGATATTCTCAAACGTTCACGTGATTATCAGGATAAAACAATCAAATGAAAAAAGAAAAATTTTACCCTCTAGGAATCTTTCTAGCTGCTATGCTGGGAGGAATTGTGCGTTTTCAGATTTCGAGATGGTTGCCGTCTAGTCCAGACTTCCCTTGGGGCACACTGATTGTCAATTATCTAGGGATTTTCCTTCTAGTGTATCTTGTAAAAGGTTTTCTGGTTTTTAAAGGAACAAGTAAAGGCCTTATTCTAGCACTCGGTACGGGCTTCTGTGGTGGTTTAACAACCTTTTCTAGTCTCATGTTAGATGCTGTGAAATTGCTGGATACTGGCCGTTATTTGAGCTTGGTAATCTACCTAGTCTTGAGCATTGGCGGAGGACTTTTCTTGGCTTACTACTTGGGGAGGAAGAAATGGTAATCGTCTATCTTACAATCGCTTGTGGGCTTGGTGCCCTAGTTCGTTATTTCTTTTCTCGTTATAATAAAGATTTCATAATACCACTAGGAACACTCATAGCCAATCTTCTAGGTTGTTTCTTGATTGGATTATGCTATAACCATGTGGAGTCAAAAGAAGTCTATCTTATTCTTGCAACGGGTTTTTGTGGTGGTTTGACGACTTTTTCAACTTTGAATGATGAGCTACAGAGACTGCTTAGTGACAAGAAGGTGTTTTACAGCTATTTTCTCTTAACTTACTTAGGAGGTTTAGTAGCGATTTTTTAGGAATTCTGCTATAAATTTCTTTACTTTTTGTGGAAATTTGGTAAACTGTATCTTGTGTGTAATGGACATACAAAAATACAGTTTATCCGCTGAGGAAGATTCCTCAAGATTGACAAAGATAGGAGAATAAAATGAATCCATTAATCCAAAGCTTGACTGAAGGTCAACTTCGTACTGATATCCCATCATTCCGTCCTGGTGACACTGTTCGTGTACACGCGAAAGTTGTCGAAGGAAACCGTGAACGTGTTCAGATTTTTGAAGGTGTTGTTATTGCACGTAAAGGTGCTGGCATCTCAGAAAACTACACGGTTCGTAAAATCTCTAACGGTGTAGGTGTTGAACGTATCTTCCCAATCCACACTCCACGTGTTGAAAAGATCGAAGTTGTTCGTTACGGTAAAGTACGTCGTGCGAAATTGTACTACTTGCGTGCACTTCAAGGTAAGGCAGCTCGTATCAAAGAAATCCGTCGTTAATTCGATAAAAAACTCTGCTGTAAGGCGGAGTTTTTCTCTAGCTCCCTTAGTTCAATGGATATAACAACTCCCTCCTAAGGAGTAGTTGCAGGTTCGATTCCTGCAGGGGGCACTAATATAGAAAAAAACCACTCAAGAGAGTGGTTTTTAATGTTACAAGACCCAAGTTCGAATAGCATGGGCAACGCCTGATTCATCATTTGTTTTGGTAATGTATTTGGCGATTTTTTTGAGTTCTGGATTTCCATTTTCCATAACAACGGGGTTGCCAACGACTTCGAGCATGGCACGGTCATTTTCTTCGTCACCGATCGCCATGGTTTCATCCTTACTTAGTCCAAGTTTCTCAGCTAGGTGAGTGATAGCAGACCCCTTGTCTACATCCTTTTTAAGGAGTTCTAGGTAAAATGGAGCAGATTTGTTGATGGAGTAACGTTCGTAAAATTCTGCTGGAATCTTATCAATAGCAGCATCTAGAATTTCTGGTTCGTCGATAAACATACATTTGACGATTTCTTTATCAGCCATCTCTTCAGGTGTACGGTAAAAAATTGGCATGCTGACGAGGGTTGACTCGTGTACGGTGTATTTTCCGATATTGCGATTGGCAGTGTAGATGCCGTCCTTGGTAATTGCATGCATGTGGACTCCAAGTTTACGGCTGAGAAATTCCATATCCAGATAGTCCTCGTAAGTCAAGGATTCGCTGATAATTTCATGTCCTGTAGCAGTTTCCTGAACAAGGGCACCGTTGAAGGTCACTACATAGTCACCTTCGTCTCTCAACTGCAAGTCGTCAAGGAGTTTGGCAACACCAGCAATGGGGCGTCCTGTTGCAATGACAACCTTGACTCCAGCTGCTTTGGCATCTTGGATAGCTGCAAAAACTTCTGGAGTAATTTCTTTTTTACTATTAACTAGGGTACCATCAATATCAACGGCGATTAGTTTTATACTCATAAATTTCCTCTGTTATTTCTTATCTGGAGTGAAATGATCATTCTCAATCAAATGTGAAAATTGTTGAATGATACTAGTGAAAATACTGTTTTGCTTAAGCATTTCTTTCGGGAAGTAGAAGCGGTTGTCACCATGACGGCTCCCTGCAAGAGATTGAACGATAGGAGATAGGCTAGAAAGTTCTGCCAGTTCACCATTTTTTTGGACAATCTCAATTTGTGTTCTAGGATTTTCAGACTCTGGTCGATAAATATCGTAAGGAAGGTCAAAATTCTTATGAATAGCTGTGTAATAGTTAGGGTCAAAACCAATTTCTTCTACGAAATTTCGCATGATTCCAAGCAGGTCTTGGTCGTCCTCAGAAAAAGTAATAGATTTGAAGACCTTACGATTGATAAAACGTTGGGAAAGGTCGGCTAGAATTTTATCTGTACTAGTCATCCAGAGTTGGAAATAGGTATTCATAACCCCGTCGTCTAGTGCTAGATAGTCAGACAAGCTAACGTTTTTCTCAAAAAATGGCAGTAGATGTGGGGATGTAAGGGCAAAGAATTCCTTATTTTCAGGATAGAGTTCTTTGGCACGTTTGAGAAGATTTTGCAGAAGGACTTCCATGGCGCGTGTGGCTGGGTGGAAATAAACCTGCATATACATCTGGTAACGACTGAGTACATAATCCTCGATGGCATGCATCCCATTACGCTGAAAGGCGATGCCATTTTCAACAGGACGAATGACACGAAGAATACGTGTTAGATCGAACTGGCCATAAAAAGCACCGGTGAAGTAGGAGTCGCGTAGGAGATAGTCCATACGGTCTGCATCAATCTGACTCGAAATTAGCTGAACCACTTGTTTATTTGGATAAGTGTGATCAATAACGCTGGCTACTTTTTTTGGAAAATCTGGCGCCACCTGTAGAAGAACCTGATGAATCTCTGTTTCAGGACTTTGAATTATTTCCTGGGTAATTGCTTCATGGTCAGTGTCAAAGAGATTTTCAAAAGTATGAGAGTAGGCACCATGTCCGAGGTCGTGGAGAAGAGCTGCAGTCATGGTTAAGAGAGATTCGTTAGAATCCCATTCCTCAGGATATTTCTCCTCAAAAATTTCAGTGATTTGACGAGCAATTTCATAGACACCCAAACAGTGAGAAAAACGACTATGCTCTCCACCATGGAAAGTATAGCTAGATGTTCCAAGCTGTTTGATGCGACGAAGCCGTTGAAATTCTTTTGTATTGATCAGGTCATAAATGACTTGATTGTTAACGTGGATATAGTTGTGAACAGGGTCACGAAATACTTTTTCATTCATAAGACCATTATAGCAAATTCCTAGGCTTTTTGGTAAAATAGTAGGGATAAGTGAGAAGAAAGAGGATTTGATGTGAAGATTCGAATGAGAAATAAAATTCAGTTTGATGACCAGTTGGAAGTCGTCGATCAGCTTTATGATGTAGAACTACGTGAAAAGGGTGAGTTTTCCTATCTTCTTTTCTACAATGAAGAGCAAGAAAAGGTTGTGATTAAGTTTCAGGAAGAAGAGCTAGTCATGACGCGTTTCTCAAATCCCAAGACTATCATGCGTTTTCTAAAGGAATCTGATAGTTTGGCCTATATTCCAACACCTATGGGTATGCAAGAGTTTATCATTCAAACCAATCACTACGAAGTTGGTGAAGAGAAGATTGAACTAGCCTATCAGTTGCAAAATAAAGAAGGAGTTGCTTTTGCCAACTACCGATTAGAAATTACTTGGGGATAAGAAAAAGAGGCTGGGACAAAAGTTCTAGCCTCTCAATTGTCTTTGGATTGTCGAGCAAGACGCAGTGGTTGAGTCGGCTCTACTACGCTGATTTCA
This sequence comes from Streptococcus infantis SK970, assembly GCA_000223255.2. GTDB lineage: Bacteria > Bacillota > Bacilli > Lactobacillales > Streptococcaceae > Streptococcus > Streptococcus infantis_G. The sequence goes on along the minus strand of AFUT01000003.1, from coordinate 185,834 downwards.
TCAGCTTTTACAGCCCTACTCAACTGTGCGGAGGTGGGACGATGAAATCGAATTCTAACGAATTACCGATTTCTGTCCCACTCTCATTTGATATACAGTTCTTGATTTTTAAGGACAATTTCACGTACACTTGCAAATTTCTTCAGTTTTTTAAGCTCTTCTGGATGTGTCACAAGAGTGATGACATAGCCTTCTTTACCCATGCGTCCTGTCCGACCCGCACGGTGAGTGTAAGTTTCCTTATCTCTAGGGACATCAAAATTAATCACGCATTCTAAACTATCAATGTCGATACCACGAGCGAGAAGGTCTGTGGCAAGAAGTAGTGTCAGTTGATTATCTTTGAATTTTTCTAGAATAACTTTTCTAAATTTAACGTTGACATCACTAGCTAGTGAAACTGCTAAAACATCACGATATTGTAATTTTTCCTCTGCACTTCCAAGGTCTGACAAGCTATTAAAGAAGACAAGACCACGGAAATCTTCAACCTGTGCCAGTTTACGAAGCATATCTACTCTGTGACGTTGGTCTACTTGCATGTAGAAGTGTTGAATATTGTCTAACTTTTGGTCTGATAGATCAATGATGCGCGTGTTAGGTGCAATCTTATCTTGGTCAAATTTGGTAGTGGCACTCATGTAAATAAGTTGATGGTCACGAGGTGCGTAGTTGGTAATTTTCTCGACAAAATGAATTTGAGAATCATCAAGGAGTTGGTCGAATTCATCAAGAATGATTGTTTCCACGTTCATCATCTTGATTTTTTCAATTTAATGACTTCAAAGATACGACCAGGTGTTCCGATCAAGATTTCTGGTCCTTTTTAAGTCGTTCAATTTGGCGTTTCTGGCTCGAACCGGATAGAAATAGCTGAGCTGTTAATCCGATAGCCTCACCCCAGGTTTTAGTGACTTCAAAAATTTGTCCAGCAAGCTCAGTATTGGGCGCTAAAATCAATAGTTGCTGCGCTTTTTTCTTTTGGAGACGAAGAAGACTTGGTAGGAGATAAGCTAAAGTCTTCCCTGTACCAGTTGGACTGACTCCAAGTAGGTTTTCACCTTCTGTTATAGGTTGAAAAAGTTGAGTTTGAATGGGGGTGAATTCTTGGAAACCGAGTTGATCAATCAATTCTTCCCATTCGGTAGGTAGTTTGGTTTTCATTTTTCTGCCTCAAATCTAATGCCAGCATTCTGGCGCATGGTGTAAAGTAGGTCATGGACGTGTGTCGCATCATTAATCCAAGATTGGTAGAGAGTTCGGTCTGCTTGCTTGATCATGTTTGCGAAAGCAGCAACTTCCTCAGTCATGGTGTGAGGAGCCTGCTGGATAGGAAGTTGAACTTCATTTCCTTGATGGTCTGTAAAAATAGCTGATTGGACATGCTCGATTGTATTAAGCGTTAAGGTACCATCAGTAGTATAAATCTCACAAGGAAGATTAGAAGTGATATTCTTTCCTGTTTTGATATGCACTTGATAGTCAGGATATGAGAGAATACCATCCCCATTTAAATCAATGCTATTATCTAGTTTCTGAGCTTGATAGGTTGCATGAGTCGGTTTTCCAAATAAGCGAACAGCAGCGTAGATAGGATAAATACCAAGATCCATAAGTGCACCACCTGCAAAACGGTCTGAGAAAACATTAGGAGTATCGCCAGCAAGTAGGTTAGGCATCTTAGATGAATATTTGGCATAGTTAAAATCGGCACCAAGAATTTGTTTGTTCGCAAGAAAGTCTTTGATTGTGGCAAAAGCATCTTCGTGGTAGTTTCTTGCTGCTTCAAAGATAAAACACTTATTATCTTTAGCCGTTTGAACTAATTCCTGCCATTCTTGTGGTTGAGTGACAGCTGGTTTTTCAAGGATAACATGTTTTCCAGCAGATAAAGCCATCTTTGCCTGACTAAAATGCAGGGAATTTGGACTAGCAATGTATACCACATCGAATGAATCATTAAAGAAATCATTTAGCTGATCAAATAGCTTAACGCCTTGATACTGTTCAACAAACTTTTCTGCGGTTTCTATTTTTCTCGAATAGACTGCACCCAGTTGAAATTTCCCGCTAGCATGAGCAGCCTCTAGAAAATGATGGCTGATTGAACTAGTTCCTATGATACCAAGTTTTAGCATAGTTACTCCTTTTCCACAAGTAATGATTGATTTCATTATAACATAGAAAGAGTCAACTCGTTACCTTGAGATAATTCTTTTGCTTTGATACTTCGAAATTTCTAGAAAAAATGGTACAATAGTCACAGTATATTTAGGAGATTAGTATGAGATTATTACCTATGAGAAAAATTTCTCGTCATTCAAAAAGATTGGCGCTTTTTTTGACTTTTTGTGCAGGCTATGTAGATGCCTATACCTTTATTGTAAGAGGGAATACCTTAGTCGCTGGGCAAACGGGGAATGTGGTATTTTTATCAGTCGGAATCGTTCAGAGAAATTTGGCTGATGCCGAAATAAAGATATTGACACTTTTATCTTTCATGTTAGGCGTTTTTTGCTTACGATTTACAAGGAAAAACTTCGCATTGTTAAAAAACCCATTCTATCACTTTTACCATTGGCCATTTTATCATTGATAATCGGCTTTATTCCATTGAGTGTTGATAACATGTTTATTGTTCCTCCTCTGGCTTTTTGTATGGGTCTCGTTACAACAGCTTTTGGAGAGGTTTCTGGAATTGCCTATAACAATGCCTTTATGACGGGAAATATTAAGCGAACTATGTTGGCTTTTGGCGAATATGTTCGGACTAAGCATACAGCCTTTTTGATGGAAGGATTGATTTTTGTAAGTCTACTGATTAGCTTTATTCTAGGAGTAGTATTTTCAGCATACCTAACCATTGTTTTCAATGAAAAAATAATTTTAGGTGTACCTGTCATGATGAGTATTTTTTATCTAAGTATGGTTTTATCTGCTTTACGAAAAAAAGTCTGATAAAAGGCTGAATTTTGAGTGAAAATACTTGTCAAAAAATCGGAATCATGCTATACTTGTAGAGTTGACTATGCACATTCCTGTGCAACCGCACGAACATCGTTGCTCGTCGTATAACAAATTTAAACTTCGTCATTATCGCCTTGCCTAACATAAGTTATGTCTTCGGCTTAATTCCTAGTTTATTCTTTGTTATACTAAGAGCTCTTCTTTTAAGTGGTTCGTCCCACGATGCTAGGCGAGTCTTCACAAAAATTCGGGGTAACCCCAAAAAATCATAGGAGGTGCATAATGAGCACATACGCAATTATCAAAACTGGCGGAAAACAAGTTAAAGTTGAAGTTGGTCAAGCAGTTTACGTTGAAAAATTGAACGTTGAAGCTGGTCAAGAAGTTACTTTTAACGAAGTTGTTCTTGTTGGTGGTGAAAACACTGTTGTCGGAACTCCACTTGTTGCTGGAGCTACTGTTGTTGGAACTGTTGAAAAACAAGGAAAACAAAAGAAAGTTGTTACTTACAAGTACAAACCTAAAAAAGGTAGCCATCGTAAACAAGGTCACCGTCAACCATATACAAAAGTTGTCATCAACGCAATCAACGCTTAATTTTAAGGAGAACACATGATACAAGCAGTCTTTGAGAGAGCCGAAGATGGCGAGCTGAGGAGTGCGGAGATTACTGGACACGCCGAGAGTGGCGAATACGGCCTAGATGTCGTGTGTGCATCGGTTTCTACGCTTGCCATTAACTTTATCAATTCCATTGAGAAATTTGCAGGCTATGAACCAATCTTAGAATTAAACGAAGATGAAGGTGGCTATCTGATGGTTGAAATTCCAAAAGATCTTCCTTCTCACCAGAGAGAAATGACACAATTATTCTTTGAATCATTTTTCTTAGGTATGGCAAACTTATCGGAGAACTCTTCTGAGTTCGTCCAAACTAGAGTTATCACAGAAAACTAACACGGAGGAAAACATTATGTTAAAAATGACTCTTAACAACTTGCAACTTTTCGCCCACAAAAAAGGTGGAGGTTCTACATCAAACGGACGTGATTCACAAGCTAAACGTCTTGGAGCTAAAGCAGCTGACGGACAAACTGTTTCAGGTGGATCAATCCTTTACCGTCAACGTGGTACACACATCTATCCAGGTGTAAACGTTGGACGTGGTGGAGACGATACTTTGTTCGCTAAAGTTGAAGGCGTAGTACGTTTCGAACGTAAAGGTCGCGATAAGAAACAAGTTTCTGTTTACCCAATCGCAAAATAAGCATTATAAAAGGCTTTTCGAGATTTTCGGAAAGCCTTTTTTCTTGAATAAAATTAGCATCAGTTATTTTTTAGTTTACTTGAGAAACTGTTTTAAATCAATAAAGTCTTAAGGAACTTATTTGATTTATTATGATAGATAATAATAAAGAAATATGGTATAATATAGGGTGAGACCTTATGAATAAATAGTGAAAGAGTATATATAATAATGAAAAAAATTGTCATTAACGGTGGGCGTCCATTAAAGGGTGAAATAACCATTAGTGGTGCAAAAAATAGTGTAGTAGCCCTCATTCCTGCTATTATTTTATCAGATGATGTAGTTATTTTGGATTGTGTTCCAGATATCTCAGACGTAGCTAGTTTGATTGAAATTATGGAAATCATGGGAGCTAGTGTCAAACGTTATGACGATGTTCTAGAAATTGATTCTCGTGGTGTTCAAAATAAACCAATGCCATACGGTAAAATCAACAGTCTTCGCGCATCTTATTACTTCTATGGTAGTCTTTTAGGACGTTTTGGTGAAGCCACTGTAGGTTTACCTGGTGGATGTGACTTGGGACCTCGTCCGATTGACTTGCATTTAAAAGCCTTTGAAGCTATGGGTGCTAAGACAACCTATGAGGGAGACAATATGAATCTCTCAACAAACGACTCTAGATTACAAGGCGCCCATATTTATATGGATACTGTTAGTGTTGGAGCAACTATTAACACAATGCTTGCAGCGGTAAAAGCTCAAGGACGTACAGTAATTGAAAACGCAGCTAGAGAGCCTGAAATCATTGATGTAGCTACATTGTTAAATAATATGGGAGCTCATATTCGTGGTGCAGGTACAGATATGATTACTATCGATGGTGTTGATTCTTTACACGGCACACGCCATCAAGTAATTCCTGACCGTATTGAAGCAGGGACTTATATTGCAATGGCTGCTGCTGTGGGACAAGGAATTCGTATTAACAATGTACTTTATGAACATTTAGAAGGTTTTATCGCAAAGCTTGAAGAAATGGGTGTTCATATGACGGTCTCTGAAGATAGTATCTACGTTGAAGAACAAACAAATCTTAAGGCCGTTAATATCAAAACAGCTCCATATCCAGGATTTGCTACGGACCTCCAACAGCCAATTACACCATTGCTATTAAAAGCAGAAGGACGTGGGACACTGATTGATACAATCTATGAAAAACGTGTCAATCATGTCTTCGAATTAGCCAAAATGAATGCAGATATCTCTACAATGAATGATCATATTTTTTACAAGGGTGGCAATCCTTTACAAGGAGCAAGTGTAAGAGCGACTGACTTACGTGCAGGTGCAGCTTTGGTTATTGCTGGATTAATGGCTGAAGGTAGAACAGAGATTACTAGTGTTGAGTTTATCCTACGAGGCTACTCTAATATTATTGAGAAATTACGTAACCTTGGAGCAGATATTGAGCTAATCGAAGATTAGTAATTTGAGGATAAGAATGAATATCTGGACAAAATTAGCAATATATTCTTTCTATGAGACGGAACGTTTGTATTTCCGTCCATTCTTTTTTACAGATGTAGATGACTTTCATCAGTTAGCATCAGACCCTGAAAATCTTCAATTTATTTTCCTACGCAAGCTAGTATTGAAGAAAGTCAATATGCTCTTGCCAACTACTTTATGAAATCACCTTTGGGAATTTGGGCCATTTGTGATCAAAAAGACCAAAAAATGATCGGAGCAATTAAGTTTGAAAAGCTTGATGAAATAAGGAAAGAAGCGGAAATTGGCTATTTTTTAAGGAAAGACTATTGGTCTCAGGGATATATGACGGAAGCAGTTACCAAATTGCGAGATTTGTGTGTGAATCAGTTTGAATTAAAGCAACTATCTATTGTGACACATCTAGAAAATAGCGCCAGTCAAAAGGTTGCTCAAAAGTCCGGCTTCGTTTTATATCGTCGGTTTAAAGGTAGTGACCGCTATACTCGTAAGATGCGGGATTATCTAGAATTTCGCTATACAAAAGGAGAGCTAAATGAGTAAACACCAAGAAATTTTAGCTTATTTAGAAGAATTACCAGTCGGAAAACGGGTTAGCGTTCGAAGTATTTCAAATCGTCTGGGAGTGAGCGATGGGACAGCCTATCGTGCTATCAAAGAAGCTGAAAATAGAGGCTTAGTTGAAACACGTCCTCGAAGCGGGACAGTCCGTGTGAAGTCAAAAAAAGTTGCTATTGAGAGATTAACCTTTGCAGAAATTGCAGAAGTTACTGGTTCGGAAGTTTTAGCTGGTCAAGATGGTTTGGAGAGAGAATTCAGTAAATTCTCTATTGGAGCCATGACAGAAAAGAATATTCTTTCTTATCTTCATGATGGCGGGCTAGTCATTGTCGGTGACAGAACACGAATCCAATTATTGGCACTTGAAAATGAGAATGCAGTCTTGGTAACCGGTGGATTTGAAGTTCATAAAGATGTTTTGAATGCTGCAGATAAGAAAAATATTCCAGTATTACGAAGTAAACATGATACATTTACAATTGCGACGATGATTAACCGCGCTCTTTCAAATGTTCAGATTAAGACTGATATTTTAACGGTTGAAAAGATTTATCGTACTAGTCATGAATATGGTTTTTTACAGGAAACAGATACCGTAAAGGATTACTTGGACTTGGTTCGAAAGAATAGGACTAGTCGTTTCCCTGTCATCAATCAACACCAGGTTGTTGTTGGTGTCGTGACCATGCGTGACGCTGGAGATAAATCACCAGGTACAACCATTGATAAGGTTATGACAAGAACAGTCTATATGACAGGCTTAGCAACAAATATTGCTAACGTGAGCCAGAGAATGATTGCAGAAGATTTTGAAATGGTACCCGTTGTGCGGAGCAATCAAACCTTGCTAGGTGTCATTACTAGACGGGATGTCATGGAAAAAATGAGTCGCTCTCAGGTATCAGCTCTCCCAACATTTTCAGAACAGATTGGACAAAAGTTGTCTTATCATCATGATGAGGTTGTCATTACAGTTGAACCTTTCATGCTTGAGAAAAATGGTGTCCTTGCAAATGGTGTTCTTGCAGAAATCTTAACCCACATGACTCAGGATTTGGTCGTTAACAGTGGGCGTAACCTGATCATTGAGCAGATGTTGATTTACTTCTTGCAGGCTGTTCAGATTGATGATGTTCTACGGATTCAAGCTAGAATTATTCACCATACGAGACGGTCGGCTATTATTGATTATGACATTTATCTCAATCATCAGATTGTATCAAAAGCAAATGTAACTGTAAAAATTAATTAGAATTTAGGAGAGAATATGATTACATTAAAATCAGCTAGAGAAATCGAAGCTATGGATAAGGCCGGCGATTTTCTTGCAAGTATCCACATTGGCTTGCGTGATATCATCAAGCCAGGTGTTGATATGTGGGAAGTAGAAGAATATGTGCGCCGTCGTTGTAAAGAAGAGAATTTCCTTCCACTACAAATTGGTGTTGATGGAGCCATCATGGACTATCCATATGCAACCTGCTGCTCACTCAATGACGAGGTAGCTCATGCTTTTCCACGCCACTATATTTTGAAGGAAGGCGATTTGCTCAAGGTTGATATGGTTCTTGGTGGGCCAATCGCGATGTCTGACCTCAATGTTTCTAAACTCAATTTTAACAACGTTGAGCAGATGAAAAAATATACTCAAAACTTTACGGGTGGTTTGGCTGATTCTTGTTGGGCATACGCAGTTGGTAAACCATCAGAAGAAGTTAAAAACTTGATGGACGTGACCAAGGAAGCTATGTATAAGGGTATCGAGCAAGCTGTTGTTGGCAACCGAATTGGTGATATTGGTGCAGCGATTCAAGAATACGCTGAAAGTCGCGGATACGGTGTTGTCCGTGATCTTGTAGGACACGGTGTTGGCCCAACCATGCATGAAGAACCAATGGTTCCTAACTATGGTGTAGCTGGTCGTGGTCTCCGTCTTCGTGAAGGTATGGTTTTGACAATCGAACCTATGATCAATACAGGTGATTGGGAAATCGATACAGATATGAAAACAGGCTGGGCTCACAAAACTATCGACGGTGGTCTATCATGTCAGTATGAACACCAGTTTGTTATTACTAAGGATGGACCTGTTATCTTGACAAGTCAAGGTGAAGAAGGAACTTATTAATAAAAAAGGGAGCTAAGCTCCTTTTTTATTCGTTAAAGTTGAAATCAAATTTGCGTAGCAGATATCTTACAAACGTTTTCTTTTATAGTAAAATAAAAGATGACTATATGAAAGAAGGTTCTTAATTGGAAAGTATTATATTTTTTATCTCTGTATTTTTAGCTGGTATCTTGTCATTTTTTTCTCCCTGCATATTTCCTTTGTTACCAGTCTATGCAGGTGTTTTGTTAGATGATCAAGAGCAGTCAAAGACATTTCGCTTTTTAGGTAAAGATGTTGCCTGGTCAGGATTAATTCGGACATTCTGTTTTATTGCAGGTATCTCTCTAATTTTCTTTATTCTAGGGTTTGGAGCAGGATTTCTCGGTAACTTACTCTATGCTGATTGGTTTCGTTATGTTATGGGTGGTATTATTATCATACTAGGTTTACATCAGATGGAAATCCTTCATTTACGAAAATTAGAGTTCCAAAAAACAGTAAGATTTGATCAAAAACAGTCAAGTAAATATCTATCAGCCTTTCTATTAGGTATTAGCTTCAGCTTTGGTTGGACTCCATGTATTGGTCCAGTTTTAAGTTCAATTTTAGCATTAGCTGCCTCAGGAGGAAATGGAGCTCTTCAAGGGGCCTTATTAACCCTAGTTTATACTCTTGGAATGGCGCTTCCATTTTTAGTATTGGCCTTGGCATCAGGACTCATCATGCCTTATTTTAGTAGAATTAAATCTCACCTACTCTTACTGAAAAGAATTGGTGGTTTACTAATTATTCTCATGGGAATTTTATTAATGTTGGGACAGTTAAATGTCTTATCCGGAATATTAGGATAAAAGGAGTTATCTATGAAAAAATAATCTATTTTGGACTTAGTTTCTTATCTATCTTTCTTTTGATTGCTTGTGGCAAGGAAGAGAAGGAATCAAGTCAGGAAAATCAAACGACTCAAACACAGCAACAAGCAACGGTTAAGCAAATAGCTGTAGGAGCAGAAGCGCCTGATTTCACGCTCCAATCTATGGATGGAAAAGAAGTCAAACTATCTGATTTTAAAGGTAAAAAGTTTATCTAAAATTCTGGGCTTCTTGGTGTGGACCATGTAAAAAAAGTATGCCAGAACTAATGGAACTTGCTGCAAAAGAAGATCGTGATTTTGAAATATTATCTGTTATTGCACCAGGCCTTCAAGGTGAAAAAACTATAGACCAATTTCCAAAATGGTTTGAGGAACAGGGCTATAAGGATATACCTGTCTTATATGATACCAAGGCGACAACCTTCCAAGCCTATCAGATTCGAAGCATTCCAACAGAATTTCTAATTGATTCAAATGGTAAAATTGCCAAAATCCAAATAGGTGCAATTAGTAATGCAGATGCAGAAGCGGCGTTTGCACAAATGGATTAACGTTATAAAAAATGTCTAGACTGTTTTGTCTAGACATTTCTTTTTTTAAAATTTAATTGAATTAGTTTTTAGAAGCAGCTTGGAATTCTGGGTTTTTCCATGCTTCGTCAATAATTTCTTGCAATTCACGAGCAGAGAGTTGCATTTTTTGAGTTTCAGCGTCGTTCAATGGGATGTTAACTGGGCGAACGATACCATGCGCACCAACGATAGCTGGTTGACCGATAAAGACGTTTTCAACTCCGTATTGTCCTTCTTGGAAGACTGAAAGTGGAAGAACCGCATTTTCATCATCAAGGATAGCTTTTGTGATACGAGCAAGAGCAACTGCGATACCGTAGTATGTAGCACCTTTTTTGTTGATGATTGAGTAAGCAGCGTCACGAACTGAGATGAAGAGTTCAACAAGGTCAGCTTCATTCAAGTCACGGTTAGCTTGCAACCATTGTTCCAATTTAACACCGGCAACGTTAGCGTGTGACCAAACTGCAAATTCAGAGTCACCGTGCTCACCCATGATGTAGGCGTGAACTGAACGAGCATCAACACCGATAGTTTCAGCAAGTGCTTGACGGAAACGAGCTGAGTCAAGTGAAGTACCTGAACCGATAACACGTTCTTTAGGGAATCCTGAGAATTTCCAAGTTGAGTAAGTTAAAATGTCAACTGGGTTAGCAGCAACAAGGAAGATACCGTCAAAACCAGACGCAACAACTTGTTCAACGATTGATTTGTTGATAGCAAGGTTTTTACCAACAAGATCAAGACGAGTTTCACCTGGTTTTTGTGGAGCACCAGCAGTGATAACTACAAGGTCTGCATCCGCACAGTCTTCGTACTTAGCTGCATAGATTTTTTAGGTGAAGTAAAAGCTAGCGCGTGGCTAAGGTCTTCAGCATCACCAACTGCTTTTTCAAACAATTGAGGAATTTCAATGATACCAAGTTCTTGTGCAATTCCTTGTGTTACGAGGGCAAAAGCGTAAGATGAACCTACGGCACCGTCACCGACGAGGATAACTTTTTTGTGTTGTTTAGTTGCTGTCATTTGTCTAAACATCTCCTTTATTTTATTAAGGGGGAACCCCATTTGATTTCATTCTATCACTTTTGCTAAGCTTTGTCACGGATATACCTTCGGGATAAATATGTAAACGTTTTACACGTGTTGTTAGACTGTAAAATAGTCCAAACTATGGTATAATATATCTAGTTACTAATAGTGAAATGAGGCATTTGTTAATGCAAGATAAAAATTTAGTGAATGTCAATCTGACTAAGGAGATGAAGACTAGCTTTATCGACTATGCCATGAGTGTAATCGTATCGCGTGCTCTTCCTGATGTTCGTGATGGGTTGAAACCTGTTCATCGTCGTATTTTGTACGGAATGAATGAATTAGGAGTTACGCCTGATAAACCTCATAAGAAATCTGCCCGTATTACAGGGGACGTCATGGGTAAATACCACCCACACGGAGATTCATCTATCTACGAAGCTATGGTTCGTATGGCTCAATGGTGGAGCTACCGCTACATGCTTGTAGATGGGCACGGTAACTTTGGTTCTATGGACGGTGATGGTGCTGCCGCGCAACGTTATACCGAAGCACGTATGAGCAAGATTGCTCTTGAAATGCTTCGCGATATCAATAAAAATACCGTTGATTTTGTTGATAACTATGATGCCAACGAGCGTGAACCGATGGTGTTGCCAGCACGTTTCCCAAATCTTCTAGTTAATGGAGCGACTGGTATTGCTGTTGGTATGGCAACCAATATTCCACCTCATAATTTAGGTGAGACTATAGATGCTGTTAAACTAGTTATGGACAATCCAGAGGTCACTACCAAAGATTTGATGGAAGTCTTACCTGGTCCCGATTTCCCAACCGGAGCCCTTGTCATGGGTAGATCAGGTATCCATAAGGCTTATGAAACTGGTAAAGGCTCGATTGTTCTTCGTTCTCGTACTGAAATTGAGGAAACAAAAACTGGTCGTGAGCGTATTGTTGTTACAGAATTCCCGTATATGGTTAATAAGACTAAAGTTCATGAGCATATTGTGCGCTTAGTTCAGGAAAAACGTATCGATGGAATTACAGCTGTTCGTGATGAATCTAACCGTGAGGGTGTCCGCTTTGTTATAGAAGTTAGACGTGACGCATCGGCTAACGTTATTTTGAATAACCTATTCAAGATGACTCAAATGCAGACTAGCTTTGGTTTTAATATGCTTGCCATTCAAAATGGTGTTCCCAAAATTTTGTCTCTTCGTCAAATCTTGGATGCATACATTGAGCACCAAAAAGAAGTTGTGACTCGCCGTACTCAATTTGATAAAGAAAAAGCTGAAGCACGCGCCCACATTTTAGAAGGTCTCTTGATTGCTTTGGATCACATTGATGAAGTCATTCGTATCATCCGTGCAAGCGAGACTGATGAAGAAGCTCAAGCAGAATTGATGAGCAAGTTCAAGCTTTCTGAACGTCAAAGTCAAGCTATTCTTGATATGCGTCTCCGTCGTTTGACAGGTTTGGAACGTGATAAGATACAATCTGAGTATGATGAACTTATTGCTTTGATTGCCGACTTAGCGGACATTCTTGCAAAACCAGAACGTGTTGCCCAAATCATCAAGGAAGAATTGGATGAAGTCAAACGCAAGTTTGGAGATAAACGCCGTACGGAATTAATGGTTGGTGAAGTCTTGACGCTTGAAGACGAAGACTTGATTGAAGAGTCTGATGTTCTAATCACTCTATCAAATAAAGGTTATATCAAACGTTTAGACCAAGACGAGTTTACTGCACAAAAACGTGGTGGACGCGGCGTACAGGGAACAGGAGTCAAGGATGATGACTTTGTCCGTGAGTTGGTTTCTACCAGCACCCATGATCACCTGCTCTTCTTTACCAACAAAGGTCGTGTCTATCGTTTGAAAGGTTATGAAATCCCAGAATACGGTCGTACAGCCAAGGGATTGCCTGTAGTTAACCTCTTGAAACTGGATGAGGGAGAAAGCATCCAAACTATCATTAATGTCGAATCAGAACGTAGTGATGATGCTTACCTCTTCTTTACAACTCGTCAGGGTATTGTCAAGAGAACAAGTGTAAAAGAATTTGCTAATATCCGTCAAAATGGTCTTAAAGCCTTGAATTTGAAAGATGAGGATGAGTTGATTAATGTCTTGCTAACCGAAGAAGATACAGACATCATTATCGGTACCAAATTAGGATATGCTGTTCGTTTCAATCAGTCTTTGGTTCGTAGCATGAGCCGTAGCGCTACAGGTGTTAAAGGGGTTAACCTTCGTGAAGGGGATGCGGTGGTTGGAGCGAGAGTGATTACTGACCAAGATGAAGTCCTTATCATTACTGAAAAAGGATACGGTAAGCGTACAGTTGCGACTGAATATCCAACTAAGGGCCGTGCTGGTAAAGGGATGAAAACCGCTAATATTACTGATAAAAACGGTCGACTTGCCGGCCTACTCACAGTAAAAGGTGACGAAGACTTGATGGTCATCACAGACACTGGTGTTATGATTCGAACAAATGTTGCCAATATTTCACAAACAGGACGTTCAACTATGGGAGTTAAAGTGATGCGTTTGGATGAAAATGCTAAGATTGTGACCTTTACAACAGTTGCAGCAGCTGAGAAAGAAGAAGTTGGGCCAGAAAACGAAACAGAAAGTGAAGAATAATGTCTCGAAAAAGAACAAAAAGTAAAAAAATAAGCGTAAGAATCTGCTGATTAACATTTTGGCTGGCTTTCTAATCCTTTTATCTTTAGCCTTGATTTTTAATTCGAAGATCCGCAATATTTTCATGGTATGGAATACGAATAAGTATCAAGTTAGTCAGGTTTCAAAAGAGAAGCTTGAGGAGAACAACGGTGCAGAAGGAAATTTCGATTTTAATTCCGTGAAGTCTATTTCTTCAGAGGCTGTTTTATCAGCCCAATGGGATGCACAACAGTTGCCTGTTATAGGTGGAATTGCAATTCCTGAAGTAGAAATCAACTTGCCAATCTTTAAAGGTTTAGACAATGTAAACTTGTTCTACGGAGCTGGAACCATGAAACCAGATCAAAAAATGGGTGAGGGAAATTATTCTCTAGCTAGTCACCATATCTTTACAGCTGAAAATGCAAGCCAAATGCTTTTCTCACCATTGGTTAATGCTAAGGCAGGTATGAAGATTTATTTGACGGATAAGGATAAAGTTTATACCTATGAAATTCGTGAAGTGAAACATGTAACACCAGATCGTGTTGATGAAATTGATGATCGTGAAGGTATCAATGAAATTACCTTGGTGACTTGCGTAGACTATGATGCAACCGAACGAATTATCGTAAAAGGAGACTTAAAAGATATCAAACCTTATTCAGAAACTCCGTCAGATGTAATCGCTGCATTTAATAAACCTTATAAACAAAGATATTAATCAGTAAGATTGAAGAAAAGGCTTCGCTAAAGATAGCGAGTCTTTTTTCTTGTCAATTTCAGAAAATAGATTAGGTAAAGACTTTTCAATTCCTCCAAAAAGTAGTATAATGTCTCTATTATAGAAATTTTTAGAAAATTCCAAAAGAGGTTTGTTATGGGATATACAGTTGCTGTTGTCGGTGCTACAGGTGCCGTTGGTGCTCAAATGATCAAAATGTTGGAAGAATCAACTCTTCCAATCGATAAGATTCGTTACCTTGCGTCTGCACGTTCTGCAGGAAAGGTCTTGCAATTCAAAGGTCAAGATGTGACCATTGAAGAAACAACAGAAGATGCTTTTGAAGGGGTTGATATTGCCCTTTTCTCAGCTGGAGGTTCAACTTCTGCAAAATACGCACCTTATGCTGTTAAAGCAGGGGCAGTAGTAGTAGATAACACTTCTTACTTCCGTCAAAATCCTGATGTACCATTGGTAGTACCTGAGGTCAATGCTCACGCTCTTGATGCTCACAACGGAATTATCTCATGTCCAAACTGTTCAACGATCCAAATGATGGTAGCACTTGAACCAGTTCGTCAAAAATGGGGCTTAGACCGTATCATCGTTTCAACTTACCAAGCAGTTTCAGGCGCTGGTATGGGAGCCATTCTTGAAACTCAACGTGAATTACGTGAAGTTTTAAATGATGGTGTAAATCCACGTGATTTGCATGCGGAAATCTTGCCATCAGGTGGAGACAAGAAACACTATCCAATTGCTTTTAATGCTCTTCCTCAAATCGACGTCTTCACTGATAATGACTACACATACGAAGAAATGAAGATGACAAACGAAACTAAGAAAATCATGGAAGACGATAGCATTGCCGTATCAGCAACATGTGTACGTATTCCAGTTTTGTCAGCTCACTCTGAGTCTGTTTATATTGAAACAAAAGAGGTAGCACCTATCGAAGAAGTGAAAGCAGCTATTGCTGCCTTTCCAGGTGCAGTTCTTGAAGACGATGTTGCCCACCAAATCTACCCTCAAGCAGTCAATGCTGTAGGTTCACGTGATACATTCGTTGGACGTATCCGTAAAGACTTGGATGCAGAAAAGGGAATTCATATGTGGGTGGTTTCAGATAACCTTCTCAAGGGTGCTGCTTGGAACTCAGTTCAAATTGCAGAAACCCTTCATGAACGTGGTTTGGTTCGCCCAACAAATGAGTTGAAGTTTGTATTGAAATAGGGAGCAAAACAGAAATCATTAACTCGAAGAGTTTGATTTCTTCCTCGCTATTTGGATTTAAGGCTCGGGCAAAAAAGGTCCGCAGGACCTTTTTAGTGCCCCACACAGTTGATTAGGAAGTACGAATGTTGCAAACGTGAGTAGTTCCAATCAACCACTGCGTTATGAAACAGAAATCATTAACTCGAAGAGTTTGATTTCTCCTTCGCTATCTAGCGATTCTACTTATTTTACGAACAGAACAGGAGGCAAAGGCAAGTATGCCCCAGCCTCTTTCTTATTTAGAGAAAGGTTTTATAGAATGTCTTATCAAGATTTAAAAGATTGTAAAATTATTACGGCTTTTATCACTCCTTTTCATGAAGATGGCTCTATCAATTTCGATGCCATTCCAAAGTTAATTGAACATTTATTGGCACATCATACTGATGGTATTCTCTTGGCGGGGACGACAGCTGAGAGTCCGACTCTTACTCACGATGAGGAGTTGCAGTTGTTTGCAGCTGTACAAAAGGTTGTTAACGGCCGAGTTCCTTTAATTGCGGGTGTTGGTACTAACGATACTCGCGACTCTATCGAGTTCGTCAAAGAAGTGGCAGAATTTGGAGGCTTTGCGGCTGGCCTCGCGATTGTTCCCTACTACAACAAACCTTCTCAAGAAGGGATGTACCAGCACTTTAAAGCTATTGCCGATGCATCAGATTTACCTATTATCATTTATAACATTCCAGGACGTGTGGTTGTCGAATTGACTCCAGAAACCATGCTTCGCTTAGCGGAACATCCAAATATCATTGGTGTCAAGGAATGTACTAGCCTTGCAAATATGGCTTATTTGATTGAGCACAAACCTGAAGAATTCCTGATCTATACTGGTGAAGATGGAGATGCTTTCCATGCTATGAACCTTGGTGCTGACGGGGTTATCTCTGTTGCTTCCCACACAAATGGGGATGAGATGTATGAAATGTTCACTGCGATTGAAGAAAGTGATATGAAGAAAGCGGCAGCTATTCAACGTAAATTTATTCCCAAGGTTAATGCTCTCTTCTCATACCCAAGTCCTGCACCTGTTAAGGCAGTCCTCAACTATATGGGATTTGAAGCTGGTCCAACGCGCCTACCATTGGTTCCTACGCCTGAAGAAGATGCTAAACGCATTATCAAAGTTGTTATTGACGGAGACTACGAAGCAACTAAAGCGACTGTCACTGGAGTTCTTCGACCTGATTATTAAGATAACAAATATAAAAAGAAATTTCCTAACAAGTAAAATTGTTGGGAGTTTTTTCTTTTTTACGAATAGTTAAATAGAGAGAGAAAAAGGAGTCGATCATGAAAATTAAGATTGATAATTTCGAGATTTATAAGTTAAAGCAAGCAGGTTTAAGTAATCAGCAGGTTCTGAAAGTACTTCAATACGGAGAAATTTATGATCAGGAATTGAGTTTAGAAACCATAGCAGAAGCCTCAGAGTGTCGTAATCCAGTAGTTTTTATGGAGCGATATCATAAACTGACTTTTGAAAGCATGGAACGTCTACAAAAAGATTTTGCAAAGTTCCCGTCGTTTTCGATTCTGGATGATGTTTATCCCATTTCACTCAGTGAAATTTATGATGCTCCTGTATTACTTTTTTACAAAGGAGACTTAAATCTCTTAAAATTACCGAAGATTGCAGTTGTAGGTAGTCGCTCTTGTAGTCAAACCGGAACCAAGTCAGTCCGGAAAGTCATCGAAGAACTGGAGAATGAATTAGTTGTGGTGAGCGGTCTTGCTAGAGGAATCGACACAGCAGCCCATATGTCAATTCTTCAAACTGGTGGCAAAACGATTGCAGTGATAGGGACTGGTTTAGACGTCTATTATCCCCGATCCAATAAACGTCTTCAAGAATATATTGGAGACAATCATTTAATACTAAGTGAGTACGGACCAGGGGAAGAACCCTTGAAATTTCACTTTCCTGCCAGAAATCGCATTATTGCAGGATTGTGTCGAGGAGTTATCGTTGCAGAAGCTAAAATGAGATCTGGTAGCTTAATCACTTGTGAGCGTGCTATGGAGGAAGGTAGAGATGTCTTTGCGATTCCAGGTTCCATTTTAGATGGGCGTTCAGATGGTTGTCATCATTTGATTCAAGAAGGAGCCAAGTTAGCAACATGTGGGCAGGATATACTAGCAGAATTTGAATTTTAATGAATGAAATGATTTCATCTAGCAAACTTTTCTTCTATTATATGGGAGTTAAGTCTTGACAGGTTTTTAAAAATGGTTTACACTTTATAAAGTTTAATTACTTTGAAAAGGTGTGATACTGTGGCTACGGCAACAAAGAAAAAAATCAACAAGTAAAAAAATCTTGTAATCGTGGAGTCGCCTGCTAAGGCGAAAACGATTGAAAAATATCTAGGACGTAATTATAAGGTTTTAGCCAGCGTAGGACATATTCGTGATTTGAAAAAATCAAGTATGTCAGTTGACGTGGAAAATAATTACGAACCGCAATATATCAATATTCGTGGGAAAGGTCCTCTCATCAATGATTTGAAAAAGAAGCTAAGAAAGCTGATAAAGTCTTTCTTGCAAGTGACCCGGACCGCGAAGGGGAGGCTATTTCTTGGCACTTAGCGCATATTTTAGATCTAGACGAGAATGATACCAACCGTGTTGTTTTCAACGAGATTACCAAGGATGCGGTAAAAAATGCCTTTAAAGAACCTCGTAAGATTGATATGGATTTGGTGGATGCCCAACAAGCCCGTCGTGTCTTGGACCGCTTGGTTGGTTATTCTATTTCACCAATTTTATGGAAAAAGGTCAAAAAAGGCTTATCAGCAGGACGTGTTCAGTCTGTTGCTCTTAAGCTAATCATTGATCGTGAAAATGAAATCAATGCCTTTCAACCAGAAGAGTATTGGACTATTGATGGTACCTTTAAAAAGGGAACCAAGCAGTTCCAAGCTTCTTTTTATGGAATGAATGGCAAGAAGATGAAGTTGACTACCAATGATGAAGTCAAAAAAGTTTTATCTCATTTGAACAGCAAGGATTTTACAGTTGATCAAGTAGATAAAAAGGAAAGAAAGCGCAATGCTCCTCTTCCATATACAACCTCTTCTATGCAGATGGATGCTGCTAACAAGATTAACTTCCGTACTCGAAAGACTATGATGGTTGCTCAGCAACTCTATGAAGGAATCAATATTGGTACAGGTGTCCAAGGTTTGATCACCTATATGCGTACGGATTCTACTCGTATCAGTCCAGTTGCTCAGAATGAAGCAGCAAGCTATATCAATGAACGTTTTGGTAGTAAGTATTCTAAACATGGTAGCAAGGTAAAAAATGCCTCTGGCGCTCAAGACGCCCACGAAGCTATTCGCCCTTCAAGTGTCTTTAATACACCTGAGAAAATTGCTAAGTATTTGGATAAAGACCAGCTAAAACTTTATACCCTTATCTGGAACCGCTTTGTAGCGAGTCAAATGACTGGTGCAATTTTTGATACCATGGCTGTTAAACTTTCGCAAAACGGTGTTCAATTCGTGGCGAATGGTAGTCAGGTTAAGTTTGATGGTTATTTAGCCATTTACAACGATTCTGATAAAAATAAGATGCTGCCTGATATGGAAGTAGGAGATGTGGTCAAACAGGTCAATAGCAAACCTGAACAACATTTCACACAACCACCGGCACGATATTCTGAGGCTACTTTGATAAAGACCTTGGAAGAAAACGGAGTTGGACGTCCATCTACCTATGCTCCAACCATTGAAACAATCCAAAAACGTTACTATGTAAGACTAGCATCTAAACGCTTTGAACCAACTGAACTAGGTCAAGTCGTTAACAAGCTGATTGTTGAATACTTCCCAGACATTGTTAACGTGAAATTTACCGCTGAAATGGAAGGTAAACTGGACGATGTTGAGGTCGGAAAAGAAGAGTGGCAACGGGTTATTGATGAATTTTACAAACCATTCTCTAAAGAGGTCGCAAAAGCTGAAGCAGAGATGGAAAAAATTCAAATCAAGGATGAGCCAGCTGGATTTGACTGTGAAGTTTGTGGTAGTCCTATGGTAATTAAGATTGGACGCTTCGGTAAGTTTTACGCATGTAGCAATTTCCCAGATTGTCGACATACGCAAGCCATTGTTAAAGAAATCGGTGTTACATGTCCAAATTGTCATAAAGGGCAAATCATCGAACGAAAACCAAACGTAATCGTATTTTCTATGGATGTAATCGTTATCCAGAATGTGATTTTACTTCTTGGGATAAACCTGTTGGACGTGATTGTCCTAAATGTGGTCACTTCCTCATGGAGAAAAAAATCCGTGGTGGCGGCAAACAAATTGTATGTAGTAATGGTGACTACGAGGAAGAAAAGATTAAATAAAAATAATTAGGGCTGAAATGATAATTTCAGCTCTTTTTAATTTAAACTTGACAGATTTTATCTTTTTATGCTTAACTAGAAGAAGATTATTCTTACTTAGGAGTAGATATGCGCATTATTTATCTTTGCATTGGATTCATTTCTTTAGCTTTAGCAATCGTTGGAGTTGCCTTGCCACTATTACCGACAACACCCTTTCTCTTGTTGTCAATAGCTTGTTTTTCAAAATCTTCTAAACGTTTTGAAGATTGGCTCTATCATACCAAGCTTTATCAAACCTATGTTGCGGACTTTAGAGAAACTAAGTCTATTGCGCGTGAACGTAAGAAAAAGATTATCGTATCGATTTATATTTTGATGGGAATCTCCATTTATTTTGCTCCGCTCTTACCTGTAAAAATTGCTTTAGGCTGCTTAACAGTATTTATAACCTATTATCTCTTTAAGGTAATACCAGATAAAGAATAGCTAAAAAAGTAATGATTTTCCTTGATAAAAAGTAGGGGTTACTTAAAACAATATGATATAATAATATTAAAGAAACCGTCAAGGAGTATCAAATGATTTACGAATTTTGTGCAGAAAATGTTACCTTGCTTGAAAAGGCTATGCAAGCTGGAGCTCGCCGTATTGAGCTCTGTGATAATTTAGCAGTTGGTGGAACGACACCAAGCTACGGAGTAACCAAGGCAGCTGTTAAACTTGCATCAAACTACGATACGACTATCATGACGATGATTCGTCCACGTGGTGGTGACTTTGTTTACAATGACCTCGAGATTTCTATTATGCTCGAGGATATTCGTCTAACTGCTCAAGCAGGTAGCCAAGGGGTTGTCTTTGGTGCCTTAACAGCAGATAAGAAATTGGATAAGGCTAACCTTGAAAAGTTGATTGCTGCATCTAAAGGTATGGAGATTGTCTTCCATATGGCTTTCGATGATTTGAGCGATGAAGACCAGTTGGAAGCTATTGATTGGCTCAGCCAGGCTGGTGTAACACGCATCCTCACTCGAGCTGGTGTATCTGGCGACTCGTTAGAGAAACGTTTTGCTCACTACCGCAGAATTTTAGAACACGCTGCAGGAAAAATTGAAATTTTACCTGGTGGGGGGATTGACATGGACAACCGTCAAACCTTTATTGACCAACTGGGCGTGACACAATTACATGGAACAAAGGTTGTCTTTTAAAAAATAGAAAGGAACTGCTAGCTTATGGTAGCAGTTTTCGCTTATGTTTGAAATTTTTAAAGCCTATCAGTTTAATAGTAAAAAGGCTAAAGAGTATGGATTTGTAGAAAATCAAGGTGTATGGATCTATAGTTCGACTATCTTGCAGGGAGATTTTCTCATGATGGTTACAGTTGAGAATGGGGACTTAAGTTTTCAAGTGTATGACCAAGAAACTGGAGAACTCTATCCTCAAGTCCACATGGAAAACATGAGAGGAACTTTTGTTGGAAGTGTTCGAGAGGCATGCCTAGAGAAACTTTTTGACATTCGAAAGGCCTGTTTTGAAGTACAGGAGTTTTTCTGTCCACAGACTAAGAGAATTATGTCACATGTTCAAGAAAAGTATGAAAATCAATTAGAATATTTATGGGAAAAATCACCTGATACGGCTGTTCTCCGCCATGAAGATAATCAGAAGTGGTATGCAGTACTTATGAAGATTTCTTGGGAAAAACTTGATAAGACACAAGAAGGACTAGTGGAAGTTGTTAATTTAAAACATGATTTGGTTTCTGATTTGTTAGCAGAAAGAGGGATTTATCCTGCCTTTCATATGAATAAACGCTATTGGATCAGTATTCCTCTAGACGATACTCTAACTGATCAGAAGCTACTTGAATTATTTGAGAAAAGTTACTTTTTGACTTCAAAAAAATGAAATTATATATTTTTTCAAACACTTTCAATTAGCAAAATATTCTGTACTGAAGAAATTTTCAGAAAATATTGGATTTTTTCTTGACAAGCAGTTTTCCCTATGCTAGAATACTAAACAAGACATCAAACAAAGGAGAAAGTCAAACATGAGAACAGCTAAGTTTAATCAATTTGCTTTGTTGTTGAGATACTCGGACTAGTGCAGAAGCATTAGTCCTGTTTGGCTTACCAAGCGGGAGTATATCAACATCTCGCTCGGAACTCCGAGCGAGATGTTTTTTCTATATCGAAAATGTGAAGGGAGAATTCTCATGCGTGTAGTTGAGTTTTTAGATACCAGTCTCCGAGATGGTGAGCAGACACCAGGTGTCAATTTTTCAATAAAGGAAAAGGTTGCCACCGCAAGACAGCTGGAGAAATGGGGTATTTCGGCTATCGAAGCTGGTTTTCCGGCGGCGAGTCCAGATTCATTTAGAGCTGTTCAAGAAATTGCTAAGGCTATGAAAAAACAGCCGTAACAGGCTTAGCTCGTTCTATAAAATCTGATATTGACGCTTGTTATGAGGCACTGAAGGATGCTAAGTATCCACAAATCCATGTCTTTATTGCTACTAGTCCTATTCATCGTGAATTTAAGTTGAATAAAAGCAAAGAGGAGATATTGGAAGCTATCAGTGAACATGTTTCCTATGCACGTTCTAAATTTGAAGTAGTAGAATTCTCTCCAGAAGATGCGACAAGAACCGAGCTAGACTTTCTCCTACAAGTCGTTCAAACTGCGGTAGACGCAGGTGCAACCTATATCAATATTCCTGACACAGTAGGTTTTACAACTCCAGAGGAATACGGAAGTATCTTTAAATATCTGATTGACAATGTCCAAACAGACCGTCAGATTATTTATTCTCCTCACTGTCATGATGACCTCGGAATGGCAGTAGCAAATAGCCTCGCTGCTGTAAAGAATGGTGCAGGACGAGTTGAAGGAACCATCAATGGTATCGGGGAGCGAGCTGGTAATGCAGCCCTTGAAGAAATAGCAGTGGCGCTCAATATTCGCCAAGATTATTACCAAGCAGAGACAAGTATCGTCCTAAACGAAACGATTAATACGTCCGAAATGGTCTCTCGCTTCTCAGGGATTCCAGTTCCCAAAAATAAGGCAGTTGTCGGTGGAAATGCCTTCTCTCATGAATCAGGTATTCACCAAGACGGAGTTCTTAAAAATCCACTTACTTATGAAATCATCACACCTGAACTGGTAGGTGTTAAGAGCAACAGTCTTCCGCTTGGAAAATTGTCTGGTCGCCATGCTTTTGTTGAGAAACTAAGAGATTTGTCCCTAGACTTTACAGACGAAGATATCAAGCCACTCTTTACTAAGTTTAAGGCTTTGGCTGATAAGAAGCAAGAAGTCACTGACGCAGATATTCGAGCTCTAGTAGCTGGTACCATGGTTGAAAATCCAGAAGGGTTCCACTTCGATGATCTACAACTCCAAACTCATGCGGAAAATGATATTGAAGCGACTGTTAGCTTGGCTAATTTGGATGGTGAAAAGGTTGAATTTAATGCATCAGGACAAGGTTCGGTTGAGGCTATCTTTAACGCTATCGACAAATTCTTTAATCAATCTGTTCGCTTGGTATCCTACACAATTGATGCAGTAACAGACGGGATTGATGCTCAGGCACGGGTTTTGGTTACTGTTGAAAACAGAGATACTGAAACAATCTTTAACGCAGCCGGACTTGATTTTGATGTGTTGAAGGCTTCAGCAATTGCCTATATCAATGCCAATACCTTTGTTCAAAAAGAGAATACTGGCGAGATCGGTCCAAATATTTCCTACCGCGACATGCCTAGTCTTTAAAGGAGAATACCATGACAAAGAAAATAGTTGCCCTTGCAGGGGATGGGATTGGACCAGAAATCATGGAAGCTGGTTTAGAAATTCTTGCATCGATAGCTGAAAAAACAGGATTTTATTTTGAGATAGACAGACAACCTTTTGGTGGTGAAGGTATTGATGCTACAGGACATCCTTTACCAGATGAAACACTCAAAGCTGCTAGAGAATCAGATGCTATTCTCCTTGCTGCAATCGGAAATCCTCAGTATGATGATGCTCCAGTTCGCCCTGAACAAGGGCTATTGGCTCTCCGCAAGGAATTGAATCTTTATGCCAATATTCGTCCGGTTAAAATTTTTGAGAGTCTCAAGCATTTATCTCCTCTCAAACCTGAACGAATTAATGGTGTTGATTTTGTTGTAGTGCGTGAGTTGACAGGTGGGATTTACTTTGGTGATCATATCCTTGAAGAAAAAAAGCGCGTGATATCAACGATTATAGCTATGAGGAAGTAGAACGGATTATTCGAAAAGCCTTTGAAATCGCAAGAAGTCGGAGAAAAATCCTTACCAGTATTGACAAGCAAAATGTTTTGGCAACATCAAAACTTTGGCGCAGAGTGGCTGAGGATGTTGCGCAAGATTATCCAGATGTAATCCTGGAACACCAGTTGGTCGACTCAGCTGCTATGCTCATGATTACCAATCCAGCTAAGTTTGATGTTATCGTGACAGAGAATCTATTTGGAGACATCCTATCAGACGAATCAAGTGTTCTATCAGGTACACTTGGTGTCATGCCATCAGCCAGTCACTCTGAGAATGGGCCGAGTCTCTATGAACCCATTCATGGTTCGGCGCCTGATATAGCAGGCCAAGGCATTGCCAATCCGATTTCCATGATACTATCAGTTGCTATGATGTTGCGTTATAGTTTTGAACGTTATGATGATGCGGAGCGTATCGAGTGTGCTGTTGAACAAACTTTAGCAGCAGGAATTTTAACGAGAGATATAGGAGGGCTGGCTTCGACTAGAGAAATGACAGAAGCCATCATTGAAAGATTATGAAGATAAATCAAGGAATTACTTTTGCTATTTTGATTTGGAATCTATTGATATTTATGATTTATGGTATTGATAAATCTAAAGCAAAAAGAGGTGCTTGGCGCATCCCTGAAAAATATTTATTATCATTTGCATTCTTGTGTGGTGGCTTTGGTGCCTGGTTAGCAGGAATCACCTTTCATCACAAGACTAGAAAATGGTATTTTAAAACGGTTTGGTTCCTAGGAATAGTGACTACACTAGTAGCATTGTATTTTGTATGGAGGTAATGGATGGCAGGAAAATCAATTTTTGATAAACTATGGGACCTCCATGTGATTACAGGAGCAGAGGGACAACCTCAACTCATGTATGTAGATCAGCACTATATCCACGAGGTGACCAGTCCTCAAGCTTTTCAAGGATTACGAGATGCAGGACGTAGACTGAGAAGACCAGACTTGACATTTGGAACCTTTGACCACAATGTACCAACGGTCAATATTTACGATATTCGAGATGTGATTTCTAAGGCTCAAATTGATAAGTTGGCAGAAAATGTTGAGGAGTTTGGGATTGAGCATGCAGCCCACGGTTCAGAAAAACAAGGTATCGTTCACATGGTTGGTCCAGAAACAGGAAGAACCCAACCAGGAAAATTTATCGTCTGTGGTGATAGCCATACTGCAACTCACGGAGCTTTTGGAGCTATTGCCTTCGGTATTGGAACCAGTGAGGTTGAACATGTCTTTGCTACTCAAACCATTTGGCAAGTTAAACCCAAGAAAATGTTGGTAGAATTCACAGGAGTTCCTCAAAAAGGGGTTTATGCCAAAGATTTCATTCTAGCCTTGATTGCCAAATACGGTGTTGCTTGTGGTGTTGGCTACGTGGTGGAGTATCGAGGTCAGGCCATTGATGCACTTAGCATGGAAGAGCGTATGACTATCTGCAATATGTCTATCGAGTTTGGCTCTAAGATGGGAATTATGAATCCAGATCAGAGGACTTATGATTATTTGAAGGGTCGAGAGTGTGTTCCCAAGGATTTTGATGCAGCAGTAGCTGATTGGAAAAGACTGGTTAGTGATGAAGATGCTGTTTATGATAAGGTTATTCGTTTGGATGTCTCAGAATTGGCTCCTATGGTGACTTGGGGAACTAATCCTGCTATGGGGGTTGACTTTGACAGTAGCTTCCCAGAGATTAAGGATATGAATGATGAGCGAGCTTATAATTACATGAACTTGGAGCCTGGTCAAAAGCCAGCGGATATTGAACTAGGTTATATTTTTATTGGATCTTGTACCAATGCTCGTCTAAGCGATTTACAATTGGCTGCGCGATTTGTCAAAGGAAAGAAAATAGCTCCCAATCTAACAGCAATTGTAGTTCCTGGCTCTCGTCCTGTGAAACGAGCTGCTGAGAAGTTGGGCTTGGATAAGGTCTTTCTGGATGCTGGTTTTGAGTGGAGAGACCCAGGTTGCTCAATGTGCCTAGGGATGAATCCCGACAAGGTACCTGATGGCGTTCACTGCGCCTCAACCAGCAACCGTAACTTTGAAGATCGACAAGGCTTTGGTGCTAAGACTCATCTCTGTAGTCCAGCCATGGCAGCTGCGGCAGCAATCGCAGGACGTTTCGTAGATGTACGGAAAATGCCAGAAGCTCAGTAAGGAGAGGATATGGAGAAATTTACAGTTTATACGGGAACGACCGTTCCTCTGATGAATGACAATATCGATACCGACCAAATTCTTCCCAAACAGTTTCTGAAGTTGATTGACAAGAAAGGCTTTGGCAAATTCCTCATGTATGCTTGGCGTTATTTGGATGATAAGTATACTGAGGATCCAGACTTTGTCTTTAACAGACCTGAATATCGTAAAGCTACTATCCTCATTACAGGGGATAATTTTGGAGCTGGTTCTTCTAGAGAGCACGCAGCTTGGGCGCTAGCAGACTATGGTTTTAAGGTCGTAATTGCAGGATCTTTTGGAGATATTCATTACAATAATGAGCTCAATAATGGTATGTTGCCAATTGTTCAACCAAGGGAAGTTAGAGAAAAACTTGCCCAGCTCCAACCAACTGACCAAGTGACGGTCGACTTGGAACAACAGAAAATCATCTCACCAGTCGGAGAATTCAATTTCGAAATTGATAGCGAATGGAAACACAAGCTCTTAAATGGTTTGGATGATATCGGTATTACTTTGCAGTATGAAGACTTGATTGCCTCTTATGAAAAACAACGCCCAGCCTACTGGCAGGATTAGAATAAATTCAGAAAAGGAAATAGAACTATGACAAAACACATTCAATGGAACGGAACACTTTCACAAGAAGGCTATGACATTTTAAAAGGCGAAGGCGGCTGTATCGTTTGCCCTACAAAAGTTGGTTACATTATCATGACTAGCGATAAGGCAGGTCTTGAACGCAAGTTTGAAGCCAAAGAACGTAATCGTAATAAACCAGGAGTAGTCCTATGTGGTAGCATGGATGAGCTTCGAGCTTTAGCGCAGCTAAATCCTGAAATTGAAGCCTTCTATCAAAAACATTGGGATGAAGACATTCTCCTTGGCTGTATCCTTCCATGGAAACCAGAAGCTTTTGAGAAATTGAAAGCATACGGTGATGGCCGTGAAGAACTCATGACAGACGTACGTGGAACGAGCTGTTTCGTTATCAAGTTTGGTAAAGCTGGTGAACAATTGGCAGCCAAACTTTGGGAAGAAGGGAAAATGGTCTACGCTTCATCTGCAAACCCTTCTGGGAAAGGAAATCGTGGTAAGGTTGAAGGAATTGGTCAACGGATCGAAGGAGCAGTGGACCTTGTTATCGAAGCTGACGACTATGTTGCATCTATCCAGCCAGACAAAACAGTTGAAACACGCTACGAACAAGGTGTGATGGTGTCTATGGTCGATAAAGACGGCAAACTCATTCCAGAACAAGGTGGAGTACGCTCAATCTCACCAGCTCCAATTGTGATTCGTAAAGGGCTTGACATTGATAAAATCATGATGCATCTATCAGATACCTTTAACTCATGGGACTATCGTCAAGGTGAGTATTATTAAGATTCAAAATAGTCTAGTGTTAAGAGCAGTTGAAGCTCCTAACACTGGGCTTTTTCTTTAGAAATTCTTTTCATTTTCCATAGGATATGATATTCTATATATGAAATATATAGTTTTTAATTCGAACATTATTATAAAAGGAGTAAGATTGATGCTGAAAAGAAAAGTCAGTTTGGAAGATTTTTATGCTTGGTACCAAGAAAATAAAATAAGATTAAGAGAAGACGCATCTAAATATAGTATTTACAATGAACAATTACGTGAAGAATTTCTTAAAGAGTGGCCACTTGATAGAATTTTAACCATGTCTATCGATGAATATGTCATTGGGAAAGGAGCTCAAAGCAATTCTTTTTGTTACGGTCTTGAGAGGGGAAAATACAAATCCTTATTTATGGGAATTGGAGGCGGAGGTTCTTCAAAATTTGGTATTTATTGGAATGAAAAACAAAGAGTTATAAAGATCAAGCTAATAAAGTCATTCCTCTTTCAGAGTTGGATCATCGATTTACTAAATTAAAACAGATTTGTACGAAATTATTAAAGAAGGTATTCATTTCAAATTTGATAATCCGATTTTTGATATGAAAAAGTCTACGAATGAATTTATTGGTCGTTCTGCGGTGGTGACAAAATTACTTTGTATTTATTCTGAGAATCATTCTTTTTTAGGGGTAAATATGAATAGTCAGAAGAGATTCTGGAACAAGCTACTTCCTCAAAAAAATCAAGGGGGGCCTTATCTTCAGAATCATGAGATTTGTCAACTCGTATTGCAAAAGTATCCTGAGCTGGAACCATCATTGTTGGGAAGTATCTTATTTGAATATTCAACACAATTTTTAGACGAAAAAGAAAAGAAAGAAGAAAAAATGTCTCTAGAATATAAGGTTTATTATCCATTGAGTCAAACTCTACTACAATCCAAAAACCTCATTCTCCGTGGTGCACCTGGTACAGGAAAAACTTATCTTGCTAAAGAAATTGCAAAAGAATTAACAGATGGTAACGAAGATCAAATAGGCTTTGTTCAGTTTCATCCATCCTATGACTATACAGATTTTGTGGAGGGGTTAAGACCGGTATCAAATGGGGATGGAGCTATTGAGTTTAAGCTCCAGGATGGTATTTTTAAAGATTTTTGTCAGAAAGCAAAAGAAGCCCAATTGGTTGGAGGACAAGATAATTTTGATGAGGCTTGGGATTCTTACTTAGAATATATAAATGTTACTGAAGAAAAAGAATATATAACAAAAACATCTTACTTATCTGTTAATAGTAGACAAAATTTGTCAGTAAATTATGATAGTGGTGTTCCAGGATGGTCAATACCTCGCAAATATGTTTACGAGTTGTATAAAGATAAAAATTATAATAAGCAAGAATACTACAAAAGTGGTGGAAGAACTGTCCTAGAAACATTGAGAAAGAGATTTGGTTTGAAAGACTATGTTTCCCCAACAGAAATTGATACTGATAAGAAATTCGTCTTCATCATCGATGAGATCAATCGTGGTGAGATTTCTAAGATTTTTGGGGAACTATTTTTCTCTGTTGATCCTGGCTATCGTGGTCAGAAGGGGAGTGTTTCTACTCAATATGCCAATCTACACGAAAATGATGAAAAGTTTTATATCCCAGAAAATGTTTACATCATCGGAACCATGAACGATATTGACCGTTCGGTAGACACCTTTGATTTTGCAATGCGGCGTCGTTTCCGTTTTGTTGAAGTTACTGCTGAAAGCCAACTAGGCATGCTAGATGATGCTCTTGGTGATAAGGCTGAAGAAGCTAAAGCGCGTCTAAGAAACTTGAATGCTAAAATTGAAAAAGTTCAGGAATTAAACAGTCATTATCATATCGGACCAAGTTATTTTCTTAAGTTAGAAGATGTAAACTTTGACTATGAGTTGCTCTGGTCTGATTATTTGAAACCGCTCTTGGAAGATTACTTGCGTGGTTCTTATGAAGAGGACGAAATACTGAATACTTTGAAAAAAGCATATGATCTGACAAATCAACAAGATATTGGTGATGACGATGCAGTTAACTGATAATCAACAGAGCATAAGCAAAGAAGAGTTTATCGCAGAATATCCTAAAATTAGTCAAGCTCTTTTAGATAGAACCATAGATAATCTCTCTCAAGAAGATAGTATCTTTATATTTCCAAATGACCTGAAAAATTCTCCTGATTTGGATAAGGACCTGAAGATTTTGGAAACAGTTAATCAGAAAATTAAGACAGGGAATGTGATTGGATTTCTGGGGTGTGGTCAGGAGAGATTAACCATTTCTTCTCGTTTTTCGAGTAAAAGTGATGACTATTTTTTGCATTATCTATTGCAGAAAGTTCTAAATATCAATCTCACTAGTTTGGATGTAGGGTTATCATATGAGGATAGACTCTATCAACTTTTAATTTACCTCTTTCCAAAGTATCTGGAAGGTGCCATGCGAAAGGGACTTTATAAGGAATACCAGAGGTTTTCTCATAATGATAGCCATATCAAGGGAGTGATTGATGTAAGAAACCATCTCAAGAAAAATCTTCCTTTCACGGGAAATATTGCCTACACAACTAGAGAGTTTGCTTTTGACAATCCGATAATGCAACTGATACGTCATACGATTGAGTACATTAAAAATCAGAAATCTCTAGGAAGAGGTATTATTCATAGTAATCGCGAAAATATTACAGAAATAATTCGTGTAACCCCATCTTATAAACTAGCTGATCGTGCTAAGATTATTCAACGAAATCAAACTAAACCACTTCGTCATGCCTACTTTCGAGAATACAGAAAGTTGCAAGAGCTTTGTCTGATGATATTAAACAGAGAAAAGCATGGTTTAGGATATAAAGAGCAAAAAATTCATGGCATTCTTTTTGACGTTGCTTGGCTTTGGGAAGAATATGTTCATACCTTGCTGCCAAAAGATTTCATACATCCACGCAATAAAGAAAAGAAAGGAGGTGTCTCTGTATTTTCTGGTGGGAAACGAAAGGTATATCCAGATTTTTATAATCGGGAATTAAAGACTGTACTAGATGCTAAATATAAAAAACTAGAATTGACTGAAAAAGGAATCAATCGTGATGATCTATTTCAATTGATTTCTTATGCTTATATCTTACAAGCAGAGAAAGCTGGCTTGATTTTCCCTAGTATAGAGCAGATAGTAAGTAGTGAAATAGGAAAGGTTGTAGGTTATGGGGTTTTGCTTAAAAAGTGGTCTATCCAAATTCCTCAGAAGGCGTCATCCTATAACGAATTCTATGAAATGCTTGTGATATCAGAAAAAATTTTTCAAAATAATATAAAACAAAAATAGAGAGCTCATAATCTCTCTATTTTTTTATAGAACAAAGAGCCAAAATCCGAACGTTATAAATTTTAGGTTTCAAAATAATTGACAAAAACTTTACCTTAGTTTATAATCGTTAGAGGAAACGTCGGAAAAGGCGTAGTGATGCGAAAGCATAGGTAGGTCATTATAAAAGAAACGAGACATCGAAATGTTAAACGAATTTCCGATCTTTGACTATGAAGATATTCAGCTAATCCCTAACAAGTGTGTACTTAAAAGCCGAGCTGAAGCCGATACACAAGTGACACTTGGGAAGCACACCTTTAAATTACCAGTTGTTCCTTCAAATATGCAAACAATCCTAGATGAAGATGTTGCTGAACAACTTGCAAAAGGTGGTTATTTCTATATCATGCATCGATTTGATGAAGCTGGACGCATCCCTTTTGTGAAACGCATGCATGATAAGGGCTTGATTGCTTCTATCTCTGTTGGTGTTAAAGATTACGAGTATGATTTTGTAAGTCAATTAAAGGATGATGCTCCAGAGTACATCACTATTGATATCGCTCATGGTCATTCAGACAGTGTGATTTCAATGATTCAGCACATCAAGAAAGAATTGCCAGATACCTTTGTCATCGCTGGTAACGTTGGAACACCAGAAGCCGTTCGTGAACTTGAAAATGCTGGTGCAGATGCAACTAAGGTCGGAATCGGTCCAGGTAAGGTATGTATTACTAAGGTCAAAACTGGTTTTGGTACTGGTGGTTGGCAGTTAGCGGCTCTTCGCTGGTGTGCTAAGGCTGCCCGTAAACCGATTATTGCTGATGGTGGTATCCGTACACACGGAGATATTGCCAAGTCAATCCGCTTTGGTGCAAGTATGGTTATGATTGGCTCACTATTTGCAGGTCATATCGAAAGTCCTGGTAAAACAGTTGAAGTCGATGGTAAACAATTCAAAGAGTACTATGGTTCAGCTTCAGAATACCAAAAAGGTGCTTATAAGAATGTTGAAGGTAAGAAGATTCTCCTTCCTGCCAAAGGACATTTACAAGATACCCTAACTGAGATGGAACAAGATTTGCAAAGTTCGATTTCTTATGCTGGAGGTCGTAAAGTAGCTGATCTTAGACATGTAGATTATGTGATCGTGAAGAACTCTATCTGGAATGGAGATGCTCACTAAAAAATATCATTACTTATTTATGCCATGAATAGGCGTGGCGTTTCTACAAGGTACCGTAAATACCTAACAATGAGTAAGTCGAAGAGAGATAAAAAGAAGCAGAGCTATCTGTTTCAATCTTTCCAAGGGACTTACGTTGTAAGTCCCTTTTTATTTCGGAGGTTAATGTGAAATTACTAGAGGAACGTATTTTAAAAGATGGGAATATTCTAGGTGAGAATATTCTTAAGGTGGATTCCTTCTTGACCCACCAAGTTGATTATTCCTTGATGCGCGAGATTGGTCGTACTTTTGCAGAGCATTTTAAAAATGCTGGCATTACAAAAGTTGTAACCATTGAAGCATCTGGGATTGCCCCAGCCTTATATGTTGCAGAACAGTTAGAAGTACCCATGATTTTTGCTAAAAAGGCAAAAAACATTACCATGAATGAAGGAATTTTAACGGCTGAGGTTTATTCTTTCACGAAACAAGTAACAAGTACCGTATCCATTGCAGGAAAGTTCTTATCTCCTCAAGATAAAGTATTGATTATCGATGATTTCTTGGCAAATGGCCAAGCAGCTAAAGGGCTGATTCAGATTATCGAGCAAGCTGGTGCTACAGTTGAAGCTATCGGAATTGTGATTGAAAAATCCTTCCAAGATGGCCGTGAACTGTTAGAAAAATCAGGTCATCAGGTAGTATCACTCGCGCGATTAGAGCGTTTTGAAAACGGAAAAGTTATCTTCAAGGAGGCAGACATCTAATGAAACAACAGGAAAAACACTCACAGGCAGCCGTTCTTGGTTTGCAACACTTGCTAGCTATGTACTCAGGTTCAATCCTAGTACCAATTATGATTGCAGGTGCCCTAGGTTACTCGCCCCAACAATTGACCTACCTTATCTCAACAGATATCTTTATGTGTGGGGTTGCAACTCTCTTACAATTGCAACTCAATAAACACTTCGGTGTTGGATTGCCAATCGTTCTTGGGGTTGCCTTCCAGTCTGTTGCTCCTCTTATCATGATTGGTCAGAGTCATGGTAGTGGTGCTATGTTTGGAGCCTTGATTGCATCAGGGATTTATGTCATCTTGATTTCAGGTGTCTTTTCTAAGGTTGCCAATCTTTTCCCTGCTATCGTAACTGGTTCTGTTATCACAACTATCGGATTGACCTTGATTCCAGTTGCTATTGGAAATATGGGAAATAACGTAGAAAAACCAACTGGTCAAAGTTTAGCCTTGGCAATGATTACAGTTCTCATTATTCTTTTGGTTAATATTTTTACAAAAGGATTTATCAAATCTATTTCGATTTTGATTGGTTTGATTGCAGGTACCATTATTGCAGCGACTATGGGCTTGGTTGATTTTTCTCCAGTAGCAGAAGCACCACTTGTTCATATCCCAACTCCATTCTACTTCGGTGCTCCACAATTTGAGATTTCATCTATTGTCATGATGTGTATCATCGCTACTGTATCAATGGTAGAATCAACTGGTGTATATCTTGCTCTTTCTGATATTACTAAAGATCCAATTGATAGCACTCGTCTTCGTAATGGTTATCGTGCTGAAGGTCTCGCTGTTTTACTTGGTGGACTTTTCAATACCTTCCCTTATACAGGGTTTTCACAAAACGTAGGTTTGGTGAAACTTTCAGGTATTCGTACACGTCTACCAATCTACTACGCAGCAGGATTCCTCATCTTGCTCGGTCTCTTGCCTAAGTTTGGTGCCTTGGCACAGATTATTCCTAGTCCTGTACTTGGTGGAGCTATGCTCGTCATGTTTGGTTTTGTTTCGCTCCAAGGGATGCAAATCTTGGCTCGTGTAGACTTTGAGCACAATGAACACAATTTCCTCATTGCAGCAGTGTCTATTTCTGCTGGGGTGGGATTAAACGGAAGCAATCTCTTCAATACTTTACCGACTGAATTACAAATGTTCTTCTCAAATGGTATCGTTATTGCAAGTACAGTAGCTATTATCTTGAACGCTATTTTGAACCGTAAAAATAAAATTAGTGAGAAGGGGTAGAAAAGCCCTTCTCATTTTCGTTTTTAGAGCTTGAGTATTGTTTCTATGGCCCTTTTTATGGTAAAATGGTTTTATGAATGAAAGAATGAAAGAGCTCGTTGAGTTGCTCAATCGCTATGCGACAGAGTATTATACAAGTGACAATCCATCTGTATCTGATAGTGAGTATGACCGTCTTTATCGTGAACTGGTAGAGTTAGAAAAAGCTCACCCTGATCAAGTTTTACCAGAAAGTCCGACCCATCGAGTCGGAGGTAAGATTCTTGATGGATTTGAAAAATATAGTCATCAGTATCCTCTCTATAGTTTGCAGGATGCTTTTTCTCGTGAAGAATTGGATGCCTTTGATGCGCGTGTTCGTAAAGAATTGGATGATGTCACTTATATTTGTGAGTTGAAGATTGATGGACTATCGATTTCCTTGACTTATGAGCAGGGAATTTTTGTTGCTGGTGCGACTCGTGGTGATGGTTCAATTGGTGAAAACATCACGGAAAATCTTAAACGTGTGAAAGATATTCCTTTATCTTTACCAGAAAAATTAGATATCACTGTTCGTGGTGAATGTTATATGCCAAGAGCTTCTTTCAATCAAGTCAATCTTGCTCGTCAAGAAAACGGCGAGCCAGAATTTGCCAACCCAAGAAATGCTGCTGCAGGAACCCTTCGTCAGTTAGATACAGCAGTAGTAGCCAAACGTAATCTTGCAACCTTCCTTTATCAGGAAGCTAGTCCTTCAACTCGGGATAGTCAAGAGAAGGTTTTGGAACATTTAGAACAGTTAGGTTTTGTGGTTAATCATAGACGCCTATTAGCTTACAATATGGATGAAGTTTGGGATTTTATCCAAGAAGTAGGTCAAGAAAGAGACCAATTGCCATATGATATCGACGGTGTCGTGATTAAGGTCAATGACCTAGTTGGTCAAGAGCAACTTGGTTTTACAGTTAAAGCGCCTAAGTGGGCAGTTGCTTATAAGTTCCCTGCAGAAGAAAAAGAAGCAAAACTGCTTTCTGTTGACTGGACAGTAGGACGAACTGGTGTTGTAACTCCGACTGCTAACCTTACTCCAGTTCAATTGGCAGGTACAACAGTTAGTCGTGCAACGCTTCATAATGTTGACTATATCGCTGAAAAGGATATCTGCAAGGATGATACAGTCATTGTCTACAAGGCGGGAGACATCATTCCAGCTGTTCTACGAGTAGTGGAATCTAAGCGTGTGTCTGAGGAGAAATTAGAGATTCCAACAAACTGTCCAAGTTGTGAGAGCAAGCTGTTACACTTTGAAGATGAGGTGGCTCTTCGTTGTATAAACCCACGTTGTCCAGCTCAGATTAAGGAAGGTTTAATTCACTTCGCATCCCGCGATACCATGAATATCTCTGGCCTTGGTCCATCAATTGTAGAAAAATTATTTGCCGCCAATTTAGTTAAAGATGTTGCGGATATTTATCGATTAACTGTGGAAGATTTCCTTTTGTTAGATGGTATCAAGGAGAAATCAGCTCAAAAACTTTATCAGGCTATTCAAGCTTCTAAAGAAAATTCTGCTGAAAAACTCTTGTTTGGTTTAGGCATTCGTCATGTTGGAAGCAAGGCAAGTCAGTTACTCTTACAACATTTCCACTCAATCGAAACACTGGCTCAAGCAAGTCCTGAAGAAGTTGCAGGCATTGAGAGTTTGGGAAGTGTCATTGCTCAAAGTATCCAATCTTATTTTGAGACTGAGGGCGCTAAAATACTTTTAAGAGAATTGAAAGAATTAGATGTTAATCTAGACTATAAAGGACAGGTCGTTGCAGCCGATGCAGCCTTATCAGGTCTAACAGTCGTATTGACAGGAAAACTTGAACGTCTTACTCGCTCGGAAGCTAAAAGTAAACTCGAAAATCTTGGAGCCAAGGTAACGGGTAGTGTATCGAAGAAGACTGACCTTGTGGTAGCAGGAGCAGATGCAGGTAGCAAACTCCAAAAAGCACAAGAACTTGGAATTGAGATTCGAGATGAAGCTTGGTTGGAGAGTTTATAATCATTACACACTAAAGAATGACTATCTTAGATTTCTTGGTCCAACTCGAAAATTTTAACAAGAAATTATTTTTTAAAATTTAACAATTAGAAATTAGGGAGAACTATGTACAATTATCCTGTACTTATTCATTATCATCGTAAGGATGGAGCATATCAGAGTTGCAACTTTAGTAAGGAGTCAGCTGATTCAGTAGAATTTGTTAAAGAGGAAGAATACTTTGGAGAGAAGTTTTCATATACTCAATCGAGTGAAAGTCCTCTTTCACAAATAGTTTTTACAGTTGAAAAAGATGGAGTTACCAAAGAATACCCTATCCGATTTAATTATTATCCACTTCTAACGGAAGTTTGGATTTTGGATGGAGATGACACCGTTTATTATTCTGAAAATCCAGCCATTGCAAGTCCACACTATAAAGATCAAAATCCATTTGCTTTTGATAAAGCGATTAACAGTGCTAGTTTTGATCACCACTGGGGTTACCAAGGAGAGTTGGGATGCCAGGTTTCCGAAGAAGAAACAAGCTTTAAACTTTGGTCGCCAACAGCAACAACTGTACAAGTTGTAGTCTATGAATCAGCAAGCAATGACGCTCCTATCCTAAAAACCTATGAGATGAAACGTGGAAATAGTTATTCTTATAGTCACAAAGATAATACAATTGGAGTTTGGGATTTGACGGTTCCTGAAAGTCTTGTAGGTCGTGCCTATCAATATCAGATTGATTTTCCACATCATCAATCATTGACACGTGATCCATATACTATTGCTACAAGTCCAGATGGCAAACGTTCAGCGATTCTTTCAGAAAAAGAACGTCAAGTTGAAGGTTTTGAAGTTAAGAATGGAACGGAAGCAACTTGGCGATTGGAAAATCCTTGTCAAGCGGTTGTTTACGAAATGCACATTCGTGACTTGACCAAGTCTGAAACTTCTGGTGTTGCTCCAGAATTAAGAGGCACTTTCTTGGGAGCTGCCCAAACTGGAACAGTTAATCACTTCGGTCAGTCTACTGCATTTGACTACATCAAAGAACTTGGTGTTAACTATGTTCAACTGCAACCAATTGCTGATCGTCACAAAGAGTATGATGCAGATGGTAATGTGACCTACAACTGGGGTTACGATCCACAAAACTACAACGCACCAGAAACCAGCATGTCTACGAATCCAAATGACCCAGGTCAAGTCATCCGCGATTTGAAGACGATGATCCAAGCTTATCATGATGCTGGAATTGGCGTTATTATGGATGTGGTTTACAACCATACGTTTTCAATTGTTGATGCCCCATTCCAAACTACAGTTCCAGACTATTATTACCGAATGAACCGTGATGGAAGCTATCAAAATGGTACTGGTGTAGGAAACGAGACTGCTAGTGAACATGAAATGTTCCGTAAGTACATGATTGATTCACTTCTTTATTGGGTGAATGAGTATAATATCGATGGTTTCCGCTTTGACTTGATGGGAATCCATGACATCAAAACCATGCAGATGATCCGTTGGGCTATGGATGAAGTCGATCCTAAAATCATCCTTTATGGAGAAGGTTGGGATATGGGTACTGGTCTAGCACCTTACGATAAGGCTAAGAAAGACAATGCCTATCAGTTACCTAATATTGGATTTTTCAATGATGATCAACGTAATGCGGTTAAGGGTGCTGAAGTTTATGGTGATATCAAATCAGGCTTCGTAAGTGGTGCTGCCACTGAACCAATTGTTGCCAAAGCTATCCTTGGTAGTCGAGAACTGGGCTCTTATCTAAGCCCTAACCAGGTTGTCAACTATGTAGAAGCCCATGATAACTACAATTTGCATGATTTGTTTAGAACCCTTCATCCATCGGAGAGCGAAAAACATATCATGAAGAAAGTAGAAACAGCAACGGCTATGAACCTCCTCATGCAAGGGATGGCCTTCATGGAACTGGGGCAAGAGTTTGGCCGTACTAAACTCGTAGCTACAGGCGAAAATGGAGAGTTGACTCACGCAGATCGTGAGCGAGCAATGAACAGTTACAATGCTCCAGACGCTGTTAACCAGGTGGACTGGGACTTAATCAATGAGCGTCAAGAAAGCATAGAATTTATTCGTCAGATTATAGGTCTTAAAACAAAGACTAGTGCCTTTTCATACCCTACATACGAGGAAGTATACCGTCACGTCTTTGTTCACACAGCTATTGAAAATAGTGGTTGGATTGTCTATGAGATTCAGGGAACTAAAGAACATTTCTTGGTTGTATTTAATGCCAAAGGTGCATCTTTCTATTATGAAAATGCTGGAAATCTAGAAATGTTGGTAACAAATAGTCGTTCAAACCAAGAAAACACTCTTGATAATGTGAGTGTTGCAGTTATGAATGTTTTATCCTAAGTCTTAGATCGAAGACGGAGTCAATGAAATGTAGGGCAAAGCTATTTTGTAGAGTCCAATGAATGAACAAAAATGTTTCAAAGGCTCATTTCTACTAAAAATACGAGGTCGGGATTTTTGATCCCGGCCTATACTTCTAGAAAGTCTTCTTTGAAGTCGAAACTAAAATTTTCAGAAAAAGTAGTTCATTTTCAAGTACTGGACAGATAGAAAAAAGCAGAAGTTTCATTATTAATTGAATTAAAATTAGAAAAGTTCATTACTTTTAGTGGGAGATACTTATGGATATCAATACAATTACTCTGGAAAAATTCATCACCTTAAATGAAGAGGAGAAACTTCAGTGTCTCAAAGACATTAAGCATACCTACCAATTCGAAAAGATAAAGGAAATCATCTCAGAGCTTGGTTTAGAAAATTTAAGTGGTCAAGTACTTAGTGAACTAGCCAAAGTTTGTAATAATTGGAGTCAATTTGAAGAGGCAAAAACAGTTTTAGAGATAGTCTCTGAAGAAGATAGGGATGCTATTTGGTATTATAGAAATGGTTTTACCCATTGGCGTTTATCTAGTGACCCGAAGAATGACTTTGAAACTGAAGCTAATCAGGCTCTAGCTTTATTAGAAAATGCTATCAAAAATGCTGATTCCTCAACAAATCCAGTCATTGAATGGTGTATTGAGTTGGTTAAAGTAGGTTCTCTAAAGGAAGTACTTGAAGCTAAGCCAGCAGATTATCCCTTGCTAGAAAAATACTATTTTGAAGATGTTAATGAAACTAATCAAGAAATGACAATTGCGCAGAATAAGAAATTATACAAGAATATTACGGTAGAAGACGTTAAAAAGGCAAAAGACTCATGGGATATTATTAAACCAGTATACGAAACTGTTAACATCTATAACACCTATGAAGACTATCTCGATTCTGCAAAAATCTTTACTTTAGAACAAAGATACCTTCTGGCGATTATCTGGTATTTTATCGAAGTAAACAATGGAGGTCACTATCAATTTTTCGATAATTCGACAGGGATTGTCTGGGAAGATACTTTAAAGGGGTTGGAACTATTTGGAATGACGGAGTATGCTGCTAATTTCAAAAATCTTCTTGCATACTTTGGTGGAGCTATCTCCTTTGTCAGAGATGAGAGATCGGAGATGCTAGCACAGATGGAAGAAGAGTATGGTGATGCTTTTTATCAGAAGTTGGATGAAGCAGATGATTTTGTTTATGATTATGATGGAAATGAGAATGAACTAAGTTTTATCAAAAAATATCCAGAGAAATTTATTTTTCAGGGAAATGCAGATAAATCGTAAAGAATAGTAAATAAAGACAGAGCAGATTGGAAGATCTGCTCTATTTTTTAGGGAAAAATCCTTGCTTTCTGAATAATTTCTATTTAAGTTGAATATCATAACTCTATATTTTTGGATTTTGAATATATTTTTTAAATTATCAGGCTAAAAATTGCTTAAACCCGAATGTTTTGTTACTATTATATAAAAATGTAAGAAAATGAAAAGAATCGAAGATAAATCAGAAAATTAAAACGATTTTCCTGGGACACATCAGAAAATTATTTTCAGATTTTCAAAATAATTTTTTAAAATATAGTAATTCACTTGAAACTTCTCTTAAAAGATAGTATAATAGAAATATAGAAAACGCTTACAATATAAAGGGGGATTTATGGATACATTAGAAGCTTTAAGAACTTTTACTACAGGCGAAAATTTCCATCTTCAACACTATTTGGGCGCTCATCGTGAGGAGAAAGACGGAGAATATGGTTACACATTCCGTGTTTGGGCTCCAAATGCGCAAGCTGTTCATCTAGTCGGTGATTTCACTAATTGGGTTGAAAATCAAATCCCTATGGTTCGAAATGAATCTGGAGTTTGGGAAGTTTTTACAACTTTAGCCCAAGAAGGTCAGATTTATAAATATCATATCACACGGGCTAACGGTCATCAGCTTATGAAGATTGATCCTTTAGCTGTTCGGTATGAGGCACGTCCAGGCACAGGGGCTGTGTTAACAGAAATTCCAGAAAAGAAATGGAAGGATGGACTTTGGTTAGCTCGTAGAAAACGTTTGGGATTCTTTGAAAGACCGGTTAATATCTATGAGGCTCATGCAGGCTCTTGGAAGAGAAATCCAGACGGAACTCCATACAGTTTTGCTCAATTAAAAGAAGAGTTGATTCCTTACTTAGTTGAGATGAACTACACTCATATTGAGTTTATGCCTTTGATGGCGCATCCGCTTGGTTTGAGCTGGGGCTATCAACTGATGGGATACTTCGGTTTAGAACATTCTTACGGAAGACCAGAAGAGTTTCAAGACTTTGTTGAAGAATGTCATTTAAACAATATCGGCGTTATCGTGGACTGGGTTCCAGGTCATTTTACAATCAATGATGATGCTCTAGCTTATTATGACGGAACACCAACTTTTGAATATCAAGACCATAACAAAGCTCATAACTATGGTTGGGGAGCACTAAACTTTGATTTAGGTAAAAATGAAGTTCAGTCTTTCTTGATTTCAAGCATTAAGTTCTGGATTGATTTCTATCATTTAGATGGTATCCGTGTCGATGCCGTAAGTAACATCCTTTATCTTGATTATGATAATGCACCTTGGACACCAAATAAAGATGGTGGAAATCTTAACTATGAAGGATACTATTTCCTTCAGCGTTTAAATACTGTTATTAAGCTAGCTCACCCTGATGTCATGATGATTGCAGAGGAGAGCTCCTCAGCTACTAAAATTACAGGTCCAAAAGAGATTGGTGGTCTTGGATTTGACTACAAGTGGAATATGGGCTGGATGAATGACATCTTACGTTTCTACGAAGAAGATCCGATTTACCGCAAGTATGATTTTAACCTTGTAACCTTCAGTTTTATGTATGTCTTTAATGAAAATTATCTTCTACCATTCTCACATGATGAGGTGGTTCATGGTAAGAAGAGTATGATGCATAAGATGTGGGGAGACCGTTACAATCAATTTGCTGGTCTGAGAAACCTTTATACTTATCAAATTTGTCACCCTGGTAAGAAATTGCTCTTTATGGGTAGCGAATTCGGTCAATTCTTAGAGTGGAAATCAGAAGAGCAATTAGAGTGGTCAAACCTTGAAGATTCAATGAATGCTAAGATGAAATACTTCACATCTCAACTGAATCAACTTTACAAAGACCATCGTTGTCTTTGGGAAATTGATACAAGTTATG
The DNA here is from genome assembly GCA_000223255.2 of Streptococcus infantis SK970. Lineage (GTDB taxonomy): Bacteria > Bacillota > Bacilli > Lactobacillales > Streptococcaceae > Streptococcus > Streptococcus infantis_G. Next base: position 143,842 of record AFUT01000003.1, on the reverse strand, counting down.
ATGGAATTGAAATCATCGATGCTGATAATAGAGATCAGAGTGTTCTATCCTTTATTCGTAAGGGTAAGAAAGGCGAGATGCTAGTCTGTGTCTTCAACATGGCACCAGTTGAACGTCCTGATTTTACAATTGGACTACCAGTTGCAGGTGTTTACGAAGAAATTTGGAATACAGAGTTAGAACAATGGGGTGGAGTTTGGAAAGAACACAACCAAACTGTTCAAACTCAAGAAGGGTTATGGAAGGATTATGAGCAGACATTGACCTTTACTTTGCCAGCTATGGGGGCAAGTATTTGGAAAATCAAACGTCGCTTGAAACCTACAAAAAAAGAATCAAATAAATCTCAAAAAGGAGTAGAAAATGAAGAATGAAATGCTAGCTTTAATCCTTGCCGGTGGGCAAGGGACTCGTCTCGGTAAACTTACTCAAAGCATTGCAAAACCTGCCGTGCAATTTGGTGGGCGCTACCGTATCATTGACTTTGCTCTTTCAAACTGTGCCAATTCTGGTATCCACAATGTTGGGGTTATCACACAGTATCAACCTCTTGCTCTTAACAATCACATCGGGAACGGTTCGAGCTGGGGTCTAGATGTAATTGATTCAGGTGTTTCTATCCTTCAACCTTACTCTGCAAGTGAAGGAAATCGTTGGTTCGAAGGTACGAGTCACGCGATTTACCAAAACATCGACTATATCGATAGCATCAATCCTGAGTATGTTTTGATTCTTTCAGGAGACCATATCTACAAAATGGACTATGATGATATGCTCCAATCACACAAGGATAACAATGCCAGCTTGACTGTAGCTGTCTTGGATGTACCGTTAAAAGAAGCTAGCCGTTTTGGTATCATGAATACAGATGCCAATAATCGTATCGTTGAATTTGAAGAAAAACCTGCCCAACCAAAATCAACCAAGGCATCAATGGGTATTTATATTTTCGATTGGAAACGTCTGCGCAATATGCTCGTTGCAGCTGAAAAGAATAATATTGACATGTCAGACTTTGGTAAGAATGTTATTCCTAACTACTTAGAGTCTGGAGAAAGTGTTTATGCCTATGAATTCAGCGGATACTGGAAGGATGTCGGCACTATCGAATCGCTTTGGGAAGCAAATATGGAATATATTTCTCCAGAAAACGCTCTAGATAGCCGTAATCGTCAATGGAAAATCTATTCTCGTAACCTGATCTCTCCACCAAACTTTATTGGAGAACATGCTCATGTAGAAGATTCTCTTGTAGTAGATGGATGTTATGTGGATGGTACTGTGAAGCACTCTATTTTATCTACAGCAGCACAAGTTCGTGAAGGAGCAGAAGTTGTTGATTCTATCATCATGAGTGGAGCAGTAGTCGGAAAAGGTGCTAAGATTAAACGTGCCATTATTGGTGAGGGGGCTATCATTGTTGATGGTGTAGAAATTGATGGAACTGAAGAAGTAGAAGTAGTCGGATATAACGAAGTAGTGGGGGTAGCAACAGATGAAGATTGATAAATATTCAGCGATTTTAGGAAACACTGTTGGTTTTCATGATATGTCAACCTTGACGAGCAATCGTCCTGTGGCGAGTTTGCCATTCGGAGGAAAGTATCGCTTGATTGACTTCCCACTCTCAAGTTTAGCAAATGCTGGTGTTCGTAGTGTCTTTGGAATCTTCCAACAAGATAATATCAGCTCAGTTTTCGACCACATTCGTTCAGGTCGTGAGTGGGGCTTGAATACACTACTTAGTCACTACTATTTAGGTATTTACAATACACGTGTAGAAAGCAGCACAGTCGGTAAAGAGTATTATCAACAACTCTTGACTTATTTAAAACGTTCGGGTTCAGACCAAACTGTTTCCTTGAACTGTGACGTTTTGGTAAATATTGATCTTGCTCAGGTTTTCCATTTGCATAATACTACAAAATCTCCTATCACAGTTGTTTACAAGAAACTACCTAAGAAGGATATTTCAGAAGTAAATGCAATCCTTGATATCGATGAAACTGACCATGTGCTTTCTCACAAGCTCTTTGACAAAAAATCAGACCAAAATCTTTACAATATGTCTACCGATATCTTTGTCGTTGATACCCCATGGTTGATTGAACATCTTGAAGAAGAAGCTCAGAAAGAACATCCTGAAAAACTTCGCTATGTTCTTCGTGATTTGGCGGCTAAAGAAGGTGCTTTTGCCTACGAGTATACTGGCTATTTGGCAAATATTCATTCTGTAGAAACCTACTACCAAGCCAATATTGATATGCTTGATCAGCATAAATTCTACTCTTTGTTCACTCCAAACCAAAAGATTTATACTAAGGTGAAAAACGAAGAGCCAACTTACTATGCTCCAAGCTCTAAAGTAAGCAAATCTCAATTTGCTTCTGGTAGTATTATAGAGGGTGAAGTAGTTAACTCTGTACTTTCTCGTAACGTCCGAGTATATGAAGATAGCTTGGTCAAAGATAGTCTCCTCTTTACACGTGCTGTTATTGGTAAGGGTGCTAAAGTTGAATATGCTATCTTAGATAAGGGTGTTGAGGTTGCTGAAGGTGTTGTTATTCGAGGTACTGCTGAGCATCCAGTAGTTGTTAAGAAGGGCGAAAAAGTAACAGAGGACATTCTTTCATGAAAATTTTATTTGTAGCAGCCGAAGGAGCCCCTTTCTCTAAAACAGGTGGCTTGGGAGATGTTATCGGGGCTCTTCCAAAATCATTAGTAAAAGCAGGTCAAGAAGTTGCTGTTATCTTACCCTACTACGACATGGTAGAAGCCAAGTTCGGTGATCAAATTGAGGATGTTCTTCAATTTGAAGTATACGTTGGTTGGCGTAGACAATTTTGTGGCATTAAGAAGACTGTTTTAAACGATGTTACCTTCTACTTTATTGACAACCAGTATTATTTCTTCCGTGGTCACGTGTATGGTGATTTCGATGACGGTGAACGCTTTGCCTTCTTCCAACTTGCAGCCCTAGAAGCTATGGAGCGTATTGGATTTATCCCTGATGTCCTCCATGCGCATGATTACCATACAGCTATGATTCCTTTCTTGTTGAAGGAAAAATATAGATGGATTCAAGCTTACCAGAATATTAAGACTATCCTAACGATCCATAATTTGGAGTTCCAAGGTCAGTTCTCTGAAGGTATGCTTTGGGATTTATTCCGAGTTGGTTTCGAGCGTTATGCTGATGGTACAGTTCGTTGGAATGATTGCCTGAACTGGATGAAGGCGGGTATCCTCTATGCAGATCGTGTTTCGACTGTATCACCAAGCTATGCTTATGAGATTATGACTACTGAATTCGGTTGTGGTTTAGATCAGATACTCCGTATGGAATCTGGTAAGCTTTCTGGTATCGTAAATGGCATAGATACTGACATTTATAATCCAGAAACAGATCCATTATTGGATTACCATTTTGATAAGTCAGACCTGTCAGGAAAAGCTCAGAACAAAGCCAAGCTTCAAGAAAAAGTTGGTCTTCCAGTTCGTCCAGATGTTCCTATGATTGGTATTGTGTCGCGTTTGACAAGACAGAAAGGTTTTGATGTCGTAGTTGAAGGCTTGCATCGCATGCTTCAAGAAGATGTCCAAATCGTTCTCTTGGGTACAGGTGATCCTGGCTTTGAACAAGCTTTCTCCTGGTTTGGTCAAGTATTCCCAGATAAATTATCTGCTAATATAACCTTTGATGTGAAACTGGCACAAGAGATTTATGCAGCGAGTGATATTTTCCTTATGCCTAGTCGTTTTGAACCTTGTGGACTTTCACAAATGATGGCAATGCGCTATGGAACTTTGCCTCTTGTTCATGAGGTAGGGGGATTGAGAGATACTGTTCAACCGTTTAACCCAATTGAAGGAACTGGTACTGGATTTAGTTTTGATAATTTGACACCATATTGGCTTAACTGGGCTCTCCAGACTGCCTTGGATGTTTACTATAATCATCCAGATGTGTGGAAAAAACTTCAAGTTCAAGCTATGGAATGTGACTTCTCTTGGGATACAGCTTGTCAGTCTTACCTTGATTTGTATCACAGTTTAGCAAACTAAATAGTTAAAATCGTATGAAGTTTTCATACGATTTTTTGAGATGATGAAAGTAAAGGAGATAGATGAATAAAGCTAGAGGACTCTGTGTCCTAGATGTTGATGGGACCTTGATAGAAGAAGAGGTCATTGATTTATTGGGGAAAGAGGCAGATTGTGATAAGGAAGTAGCCCTGCTAACAGCTCAAGCTATGAGAGGAGAATTAGACTTCGAAGCAAGTTTAAAAAGACGTGTTTCTCTTCTTAAGAATCTCTCTATCAATGTTTTTGATAAGATTTATCATGAACTTCACCTTAGTAAAAACGCTGCCAAGCTTATTAAAGTTCTTCAAGTAAATCAGATAGAAGTAGGTTTAGTATCAGGTGGATTTACCACTATTGTAGAAAGATTAGCAAAAGATTTAGGGATTTCATTATTTGCTGCTAATCAACTAGAAATCAAAGATGATCATTTAACTGGAAATCTAATTGGCCCTATTATTAGCAGAGAAGTTAAAGAAGAAAGGCTTATAAGGTGGGCTAAAGAATTACAAGTACCTTTCGAGAGAACGATAGCTATCGGTGATGGAGCTAATGACTTAAAAATGCTTAAAAGTGCAGGACTTGGAATAGCCTTTTGTGCCAAGGATATTGTGAAAAAGGAAATAAATCTTCAGGTAGATGAGAGAGATTTTGGGAAAGTTTTGGAAATGATAGACTTCCTTTAGATAGAAAGAGGAATCAAAATGAAAATTGTTATCGCGCCAGACTCTTTCAAAGAGAGTCTTCCTGCAAACCAAGTAGCAGAAGCTATAAAAAGAGGATTCGAAAGAGCCATACCTAACGTGGAGTGTTTACTTTTACCTGTTGGTGATGGGGGTGAAGGAACAGTAGACGCCATTAAAAGTTCTCTAGGTTTGGAAGAAAAAACAGTCCAGGTAACTGGACCTTTTGGTGATGAGGTTTTGATGTCTTACTTTCAAAAAAGAGAATTAGCTCTATTTGAAGTTGCAAATTTAGTGGGTCTTGCTAAAATCCCTTTTGAAAAACGTAATCCTCTAGAGATTCAAACAAAGGGAATTGGTCAACTTATTCTCCATTTGATAGAACAAGGAATCAAAGATATTTACGTTGGTGTAGGTGGTACGGCTAGTAACGATGGCGGAATTGGCATTGCTTCAGGACTTGGTTACCAGTTTTATGACAAAAACGGAATTGACCTTAAAGCTTGTGGCCAATCCTTGTTTGAAATCAGTGAGATTTTGGATAGTCGTGTTCGTCACATTCCTGATGATATCCAGATCAAAATTTTAGCAGATGTAACCAATCCCCTATGTGGACCTCATGGTGCTACCTTCACATTTGGGAAACAAAAGGGATTGGATCCATCTAAATTTCAAAAAGTTGATGCTGCTATTAAAAACTTCTATAGTAAGGTTGCACCTGAAATATTAAAATTAGATGGGGTAGGAGCTGGTGGTGGTATTGCAGCTGGCTTGTGTGCCTTCGCTGGAGCAGAGATTGTATCTGGTATTCAAACTTGTTTGGATTTGATAAACTTCGATCAAAAAGTTGTAAATGCTGACCTAGTGATTGTTGGCGAAGGTAGACTGGACTCGCAAAGTCTAGCTGGAAAGGCGCCAATTGGAGTAGCAAAAAGAACACCTAGGGGTGTTCCAGTTCTTGCTATTTGTGGTAGTTTATCAGAGGATTTACCACCTTTACCATTTGAGAATATCGTCGCAGCTTTTTCCATACTTGAAAAAAGCGAACCGTTAGCAGATAGTTTAAAAAAAGCAGCTGTTTATTTAGAAAATACAGCTGCAAGTATTGCTCGGATCATGTCTTTGAGATAGAGTTAACCAAACCATTTTTTCCAAAGAGAAGTAGGAGCTTTCGTCTCTTTCTCTTGCCATAAGTCTGAAAAGGCCTTTCTAAGGTCTTTTTCTTGGGTTTGAACAGGACTATCACTGTGTATGACCATGCCAAAAGGAGAAGAGTTATGATCTTCAGAAACGATAGTTGCTTGGCAATTGTCATCTTTGGCATGTTTTAGATAAAAGACTTGTTTGTCGAATTCAACCTGAGGAGAAATTTTGACAAATAAAAGTTCAGTCTCCTTTTTAAGGGTTTCTAAAATTGTTAAAAATCCTTTTTGAAAATTATCATCATCAGCTGTTTCAAGATCAGCATAGCCAAGGACACGTTCTTCAAAGGTACCAAGAAAACGTCTTTGTTCGTCTGGATTTAACTTAAGTCCACCATTGGCTTTTTCTAATATTTGTTTTGATACATCAGTCATAAATATAGTATATCATAAAAGTCTCTAGATAAGGCGGAAAAGAAAGCGATTACTTTATAAACTTAAGGAAAATTTGCACAAAGATAACGTTTTTTCTTGAAAAAGGTATCTTTTTGATGTATCATAGAGGTGTAAAATAATTTAACTCAAAGGAGAGTAAAAAATGTCAATTATTACTGATGTTTACGCTCGCGAAGTCCTAGACTCACGCGGTAACCCAACACTTGAAGTAGAAGTTTACACTGAATCAGGTGCTTTCGGACGTGGTATGGTTCCATCAGGAGCTTCTACTGGTGAACACGAAGCAGTTGAACTTCGCGACGGTGACAAATCTCGTTACGGTGGTCTTGGTACACAAAAAGCTGTTGACAACGTAAATAACATCATCGCTGAAGCAATTATCGGCTACGATGTACGTGACCAACAAGCTATCGACCGTGCTATGATCGCACTTGACGGTACTCCTAACAAAGGTAAATTGGGTGCAAACGCAATCCTTGGTGTGTCTATCGCTGTAGCTCGCGCTGCTGCTGACTACCTTGAAATCCCACTTTACAGCTACCTTGGTGGATTCAACACTAAAGTTCTTCCAACTCCAATGATGAACATCATCAATGGTGGATCTCACTCAGATGCTCCAATCGCTTTCCAAGAATTCATGATTGTACCTGCTGGTGCACCTACATTCAAAGAAGCTCTTCGTTGGGGTGCTGAAATCTTCCACGCACTTAAGAAAATCCTTAAATCACGTGGTTTGGAAACTGCCGTAGGTGACGAAGGTGGATTCGCTCCTCGTTTCGAAGGAACTGAAGATGGTGTTGAAACAATCCTTGCTGCTATTGAAGCTGCTGGATATGTTCCAGGTAAAGATGTATTTATCGGATTTGACTGTGCTTCATCAGAATTCTACGATAAAGAACGTCAAGTATACGACTACACTAAATTCGAAGGTGAAGGAGCTGCTGTACGTACTGCTGCAGAACAAATCGATTACCTTGAAGAATTGGTAAACAAATACCCAATCATCACTATCGAAGATGGTATGGACGAAAACGACTGGGACGGATGGAAAGCTCTTACTGAACGTCTTGGTGGTAAAGTTCAATTGGTTGGTGACGACTTCTTCGTAACAAACACTTCTTACCTTGAAAAAGGTATTGCTGAAGGAGCTGCTAACTCAATCCTTATCAAAGTTAACCAAATCGGTACTCTTACTGAAACATTCGACGCTATCGAAATGGCGAAAGAAGCTGGTTACACTGCCGTTGTATCACACCGTTCAGGTGAAACTGAAGATTCAACAATCGCTGACATCGCAGTTGCAACAAACGCAGGACAAATCAAGACTGGTTCACTTTCACGTACAGACCGTATCGCTAAATACAACCAATTGCTTCGCATCGAGGATCAACTTGGTGAAGTAGCTGAATACCGTGGATTGAAATCATTCTACAACTTGAAAAAATAATCGTTGATTTAACAACGTTTTAAGCCCCTCGGATTTTGTCCGAAGGGCTTTTTCTTTGTTTAGGGGGCATAAAAGTGGCAAAACTTTTGTACAAACAAGCTGTATTTTTGCCATTCCAAGTGGAAATAGAGATTTTTAAGCATATTTTTGGTATAATAATAGCCAGGAAAAACTAGAGAAAGAAGGAGGTTGAGATGGAAAAGTATTTATCGGTAACAACTTTGACTAAATATCTGAAAATGAAATTCGATAAAGACCCATACTTGGAGAGGGTCTATTTAACTGGTCAGGTTTCTAACTTTCGAAAGCGTCCAACTCACCAATACTTTTCTCTAAAAGATGATCGTGCGGTTATCCAAGCGACTATTTGGTCAGGTATTTATCAGAAACTAGGTTTTGATTTGGAAGAAGGCATGAAGATCAATGTTATCGGTCGTGTCCAAGTCTATGAACCAAGTGGGAGCTACTCTATCATCATTGAAAAAGCTGAGCCTGATGGTGTAGGGGCTCTTGCGATTCAGTTCGAACAACTAAAAAAGAAACTTTCAGAAGAAGGTCTCTTTCAAGATCGTTTTAAACAGGCAATACCTCAGTTTGTAAAAAAATTGGAGTTGTTACTAGTCGTAGTGGAGCTGTTATCCAGGATATCATTACTACCGTTCGCAGACGTTTCCCAGGGGTTGAGATTGTTTTATATCCTACTAAGGTTCAAGGCGAAGGGGCAGCAGAGGAGATTGCCCATAATATTGCAAGAGCAAATGAACGTGACGACCTAGATGTTCTGATTATTGGGCGCGGAGGTGGATCGATTGAGGACCTTTGGGCCTTTAACGAAGAGATTGTAGTGCGTTCTATCTTTGAATCGCGCCTTCCCATCATTTCAAGTGTGGGCCACGAAACAGATGTAACCTTGGCTGATTTTGTTGCCGACAAGAGAGCAGCAACACCAACTGCTGCAGCTGAATTGGCAACGCTTGTTACTAAGTTAGATCTTTTGACTTATCTAAAAAATCAAGAGAGACGAATGGCTACAGCTGCACAAAATACCTTATCTAAGAAAGAAAAAGCCTTAAAAGTTTTAAGCCAATCTGTTATTTTCAGGCAACCTGAACGCTTATATGATGGTTATTTACAACGATTGGATCAGTTACAACTTCGTCTCAAACAGAGCGTAAATTCAGAAATTGTTAGACAACAACAAAAAGTCTTGGAACAAGCTCATCGTTTAGAACAGTTATCACCAATCAATAAGGTTCATCGTTATCAGGACCGTCTACTCCAATTTAAAAAGTTACTTCGTAGTCAGATGGCAGTGGTTTATGATGCCAAGGTCGCTGAGGTGAAACGTTTGTCGGAAGCTCTACTCATGTTAGATACGAGTCGTATCGTAGCAAGGGGCTATGCGATTGTAAAAAAGAAGATACAGTGGTATCTTCAGTTAAAGATTTGAAAACAACTGATCAAGTAACGTTAATGATGCGAGATGGTCAGGTAGAATTAGAGGTTAAAGATGTCAAAACAGAAGAAATTTGAAGATAATTTAGCAGAGCTTGAGACTATTGTCCAGAGTTTAGAAAATGGTGAAATTGCTTTAGAAGATGCTATTGCAGCTTTTCAAAAAGGAATGGTTCTTTCAAAAGAATTGCAAGCAACACTTGATAAAGCAGAAAAGACCTTGGTTAAAGTCATGCAAGAAGATGGAACAGAAAGCGAACTTCTATGAACAAGCAAGAAAATTAGCTTTGGTTGAGTCAGCTCTTGAGGAGTTTTATGGAGACCAGCAATTAGCTGCTAATCTCAGAGAAGCTGTTCTCTATTCTATTCATGCAGGTGGTAAAAGGATCCGTCCTTATCTGCTTTTAGAAGTTTTGGAGTCTTTGCAGGTGCCAATCACTCTAGCTCATGCCCAGGTTGCAGCAGCGCTTGAGATGATTCACACAGGAAGCTTAATTCATGATGATCTTCCTGCTATGGATGATGATGATTTTCGTCGTGGGCGTTTAACCAACCATAAGAAGTTTGGTGAAGCACTAGCAATTTTAGCAGGTGATGCCCTCTTTTTAGATCCTTATGCTTTGATAGCGCAAGCTGATTTGTCAAACGAAATCAAGGTAGATTTAATAGCTTCTTTGTCCCTTTCTTCTGGAAGTATGGGGATGGTTGCTGGCCAAGTTTTGGATATGGAAGGTGAAGGAAAATACTTGAATTTAGAGGAACTTCAGACTATCCATGCTAATAAGACTGGTAAACTATTAGCCTTTCCTTTTCATGCAGCTGGAATCATCGCTGGATTGGATACAACTATTCAAACAGCTCTTAAAACTGTTGGAGAGTTGATTGGTCTTGCCTTTCAAGTGAGAGATGATATTCTTGATGTTACAGCTAGCTTTGAAGAAATTGGTAAAACACCCCAGAAAGATTTGCAAGCTGAGAAATCAACCTATCCTGCTTTGTTAGGATTAGATGAAGCAAAAGTTTTTTGTAACCAAACTTTGGATCAGGCAAATGCAAAGCTGGAAGAGATTAGTCAGTTAGTCACCTTTGATAAGGAACCAATTGTAAAAATAGTAGAAAGTTTGAGAATTAATGCCTAAGGAAAGAGTAGATGTACTTGCCTACAAACAAGGGTTATTTGAAACAAGAGAACAGGCTAAACGAGGTGTTATGGCTGGTTTGGTTGTTGCTGTTCTAAATGGTGAACGTTTCGATAAGCCAGGAGAAAAATTCCGGATGATACTGAATTGAAACTCAAGGGTGAGAAGCTAAAGTATGTGAGCCGAGGAGGTTTGAAACTTGAGAAAGCCTTGGAAAACTTTGACATATCAGTTGAAGGCAAAACGACCATTGATATCGGCGCTTCAACAGGAGGTTTTACGGATGTCATGCTTCAAAATGGTGCAAAACTGGTTTATGCCGTTGATGTTGGGACCAATCAGCTAGCCTGGAAATTACGCCAAGATTCCCGTGTTATCAGCATGGAGCAATTTAACTTTCGTTATGCTGAAAAAACTGATTTTGAACAAGTACCTAGCTTTGCAAGTATCGATGTAAGTTTTATATCATTGAGTCTCATTCTACCAGCTCTACATAGAGTTTTGGAAGACCAAGGACAAGTTGTTGCACTTATAAAACCACAGTTTGAAGCAGGCCGTGAACAGATTGGTAAAAATGGAATTATCAGAGATGCTAAGGTTCACAAAAATGTTTTAGAAACGGTAACAGAAATGGCGGTCACAGAAGGATTCTCAGTCTTAGGATTGGATTTCTCTCCTATTCAAGGTGGACACGGGAATATTGAATTTCTTGCTTATTTACGTAAAGAAGAACATGCAAGCAACCAAGTGGTTTCTGAAATAGAAAAAGTAGTAGAAAAAGCACATAGAGAGTTTAAAGATGAATAAAAAGAAAGACTTGAAAAGATTAGAAGATTTGTGACTGACTATCAAATCGGCACACAAGAAGAAATCGTTGAACACTTGAGAGAAGCAGGGATTTCTGCCACTCAAGCAACTGTTTCACGTGATATCAAAGAATTAGGGATTGTAAAAATTCCTTTGAAAGACAATACATATGTCTATGAATTACCAAAGTCAGTAGTTAAAAGTTTACAGTTAGCTGAGAACAATATCGAAAGTTTCGAAAGAATGGGTAATCTCATCAACTTAGATGTCATTCCTGGGAATACAATTTTTGTTAAAAGTCAATTGACTCAAACATTTTCGGATATGATTTTTAGCTGTTTAGCAGATGATAACTCAATTTTAATTGTGGCGCGAACTGAAGAAGCAGCTATAGAGATTGTTGAACAAGTTAAAAAGTGGTAGGACCTTATGTTACTTGAAATTTCAATTAAAAACTTTGCCATCATTGAGGCTATTTCACTTAATTTTGAGAAGGGAATGACAGTTCTGACTGGGGAAACCGGTGCTGGGAAGTCTATCATCATCGATGCTATGAATATGATGCTGGGAGCAAGAGCTACAACGGACGTTATTCGTCATAGTGCTCCTAAGGCTGAAATCGAAGGTCTTTTCTCGGTTGAAAACAGTCATGATTTGCAAATAATTTTTGATGAGCAAGGAATAGAGTTAGGTGATGAAATCATCATCCGTCGTGAAATTTTACAAAACGGGCGTAGTGTTAGTCGTGTCAATGGACAGATGGTTAATCTATCTGTTCTTCGATCAATAGGACAGTACCTTGTTGATATCCATGGCCAACATGATCAAGAAGAGTTAATGCGTCCCCAATTGCACATTCAGATGCTTGATGGGTTTGGTGATGCAGATTTTCTGGAACTGAAGCAAGCCTATCAGACCAACTTTGATGCCTACCGTCAAATGCGCAAGCAACTTCTTGAGATTAAGAAAAACCAAGAAGAGCACAAGGCTCGTATTGAAATGTTGGAATTTCAGATAGCTGAAATTGAATCTGCGTCCTTACAGCCAGGTGAAGATCTCAAACTCAATCAAGAACGCGATAAACTTCTCAATCATAAAAATATTGCTGATACGCTGACTAATGCTTACACCATGCTAGATAATGAAGAATTTTCAAGTCTATCTAACGTGCGTTCAGCTATGAATGATATGGAAAGTTTAGAAGAGTATGATGTAGAATATCGTGAAATTTCTACTTCCTTATCTGAATCTTATTATGTTCTAGAAGATGTTACTAAACGTCTAGAGGGTATTATCGAAGATTTAGATTTTGACGGCAATCGCTTGATGCAGATTGAGAGTCGTTTAGATCTCATACATGCCATTACACGTAAGTATGGTGGAAATGTTGATGATGTCTTGTTATACTTTGCAAAAATAACTGAAGAATACAATTTACTTACTGGTAATAATCTTTCTTCAGAAGATATGGAAGAAGAACTCAAGCAATTAGAAGTAAGTCTGGTTGATTTAGCAAGTAAACTTGCATCTGCTCGTCACAAGCTAGCTCAACAATTAGAAATCGAGATTCAACAAGAGCTCAAAGATCTTTACATGGATAAGGCTCAGTTTCAGGTTCAATTTACTAAAGGTAAGTTTACTCGTGAAGGAAATGAAAGTGTTGAATTTTACATCTCAACCAACCCTGGAGAAGACTTTAAACCATTGGTTAAAGTAGCTTCTGGAGGAGAGTTGTCTCGCCTCATGTTGGCGATCAAGTCTGCTTTTTCTCGTAAGGAAGGTAAGACCAGTATTGTATTCGATGAAGTGGACACAGGAGTTTCTGGTCGTGTAGCTCAAGCAATCGCTCAAAAGATTCATAAAATTGGTCAGAATGGTCAAGTATTAGCTATATCTCATCTTCCTCAAGTCATTGCGATCGCAGATTATCAGTTCTTTATTGAAAAGATAAGTAATGACCATTCAACTGTTTCAACAGTTCGATTGTTGTCAGTTGAAGAAAGGGTGGAAGAGGTTGCTAAGATGTTAGCAGGGGAGAATGTGACTGAAGCAGCACTTAGTCAAGCGAGAGAATTGTTACAAAGTAAGGAGAAATAAATGACAGACTATTATGTTATTGGAGATGTCCATGGGAAAGCAGGAATGCTTGAGGACCTTCTAAAAACATGGGATGGTAAAACTCAATTACTCTTTCTTGGAGATTTGATTGATAGAGGAGAAGATAGTCGCCGAGTTCTTGAAATAGTCAAGGATTTGGTTGATAATAAAGGAGCTATCTGTTTATCAGGAAACCACGAGTATATGTTTTTAACTTGGTTGGATAACCCTGAAGAAAGCTATGACCACTATCGTCGTAATGGTGGGGATACAACTATTAATTCTATTCTAGGTCGCCCATTGGATGCACCAGTAGATGGTGTAGCAGATGCTAAGCGTGTTGAAACTGAAGCAGCTGACTTAGTAGAGTTTATCCGTCAGATGCCTTTTGTGATTGAAACGGATAAGTATATCTTTGTGCATGCTGGTATTGATTTGACTTTGGATGACTGGCATGATACTACAGATTACAAGAAAGTTTGGCTCAGAAAACCATTCCACGAAGCAGTTAATCATACTGGGAAAACAATTGTCTTTGGGCATACACCGGTCTATGGACTTTTGGATCAAAAACCAGGAACTGCAGAACTTTGGATGACAGAAGATGGAAAAATCGGAATGGATGGAGGAGCTGTCTATGGTGGTGTCCTTCATGGAATCGTCTTTACTGACCAAGGTATGACTGACCACTATTTCATCGAAAATGACGGCTTTGTTGCCGAAGATTAGTACTCCTAGCAGGGTATGGTCTTGTCAAAATATAAAAACAATTTATAATTAATAGATACCCTGAAAGGAAGAGAATCATGAATGTAGAAGAACTTAAAAACGACAGGATAAGATTCGAAACTTCTCCATTATCGCTCACATTGACCATGGGAAGTCAACCTTGGCGGACCGTATTTTGGAGGCAACTGAAACTGTTTCAAGTCGTGAAATGCAAGCTCAGCTTCTTGATAGTATGGACCTAGAGAGAGAGCGTGGGATTACTATCAAACTGAATGCCATCGAGCTTAATTATACTGCCAAAGATGGCGAAACCTATATTTTCCACCTGATTGACACACCAGGACACGTGGACTTCACTTATGAGGTATCACGTTCTCTTGCTGCCTGTGAGGGGGCAATTTTGGTCGTTGATGCCGCCCAAGGGATTGAGGCTCAAACATTAGCTAACGTTTACCTTGCCTTAGATAATGATTTGGAGATTCTTCCAGTTATCAATAAGATTGACTTACCTGCTGCAGATCCGGAGCGCGTGCGTACAGAAATTGAAGATGTCATCGGACTGGATGCTAGTGAGGCAGTATTAGCTTCAGCAAAAGCTGGGATTGGAATTGAAGATATTTTAGAGCAAATTGTCGCAAAAGTCCCTGCCCCAACAGGAGACGTATCAGCACCATTAAAAGCCTTGATTTTCGACTCAGTATACGATGCCTATCGCGGTGTTATCCTTCAAGTCCGTGTTATGGACGGGGTTGTCAAACCAGGTGATAAGATTCAGCTCATGAGTAATGGTAAGACCTTTGATGTTACCGAAGTGGGAATCTTCACACCTAAAGCAGTAGGACGAGACTTTCTTGCAACAGGTGACGTTGGATATATTGCAGCATCTATCAAGACTGTTCAGGACACCCGTGTTGGTGATACAGTAACCTTGGCTACAAATCCTGCTTCAGAACCACTATCTGGATACAAACAGATGAATCCGATGGTCTTCGCAGGTCTCTATCCAATCGAGTCAAATAAATACAACGATCTTCGTGAATCTCTTGAAAAATTGCAGTTGAACGATGCCAGCCTGCAATTTGAACCCGAAACATCGCAAGCACTTGGATTTGGTTTCCGTTGTGGCTTCCTCGGTCTTCTTCACATGGATGTTATTCAGGAACGTTTGGAGCGTGAGTTTAACATCGACCTTATCATGACTGCACCATCTGTTATCTACAAGGTTAATCAAACTGATGGCGAGTCTATGGCTGTATCTAACCCATCTGAGTTTCCGGATCCAACCAAGATTGCGACCATTGAAGAGCCATATGTAAAGGCACAAATCATGGTACCGCAGGAATTTGTTGGGGCAGTTATGGAACTAGCTCAGCGCAAACGTGGTGACTTTGTGACCATGGATTATATTGATGATAATCGTGTCAATGTTATCTATCAAATTCCACTAGCTGAAATTGTCTTTGATTTCTTTGATAAGCTCAAATCTTCAACACGTGGGTACGCAAGCTTTGACTATGAACTGTCAGAGTATCGTCCATCTAAGTTGGTTAAGATGGATATCCTTCTTAATGGAGATAAGGTTGATGCTCTTAGCTTTATCGTTCACAAAGATTTTGCCTACGAACGTGGAAAACTCATTGTTGATAAGCTTAAGAAGATCATTCCACGTCAACAGTTTGAAGTTCCAATTCAAGCAGCAATCGGACATAAGATTGTTGCCCGTACAGATATCAAGGCTCTACGTAAGAACGTGCTTGCTAAGTGTTATGGTGGTGACGTATCACGTAAACGTAAGCTTCTTGAAAAACAAAAGCTGGTAAGAAACGGATGAAAGCTATTGGATCAGTAGAAGTTCCTCAAGAAGCCTTCCTCAGCGTATTGAGTATGGATGAAGAATAATTGATTCCTAATACAGTTATCTTTTGACACTTATCTTTTCTTTCATTAGAATAGAAGTAAAAGGAGAAGGATCATGAAAAAATCGTCAGCTTATCTACATTTTTAGTGTGTTGCCTTTGCCTCGCTGCTTGTAATACTTCAAAAACTAAGAAAGAAGCAGCCTCAGATACAACAACAGTTCAGGAAACAACCACAGCTCAAGAAACAACAACTGTAGCTGAATCAACGATTAAAGATACCCAGGTTATTGGTTCAGATGCTTATGGCTACGTAAAAGTTCCAAAATCATGGATTCATTTTACAGAAGTTGAGGGTGGTGATGATATTCAGTACTGTGATGGAACGGACATCAATATCGTAACCTTAAATACTTTTAAACCAGAGCACCTTGGTGTTAGTGAAAGTGAATATGCTGCTCTTGATGCTGTTCAAGTCTCTACTAGTGTTTATCAAACTAAACAACAAAGCAAGGATTTCTCTAAAGTTTGGGGATCTAAGTCAAAAATTGGTGGTTATGACGCCTATGTCGTAAACTGTATTGCTAAAAATGGTAAATATTTAGTGATCTGGATTTTTAAATCAGATGATGGTAAGTTTAGATACGTTTCTCTAGAAGGAACACCTGAAGTTTTAAAGGATATGCTTCCATTGATTGAACAAAGTTGGACTACGAAAAAAATTAAGAAATATAAAACAGGATGCATGTCCTGTTTTTTTCTATCTTTTTTCAAAACTAATTAAAATAATTTGTTGTTTAAAATCAAACAAAAATAATAATAATCAAACAAAATACAACAAAAAAACATTGACAACGGTTTCATATAGTGTTATACTTGTATAATAAAAGTTAAATATGAAGGGAGAAGGTCATGGGATTAGATCATTTCTTCAGTAAAGACTTAGTTTTTGTTTAGAAGCAGATAATCAAGAGCAACTCTTTGATCAAGTTGCAACCCTGTTGGAAGAAAAGAAAGTCGTTACGGATACCTATCGATCGGCATTGATTGAACGTGAAAAATTATTTCCAACTGGTTTAAATATGAATTTTTTGGGGAATAATTTGCCAAATGTTGCAATTCCTCATACCGATGTTGACCATAGTTTAGACAAAAAGATTGTGGTGGTTAGACTTGTCAAGCCAGTTACATTTTATAATATGATATCTCCTAATAAAGAAGTAATAGTATCCTGGGTTTTCTTTATTATCAATAATTCAAATTCAAGTCAAATCAACATACTATCTCAGCTAATGGATTTTTTTACTGGAAATGGTCATCTGGAAGATTTATCTAAACTTACAACTCCAGAAGATATTTATAAATATATTACTGAAGCTACTAGTTAAATCAAAATTTATAAATTCTAACTATAGGAAATCTAAATTGTAAAAACTAGGTTGTCAGTTTCCACTATGGAGCAGCAGCCTAGTTTTTTTTAGAAAATTGGAGGTAAGTCTTATGATTGTATTAAAATCAGATCAATTAAATGTTGAGTTTCAAACTCTTGGAGGCGCCCTTTCTTCCATAAAGGACAAGGAAGGCGTAGAGTATTTGTGGCAGGGGGATCCAACTTATTGGAGTGGGCAAGCACCCGTATTATTCCCAATATGTGGTTCAGTAAGAAATGATACGGTCCTTTATGATAAGGAAGATGGTAGTCAAAAAGAAGGAAAAATTCCTCGACATGGTCTAGTAAGAAAAAAGAATTTACATTAGTAGAACAAACAGATAATTCTGTTACATTTGCTATTGAAGATGATGAGGAAATGTATGCAAATTATCCTTATCATTTTCGTTTAGAAATTACTTATACAGTGACTGGGAAAACCATACGTACACAGTATAAAATATATAATAAAGAAGCTAAAAAATCGATGCCATACTTTATTGGTGGGCATCCTGGTTTTAACTGTCCCTTACTAGATGACGAGGTATATGAAGATTACTATCTTGAATTTGAAAAGCCAGAAACATGTACAGTTCCAAAACCTTTCCCAGAAACAGGAATGTTGGATTTCAAAGATAGAAGTTCTTGGTTAAATAATCAAAAAGAATTAGATTTAAATTTTGATTTCTTTAGCTACGATGCTGTGACATTAGATGAGTTGGAATCTCGCACAGTAGCTTTGCGTTCACGAAAACATGATAAAGGTTTGAAACTACAATTTAAAGAGTTTCCAAATTTAATCGTATGGTCAACTCTTAATAAAGGGCCTTTTATTGCATTGGAACCATGGTCAGGTTTGTCTACTTCAATAGAAGAAGGAGATAGACTGGAAGATAAGAAAGATGTTAAAATTTTGAAACCTGGTAATTTTGATCAGCTTGGATTTGATATCAAGATTTTATAAAAAATAAACAAAAACAAACATAAATTGTTGACTTCTCCAACTAATAGTAGTATATTATGTTTATAGAGAACAATTTGTGTTTATTTTAACAAGATTACAGTTCTTGCTTTTCTCTGAAAAAAGCTTATTAAGAAACGAATAAGATATTTGTTCTTAATTTAAATTATTGTCAACAAAACTACTAGTAACTATTTGAGAAAAGTCTATTTTAGGCTAGAATCAGAAAGTTTTACTGGTCTATTATAAAAAGGAGTATACAATATGGCTATTGTTATTGGTGCAGATGCTGCAGGTTTAAGATTGAAAGAAGTTGTAAAAGACTTCTTGGAAAAAGAAAACTTCCACGTAGTGGATGTTACAGCAGAAGGTCAAGACTTTGTTGATGTAACTCTAGCAGTTGCGGAAGAAGTTAAGAAAGAAGAACAAAACCTTGGTATCGTCATTGATGCTTATGGTGCAGGTCCATTTATGGTTGCTACTAAAATCAAAGGAATGGTTGCTGCAGAAGTATCTGATGAACGTTCAGCTTATATGACTCGCGGTCACAACAACTCACGTATGATTACGATGGGTGCTCAACTTGTTGGTGATGAATTGGCTAAAAACATTGCTAAAGGCTTTGTAAATGGTAAATACGATGGCGGTCGTCACCAAATCCGTGTCGACATGTTGAACAAAATGTGCTAATACTCTTCAAAAATCAAGATAATCTGTCGTCAGCTCACTTTAGCTAACCTCAGTTATGCTCGCAGCTCGCTTCCTAAGCTAATCTTGATTTTTCTTGAGTTAGGATAAATGATATTAGATTTATACAATTAATCGGAGGGAATAACTAATGAGAATTGCAATCGGATGTGACCACATCGTAACAAATGAAAAAATGGCTGTTTCAGAATTTTTGAAATCAAAAGGACATGAAGTTATCGACTTTGGTACTTATGACCATGCTCGTACCCACTACCCTATCTTTGGTAAAAAAGTTGGTGAAGCAGTAGTTAGTGGCCAAGCTGATCTTGGTGTATGTATCTGCGGTACTGGTGTAGGTATCAATAATGCTGTTAACAAGGTTCCTGGTGTTCGTTCTGCTTTGGTTCGCGATATGACAACAGCTCTATATGCAAAAGAACAATTGAATGCCAACGTAATCGGATTTGGTGGTAAAATCACTGGTGAATTGCTCATGTGTGATATCATTGAAGCTTTCATCAACGCTGAATACAAACCATCAGAAGAAAACAAAAAATTGATCGCTAAAATCCAACACGTTGAAACTCATAACGATCATCAAACTGATGCCAATTTCTTTACAGAGTTCCTTGAAAAATGGGATCGTGGTGAATACCACGACTAAGAGGTGACTTATGATTTTAACAGTCACAATGAACCCATCCATTGATATTTCCTATCCTTTGGATGAATTGAAAATTGACACTGTCAACCGTGTTGTAGATATAACTAAAACGGCTGGTGGTAAAGGTCTTAACGTTACTCGTGTCCTTTCAGAATTTGGTGACTCCGTAGTCGCAACAGGACTTGTCGGTGGTAAACTTGGAGAATTTCTTGTAGAAAATATTGATGATAAAGTAAGCAAACGTTTCTTCTCAATTCAAGGTGAAACCCGTAACTGTATCGCAATTCTACATGGAGAAAACCAAACAGAAATTCTTGAGAAAGGACCTGAGGTTCAAGAAAAAGAAGGTCAAGATTTCTTGGCTCATTTCAAAGAACTTTTAGAGACTGTAGACGTAGTGGCCATTTCAGGTAGTCTACCAGCAGGACTTCCAGTGGATTATTATGCTAGTTTAGTTGAACTTGCGAATCATGCTGGGAAACCTGTTGTATTGGACTGTTCAGGCGCTGCACTTCAGGCTGTTCTTGAGTTTCCACATAAACCAACAGTCATCAAACCAAATAATGAAGAATTATCTCAACTTTTAGGAAGAGAAATTTCTAAAGATTTGGATGAATTAAAAGAAGTCCTTCAAGAACCACTATTTGATGGAATCGAGTGGATTATCGTTTCATTAGGTGCTAACGGAGCATTCGCTAAACACGGTAACACTTTCTACAAAGTAGATATTCCAAGAATTCAAGTAGTAAATCCAGTAGGTTCTGGCGATTCTACTGTAGCAGGTATTGCATCAGGTCTTTTCCATAAAGAATCTGATCAAGAATTGTTGACTAAGGCGAATGTTCTTGGTATGCTAAATGCTCAAGAAAAAATGACCGGTCATGTCAATATGGCTAACTATCAAAATTTATTTGACCAATTAATTGTGAAAGAGGTATAAAATGACTTTAACAGAAAATAAACGTGCTTGTTTGAAAAAACTCTCAGATGAAAATGGAATCATCTCAGCTCTTGCATTTGACCAACGTGGTGCTTTGAAACGCCTTATGGCTCAATACCAAACAGAAGAGCCTACAGTAGCTCAAATGGAAGAACTCAAAGTTTTGGTAGCAGATGAATTGACTAAATACGCTTCATCAATGCTACTTGACCCTGAGTACGGACTTCCAGCTACAAAAGCTCTTGATCCAAATGCAGGTCTTCTCCTTGCTTATGAAAAAACAGGATACGATACAACAAGTACAAAACGCTTGCCAGACTGCTTGGACGTTTGGTCTGCAAAACGTATCAAGGAACAAGGTGCAGATGCCGTTAAATTCTTGCTTTACTATGACGTAGATAGCTCTGACGAACTTAACCAACAAAAACAAGCATACATTGAACGTATTGGTTCTGAGTGTGTGGGTGAAGACATTCCATTCTTCCTTGAAATCTTGGCTTACGATGAAAAGATTGCTGATGCAGGTTCTGCAGAATACGCTAAAGTAAAACCACATAAGGTTATCGGTGCTATGAAGGTCTTCTCAGACCCACGTTTCAACATTGATGTCTTGAAAGTAGAAGTTCCAGTTAACGTGAAATACGTTGAAGGCTTTGGTGATGGAGAAATCGTTCATACACGTGAAGAAGCAGCTGCTTTCTTCAAAGCACAAGACGAAGCTACTAACCTTCCTTACATCTACTTGAGTGCAGGTGTATCCGCTAAACTCTTCCAAGAAACTCTTGTCTTTGCCCACGAATCAGGCGCAAACTTCAACGGCGTTCTTTGTGGACGTGCAACATGGGCTGGATCAGTTGAAGCCTACATCAAAGACGGTGAAGCAGCAGCTCGTGAGTGGTTGCGTACAACTGGATTTGAGAACATTGACGAACTCAACAAGGTTCTTAAAACAACAGCAACTTCATGGACCGAACGTGTCTAAATTTCCCCTCCTTTTATGTCCTAAAACCTAGCTAAAAAACTTTTAAAAAAGTTGTATGTAAAGGTTTACAAAATAAAAATCTTGTGCTATACTTAAATCACAAGTTAATACAAAGTGAGTGTTACTAAATAATATTAGGCATGATCACAGATGACTCAGAGGTAAATTTTCTGAGTTCATTTGTGGTCATTTTTTATACTCATAATCTTAAATGGAAAGATAAGGAGGTCATCATGTATCGGATATTAAATCCAATGAACCATAATGTTTCTCTTGTACGGAACGGTGATGGCGAGGAACTCGTAGTTATTGGAAAAGGAATTGCCTTTGGTAAAAAGAAGGGAGATTTAATTTCTGAGGATCAAGTTGAAAAAATCTTTCGAATGAAAAACGAGGAATCTCGAGAAAATTTCATGGCTTTACTTAAAGATGTTCCACTTGATTTTATTACGGTTACTTATGAGATTATAGATAACCTTTCAAAAAAATATCAATATCCTGTTCAAGAGTATCTCTACGTAACCTTAACTGATCATATCTATTGTTCTTATCAAGCTATTAGCCAAGGACGCTATAAGGATAGTAACTTGCCTGACATTTCTGCTAAATATCCTATCGCTTTTCAAATTGCACAAGAAGCTTTTGAAATTTATCGTCAAAAACTGACAAAAAATTTTCCTGAAGACGAAATCATTCGTATCGCTTATCATTTCATCAACGCCGAAGGTGAGAATGAAGTTGAAGTTGTTGAGTCGATTGATAAGAGAAAGGAAATTTTAAAGAGGGTCGAAAGCGTTTTGAAGAGTTATAAAATCCAGCGAACCCCTGAAAATAATAATTTCTACGACCGTTTTATGATTCATCTAAATTATTTCTTGGATTACCTTGATCGAAGTCGGGATGATAATCAATCCTTGCTTGATATGGAGAAACATATAAAAAATACCTATCCGATAGCATTCGAAATTGGTAGTAAAATTTATGAAGTTATTGCACAGGAAACGGGTGTTGACCTTTATAAGAGTGAACGAGTTTACCTTGTTCTACATATTCAACGTTTATTGTCATAATATTTATTAAAAAAATTATAAGGAGAAATCTATCATGAATAGAGAAGAAGTAACATTGTTAGGTTTTGAGATTGTTGCCTATGCTGGCGATGCTCGTTCAAAACTCTTAGAAGCTCTAAAAGCTGCAGAAGCTGGTGATTTTGCAAAAGCAGATAGCCTAGTTGAGGAAGCTGGATCTTGCATCGCTGAAGCCCATCACGCACAAACAAGTCTATTAAGCAAGGAAGCATCGGGTGACGATTTGGCTTATAGCGTGACTATGATGCATGGACAAGACCATTTGATGACCACAATCTTGCTAAAAGATTTGATGCATCATTTAATTGAACTTTATAAAAGAGGAGCTAAATAATGAATAAGTTAATTGCCTTTATCGAGAAAGGAAAACCTTTCTTTGAAAAACTATCTCGTAATATCTATCTTCGTGCTATTCGTGATGGATTTATCGCAGGAATGCCAGTCATTCTATTCTCAAGTATTTTTATCTTGATTGCCTTTGTGCCTAATTCATGGGGATTCCAGTGGTCAGATGATGTAGTGGCACTATTGATGAAACCTTATAGCTATTCAATGGGGATTCTAGCTGTCTTGGTTGCTGGTACAACTGCAAAATCGTTAACAGACTCTGTTAACCGTAGCATGGAAAAACAAATCAAATCAACTACATGTCAACACTATTGGCAGCTATTGTTGGTTTGTTGATGTTAGCTGCTGACCCTATTGAGAACGGTTTTGCTACTGGATTCTTAGGCACTAAAGGTTTGCTCTCAGCCTTTCTCGCTGCATTTGTAACAGTAAGCATCTATAAAGTCTGTGTGAAAAACAATGTGACAATTCGCATGCCTGACGAAGTTCCACCGAATATTTCACAAGTCTTTAAAGACGTTATTCCTTTCACACTTTCAGTTGTTTCTCTTTATGCTCTAGACTTACTTGCACGCCATTTTGTTGGTGCAAGTGTTGCAGAATCAATTGGTAAATTCTTTGCACCTCTCTTCTCTGCTGCTGATGGTTACCTTGGAATAACAATCATCTTTGGTGCCTTCGCCTTCTTCTGGTTCGTAGGGATCCACGGTCCTTCAATCGTTGAACCAGCTATCGCAGCTATTACTTATGCAAATGCTGAAGTAAACTTGAACTTGATTCAACAAGGAATGCATGCTGATAAGATTCTTACTTCAGGTACCCAAATGTTTATCGTTACTATGGGTGGTACTGGTGCGACTCTTGTTGTTCCATTTATGTTCATGTGGTTAACAAAATCTAAACGTAACCGTGCAATCGGACGTGCATCTGTAGTTCCAACATTCTTTGGTGTTAACGAACCAATCTTGTTCGGTGCTCCATTGGTATTGAATCCAATCTTCTTCATTCCATTTATCTTTGCTCCAATTGCGAACGTTTGGATTTTCAAATTCTTTATCGAAACACTTGGAATGAACTCATTTACTGCTAACCTACCATGGACAACTCCAGCACCACTTGGTCTAGTCCTTGGTACTAACTTCCAACTTCTATCATTCATCCTTGCTGCATTACTCATTGTAGTGGACGTAGTCATTTACTACCCATTCCTTAAAGTTTATGATGAACAAATTCTTGAAGAAGAACGTTCAGGTAAATCAAACGATAGCTTGAAAGAAAAAGTTGCTGCAAACTTTAACACTGCAAAAGCAGATGCTATTCTTGAAAAAGCTGGTGTTGAAGGT
The DNA here is from genome assembly GCA_000223255.2 of Streptococcus infantis SK970. Taxonomy (GTDB): domain Bacteria; phylum Bacillota; class Bacilli; order Lactobacillales; family Streptococcaceae; genus Streptococcus; species Streptococcus infantis_G. The sequence continues at coordinate 119,503 of AFUT01000003.1, read as the reverse complement.
GAACCAGTTCAAAATAATATCACAAAAGAAACAAACGTATTGGTTCTTTGTGCGGGTGGAGGAACAAGTGGTCTTCTTGCCAATTCTTTGAATAAAGCAGCAGAAGAGTATAAAGTTCCAGTTAAAGCTGCAGCAGGTGGCTATGGAGCCCACCGTGAAATGTTACCAGAGTTTGATCTGGTTATCTTGGCTCCACAAGTTGCTTCTAACTTCGAAGATATGAAAGCTGAAACAGATAAATTAGGTATCAAACTCGCTAAGACAGAAGGAGCACAATACATTAAATTGACTCGTGATGGAAAAGGCGCTCTAGCCTTTGTTCAAGCTCAATTCGATTAACGATAGGGACTCTGAAATAGTCTCCTATAGTTACGGAAATCGCTATGGTGAATTTCCTAATCGCCTTATTAATTCGTCGGTAAAAAGATATCGTTTTTACCTCCTCATGTCACAATTCGGTGACTTGCTACAAGAAGTGAGATGGAGATGGATGGCTCACTAACTCCTCTCCCCTCACTTTTCATTTTATACAATCAAGAAATAGGTGAGAAAATGACAAAAACACTTCCTAAAGATTTTATTTTTGGTGGGGCAACGGCTGCCTATCAAGCAGAAGGAGCTACCCATACTGACGGAAAAGGACCAGTTGCTTGGGACAAATACTTAGCAGACAACTATTGGTATACTGCTGAACCAGCGAGTGATTTTTACCATAAATATCCAGTAGATTTGCAGTTGGCAGAGGAATATGGGGTAAACGGTATCCGTATTTCAATTGCTTGGTCACGGATTTTTCCAACAGGTTACGGTGAAGTGAATCCTAAAGGGGTTGAATTCTACCACAATCTATTTGCAGAATGTCATAAACGTCATGTAGAACCATTCGTAACTCTTCACCACTTTGATACTCCTGAAGCTCTTCACTCAAATGGAGACTTCTTGAATCGTGAAAATATTGAACACTTTGTAGATTATGCTGCTTTCTGTTTCGAAGAATTTCCAGAAGTAAACTACTGGACAACCTTCAATGAAATTGGCCCAATCGGTGATGGTCAATACTTGGTTGGTAAATTCCCACCAGGTATTCAATATGACCTTGCCAAAGTCTTCCAATCTCACCACAATATGATGGTTTCTCATGCACGTGCTGTGAAATTGTACAAAGACAAAGGCTACAAAGGTGAAATCGGGGTTGTTCACGCCCTTCCTACTAAGTATCCATTGGATCCTAAAAATCCTGCTGACGTTCGGGCGGCTGGATTGGAAGATATCATCCACAACAAATTTATCTTGGATGCAACCTACCTTGGGCACTATTCCGATAAAACCATGGAAGGTGTAAACCACATTCTTTCAGTTAATGGTGGTGAGTTGGATCTTCGAGACGAAGACTTTTTGGCACTTGAAGCAGCTAAAGACCTGAATGACTTCCTTGGAATTAACTACTACATGAGTGATTGGATGGAAGCATTTGATGGTGAAACTGAAATTATCCACAATGGTAAAGGGGAAAAAGGAAGCTCTAAGTACCAAATTAAAGGTGTTGGACGTCGTGTAGCTCCTGACTATGTACCTCGTACTGACTGGGACTGGATTATCTACCCTCAAGGTTTGTATGACCAAATCATGCGTGTTAAAAAAGATTATCCAAACTACAAGAAGATCTACATCACTGAAAACGGACTTGGATACAAAGATGAATTTGTGGACAACACTGTTTACGATGATGGCCGTATTGATTATGTGAAACAACACTTGGAAGTATTGTCTGATGCGATTGCCGATGGCGCAAATGTTAAAGGATACTTCATTTGGTCATTGATGGACGTCTTCTCATGGTCTAATGGTTATGAAAAACGTTACGGACTCTTCTACGTTGATTTCGATACACAAGAACGTTATCCTAAGAAATCAGCTCATTGGTATAAGAAAGTAGCTGAAACAGGCCTTATCGAGTAAGTGTATAGAAAAAAATCTCACCAATGGTGAGATTTTTTAATGTGTTGATTTAATAATTTTTGTTTGTTTTGATAAAGTTTTTAGGGTTTCATCGCTAAGTTTTGAATCGGAGATAATAGTATCGATATCTGCAATATTATAAAAAGTATAAAAATCAAATTTATCGAATTTGCTGTGATCCGCTAAGAGATACTTTTTATTTGCATTTTGAAGGGCTATCTTTTGGACTTCACCTTCATCTTGGCTAAAAGTAGCGATAGCATGATCTTTTATACCATTGCAACTAACAAAAGCTTTAGAGAATTGAAGACTTTCAATATCTTGGAGCGTTAAGGTTCCGACAAAAGCACCAGTGATTTCTCGATAATTTCCACCAATCAAAATTAAATCTGTCAATTTTCGTTCATTCAAGATAACGAAAACAGGAAGGCTATTTGTTACCACACGAATATTATCTATTGGAAGTTCACGCGCAAAGAACTCAAGAGTAGTACCTGGACCGATAAAAATAGTTTCTCTTTCTTTAACTAAGTGACCAGCAAATTTAGCAATCTCTTGTTTTTCAGCAATTTGAAGAGCTTGTTTTTCAACATTCGAGCGTTCATTTGCTAATAGAGAACCAGAACGAAGTTTTTCAGCACCTCCGTGCACTCGAACAAGTAGATCCTTGTCAGCTAACTCTTGCAGATAACGTCGAGCAGTCATATCAGAAATATCTAAACGATTCATGATTTCTTTGACAGTGATGGTTCCTCTTGTATTGACAATCTCTAAAATCACATCTAGTTTTTCTTGTTTTAGCATTGAATCACCCCTATATCCAATACCATTTTATCATATTTTAAACATCTAAGCAACTTAAACAAAACAAAACTAAACAAAAACAAAAAACATCTGTGTTTGTTTTTAACTCAGATGTTTTTATATTTTTTAATTAGTCTAATCCGTAGTTATAATCATCGTCCTGCATAGCTTCAACTTCACCAAGTAGATATCCGTTACCAACTTGAGAGAAGAAGTCGTGGTTTGATGTACCAGTTGAAATTCCATTCATAACAATTGGGTTTACATCGTCAGCTGAGTCAGGGAAGAGAGGATCTTGTCCTAGATTCATAAGAGCTTTATTGGCATTGTAGCGAAGGAAAGTTTTAACCTCTTCAGTCCAACCAACACCATCATATAAACTCTCTGTATAACCTTCCTCATTTTCATAAAGAGTGTAGAGGAGGTCGTACATCCATTCTTTTAACTTTTCTTGTTCTTCTTCTGGTAATTCGTTGAAACCAAGTTGGAATTTATAACCAATATATGTTCCGTGAACTGACTCGTCACGAATAATTAGCTTGATAATCTCAGCGACGTTAGCCAACTTGTTATTTCCAAGGTAGTAGAGTGGTGTAAAGAAACCTGAATAGAAGAGGAAGGTTTCAAGGAAGACACTGGCTACTTTCTTTTCAAGTGGAGTACCATTGAGGTAAATTTCATTGATGATTTGTGCTTTTTTCTGTAGATATGGATTTGTATCAGTCCACTCAAAGATTTCTTCAATCTCAGTCTTGGTATTCAAGGTTGAGAAAATAGAAGAATAAGATTTAGCGTGGACAGATTCCATAAATTGGATGTTGTTAAACACAGCTTCCTCATGTGGTGTACGGATATCTGCACGTAATGCTTGAACCCCTGTTTCAGACTGCATGGTATCCAAAAGTGTCAAACCGCCAAAGACTTTTCCTACCAAGTCTTTTTCTTTATTTGATAACTTTCTCCAGTCATCTAAGTCATTAGATAAGGGAATACGTGTATCCAACCAAAATTGTTCAGTTAGTTTTTCCCATGTTGATTTATCGATGACATCTTCGATGGCATTCCAGTTAATGGCTTTGTAGTAAGTTTCCATTACAAATCTCTTTCTTTTGATTTTATTAAAATAGTGATGAATGTTCTAGCCTTGTGTGATTGGGTTACCGCACAAAAAGTCGGTACTCCGACTTTTTGATGTTACCCTATCTTTATAAACAAGATTTTAGTGAGATTTTAAATCACACAGCTTTCACATTGGTTAGCACCAACTTCACCGCCGTCATCTGTGTAGGTACGAACGTAGTAGATAGACTTGATTCCCTTGTTAAAGGCGTAGTTGCGAAGGATAGAAAGGTCACGTGTTGTCTGTTTATTTTCTGATTTCCATTCGTAAAGACCTGTTGGGATATCACTGCGCATGAAGAGAGTGAGAGAAAGTCCTTGGTCTACGTGTTCAGTAGCCGCAGCATAAACATCAATGACTTTACGCATATCCATGTCATAGGCAGAAGTGTAGTAAGGGATCGTTTCAGTTGACAATCCTGCTGCAGGATAGTAAATCTTACCAATTTTCTTCTCTTGTCGTTCTTCAATACGTTGAGTGATTGGGTGGATAGAAGCAGAAACATCGTTGATGTAGCTGATAGAACCATTTGGTGCTACAGCAAGACGGTTTTGGTGGTAAAGCCCATCTGCTTTAACTTTATCACGAAGTACAGCCCAATCAGCTGCAGATGGGATAAAGATACCTTCAAAGAGTTCTTTAACACGATCAGATTTTGGTACAAACTCACCACTTGTGTACTTATCAAAGTAGCTTCCGTTCGCGTAGTCTGATTTTTCAAAGTTGTGGAAGGTAACACCACGTTCACGCGCAATATTATTTGATTCTACCAAGGTCCAGTAGTTCAAAAGCATGAAGTAGATGCTTGTGAATTCAACAGACTCAGGTGATCCATATTCGATCAATTGTTGCGCAAGGTAGCTGTGAAGTCCCATAGCTCCAAGTCCAAATGTATGAGCTTGGCTGTTTCCGTGGTCGATTGTTGGGACAGCTTTAATATGAGAATTATCAGTAACAAAGGTAAGAGCACGCACCATGGCACGAATAGAGCGTCCAAAGTCTGGCGATGTCATCATGTTGACAACGTTGGTTGAACCAAGGTTACATGAAATATCGGTTCCCATCTCAAGAAATTCTTGTGCATCATTAATCAAACTTGGTTCTTGGACTTGAAGAATCTCAGAACACAAGTTACTCATGATAATCTTACCATCAACAGGATTTGCACGGTTAGCAGTATCGATGTTGACAATATAAGGATAACCAGATTCTTGTTGCAATTTAGAAATTTCAGTTTCCAAATCACGCGCTTTGATTTTTATTTTACGAATGTTTGGATTTGCAACCAATTCATCGTATTTTTCTGTAATATCGATGTAGTTGAAAGGTACGCCATACTCTTTTTCTACAGAATAAGGACTGAAGAGGTACATTTCCTCATTCTTACGTGCTAATTCGTAGAATTTATCTGGTACCACAACACCAAGCGATAGAGTCTTCACACGAACTTTTTCATCAGCATTTTCTTTCTTAGTAGAAAGGAAGGCAATAATATCTGGATGGAAAACGTTGAGGTAAACAACCCCAGCCCCTTGACGTTGACCAAGTTGGTTAGAGTAAGAGAAGCTGTCTTCGAAAAGCTTCATAACTGGTACGACACCAGAAGCAGCACCTTCATACCCCTTGATAGGTGCTCCAGCTTCACGAAGGTTGCTGAGGGAAATTCCGACACCACCACCGATACGTGAAAGTTGAAGAGCTGAGTTGATAGAACGTCCAATAGAGTTCATATCATCTGTTACCTGGATCAAGAAACAGGATACCAATTCACCACGACGTGCACGACCTGCATTCAAGAATGAAGGTGTAGCAGGCTGGTAGCGCTGGTGGATGATTTCATTGGCAATATCAATTGCGATAGCTTCGTCACCATCAGCAAAATAAAGAGCGTTAAAGAAGACACGGTCTTCCATGCTCTCAAGATAGTACTCTCCATCGTTAGTTTTCAAGGCGTATTGATTGTAAAACTTATATGCTGCCATGAAAGACTTAAACTGGAAGTTTTGATCTTTAATAAATTGATAAAGCTCTTCTAAGAATTCTGGACGATATTTTTTGATAAACGCTGTTTCGATATAGTCTTGTTTAATAAGGTAATCAATTTTATCAGTGATAGAATCGAAAACCATAGAATTTGGTACAACGTTTTCTTTAAAGAAAGCGTCCAAGGCTTCTTTATCTTTGTGGAGCATGATTTGTCCATTAACAGGACGGTTGATTTCATTATTTAGACGGAAGTAAGTTACATCCTCAAGTTGTTTTAATCCCATAAAATTTCCTTTAATTCATTACAAAAGAAAGGCTTCTAAGATTGACATAGAAGCTTTTAATCCTGATACTTAAGCAAGTTTTTTAAGTTTTGCTGGTTGGAAACCAGAGAAAACTTCAGTTGGTGTTTGAATGATAGGAGCAGCGCTGAAGCCTAGCTCTTTAACTTGTTCAATAAATTCAGGTTGTTCATCAAGATTGATTTCGCGATATGCAATGTTGTTACTATCTAAGAATCGTTTGGTCATTTTACATTGAACACAATTGTTTTTAGAATAAACGGTTACCATTCTGTAACTCCTCTTTCAAAATTTAATTACTTCTTAAGTATATCAGAAAAAAATCTTTGTCAACGAAGAAAAACTAAATATTGTAGATTTTTTTTAGATGAGAGTTATCCAAACACAATATATAGTGATTGCAAAAAAATAGAATCCATAAATAACAGCGTTTTCTAAATGTTAAAATTATAAAAAACTATATGATGTATTTTGATACAGAAAATAGAAGATTTTCAGCAAGTTATCTGAAAGGAAAAAGAAGAAATCCCATAAAATACTTGAAAAAATTCCTAGAAGATGATATAATACCAAATTGTAAGGGTTATCAGATATAACTCAAAAAGAAAACATTTAAAGGAGAGTCAAATTATGGCTTCTAAAGATTTCCACGTAGTGGCAGAAACAGGTATTCACGCACGTCCAGCAACATTGTTGGTACAAACTGCTAGCAAATTTGCTTCAGATATTACTCTTGAGTACAAAGGTAAATCAGTTAACCTTAAATCTATCATGGGTGTTATGAGCCTTGGTGTTGGTCAAGGTGCTGACGTTACAATCACTGCTGAAGGTGCAGACGCTGATGACGCTATTGCTGCTATCTCAGAAACAATGGAAAAAGAAGGATTGGCATAAGGATATGACAGAAATGCTTAAAGGAATCGCAGCATCTGATGGTGTTGCAGTTGCTAAAGCATATCTACTCGTTCAACCGGATTTATCATTCGAGACTATTACAGTCGAAGATACAAATGCAGAAGAGGCTCGTTTGGATGTTGCTCTTGAAGCTTCTCAAAACGAGCTTTCTCTTATCCGCGAGAAGGCTGTAGGTACGCTTGGTGAAGAAGCGGCGCAAGTATTTGACGCTCACTTGATGGTTCTTGCTGACCCTGAATTGATCGGACAGATTAAAGAAACAATTCGTGCTAAGAAAGTAAATGCAGAAGCAGGTCTGAAAGAAGTTACAGACATGTTTATCACAATCTTTGAAGGCATGGAAGACAACCCATACATGCAGGAACGTGCAGCGGATATCCGCGACGTTACCAAACGTGTATTGGCAAATCTTCTTGGTAAGAAATTGCCAAACCCAGCTTCTATTAACGAAGAAGTGATCGTGATTGCACATGACTTGACTCCATCTGATACTGCTCAATTGGACAAAAACTTTGTAAAAGCTTTTGTAACAAACATTGGTGGACGTACAAGTCACTCAGCTATCATGGCTCGTACACTTGAAATTGCAGCTGTATTGGGTACAAATAACATCACTGAACTTGTAAAAGATGGCGACATTTTGGCTGTTTCAGGTATTTCTGGTGAAGTTATTATCAACCCAACTGAAGAACAAATTGCAGAATTCAAAGCAGCTGGTGAAGCTTACGCTAAACAAAAAGCTGAATGGGCTCTTTTGAAAGATGCTAAAACTGTTACTGCAGATGGTAAACACTTTGAGTTGGCTGCTAACATCGGTACACCTAAAGACGTTGAAGGTGTGAACGAAAACGGTGCAGAAGCAGTAGGTCTTTATCGTACAGAGTTCTTGTACATGGATTCTCAAGACTTCCCAACTGAAGATGACCAATACGAAGCTTACAAAGCAGTTCTTGAAGGTATGAACGGTAAACCTGTTGTCGTTCGTACTATGGATATCGGTGGGGATAAAGAACTTCCTTACTTCGATCTTCCTAAAGAAATGAACCCATTCTTGGGTTACCGTGCTTTGCGTATTTCTATTTCTGAAACTGGTAACCAAATGTTCCGTACACAATTGCGTGCCTTGCTTCGTGCATCTGTTCACGGTCAATTGCGTATCATGTTCCCAATGGTTGCTTTGTTGAAAGAGTTCCGTACTGCTAAAGCTATTCTTGAAGAAGAAAAAGCAAAATTAGTTGCTGAAGGGGTCGCTGTTGCTGATGATATCCAAGTTGGTATCATGATTGAAATTCCCGCTGCAGCTATGCTTGCTGACCAATTTGCTAAAGAAGTTGATTTCTTCTCAATTGGTACAAATGACCTTATCCAATACACAATGGCTGCTGACCGTATGAACGAACAAGTTTCATACCTTTATCAACCATATAACCCATCAATCCTTCGTTTGATTAACAACGTAATCAAAGCAGCTCACGCTGAAGGTAAATGGGCTGGTATGTGTGGTGAAATGGCTGGTGACCAAACTGCTGTTCCACTACTTGTCGGAATGGGCTTGGATGAGTTCTCTATGTCCGCTACATCTGTTCTTCGTACACGTAGCTTGATGAAGAAACTTGACACAGCTAAGATGCAAGAATACGCTAACCGTGCTCTTACTGAATGTTCAACGATGGAAGAAGTTCTTGAACTCTCTAAAGAATACGTTAACTTTGATTAAAAACATTAAAACCTTGTAGAACTAAACTACAAGGTTTTTTTGTAGTCTAATTTGAAAAGTCATCCTGTATAATTTTCTAAAAATATGGTAAAATAGACAAAGTAAAAATACGGAGGCAACTATGCAAAACAGACCAATCATTATCGGAGTAACAGGGGGATCTGGTGGAGGAAAAACCAGTGTTTCTAAAGCAATCTTATCCCATTTCCCAAATGAGAAAATCTCTATGATTGAGCATGATTCCTACTATAAAGATCAATCTCATCTAACCTTTGAGGAACGTATCAAAACCAACTATGATCATCCTTTTGCTTTTGATACTGACTTGATGATTGCGCAAATCAAAGAATTATTGGCAGGGCGACCTGTTGATATTCCGACCTATGACTACGCTGCCCATACAAGAAGCTCGAAAACCTATCGTCAAGAACCTCAAGACGTCTTTATTGTTGAAGGAATTTTGGTTTTGGAAGACAAACGTCTTCGTGATTTGATGGATATAAAGATTTTTGTGGACACTGATGATGATGTTCGTATCATCCGTCGTATTAAACGCGATATGGAGGAACGTGGCCGTAGTTTGGATAGCGTTATTGATCAATATCTAGGTGTAGTAAAACCTATGTATCATCAATTCATTGAACCTACAAAACGTTACGCTGATATTGTAATTCCTGAAGGTGTAACCAATACTGTAGCGATTGACTTGTTGACTACTAAGATTGAAAAGATTTTAGAAGAGGCTCGTTTAGCTCAGTGATAAAAAAGAACTGTATCTCTTGATACAGTTTTTATTGTTTAATTTTTCAAGTCTTGGAACAATGGCGAGAGTTAAAATAGCCGAGATAATTAATTCTGCTATCGAATTTGTAGAGATAACAGTCGCTAATAGTTTTTGAATATTTCCATCAAAAACATTACCAAAGAGGAAGAAGATACCACCTAAGACAAATACTGTATTTGTCAGCGAGCCAAGTGCACCAGCAAAAATGAGTCCAGCTCTTCCCTTTAGTAGTTTATAGACGAAATAAGGTGTCAAACCGATAAGGATTCGAGGAACAATAGCGATGATTAATGAATAGATATTACCGTTAGGTACAAATGGAGAGAAGAGATAGCTAGTTGGTAAGATAGTAATTGTATTAACAGTTAAACTAATCATACCCATTAAAAATCCAAGAATAGCTCCAATACGTGGGCCGTAAATGATACTTCCAATAATAACAGGAATGTGTACAATAGTAGGTTTAATTGGGAATGGTAATACATTAAATAAGATTGAGGTCAGCAGATGGATGACAATCATACTAGCAAAAAATATAGCAACAGGTGCGATGTTAGAGCGTTTGTTCATTGAGAATTTCCTTTATTCTTTCTATAATAATTTCTAAGTCGGCTAAAGCGCCGCTTCCGAAGTCGCCACAAGCTAAGAGAGATTCTTTAGGGGAGATAATCTCGTATCCATAGCTTTTAAGAGTTTTAAGATTTGCCTGTGTGGCAGGATGGGAATACATTTTAGTATTCATAGCAGGAGCAAGTAATTTAGGGATATTATCTGGCAATGCTAGAGCCGTACTAGTCACCATATTATCGGCAAAACCATGTGCTAACTTTGCAATGGTATTAGCAGTTGCTGGAGCAACGATAAACAAGTCAGTTTCTTTTCCTCTTTCGATGTGGTTGACTTGGTCTGGATAAGGTTCTTGCATGACATCGAGATGAACCAGATTTTGGGACAAAACTTGCAGTGTTAATGGTTGTATAAAATCTGTAGCAGCTTTTGTCATCAAGACCGATACACTATGTCCTTGCTTTTTCAAAGAACTGATTAAATCGGCAGCCTTGTAGGAAGCAATTGAACCAGTAATTGCAAGAGTAATGTGAGCCATAACTTTCCTTTCTAAAAAATAAATCCTTGAATTTTTTTAATTATTAGCTCAGCGATTTCTTGTTTGCTGTATGCTGTTTGATAATCATTTTTTTCAACTAAGTAAGCCAGGTGTTGTTCAGAGTTTATTTGAGTCAAATCGTTAGCAACAATAATGTCTGCTCGATTCTTATTAAGACTTTCTCTAGCAACATCTATCAAATGATCCTTTGTAACATCAACCAGGAGTTTAAAACCTATTAGATGAATTTTAGGATTCCATTCTTTGACTAGAGAAATAATCTTAGGATTTTTCTTAAGAAAAAGAATCTGAGCCTCTTCCTTCGAAGAAATTTTGGTCTCAGTATTATGCTTAGTTAGAAATTCCGATAAATCTGGGCTAGCTTGAACCTCATCTATACTTGTCATGTAGATTGGGGTATAGTCAGATACAGCCATAGAATGAATTAAAACTTGGTAATCTTTAACAAGATTTCGCATCTCCTCAAGTAAATCCAAAGTATTCTTTATTTCTATGATTTTAAGATTTGGATGACTAGCTGGTTTAACTGCCTGAGAAGTTGTAATCAGGCAAACTTCATGACCCGCTTTTATTAAAGCTTCTGTTATAACCAAGCCAAGACGACCAGTAGAGTGGTTAGTGATAGAGCGAACTCGGTCTATAGCCTCACTAGTACCACCAGAAGTTACTAAAATTTTCATAGACCCATTTTACACAAAAAAAGTTTTAAGTCAAAGAAAGCGGTTTAGACTTGTCTTAAGTTATTATAGTTATTATTTATAAAAACATATAAAAATAAATATTTCTTGTAATTTTACAGAATTATAGCAAAAAATACGAACATTAAATTCATTTCTATATAAAAAATCTTGTTTTGTGTTATAATGAGATTAAACATAATAGGGCATAGGAGTTTAATATGAAAACAGATATCGAAATTGCACAGAGTGTAGAACTAAAACCAATCGTAGATGTGGTTGAAAAACTAGGAATTTCTTACGATGATTTGGAGTTGTATGGTAAGTACAAGGCTAAACTAAGCTTTGATAAGATTCGCGAGGTTGAAAGCAATCCAGTTGGTAAGTTAATCTTGGTTACTGCTATTAACCCAACACCAGCAGGTGAAGGGAAGTCAACTATTACAATCGGTCTTGCTGATGCTTTGAATAAGATTGGTAAGAAAACCATGATTGCTATCCGAGAACCATCTCTTGGTCCTGTAATGGGAATCAAAGGTGGTGCAGCTGGTGGTGGTTATGCTCAAGTGTTACCAATGGAAGATATCAACCTTCATTTTACTGGTGATATGCATGCTATCACAACTGCCAACAATGCTCTTTCTGCCTTAATCGACAATCACTTGCACCAAGGAAATGAGCTAGGAATTGACCAACGTCGTATTCTTTGGAAACGTGTTGTTGACTTAAACGATCGTGCTCTTCGTCATGTAACTGTTGGACTTGGTGGTCCTCTAAATGGTATTCCACGTGAAGATGGTTTTGATATCACTGTTGCTTCAGAGATTATGGCTATTCTTTGTTTATCAACAGACATTGATGACTTAAAACGCCGTTTAGCTAATATCGTAATCGGTTATCGTTATGACCGTACACCTGTTTCCGTTGGTGATTTACAGGTTGAGGGTGCATTGGCATTGATTTTGAAAGATGCTATCAAACCAAACTTAGTGCAAACAATCTATGGAACACCAGCATTCGTACACGGTGGTCCATTTGCCAATATTGCCCACGGCTGTAACTCTGTATTGGCGACAAAAACAGCTCTTCGATTAGCTGATTACACAGTAACTGAAGCAGGCTTTGGTGCAGACCTTGGTGCTGAGAAGTTCCTGGATATCAAGACACCAAACTTGCCAACAGCTCCAAGTGTAGTTGTTATTGTAGCGACTCTTCGTGCCCTTAAAATGAATGGTGGAGTTGCTAAAGATGCTTTGACAGAAGAAAACGTAGAAGCAGTTCGTACAGGTTTTGCTAACTTGAAACGCCACGTTGAGAATATCCGTAAGTTCGGTATCCCAGCAGTTGTTGCTATCAACGAATTTGTATCAGATACAGAAGCGGAAATTGCAGCTCTGAAAGAACTTTGTGCTTCAATCGATGTTCCAGTTGAGTTAGCAAGTGTTTGGGCTAATGGTGCAGAAGGTGGAGTAGCGCTTGCTGAAACTGTTGTCAAAACGATTGCTGAAACTCCTGCAAACTATACTAGATTGTATGACAATGAACTCTCTGTTCAAGAAAAGATTGAAAAAATTGTGACTGAAATCTATCGTGGTAGCAAAGTCAACTTTGAGAAGAAGGCCCAAACTCAAATTGCTCAAATTGTTCAAAATGGTTGGGACAAATTGCCAATCTGTATGGCGAAAACTCAATACAGTTTCTCAGATAATCCAAATGCTCTTGGTGCACCTGAAAACTTTGAAATTACTATTCGTGAATTGGTACCAAAACTGGGGGCAGGCTTTATCGTTGCACTTACTGGTGACGTTATGACCATGCCTGGACTTCCAAAACGCCCAGCTGCTCTCAATATGGATGTTGAAAGTGATGGAACTGTTCTTGGTTTATTCTAATTAAATAACAAAAGACAACCTTATAAATGAGGTTGTCTTTTTTATTAGAAAAAACTCCCAGAAATTTTCTAGGAGTTTAGTTTTTATTTCATAGTTGGGAAAAGAAGTACGTCACGGATAGTAGTAGTATCAGTGAGGAGCATGCAGAGACGGTCGATACCGATTCCCAAACCACCTGTTGGTGGCATACCATATTCAAGGGCTTCAATGTAGTCGTAGTCAATGCCTGTTGCTTCATCGTCACCAAGTTCTTTAGCTTTTGCTTGGGCTTCAAATCGGCTAAGCTGATCGATTGGATCGTTCAATTCTGTGAAGGCATTTCCATATTCTTTAGTCATGATGAAGAGCTCAAAACGGTCAGTGAAGCGCTCGTCTTCAGGATTCTTCTTAGCAAGTGGTGATACAGCTACTGGATGTCCATAGACAAAGGTAGGTTGAATCAAAGTTTCTTCAACAAATTCTTCAAAGAAGGCGTTGATGATGTGACCAACTTCTGTGTAATGTTTTTCAACTGGAACTTTCTTCTCAGCCGCGATTGCTTTAGCTTCTTCGAAAGTCATGTCTTGCCAGAAATCTACACCAGTAATTTCCTTGATAGCGTCAACCATGTGAACACGTTTAAATGGTTCGTTAAGTTTGATTTCAGTTCCTTGATAGATAACCGGAGCGTCGCCTTTAACGGCTCTAGCAACGTGTTGGATAATACCTTCAGTCAAGTCCATGATGTCCTGGAAGTCTGCATAAGCTTGATAAACTTCGATCGAAGTGAACTCGGGATTGTGTGTAGCATCCATTCCTTCGTTACGGAAGATACGTCCGATTTCGTAAACACGTTCCATACCACCGACGATAAGTCGTTTCAAATGAAGCTCAGTCGCGATACGAAGCACCATGTCAATGTTTTGGGCATTGTGGTGAGTGATAAACGGACGAGCAGCAGCACCTCCAGCTTCGTTGTGAAGAACTGGAGTTTCAACTTCAAGGAATCCTTGAGCATCAAGGTAACGACGGATTTCAGAGATGATTTTTGAGCGAGTAACAAAGCGTTCAAAACTTTCACGATTAGAAATCAAATCAAGGTAACGTTTACGATAGATTGTTTCAACGTCTGTTAAACCATGGAATTTTTCAGGAAGGGGACGGAGAGCTTTAGACAAGTGAGTGATATGTGTCGCCTTAATAGAGAGTTCTCCCATATCCGTACGCATGACTTCACCTTCGACACCAAGGAAGTCACCAAGGTCAGCTTTTTTAAAGATTTCGTAGTTTTCTTCACCAACTTCATCTTTACGAACGTAGATTTGGATTTGACCTTCGCGGTCTTGAAGGTGAGCAAAACCAACTTTACCCTTACCTCGTTTTGTTACTAAACGTCCAGCGATAGTAGCAGTTTCGTTTAATTCATGTAGTTGTTCTTTATCAAGGTCAGCAAATTTATCTTTTAGTTCTTGAGAGTTAGCAGTACGTTCAAAACGTTTACCGAAAGGATCAATTCCTTGGTCACGGAGCGCGGCCATTTTTTCACGGCGAACGATCTGCTGGTCATTTAGTTCTTCCATGTGTTCTGTTGACATGAGTTCCTCCTAATTTTTAATCAATTTTTGAAATAATAAATCAATTTTTCACGATACTCCCATTTTATCATAAATAGTCAAGAAATTCACGGATATTCTATAAAACTAAAAGAACTTGACGCAGTAGTTCAAGTTCAATTAATTTTTCTGATAGGATGTATCGTTCCAATCCTTAAGAGTAAATTTTTCGAAGTCGTCGGTCTCTATAATTGTTAGACTTGCATTGGCCAAACCACCATTTTTACGAAGATGAGCTTCATTAAATCCTAAAAGTGTTCGAAGGCTTGCAGTAAGATTTGCTCCGTGGCCAACCAGCAATAGTTGTTCTGCCTTAGAGTTTTTTAAGGATTTGATAAATTGGATAGTGCGCTGTGTTGTAGTGTAGAGTGATTCAGCTTCAAACATACTAGTATCAAATTTAGCTAAATTCGTTTTAAAGGCTTGAATTTGCTGAGGGTAGATAGCATTTAAAGTCGCAATTTTTAACCCTTCTAGTTTTCCAAGGTGCCATTCTCTTAGTTCAGGTACACTTTCCAAAGGACATGGATTTGTCAATTGACTCTGGATAATTTCAGCAGATTTTACAGCCCTTGGTAAATCACTCGAATAGATCTTGTCAAAAGGGATATCTTTAAGATACAGACCCAGGTCTTTTAAAGTTTCAATAGATTCAGGGAGAAGAGGGGAATCTCCACCAGCGCCTTGAAAGCGACCTTCTAGATTCCAGACTGTTCGACCGTGACGGACAAAGTAAAGTTTCATCAGTTTATCTCCTCCAAGATATCTACAAAGCTGGCTTTTACAAAGTTTGCCAGATCTTGTGGCGCAATGATGATACTGTGTCCGACCTCGCCAGCAGAGACAATCATTTTTTCCAATTTTAAAGCTGTTTCATCAATGTAAATAGGGTAGTTGTGCTTTTGTCGGATACCGACTGGATTATTAGCTCCATGGATATATCCAGTTGTTTTTTCTAAATCCTTTTGAGGAATCATGGCCACTTTTTTATTACCAGAAATCTTTGCTAATTTCTTTTCAGAAAGGTGTTCGGTGATAGGAACAATTCCAATAACTGGACCAGTCTTGTCACCCAATAACGCTAAGGTCTTAAAGATATGATATCTATCATAATCAGAAGGAAGTTTTCCCTCTAAAGCGTTGATTTGAATACCTTGATGCTCAACACCTGCCTTAGTCAAAATTTGCTCTACTAAGGTTTTTTTAACTTTAACTTTCTTAACCATTATTTGTATTTATCCTCCAACTGGCTCATCCAAATGCCTAACCAAATGCCAAGAGCAAAAAAGAAGGCGATGATGACATAGGAAACAAGTGATAAGCCACTGTAGCTGATGCTTTCAGCATTACCCGCATTTGGAATCAATATCAAGAGTGTACTTGAAAGAACGATTGCAATGATGAAGTGATAAACACGAGAGTGATACTCTCGAAGAGCGTAGTCCATCAATTTTGAAAAAATAATAAGAGTAGCAGCAGCTCCAATTCCTATCGGAAGGAAGGTACCAAATAAATCAAAAGTTTTAAATCCAGTTAACATTGGGGTATAGAGACCTAAAATCAAGAGAAGATTTGAGGGGCTTAATCCTGGAACTAAAATACCTAGAGCAAGAAGAGCACCAGCTAGGATAAAACTTGTGAAACTTGCGCTTAGTGAACCAACCACAAAGTTTAAAGCGTAAAGACCAACTCCGGAAACAATAAAGGTCACCCAAAACCAGATAAGATCGACTTTGTCTCTTTCTGAATCTTGTGTAGCTTCCTTTACAAGACTTGGGACTGTACCAATAATAGCACCCGCAAAACTCCATAAAACATAAACTTGATAATGCTCAAGGAGGTACTCAATTGGGTAAGAAAATAGCCCAATACCTAGTAACATACCGATAGCAACAGGTAAGAAATAAAGAATATCTTCTTTTAGGTTTTTAAATGGATGGGCAAGAAAACGAATCATTCTCTCATAGATACCCAAAATAGCTGCCAGAACTCCACCAGAAATACCAGGTAATATAAAGCCTAGCGCAATAACAATTCCTTTAATCATTTTTGAAATCCAAGATAACATAAACTCTCTCCATACATTTTTCTAAATTTTTCTTCTTGTATTATATCACAAAGTTTAGAAAATAAAAAGCAAGCTTAGACAATGTCTAGCTCGCTGAATAAATTTAAGGTTTTAAGAATAGTTTTCTAAAGGTTTCTTCCTTATCTTTTGATAAAGAAATAAGATTTAAGTCTAGATGGTGATCGAATCCAACTAGTTTCCCTTTTGATGTGTATTGGTGAAGATCAAAATCTAGGTCTGTATTTGGCGAACTTTCAAAATAACCCGAATCTGGTCCGTAGGAAGGAATCCAAATAGCTAAAAACTTATCTGTGCTGATGCTATGTTCTTCCATGAAGTAAACACCAATGTAGATACCGATGTTTTTTGCACCAAGTGATTCTAACTTAGCACGGAAAGCTTCAACCCCTTTGTTCATATCTGACATGGTTTTTTCTTCGACATCTAACCAATAGTAGCTAGGGTTGTATGGTGAAGCTGAATTATAGAAAGATTCAGCAGCCTTTTCCATTTCCTCTACACTTTTTCCGGATACATAGGCATAGACAGCAACTGGAACATTCCTTTTTTGGAATTCTGAGATATGACTTTTGTAAGCTTTATCTGTTCCATTCGTATAAGATGCATCGTTCTCAGTAGTAATCTGATTTCCTCCGTGGACTCGAACAATAGCACCAGAGATGCTTTGAGATAAAATATCATAGTTAATCTCTGACGGTCTTTGCCAACCAGAGATATCGATGATAGGCTTATCCAAGTTATGTAGAGCTTGTGTTTCTATTTGTACTGGATTTTGTTTGGTTTTTACAGGATGTTCTTCGAATCGGGGACGATTGAGAAACAAGAGTCCTATAAAAGCAGCAAATATAATAACTATAAATGCTGGGCGAATTTTTTTCTCATACTCCTATAGTTTATCGTAATTTGTGGAAAAAATCAAAAAATTTACTCAAAATAGGGTAGTGACAGTAATTAGAGTGATCTTGACTTCAACAAATTTGTGTAAGGTGAACTAAAATATGGTATAATGATAAAGAATTTCTATAGAAAAGAGAAAAATATGGCAAATTATGCAATTATTTTAGCAGCGGGGAAGGGTACCCGTATGAAATCAGATCTACCTAAAGTTATGCACAAGGTTGCAGGAATTTCAATGCTTGAGCATGTTTTTCGTAGCGTTGGAGCAATTAATCCTGAAAAAACAGTAACGGTTGTTGGTCATAAGGCTGAACTTGTAGAGCAAGTTTTAGCAGGACAGACTGATTTTGTGAGACAATCTGAGCAATTAGGTACTGGTCATGCAGTGATGATGGCCGAACCAATTCTTGAGGGTCTTTCTGGACAAACATTGGTTATTGCAGGTGATACACCATTAATCACGGGTGAAAGTTTGAAACACTTGATTGATTTCCATGTGAATCACAAGAATGTAGCTACAATCCTTACTGCAGAAGCTGAAGACCCATTCGGTTATGGACGTATTGTTCGTAATGACAACGCTGAAGTGCTCCGTATTGTTGAACAAAAAGACGCGACTGACTTTGAGAAACAAATCAAAGAAATCAATACAGGAACTTATGTTTTTGATAACGCTCGTCTCTTTGAAGCACTTAAGAATATCAATACCAACAACGCTCAAGGTGAATACTATATCACGGATGTTATTGGAATATTCCGTGAAGCTGGTGAGAAGGTAGGAGCTTATACTCTGAAAGACTTTGATGAAAGTCTCGGTGTAAATGACCGTGTCGCACTTGCTACAGCTGAAGCTGTAATGCGTCGTCGTATTAATCAAGCACACATGGTCAATGGGGTAAGTTTTGTAAATCCAGATGCGACTTATATTGATGTTGATGTCGAAATTGCCCCTGACGTTCAAATTGAAGCTAATGTAACCCTGAAAGGTGCAAGTAAGATTGGCGCTGAGACTATTTTGACGAACGGAACTTATATCGTTGATAGTACGGTAGGTTCTGGTGCTGTAATTACCAACTCAATGATTGAAGAAAGCACAGTTGCTGATGGTGTTACAGTTGGTCCTTACGCTCATATTCGTCCAGGATCTAGCTTGGCGAAAGATGTTCATATCGGAAACTTTGTTGAGGTGAAAGGTTCTTCTATTGGCGAAAATACTAAAGCGGGTCATTTGACTTACATTGGAAACTGTGAAGTTGGAAGTGACGTCAACTTTGGTGCAGGTACTATAACAGTCAACTATGATGGGAAAAATAAATATAAGACAGTTATCGGTAACAATGTTTTTGTTGGTTCTAACTCAACAATTATTGCTCCTGTAGAACTAGGAGATAACTCTCTTGTTGGCGCAGGTTCAACCATTACTAAAGACGTGCCTGCTGATGCAATTGCCATCGGGCGAGGTCGTCAAGTTAATAAGGAAGAATATGCACTTAGACTTCCTCACCATCCAAATAACCACTAGGAGTTTCTTATGGAATTTGAAGAAAAGACAATCAGTCGTAAAGAAATTTATAAAGGTCCTATTTTCCAATTAGTACAAGACCAAGTTGAGCTTCCTGAAGGAAAAGGAAGGGCGCAACGTGATTTGATTTTTCACAATGGTGCAGTCTGCGTCTTAGCTGTAACTGCAGAAAACAAGATTGTCTTAGTCAAACAATATCGTAAGGCGATTGAAAAAATTTCTTATGAGATTCCTGCAGGGAAACTTGAAGTTGGTGAAAATACAGATCCAGAAGCAGCAGCTCTTCGTGAATTAGAAGAAGAAGCAGCTTACACTGGTAAATTAAGTCTTTTGTATGATTTTTATTCTGCCATTGGTTTTTGTAACGAAAGACTTAGATTATATCTGGCCAGTGACTTAACCAAGGTTGAAAATCCACGTCCTCAAGATGAAGATGAGACCATAGAACTACTAGAAGTTAGTTTAGAAGAAGCCAAAGCGCTTATCCAGTCTGGTCATATTTGTGATGCTAAGACTATCATGGCAATCCAGTACTGGGAATTACAAGATAAATAGAGGAGGAACCCATGGGAAAACCTTTATTAACAGACGAAATAATCGAGCGTGCAAATCGTGGTGAAGATATCTCTGGTTCTACTTTAGTAGATAATCAAGAAACAAAGATATTATCTACTTCATCTCAACATTATAGAGCTTCACGTTCAAGTGACCATGAATTTAGTCAAGATACCCTAACGATTGAGGTTGAACCGCAAATCCATAAGAGTCGTCGAATCGAAAATACCAAGAGAAATGTCTTTAACTCTAAATTGAATAAGATTCTATTTGCTGTTATTCTTCTCTTGATTCTGCTAGTTTTAGCAATGAGATTCATTTAAGGGGAATGTCATGAAAATTGGAATTATAGCAGCTATGCCAGAAGAATTAGCCTACTTGATTCAACACTTGGAGAACGCTGGTCAAGAAAAGGTTCTGGACAATACTTACCATACAGGCAATATTGGTTCTGTAGAACTTGTCTTGGTCGAGAGCGGAATTGGGAAAGTCATGTCTGCAATGAGTGTAGCAATCTTAGCTGATCACTTTAAAGTAGATGCTGTCATCAATACTGGTTCAGCTGGTGCTTTAGCAGAAGGAATTGAAGTTGGAGATGTTGTCATTGCTGATAAGCTAGTTTATCATGATGTTGATGTGACTGCTTTTGGCTATGAATATGGTCAAATGGCTCAACAACCACTCTACTTTGAATCTGACAAGAAGTTTGTCAGTATGATTCAAGAGAGTCTGTCTAAACTTAACCAAAAATGGCATTTAGGTTTGATTGCGACCGGTGATAGTTTTATTGCGGGTGAAGATAAGATTAAAGCTATAAAAGAACATTTTCCTCAAGTGCTTGCGGTTGAGATGGAAGGAGCGGCTATTGCTCAAGCAGCTCATGCTCTGAATCTTCCTTTCTTGGTTGTTCGTGCCATGAGCGATAATGCTAACCACGAAGCTTCTATTTCATTTGATGAATTTATCGTCGAAGCAGGACGAAGATCGGCTCAAGCCTTGTTGACACTTTTACAATCTATTCATGATTAATATAAAAAGAACACTTGTTAGTGTTCTTTTTTTAGGAAAAAAGGAAGCCTGTCTCTGATAGAGTTATTTTCAGTCTTTTTTGATATAATAGAAACATTGATTTGAAGAATAGGAAGAGAAAATGAACCCTTTATTAAACGGTATGAATGACCGACAGGCCGAAGCGGTCCAAACAACAGAAGGTCCACTGCTGATCATGGCGGGGGCTGGTTCTGGTAAGACACGAGTTTTGACCCATCGTATTGCCTACTTAATTGATGAAAAGATGGTTAATCCCTGGAATATTTTAGCCATTACCTTTACTAATAAGGCTGCTCGTGAAATGAAAGAACGTGCCTATGGGCTCAATCCAGCTACACAGGACTGTTTGATAGCGACCTTTCACTCTATGTGCGTTCGTATCCTACGTCGTGATGCGGATCATATTGGTTACAATCGTAACTTTACCATCATCGATCCAGGTGAGCAACGAACACTCATGAAACGCATTCTCAAGCAGTTAAACTTAGATCCTAAAAAATGGAATGAACGCTCTATTTTAGGGACCATTTCTAATGCTAAGAATGATTTGATAGATGATGAGGCATACGCTTCTCAAGCAGGAGACTTGTATACAGATATTGTAGCTAAGTGTTATACGACCTATCAGAAGGAACTTCGTCAGTCAGAGTCGGTGGACTTTGATGATTTGATTATGTTGACTTTGCGTCTCTTTGATCAAAATCCTGATGTCTTGACCTACTACCAGCAAAAGTTTCAGTATATTCATGTTGATGAGTATCAAGATACAAACCACGCTCAATATCAACTCGTTAAACTTTTGGCTTCACGCTTCAAAAATATCTGTGTGGTTGGGGATGCTGACCAGTCTATCTACGGATGGCGTGGCGCTGATATGCAGAATATCCTAGATTTTGAAAAAGATTATCCAAATGCCAAGGTTGTTTTACTGGAGGAAAATTACCGTTCTACCAAAACCATCCTCCAAGCAGCTAACGATGTCATTAAAAACAATAAAAATCGTCGTCCGAAAAATCTCTGGACTCAAAATGCCGATGGGGAACAGATTATTTATTACCGAGCTAATGATGAACAGGATGAGGCTGTCTTTGTAGCAAAAACCATCGATGAACTTGGTCGCACTCATAACTTCCTTCACAAAGATTTTGCAGTCCTTTACCGTACTAATGCCCAGTCACGGACTATTGAGGAAGCTCTGCTCAAGTCTAATATTCCTTATACCATGGTTGGTGGGACAAAATTCTACAGTCGAAAAGAAATCCGTGATATCATAGCTTATCTTAATCTCATTGCCAACCTAAGTGATAATATCAGTTTTGAGCGTATCATTAATGAACCCAAGCGTGGAATTGGCCCAGGTACTGTTGAGAAGATTCGTGATTTTGCTAATTTGCAAGACATGTCCATGCTGGATGCTTCAGCAAATATCATGTTATCAGGAATTAAGGGTAAGGCAGCCCAGTCAATCTGGGACTTTGCCAATATGATTCTTGATTTGAGAGAGCAACTAGACCGACTTACCATCACAGAGTTGGTAGAAGCAGTATTGGAAAAAACGAGCTACGTGGATATTCTGAATGCCCAAGCTACTTTGGAGAGCAAGGCTCGTGTTGAAAATATAGAGGAATTCTTATCTGTTACAAAAAACTTTGATGACAATCCTGAAAGTCAAGAAGAGGAAACGGGCTTGGATAAACTCAGTCGTTTCTTGAATGATCTTGCTTTGATTGCAGATACAGATTCTGGTAGTCAGGAAACTTCAGAAGTTACCTTGATGACCTTGCATGCGGCTAAAGGTCTTGAGTTTCCGGTTGTCTTTATTATTGGGATGGAGGAAAATGTCTTTCCTCTTAGTCGTGCCTCTGAAGATCCAGATGAATTAGAAGAAGAACGTCGTTTGGCCTACGTGGGAATCACGCGCGCCGAGAAAATTCTCTATCTAACCAACGCCAACTCTCGCTTGCTTTTCGGACGTACAAGTTACAATCGTCCGACCCGTTTTATCAACGAGATTAGTTCAGATTTGTTGAGTTATCAAGGATTAGCACGTCCGGCTAATACGAGTTTCAAATCTTCTTATAGTAGTGGAGGAACAGCTTTCGGTAAGGGAATGAGTTTGGCACAGGCACTTCAAGAACGAAAACGAAATGCTGCGCCTGCATCTATCCAATCAAGTGGTTTACCATTTGGACAATTTGCATCTACTAGTAAATCGTCTTCCAGTGAAACCAGCTGGTCTATCGGTGATATTGCCCTTCATAAAAAATGGGGTGAAGGGACTGTCCTTGAAGTATCAGGTAGTGGAGCTACTCAAGAATTGAAAATCAATTTCCCAGAAGTCGGTCTCAAAAAACTTTTGGCCAGTGTTGCACCGATTGAAAAGAAGTAAGTTATCTAAACGAATAAAAAACCCTTTTGAAATAGCAAGAGGGTATTTTTTGATTCTCTTATCACAAGATTGTGATAGTTTACAAGTTTTTAACAAATAACTTTTTAACTTCACTATCTTAAAAAATAGTGTATAATTGAAACTGTTTTTGAAAGGAGAAAAAATGACTGAAAAACAAATGAAAACTTTGGGTTGGATTGCAACCTTTATGTCTGTAATGATGTATGTCTCTTATATTCCTCAAATTATGAACAACCTTGCTGGTCAAAAAGGGAATTTTATCCAACCAGCAGTAGCTGCACTTAACTGCAGTCTTTGGGTTTACTACGGTCTCTTTAAAAAAGAACGAGATATTCCTTTGGCAGCAGCTAATGCACCAGGTATCGTTTTTGGACTTATTACCGCATTGACAGCTTTATTCTAAAAATAAAAAGCAATTAGCAGAGTTATCTGTTAGTTGCTTTTTATTTGTTTACAAGATGTATTTCTCAATGGCGCGTGCAACGCCGTCTTCTTCATTGCTGGCAGTTACGGCATCAGCGAGAGATTTGACGTGGTCGCTGGCATTTCCCATGGCGATCCCCAGCCCAGCAAACTCTAACATCTCAATGTCGTTATTGGCATCACCCATAGCCATGATTTCAGAAGGTTGGATATCTAAAATCTCAGCCAAACGAGAAAGAGCAGAAGCCTTGGTTGTACCAAGTGGCATTGCTTCATAGATAACTGGTTGAGATCGAACACCGCTAAATCTCTGACAAAGTTCATCAGCAAATCGTTGTTCAAAGTCATCTGTTTGTTCTTTTGTCCCTAAAAACATTCCCTGGAACATACGATATTTACCACTAGTAGCTTCCTCTAGTGAGATTTCAGTCAGGTCAGCAAAAACAAGCGTGGCATCATATTGAACGATAGGATTTGGTTTGCCTCCGAGAACGAAGTAGTGTTCCTCGTCAAAGAGAGTCAACTGAACCTCACTCTTTTCAGCAAGGTCATTGAGGTATTCGATGTCTGATTTGCTAAGTTCTCGCCAGTCAACAAGGCCCCAGTCACTAGTTTGGTGGGTAGAACATCCATTGTTGACGATGACGTATTCATTCTGTAAATCAAGACCTAGTTTTTATAGTAGGGAAGAACTCCAAAGAGAGGGCGCCCAGTACAGAGAACCAGTTTGACACCTTTTTCGATAGCCTTATGAATGGCATCAATATGAGCCTGAGGGATTTCCTTGGCTTCGTTGAGCAGAGTTCCGTCCATATCAAGAGCAAGCAGTTTAATCATAGTATTTCCTTTTTACGTGTTCTGCTTATATTATAGCATATTTTGTGAATCAGAGACAGAATCTTCTGTTAAATCATGGTATAATAAAAGGTAATGACAAAAACAAACGAGGCAGAGATGAAACTACTTTATACCGATATTCGGACTTCTTTGACAGAAATCCTAACCAAGGAGGCTCAAGGACTGGTTGCCCAAGGCAAACGAGTCTTTTATATCGCCCCTAACTCTCTTTCTTTTGAAAAGGAACGTGCCGTGCTGGAGTGCTTGAGTCAGCAGGCTTCTTTTGCTATCACAGTCACGCGCTTTGCTCAAATGGCTCGTTATCTGGTTTTAAATGATATTCCTGAGAGGTCAAGTCTCGATGATATTGGTCTTGGTATGGCTTTCTATAAATGTCTGTCTGAGATAGATGCTAAGGATTTACGTGTTTACGGGGCTATTAAACAAGATCCGCAATTTATCCAGCAATTGATTGAGATTTATCATGAAATTTCAACGGCAAAGATGAGTTTTTTGGACTTGGAAAGTTTGACAGATGCTGATAAACGCTCTGATTTAATCTTGATTTTTGAAAAGATAACAGCATATTTAAATCAAGGTCAAGTTTCACAGGGGAGCCCATTATCTCATCTGATTGATGCTATCGAAGAAAACAAGGTAAGTAGTGATTTTAGTAAGATTGCCCTAGTCATTGATGGTTTTACCCGTTTTTCTGCAGAAGAGGAACACCTAGTGGATTTGCTTCATCGTAAGGGTGTTGAGATTATTATTGGTGTATATGCGTCTAAGAGAGCCTATAATAGCTCTTTCAGTGAAGGGAACCTCTATCAAGCCAGTGTTGAATTTCTACGTCATTTAGCTTTTAAATATCAGACCAAGGCTGAAGATGCATGTCAAGAACATGAAAACCTTGATGCTTTTGCCAAAGCGTCAAAACTTCTCGAAAGTGCTTATGATTATTCTGAAATCAGTTTGGAAGTGGATGCTAAGGATAGAGAAGACCTGCAAATCTGGTCTTGTCTGACACAAAAAGAAGAGCTGGAGCTCGTTGCTCGTAGTATTCGCCAAAAATTGCACCAAGAGCCAGAACTTAGCTATAAGAATTTTCGTATCTTACTTGGTGACGTAGATTCCTATAAACTGTCCTTGCAGACAATTTTTAATCAATATCAGATTCCCTTCTATCTGGGTAAAAGTGAGTCTATGGCTCATCATCCTTTGACTCAATTTGTAGAATCTGTCGGACGTCTCAAACGGTACTATTTCCGTCAAGAAGATTTGGTTAATCTCTTGCGAACCGGCTTATATACAGACATTACACAAGAAGAAATCGATAGCTTTGAACAATATATCCGCTATTTAGGTATTGATGGTCTTTCCAACTTTAAACAAGAATTTACAAAAAATCATCATGGAAAATTTGATTTAGAAAATTAAATGAGCTGCGTGTCCGTGTTCTAAATCCACTAGAAACTTTATTATCCAGTCGTAAGCAAAAGACTGAAAATATCCTTACAAAATGGAACAACTACTTGAAGGCTGCATCTGTTACCAAGCAATTACAATCCTTATCTGAAACGATGGAAACGGCAGAACAAGAAAGACAAGAAGAGGTCTGGAAAGCATTTTGCCACGTAATGGAGCAATTTGCTACGGTGTTTGAAGATTCTCAGGTCACTTTAGATGATTTTTTGGCTCTTCTTCATTCAGGGATGTCCTTATCAAATTATCGTACAATCCCAGCAACGGTAGATACGGTTCTGGTGCAAAGTTATGATTTGATTGCGCCTTTGACTTCTGATTACATCTATGCACTTGGCTTAACCCAGGATCATCTACCTAAAATCACCCAAAATACTAGTCTTTTGAGTGATGAAGAAAGAGAAGTTTTAAACCAAGGTACTGAAGATGGCTCTCAATTATTGATTGCTAGCCATGAAAATCTTAAGAAGAATCGCTATACCATGCTTTCTTTGGTAAACTCTGCTAAGAAGCAATTAGTCTTATCAGCGCCAAGTTTACTCAATGAAAACGAGAGTAAAGAGTCGATTTATCTAAAAGAATTGCAGGATTTTGGTTTTACAAAGATTGAAAAGAGAATTGATCGAAAAAACCTATCAAAGGATGATATTGGTTCTTATCATAGTCTTTTGTCTAGTCTTGTTGCCTATCATCAGCAAGGTGAGCTGGAGACAAGTGAACAAGACTTAACCTTTGTTAAAGTTTTAGCTCGTGTTATGGGGAGAAAGTTGGAAGACCAAGGTTTAGAAAATCCAGTCCTGCCTTCAAGTCCAAAAAGTAAGATCTTAGCTACTGAAACTTTGGAAGCCTTGTATCCTCAAGATCAAGATTTTTATCTATCAACTTCAGGATTGACAGAGTTTTATCGAAATGAATACAGTTATTTCCTTCGATATGTCTTAGGCTTGCAGGAAGAATTGCGACTGCGACCTGATGCACGAAGCCATGGAAATTTCTTGCATCGTATTTTTGAACGCGCTATGAAACT
The DNA here is from genome assembly GCA_000223255.2 of Streptococcus infantis SK970. Taxonomy (GTDB): domain Bacteria; phylum Bacillota; class Bacilli; order Lactobacillales; family Streptococcaceae; genus Streptococcus; species Streptococcus infantis_G. The sequence goes on along the minus strand of AFUT01000003.1, from coordinate 92,337 downwards.
TCCTGTTGATACACCTTTTGATCGTCGTTTAGAACAAGCAATCTCTGAAACCAGTCAAGAACGTGAATTTCAAGCCATTTATCAAGAAAGTTTGGAAGCTCAATTAACCAAGGAAGTTCTTTTAGACGTTGCGCGTGCAACTGGGCATATACTTCGTCACAATTCTGAAATTGAAACTATTCAGGAAGAAGCAGTTTTTGGTGGTAAGGAACAAGCTTTTGTTCAGTTAGATAATGGCAGAAATGTCTATGTCCGTGGTAAAGTTGACCGTATAGATCGCTTAAAGACAAGTGATGCTATTGGTGTTGTAGATTATAAATCTTCTCTAACTCAGTTTAACTTCCCTCTCTTTTATAACGGCCTTAATTCACAATTACCAACCTATCTAGCTGCTCTTAAGAAAGAAGGAAATACAGACTTCTTTGGTGCTATGTATTTAGAGATGGCTGAGCCAGTTCAGTCCTTACAATCTGTTAAAACTCTTTCAAAGGCTTTAGCAGAAACGACTAAGAGTATGAAATATCAAGGGCTATTTCTCGAAAAAGAGATAAAGAACCTTGGGGAACTTTATAATAAAAACAAGACCTATCAGTTGTCTGATGAGGAATTCCATTTATTGCTGGACTATAACGCCCTTATCTACAAGAAAGCTGCAGAGAAGATTTTATCTGGTAGATTTGCTATCAATCCCTATACAGAAGACGGCAGAAGTATTGCTCCTTATGTCCAACAATATCAGTCGATAACTGGTTTTGAAGCCAATTATCATCTAGGTCAAGCTAGGTTATTAGATAAGGTTGCTAAGAGCAATGATAAGGAAGCATGGTTTAATAAAATTAGAGAGGAGTTGGAGCGATGAAATTTTTATCCCAAGAAGAGATTGAAAATTTGCAAATAGAAGAAGCTCATTCTGACAAGAAACCCAAGAAAACTGTTGAGCAAATTCAAGCTATCTACAGTTCTGGTCAAAACATTCTGGTCTCAGCATCAGCTGGCTCAGGAAAAACCTTTGTCATGGCTGAACGAATTCTTGATCAACTAGCGCGTGGTGTAGAAATTCGCCAACTCTTTATCTCAACCTTTACGGTAAAGGCAGCAACCGAGTTAAAAGAACGCTTGGAAAAGAAAATCAGTCAACAAATCCAAGAGACTCAAGATTTGGAGCTAAAAAAGCATCTTGGAAGACAATTAGCTGATTTACCAAACGCTGCCATCGGAACTATGGACTCTTTTACTCAGAAGTTCCTGGCTAAACATGGTTATCTTCTCGATCTTGCTCCAAACTTCCGCATTCTTGAGAATGAAAGTGAGCAACTCCTCTTAAAGAATGATGTTTTTCGACAAGTTTTCGAAAGTCACTACCAAAGTAAGGAACAAGAACAGTTTAGTCAGCTGGTCAAGAACTTTGCGGGTAAAAGTAAAGATGCACGTGGATTGCGTAAACAGGTCTATATGATTTATGACTTTTTGCAATCTACTAGTAATCCTCAGACTTGGCTACAAGAATCTTTCTTAAAAGGATTCGAAAAGGCTGATTTTACAAGTTCTAAAGAAAAGCTGGCTCAAGATATTCAGCAAAGACTCTGGGATTTGGAAAGTTTCTTCCGTTACCATCTAGAGAATGATGCTAAGGAATTTGGGAAAGCAGCCTACTTAGAAGCTGTCCAACAAGTTCTTGATGAAATTGGAGCTTTAACCAGCGAATCTACTTTTAATCAATATCAAGAAGTTCTAGAGCGAGTTGTGAACATTTCTAAGGATAAGGGTGGCCGTGCTCTCACAAATGCTAGTCGCAAGGCTGAACTCATAGAACTGAAAGAAGCGTACAACCAAGAGAGAAAAGACAAGTTTGAAAAGCTAATTGCACTAAATGACCAAATTACTTTATTGAAATTCCAGGAAAAATATCATCAAGAGTCTTGGGACTTAGCAAAGACTTTTCAAGTTTTCATGAGTGATTTTGTTGATGCCTATCGAAAGCGTAAACGTGAAGAAAATGCCTTTGAATTTGCTGATATTAGCCACTATACCATTGAGATATTGGAAAACTTTCCTCAGGTACGCAAAGAGTATCAGGGACGTTTCCACGAAGTCATGGTCGATGAGTACCAAGATACCAACCATATCCAGGAAAGAATGTTGGAACTCCTCTCAAACGGCTATAACCGTTTTATGGTGGGAGATATCAAGCAGTCTATTTATCGTTTTAGACAGGCAGATCCCCAAATCTTCAATGAAAAATTCCACAGCTTTGCTCAGGATAGTAAAGAAGGTCAATTAATACTGCTCAAGGAAAACTTCCGTAGTAGTTCAGAAGTTCTTGATGCTACTAATGACGTCTTTAAGCATCTCATGGATGAGGAAGTTGGAGAGATTTCTTATGACGGCATGCATCAACTTGTTTTCGGAAATACTGATTTACACCCAGATCCAGAAAACAAGGCAGAAGTCCTCTTGTATGATAATGATGTTGATGGTGATTCTAAGGAAGAGGAAGAGTTTTCGTCCAACAAACTGACTGGTGAAATGCGAATGGTCATTAAGGAGATATTGCATCTTCATAATGATAAAGGGGTTCCTTTTAATGACATTGCTCTCTTGACTGCCAGCAGAAGTCGGAATGACCAGGTTTTACTTGCTTTGTCGGAATATGGGATACCAGCTAAAACTGATGGCGTTCTAAACAATTATTTGCAATCTTTAGAAGTGCAGGTTATGTTGGATACTCTTCGTGTCATCCATAATCCTCTGCAAGACTTTGCTTTAGTAGCTCTCATGATGTCTCCTATGTTTAGCTTTGATGAAGATGAATTGGCTCGTCTAGCTCTTCAAAATTCTGAGGATAAGGTTCAAGAGAATTTTTATGAAAAACTAGTCAATGCTCAAAGAAAAACTAGTATTCAAAAGGATTTAATTAAGTCTGAACTCCATAAAAAGCTTAACCTTTTTTTGGAAACTGTTAATGCTTGGCGTTTGTTCTCAAAAACGCATTCGCTTTATGAACTTATTTGGAAAATCTATAGCGAACGTTTTTACTATGATTATGTTGGTGCTTTACCAAATGGTCAGGCTAGACAGGCCAACCTCTATGCTCTAGCACTACGAGCTGACCAGTTTGAAAAGAGTAATTTTAAAGGCTTATCACGTTTCATAACTATGATTGATCAAGTCTTGGAAGCCAAGCACGACCTTGCCAGTGTCACTGTAGCTCCACCTAAGGATGCTGTGGAGCTTATGAGTATTCATAAGAGTAAGGGGCTTGAGTTCCCATATGTCTTTATTCTCAATATTGATCAGCAATTTAACAAGCAAGATTCCATGTCTGAAGTTATCCTAAGTCGTAAAAATGGCCTTGGTCTCAAGTATGTTGCTAGAGTAGCTACAAATGCAAAAGAGGAATATCTTCCATCTACGATTAAGTTATCGATTCCAAGCTTGACTTATAGTCAAAATGAGGAGGAGCTCCAAATAGCAAGCTATTCTGAGTTGATGCGTTTACTGTATGTAGCCATGACTCGTGCTGAGAAAAAACTTTATCTAGTCGGAAAGGGATCGAGGGAAAAGTTAGAGTCTAAAGAATACCCGACAAATGGGCAAGGTCTCCTAACTCGTCAAACCAGGTTAGATGCTCAAAATTTCCAGGATTGGATTTGGGCCATCTATCAAGCTTTTTCTAAAGAGGACTTACACTTTAGTGTTCGTTTCGAGAGTGAAGAACAACTGACAGAAGAAGCTATCGGTAAATTGGAAACTAAAAGCCAGCTCCAAGATCTTTCTCAGGCAAGCAACCGTCAGTCTGATACCATTAAGGAAGCTTTAGAAATGCTGAAAGAAGTGGAAGTGTATAATGAAATCCACAGAGCAGCGATTAATCTTCCGAGTGTGCAAACGCCAAGCCAGATTAAAAGGTTTTATGAACCAGTCATGGACATGGAAGGTGTAGTGGTAGCTGGTCAATCTAAACCAAAAGAAACTATGATTCAGTTTGAACTTCCAGACTTCTCCAAGACAGAAAAAGTCACTGGAGCTGAAATTGGTAGTGCTACTCATGAATTGATGCAACGAATCAATCTCGCTAAGAAACCTACTTTGGAAACCTTGACAGAAGCCTTGGAGCAAGTTCAGGCAACTTCAGCTGTTAAAGATAAAGTTAATCTAGAAAACATCTTGTCTTTCTTTGATACAGCTCTTGGTCAAGAGATTCTTGCAAACCAAGATAAACTTTATCGAGAACAACCCTTCTCTATGTTAAAAAGAGATGCTAAGAGTCAGGAAGACTTTGTTGTTCGTGGAATCTTAGATGGTTATCTCCTTTATGAGGATAAAATTGTTCTCTTTGACTACAAGACAGATCATTATGAATATCCAAGTCAACTGATTGAACGTTATAGAGGTCAATTATCTCTATATGCAGAAGCCTTGTCTCGTTCTTACCAAATAGATCAAGTTGAAAAAAATTTAATCTTACTTGGCAAAGATATGGTTGAGGTGGTCGAAGTTAACTAATCTTGTAAAAACTATTGCCTTAATGGCAGTAGTTTTTATTTATTTTCAGTTATGGTATACTAGTTTCAGAAAAGGATGTTAAAGAATCTATGTCAAAAGAAATCGATATCGAATACTATCACCAATTAGCTTTACAAAAGCAAAAAGAGCATCGTAAATTTCTTGGAAATCTGAAAAAGAAAGCCCCAAAAAACCTAGATAAGATTGCGCTGGAGATTCACCAGGAAGTTTTTGAAGAAATTGATTGTACAGCCTGTGCTAACTGTTGCAAGAGCCTTGGACCGGATTTTAAGGAAGCAGATATCACACGCATTGCCAAGTACTTTAAAATGAAATTACCAGCCTTCGAAGATGAATTTCTACAGGTAGATGAAGACGGTGATAAGATCTTTAAGTCAATGCCATGTCCATTTCTCGGCGGTGACAATCTCTGTTCCATCTATGATGTCCGTCCCAAGGCTTGTAGAGAATTTCCACATACCGACCGTAAAAAGATTTATCAAATCAATAATCTGACTATCAAAAACACTTTAACTTGTCCTGCGGCATATCTCTTTGTTGAAAGATTAAGAGAAAACATCGAATGAAAGAGTATTAATTCTATTTTTCTGTATTTTATGGTGTAATATTGAACATTCTTTCTCCTTTTTTAAAAAATGTAATATTTCTAAATAAATTAGGTAATTGTTTGTAAACTAAGCGTTTACATGGTATAATGCATGTAAAAAAATTATCAATCTATCGGATTTTGCTTATGCATGATCCCTTTCATATAAGGAGTAAAAGTGTATGAAAAAACTCACTAAATTTGGCATTATCACAATGTCTGTTTTTGTTCTAAATCTGGTATCACAGTCAGTTGTTCAAGCTGATGAAACTAATAGCGAACCAGCAAATGTTTCAGTGACACCAGGTATTACTAATTCAACTGATGCTGAGAACACTTCTTCAGCAGACAATAAGGTTGCACCAGACCCTACTAGTGACACCTCACTAAAATCAGACGAAGAGGGTGCCAATGCTTCCTCACCAAAAACTATGGTTGCACCAGACCCTACTAGTGACACCTCACTAAAATCAGACGAAGAGAGTGCCAATGCTTCCTCACCAAAAACTGAAGAAATCTCAACTAATAGCGAAGCTACAACTGGCGGGAAAGAAGATTCAACTGGTAGCAATATCATTGATGAAGGTGGTTACGTCAATGTTGAAGGACTTCCAGCACATTTTAGTGAAGATGGTAAAAGTGTAGTCTACAATTACACTGTAGTATATAAAGCCATGCATTCAAGTGATCATGGACAGTCAGTAAGCGACCTTCAAATTCGCTTTCCAAATATACCAAATGCTAAAGTTGATTTCACCTTAGTAGGAACTCGAGATAAAAAAGAAAATCCCGTCTCTGTAAATGCTCCAATGAAACAAATCAATTATGATGATGAGAATAGACCATATCCTACTGTTATACCTAGAGCAGAAGAATTGGCAGCAGGAAGAACACCTTTCGTAGTAGGATATGAGGGGAGCCCTGGGCTCGTTGGAATCGAGTTTGATAAAGTTACAACATACACTATTTATACTTTGTTTACTAAAAGTCAGGCAGTTAGGGTAAGTATCACGATTCCTCTAGAAGAAGCAAAGAAAATAAAATATCTCCCTCTCGATGCCCGTATGGATTGGAAATCTAGTCAAGAAGGTGGTGGTTCCTACGAAGAAGGCTCTCAAAGTCTTCAGGAATATCATAATCATACAGTTGGATTTTTAGGTAGTGATGGTAATCAAAGTTTTGATGGCTTAGAAAATCCAGCTTTAATCGATGATAGTTATGTGAAAAACGATCATCTGATTAAGTCTGTTGCAAACCCAAGTACTTATATCACACCTAACAATGGCGACTGGACTACCATTCCTCATGATGTTAATATTAATCCTGAGACCTTCTTTAATTATGTTAAAATTTTTACTTTGAAAGCCAATCCTGCTGTTAAATACTATGCTTCAGAATTTGAAGATATGGCTGACCAGGATGTTTCTACGCTTCACTATGGAGATGTAGTGGTGGATTATGTGATCAAAGGAACAAATCAATCTATTAAGGAAACTTACAAAGACACACCATTAACTTCTATTTATGGATCTGATGGAAATCTTGTGACCTATAATGCTGCTGAAAATGCAGATGAGCGTCCGTCTTCTATCACTGTAGATGGTAAAAAATACAATCTAGTTGGTGTTTCTTCAACATCTGCACCTGAAACAGGTCAGTTAAAAGAAGGTACAACTCATGTTATCTATGAGTATGAGAAGGAGCCAGATCCAGAGCCAACTCCAAATCCAGAGCCAACTCCAGATCCGAAACCAACCCCAGATCCAGAGCCAACTCCAGATCCGAAACCAACTCCAGATCCAGAGCCAACTCCAGATCCAGAACCAACCCCAGATCCGAAACCAACTCCAGATCCAGAGCCAACTCCAGATCCAGAGCCAACTCCAGATCCGAAACCAACTCCAGATCCAGAGCCAACTCCAGATCCAAAACCAACTCCGGATCCAAAACCAACTCCGGATCCAGAGCCAACTCCAGATCCAAAACCAACTCCGGATCCAAAACCAACTCCAGATCCAAAACCAACTCCGGATCCAAAACCAACTCCGGATCCAAAACCAACCCCAAATCCAGGAAGCAAATCAGAAGAAACACCGAAACCTATTCATCAAGATAAAGTTCAATCTTCTGAGCAAAAAGTAGCTCATAAAAAAGCTCAGTTACCAAATACAGGTACCTCTGATTCGCCATTAACTATGAATCTTCTTGCTATTATAGCTGGAATATTTGGTATTTCACTTTTCAAAAAAGTAAAAAAACAAAGAATTAAGTGAATAGTTCTATAAAAAGCCATCTAAATTGGATGGCTTTTTAACATAGTCTACTATTTTTCTATAGTTAAAGTCTGTATTTAACAGGCTTTAATTTTTTGATTTTTGTATATTTATCAATCTTATCTAATCAAAAATCGTTTACTTGTCTTAAAGTTTCTTTAACTTTTCTTAAAGAAAACTGATATAAGTTATCTTTAAGCGATATTCTGTATAGTTATACCATTACTAAGAAAGGAGTGCCGGTATGAACTATATAGTAATTCCAGCTTATCAACCTGATAATAAACTTATCAAACTCATCGAAAAAATCCATGAAAAGAGTGATTTTCATATTCTAGTTATCGACGACGGTAGTTCATCAAAGTGTCAAAATATCTTTGATAAAGCTGAGCAGTATGCTACGGTACTCCGTCATGAAGTGAATCAAGGTAAAGGGCAAGCGCTTAAAACAGCCTTTTCTTATATCCAAGAACAAAACATTTATGGAACTGTCGTAACAGCAGATGCGGATGGGCAACACAAAATTTGGGATATTTTCCGTGCGGCTAACAAAGCTTCTGAAAATCCTAACAAGCTAATCTTGGGTGTGCGTGCCTTCACAGGTCAGGTTCCACTCCGTAGCCGTTTCGGAAATAGCTTGACAAAAGTACTCTTTAAATTACAGACAGGAGTAGGAGTAACAGATACTCAGACAGGCCTTCGCGCCTTTACAACAAATCTCATTCCTTTTATGCTAAAGATCGAAGGTCAACGTTATGAATACGAAATGAATATGCTTTTGGAAGCAAGCAAAGAATATGAAATCTTAGAAGTCCCTATTGAAACTGTATATATCAATGATAATGAAGGTTCTCACTTCCGTCCGATTAGAGATGGGTTAATGATTTATAAAATATTTTAAATTTGCCTTATCATCCCTTAGTAGCTTTGTTGTTGATTATATCGTCTACGCTCTAGCGATTTTGTTTTTACCAACAGTCCCAACGAGTTTCCGTATCTTCCTAGCTAACGGACTAGCTCGTGTGACCAGCTCCGTTTTTAACTACTCTACAAATAAGAAACTAGTCTTTAAAAACGACGATAGCCTTGCTAAAACAGGAATGGGATACTTTGGTCTAGCAGTTGTACTCTTTGTTTCAGACACGCTTCTTATTCGTCTATTCTATGCAGTATTTGGAATGAATCTCTTAATCGTTAAAATTATTGTTGGAATTCTTCTCTTTGCTGTTTCTTGGACCATTCAGAAGAAATTCATTTTTAAGGAAAGGACATCAACTGTACTATGAAATTTTTAAAGAAACCTTATGCTTATGCTTCGGTTTTCGGTTTACTCTTGACAGGATCCTTTAGTTACTCAATGTTAAAAACTTTTGTACTCGCTGAGACTATTTCGACAGTAGCAACAACTAGCACTAGTACAAATACTGCCACAGCAAGTCAAGCAGCAAAAACAGCAACAGTAACAGACTCAAGTTATAAGGATGATAATATCTCCATCAATTTGTCTGAAACGACAGTTAATACTACGCAAGTTTACCTTGCAGATGTTACAGTGAGCTCATCAGATTATATAAAAACAGCCTTCGCTCAAAATGCCTTCGGAACCAACGTAACTGCCAAAACTTCTGAAACCGCTGCTGCTAATAATGCTATTTTAGCAGTCAATGGAGACTACTACGGATCTAACTCAACAGGATATGTTATCCGTAATGGAGTCGTCTATCGTGAATCTGTTCGTGAGAATTCTAGTAATGGTGATTTAGCTATTTACAAGGATGGATCGTTCAAGATTATTTACGAAGATCAAATTTCAGCAGAGCAACTAGTCAAAGATGGTGTTGTCAATCTCTTAGCTTTTGGACCAGCCTTGGTTGAAAATGGTGAGATTTCAGTAGGAACAAATGAAGAAGTTGGCCAAGCTATGGCTTCAAATCCTCGTACTGCTATTGGAATTATTGATGAAAACCACTATATTATCGTAGTTTCAGATGGACGTACTACTGAAAGCAAGGGTCTCTCACTATACCAGATGGCAGAAGTCATGAAATCATACGGTGTAAAAACGGCCTACAACCTTGATGGTGGTGGATCATCTACGCTTTACTTCAACGGTCAGGTTATTAACAAGCCAACGACTGGAGGAAACAAAATTTCAGAAAGGGCGGTGAGTGATATTGTCTACATCGGTTATTAATCCTAACAAAAAACGCTTTACAAAAACAGTTGTTTCTTATACATTAATTACGATTTTCTTCTTTGCTTTCTCTAGAATTTATGAATCATTTAGTTTTGGAGAGACATCAGTTCATATGCATTACTTGTTCGCTATACTTCTTGTGGGTGGGATAATACTAGCAATCTTGCTCAAAGCTCTTCCGTATTTTTCAAGATTAGGTCTTAATTTATGGAACTCAGCAGTAGCAATTGTTACAACAGGCACACTATTCCGCGGGATAGTCAATCTATCTGGTCGTTCAACCACACTTGATGCACCATATTGGTATGTAGGTATTAGTTTTGCAATCTTAGCTATTCTATCTATATTTATAAAACCACTTCTAACTAATAAACGTAGCAAAGTAATAGAAGGTTAATTCTTAGAATAAAAAGTAGTCGATCAGATATTGTTCGACTACTTTTTGTTGACTTTTATTTCTAAATTGTTTTAACAATATTACAACTTTCTTTCTTCTTAAAGATGTTACTTTTATATTTGAAATTATATTGTATAATAAAATGGATAATTCTGGTCTGTAATAGAGATAAGCAAGAAATAAAGAATATGAATTTATAAAATTGAAAGGATAAAAATGAAAAAGATATTACTAGCAAGTACAGTTGTTCTTTCCATGGTAGGGATTTCTAAAACAACTGTATTAGCAGAGGAAAACCAAACTACAAACAAAGTACAAAGTTCAGAAAAAACTGTAGCAAATGGAACGAGTAAGGAAGCTAAAGAGAAAAAGCAAGCTCAAGGTCAAGAGCATAAAGATAAGCAGAATCAAAACTCAAATCAACAGAATCCTGAAAAAGAATCTTCTCAATCTACACAGAAACAAGAAAAAGCCCTTACCAAGGATAACTCTTCAACTGAAGAAATTACTGAAGAGGTCAACAAAGAAGGTTGGCAAAAAGAGAATGGTCAATGGCGTTATTATGAAAATAAAAAGGCTGTAAAAACTTGGAAGAAGATAGCTGGAGTTTGGTATTATTTCAACCAGGATGGTATCATGCTTAGCAATACTATCTATAACGACTATCTTTTCAATAAGAGTGGAGCCTTAGCGGAATCAACATGGGTGAAACTTGATAATAAATGGTATTATGCGACTGAAGAAGGAAAAGTAACTCGAAATAAATGGGCTAGTATTTCTGGAGATTGGTATCGTTTTGATCAAGACGGTACCATGCTTAGCAATGCCATTTACGAAGACTATTTGTTCAATAGTAGCGGAGCTTTAGCAATTAACACTTGGACTAAAATTGGTGACAAATGGCATTATGGCAATCAAGAAGGGAAAATCATTCGCAATAGATGGGAAAAAATAAAGAACGTTTGGTATTACTTCAACCAAGATGGCACCATGCTCAGTGATACGATATATAAAGATTATCTTTTCAAAAAGAGTGGAGCCTTAGCGGAATCATCATGGGTTAAGATTTCAGATAAATGGTATTATGCTGATGCTTCTGGTAAAATAATTCGTAATAAATGGGAAAAAATCAAAGACCGTTGGTATCACTTTGATGTAGAAGGTGTAATGGAAAGTAGCACCTGGAAAAAGAAATACTATTTAAAAGATAGTGGTGCTATAGCGCAAAGTGAATGGATTTTTGACAAAAAGTACAATAGCTGGTTCTACTTAAAATCAGATGGGACTTATGCTGAAAATCAATGGCAAGGCTCCTACTATCTTAAATCAGGAGGCTACATGGCCAAAAAAGAGTGGATTTTTGATAATTCTTACAATGCTTGGTATTATCTGAAAGAAGATGGAATATATGCCACTGGAACACTCAAAATCAATGGTAAGGATTATAGTTTCGAGGATAATGGAAAATGGATTTCTAATCCGTCTGCATTAACTTACTATAAAGTAAAACCAATAACAGCCTATGTTTATAGTGCCTCTGGTACTAGACTTAGCTATATTTCGCAAGGTTCTATCGTTGCTGTTTCTGCTTCAGGATCTCAAGGTGATAGATTACCAGTCCAAATTTCTGGACTTTCAGGCTTTATGAATAAGAGTGACCTTGTAGCTGTGAATGCAAGTGACGAGTTTATCCCTCATTATACGAGTGATGGTCGTTATATTTACCACGAGTTATCACCATATACAAGTATTCGAGTCGCACCTCATAGTTCATCTATGGAAATTGGTAAAAAATACTATTCAGCGGATGGTGTTAACTTTGATACCTTTAAAGTTGAGAATCCATTCCTCTATCGAGACTTAAGAAAGCCAACCAATTATACTGCAGCTGAACTTGATAAAGTATATTCTTTAATGAATATTAACGGAAGTCGTCTCGCTGGTAAAGGAGCTGTTTTTAAAGAAGCGGAAAAACGCTATCAGGTCAATGCCCTATATCTAATGGCTCACAGCGCCTTAGAAAGTGCTTGGGGACGTAGTCAGATTGCTAAAGATAAGAATAATTTCTTCGGTATTGCGGCCTATGATACTACACCGTACGATTCAGCTAAGAGTTTTGACAATGTTGATAAGGGTATCTTGGGTGCCGCTAAATGGATCCGAGAGAATTATATTGATGAAGGTAGAACTCATCTTGGTAATAAATCATCTGGAATGAACGCTCTTTACGCTTCTGATCCATATTGGGGTGAAAAGATTGCAAGTATCATGATGACTATCAATAGTAAACTTGGTGAAAAGGACTAAAATATTTTAAAATCGATGACTATAAAATGGTTATCGATTTTTATTTTTAATCATACAAAAAGGATTTACTTTTTAAAAGTAAATCCTTTTTGAAGACTAATCAAACCTAAATGTTAGTTAAAAATTAGTCTTTTTTGACTTATGCAAGAATGCTACCAAAATAATGGATGAGATTAAAGTTACAAATCCAATGATAGTAACCAATATTCCTTTTCCTTCACCGGTATTTGGAAGTCCTGGTTTGTCATTTGTTGTTGTGACTGTAGATTTTGGTTCTTCAGTTGTAGTTATTGTGCTTGAAGTAGTCTTAGGTTCTTCAGTTGTAGTTGTTGTACTTGAAGTAGTCTTAGGTTCTTCAGTTGTAGTTGTTGTGCTTGAAGTAGTCTTAGGCTCTTCAGTTGTAGTTGTTGTAGAAGTAGTCGTAGTTGGCTCTTCTGTTGTTGTAGTTGTTGTAGAAGTAGTCGTAGTTGGCTCTTCTGTTGTTGTAGTTGTAGAAGTAGTCGTAGTTGGCTCTTCTGTTGTAGTTGTAGAAGTAGTCGTAGTTGGCTCTTCTGTTGTTGTTGTAGTAGTTGAAGTAGTTGTAGACTCTTCAGTTGTAGTTGTAGTTGAAGTAGTTGTAGACTCTTCAGTTGTAGTTGTAGGCTCTTCAGTCGTAGTTGTTGAAGTAGTTGTAGGCTCTTCAGTTGTTGTAGTTGAAGTAGTTGTAGACTCTTCAGTTGTAGTTGTAGTTGAAGTAGTTGTAGGCTCTTCAGTTGTAGTTGTAGTTGTAGTTGTAGTTGTAGTTGAAGTAGTAGTAGTTGGCTCTTCTGTTGTTGTAGTTGTAGAAGTAGTCGTAGTTGGCTCTTCTGTTGTAGTAGTTGTAGAAGTAGTCGTAGTAGGCTCTTCTGTTGTAGTAGTTGTAGTTGTAGTTGTAGTTGTTACTTCTGGGCCTTCTTGCCAGACACGAACATAGTCAACTAGCATATCTGAGCGAGAACCATCACGGTAACTATCAATATGTTTAGTTGCATCAGTGTAATCATGCCCCTGATCATCTTTTAGGAATGAACCTCCAACCATATGGCTTAAACGTAAAGCCATAGCATTGTCTGGATCAAGAAATGGATTTGGGTCTTTGATGTCTTTTAATGGAACAGTTTTATTAGGCTTTCCATCATAGTAGAAGGTAATGCTATCCTTAGTCTTTAAGACTCCGTATGTGTGAAAGTCGGTCTGCGTGTCTCCATTATTAGAAATCTGACGTTGTGTTTGTTTGCTATGGGTAAGATCCTTTTCTGATCTAGGTGTATGAGTATTGGCTTGTAGAAAGCTTGGATCATATCCTTTTGATTCAAAAACATCAATTTCACCATTTTGTGGCCATTGCTTGCCATTAGTACCAGTTAACCAGAAAGAGGACCATGATGATTCACTCATTGGTAACTTGATACGAGCTTCAGCATAGAAATCACCCTTAAACGAAGCTTTGACAACACCTTTGTCGGTGAATGTATTAAGTGCACCGGATGTAAATGGTGCGGGATAAGTAATGATATTTCCGTTCTTGTCTTTTCTAGTATTTGTACGCGGAACTGTTTCCATTCGTTTAGTAGCTGAGTTCCAACGTTCCCGTTTCGGTGAGTAGCGCGCTGTTAAATGCAAAACTCCATCAGAAACTGAAACATTTTCCGGTTTATCAGTAAAATGCATTTGAGTTTCTGCGGGAGTATCAAAAGAAGAATAGGCAAAGGCCCATTTTGTTTGATCAACCTTGTTTCCGTTAAACTCATCTCTCCAAACAATATTAAAGTTATTAGGTACCCCTTCTGGTGGCATTAATTCACTAGCGCCAGATTCAGCATAAACTGTGTTTAATGGGGATAAAAAATTGCTACATAGAATTGTAGTTGCCCCTAAAATGCTTAATCCTGCACCAAAGACTTTGTGCTTTTTCTGCACATTACGCATAATATTCCTCCTAATCTTTAGAATTTATTAGATATAATCTAATAAATAATTTATAAAATTTTTATTGTTTTTAGTATCCTATGATGAGCATTCTTCCAAACAATAAACTGGATTATTTCATCATTGGTACTGGATATTTTTTAAACTAATAATCGAAACAAGCCCTCCTTCTAAGCTATGAATTAAAAGAAATATCCATTAATAAATTATACCTTAAAGAAAGCTATTTTCAATCATCTTGTTCCATATTTGTTAATAATTTTATACTTCTTAATATTTTTAATTATTATTAGACTATAAAGTACAAATATTAGCAAATTTTTATGATTGATATTGCAGGAAATAAATAGAGGTATTTCTAATATCCTTATTGGATAATTTAATATTTTATGGTATACTCATAGGCATTAAATACATTTGAAGGAATTATAGAGGTTAGCAAATCGATGTCCTATATATTTCTACTTTTTGACCTTGATCATACCTTACTTGATTTTGATGCTGCTGAGGATGTAGCCTTATCGCACCTCCTAAAAGAAGAAGGAGTTGCAGACATTCAGGCTTATAAAGATTATTACGTTCCTATGAACAAATCTCTCTGGAAAGATTTGGAAGAGAAAAAGATTACAAAACAAGAACTAGTCAACACACGTTTTTCTCGTTTATTTGATCACTTTGGAATAAACAAAGATGGTTCCTATTTGGCAGAGCGATATCAATTTTTTCTAGCTCAACAAGGACAAATTTTTTCAGGAGCTATTGAACTTTTAGATACTCTTACTGAACGTGGCTATGAACTCTATGCTGCGACAAATGGGATTACCTATATTCAGACAGGTCGTTTGGAGCAATCTGGAATCGCACCATTTTTCAAGGAAATATTTATTTCAGAGCAACTCCATACCCAAAAACCAGATGCAGCATTTTATGAGAAAATTGGAAATCGAATCCCTAACTTTGATAAACATCATGCTCTTATGATTGGAGATTCCCTAACCGCTGATATTCAGGGTGGGAATAATGCTGGCATCGACACCATCTGGTACAATCCTCATCATCTGGAAAATAAGACACAAGCTCAACCAACTTATGTAGTCGATTCTTACCAAGCGCTTCTAGAAATATTAGATAAACTGTAAAAAGTGGTTTCAATAGCCACTTTTTGCTATAATAGAGGCAGTAAAAATGAAGGAGCAGACGATGGAACACTCATCCTGGCATACGCTCATTAAGGAGCAATTACCTGAAGGTTATTTTGGGAAAATTAATCACTTTATGGAAAAGGTTTATGCTCAAGGAACTGTCTATCCGGCAAAGGGAAAGGTTTTTCAGGCTCTTTTGACAACTCCTCTTGAAGAGGTTAAAGTGGTGATTCTCGGTCAGGATCCTTATCATGGTCCTGGTCAGGCTCAAGGTTTGAGTTTTTCTGTTCCAGATAATATCCCAGCGCCACCTTCCTTGCAAAATATTCTTAAAGAGCTTGCTGATGATATTGGAGTTAAAGCATCCCATGATTTGACTTCTTGGGCTGAGCAGGGAGTCTTACTTCTCAATGCTTGCTTGACCGTTCCTGCTGGGAAGGCAAATGGTCATGCTGGTCAGATATGGGAGACTTTTACAGATGCTGTAATTAAGGTTGTTAATAATCTTGATAGACCAGTAGTATTTGTTCTCTGGGGTGCTTATGCACGCAAGAAAAAATCATTGGTGACCAATCCTAAGCATCTGATTATCGAATCAGCCCACCCAAGTCCCCTTTCTGTTTACAGAGGATTTTGGGGTTCTAAGCCTTTTTCTAAGGCCAATACATTCTTAACGGAGACAGGACAAGAGCCAATTGATTGGCTTAGATAAGGAGAGAATATGCCTCAGTTAGCGACAATTTGCTACATTGATAATGGAAAAGAATTGCTCATGCTTCATCGCAATAAAAAGCCTAATGATGTCCATGAAGGAAAATGGATCGGTGTCGGTGGAAAGTTAGAGCGTGGAGAAACTCCACAAGAATGTGCGGCCCGCGAGATTTTAGAAGAAACAGGATTGAAGGCTAAGCCAGTTCTTAAAGGTGTAATCACCTTTCCTGAGTTCACACCAGACTTAGACTGGTACACCTATGTGTTTAAGGTGACGGAGTTTGAGGGTGAATTAATTGACTGTAATGAAGGGACTTTAGAATGGGTTCCTTATGATGAGGTTTTAAGCAAACCGACTTGGGAAGGAGACCACACCTTTGTCGAGTGGCTTTTAGAAGATAAACCATTCTTTTCAGCAAAGTTTGTTTATGATGGTGATAAGTTATTGGATACCCAAGTGGATTTCTACGAATAAAGGAGAAAGCAGATGTTACTAATTAAAAATGGTCGAGTAATGGATCCTAAGTCTGGTTTGGATCAAGTGTGTGATGTCTTGGTTGAAGACGGTAAAATTGTCAAAATTGCACCACAAATTAGTGAAAAAGATGCAGAGGTCATTGATGCAACTGGTCTTGTAGTTACACCTGGCTTGGTGGATATCCATGTTCATTTCCGTGAACCTGGTCAAACTCATAAAGAAGATATTCATACAGGTGCACTAGCAGCAGCAGCTGGTGGTTTTACGACAGTTGTCATGATGGCTAATACCAATCCAACCATCTCCGATGTTGAGACTTTGCAGGAAGTTCTTCAATCTGCGACAAAGGAAAAAATTAATGTTAAGTCTGTAGCAACGATTACCAAGAACTTTAATGGCCAAGACTTGACTGACTTTAAGGCGCTTTTAGAAGCTGGAGCCGTTGGTTTTTCAGATGATGGTATTCCTCTTGAAAGCAGTAAAGTGGTCAAGGAAGCTATGGAAGAGGCTAAGAAACTCAACACCTTTATCAGTTTGCACGAAGAAGATCCTGGTTTAAATGGTACGCTTGGTTTTAACGAAAATATCGCTAAAGAACATTTCCATATCTGTGGTGCTACTGGGGTTGCAGAGTATGCAATGATTGCACGTGATGTCATGATTGCACATGCAACCAAAGCCCATGTTCATATCCAGCACTTATCCAAGGAAGAAAGTGTTAAGGTTGTGGAGTTTGCTCAAGGTTTAGGAGCAAATGTAACAGCAGAAGTAGCACCACAGCATTTTTCTAAGACGGAAGCGCTTCTCTTGACTAAGGGAAGTAATGCTAAGATGAATCCACCACTTCGCTTGGAGTCTGACCGTCGTGCAGTTATCGAAGGACTCAAGTCAGGTGTCATTTCTGTCATTGCGACTGACCACGCGCCTCACCATGCTGATGAAAAGAACGTCGAGGATATCACAAAAGCTCCTTCAGGTATGACAGGACTGGAAACTTCATTGTCACTTGGTTTAACTTACTTAGTCGAAGCTGGTGAGATAAGCTTGATGGAATTATTAGAAAAAATGACTGTAAATCCAGCAAAATTGTATCATTTTGAAGCAGGTTATTTGGCTGAAAATGGTCCAGCTGATATTACCATTTTCGATGATAAAGCTGACCGAATCGTAGACAACCATTTTGCTTCCAAAGCAGCTAATTCACCATTTATCGGTGAAACTTTAAAAGGGCAGATCAAATACACCATCTGTAATGGTCAGATTGTCTATGAAAATTAGTTGGCATCTGCTCTTTCGAATCATTAATTAGAGAGACGATATGTACCCAACCCATCATTTTAATGACAAGTTCATTTTATTTCTTAAGATTTTCTTCCCTATTTTGGTTTATCAATTCGCAAATTATTCGGCTTCCTTTGTCGATACCACTATGACAGGCCAATACAATACGATTGATTTGGCTGGCGTATCAATGGCGACAAGTCTATGGAATCCCTTTTTCACCTTCTTAACGGGTATTGTTTCTGCCTTAGTTCCTATAGTTGGACATCATTTAGGTCGAGGAAAGAAAAATGAAGTGGCTTCTGATTTCTATCAGTTTCTTTATCTTTCGCTTGGCTTATCCATTTTTCTATTTGCTTTAGTTTTCCTGGTTGCTCCTCTAATTCTAAACAATATGGGTCTAGAAACAGCAGTAGCAGATATAGCAATACGCTATCTATGGTTTTTAGCAATCGGGATTATTCCACTTTTACTTTTTAGTGTAATTCGATCACTGTTGGATGCGCTGGGACTGACCAAACTATCCATGTATTTAATGCTTTTATTGTTACCTTTAAATAGTGGTTTTAACTATTTACTAATCTATGGAGCCTTTGGTTTACCTGAGTTAGGTGGTGCAGGAGCGGGTCTTGGTACATCTTTAGCTTATTGGGCATTGCTGGGGATTTCCATACTAGTCCTTCTTAAACAGGAAAAATTGAAAGAACTGCATTTAGAGAAACGATTACCCTTAGACGACGATAAAATAAAAGAAGCAATCAAATTAGGCTTACCGATAGGTGGAACTGTATTTGCAGAGGTTGCTATTTTTTCAGCAGTTGGTTTGATTATGGCTAAATTTTCATCGTTGATTATTGCTAGCCATCAGTCCGCGATGAACTTTTCGTCACTCATGTATGCTTTTCCGATGAGTATTTCAACAGCAATGGCGATTGTGGTGTCTTACGAAGTTGGAGCCAAACGACTAGATGACGCTAAGAAATATATTAAAATTGGACGACTATCAGCTATGGCATTCGCAATTCTTACACTTTCCTTTCTATATATTTTTAGAGAAAATGTTGCCAGTCTATATGGTCATGATCCAGAGTTCATTCAATTAACTGCAAGTTTTATGACCTATAGCTTGTTTTTCCAGTTAGCTGATACATTTGCGGCACCATTACAAGGGATTTTACGAGGATACAAAGATACTGTCATACCTTTCTACCTTGGTCTCCTTGGATACTGGGGAGTTGCTATACCTCTTGGTGTTTTTCTAGATTATTCAACAAATCTCGACGCTTATTCATATTGGATAGGTCTTATTGTAAGTTTAGTTGTCAGCGGATTACTCTATCAGTGGCGTTTACAAGTTATTATGAAAAGATTCAAATAATTTGGTGAAAAAACCTTGGAAATTTGTTTGTGAAATAGTTTTTTAAGTAAAGAAAAGTTTTGATTTTACAGACTTTTCTTTTTATAGTGTGAAAAAATAGCAAGCATATTCTTTGACTCTCATTAACCTATAAGTTAGGATAGAAATGTAAGAAATTAAACTTAGAAAGGCAAGATTATGTCAACTTTAGATAAAAATCTTTTGCTTGAGATGTTCCGTAAGATGGAAGAAATCCGTCGCATGGACTTGAAGATTACACAATTAGTAAAAAAGGGAAAGTGCCAGGTATGACGCACTTTTCTGTTGGTGAGGAAGCTGCCAATGTTGGAGCTATGTTAGCTTTAAACGAAGATGACTTGATTACATCAAACCACCGTGGTCACGGACAAGCCATTGCTAAAGGTATTGACCTCAATGGAATGATGGCTGAAATCCTTGGTAAGTATACAGGGACTTGTAAAGGTAAGGGTGGATCAATGCACATAGCCGACCTTGATGCTGGTAACCTTGGTGCCAACGGTATTGTAGGTGGTGGTATGGGGATTGCAGTAGGTGCTGCCCTTACTCAACAAATGAAACATACTGGAAAGATTGTTGTCTGCTTCTTTGGTGATGGAGCGACTAACGAAGGTGTATTCCACGAAGCGGTGAATATGGCTTCAATCTGGAACCTTCCTGTTATTTTCTACTGTATCAATAACGGATATGGAATCTCTGCAGACATTAAGAAAATGACAAATGTGGAGCATATTTATGAGCGTAGTGCAGCTTACGGTATTCCTGGAATGTTTATCCCCGATGGAAACAATGTAATAGATGTCTACGAAGGATTTAAGAAAGCAGTAGACCATGTTCGTTCTGGAAAAGGTCCTGTATTGATTGAGAGTGTAACCTACCGCTGGTTTGGTCACTCTTCATCAGACCCAGGTAAATATCGTACACGTGAAGAAGTAGAAGAGTGGAAACAACAAGATCCAATCGAAAATCTTCGCAAGTACCTTGTTGAAAATAAGATTGCTAGCGAAGAAGAACTTGAAGAAATTCAAGCACAAGTCAAGGAAGCAGTGGAAGCATCTGTTAAATTTGCAGAAGAAAGTCCATTCCCTCCACTCGAATCAGCATTTGAAGATATTTACGCAGACTAAGGAGAAGTAGAGAAAATATGGAAACTAAATTAATGTCTTTCCGCGATACCATTATACTTGCTATGTCTGAGGAAATGCGTCGTGATGAAAATGTTCTTTTGATGGGTGAAGATGTCGGAGTTTTCGGTGGAGACTTCGGAACTTCAGTAGGTATGCTTGAAGAATTTGGTCCAGAACGCGTTCGTGACTGTCCGATTTCTGAAGCGGCAATTTCAGGTGCAGCAGCTGGTGCTGCTATGACAGGGCTTCGTCCAATCGTTGATATGACTTTCATGGACTTTTCAGTTATTGCTATGGATAATATCGTCAACCAAGCAGCTAAAACTCGCTACATGTTTGGTGGTAAAGGTCAAGTGCCTATGACAATCCGCTGTGCCGCTGGTAACGGGGTAGGTTCTGCAGCTCAACACTCACAATCATTGGAATCTTGGTTTACTCATATCCCAGGATTGAAGGTTGTAGCTCCAGGTACACCAGCTGATATGAAGGGACTTCTTAAGTCTTCTATCCGTGACAACAACCCTGTAATCATTCTTGAATATAAATCCGAATTTAACCAAAAAGGTGAGGTTCCTGTTGATCCAGACTACACAATTCCACTTGGTGTCGGAGAAATCAAACGCGAAGGAACTGATGTAACAGTAGTAACATACGGTAAAATGCTTCGTCGTGTCATGCAGGCAGCTGAAGAATTGGCTGAAGAAGGCATCTCAGTAGAAGTAGTAGACCCACGGACTTTGGTTCCACTTGATAAAGAGATCATCATTAATTCAGTTAAGAAAACTGGAAAAGTAGTTCTTGTCAACGATGCCCACAAGACAAGTGGTTTTATCGGTGAAATCTCAGCTATTATCTCAGAATCAGAAGCATTTGATTACTTAGACGCACCAATCCGTCGCTGTGCAGGTGAGGATGTACCAATGCCTTATGCACAAAATCTTGAAAATGCAATGATTCCGACAGTTGAAAGCATCAAAGATGCAATCCGTAAAACTCATAACAAACAATAATACATAAAATAAATTATGTAAACAATCAATCAGACGAGAAGCTTTGTATCTATAGATGCAAAGTTCTCTACGTCCTTAGTATCTTATAATAGAATAGGAGAGGTCATGGCTGATGATAAGCTAAGAGCGACTCCTGCGGCTAGAAAATTAGCGGATGATTTAGGGATAAATCTCTACGACATTTCTGGCACAGGCGCAAACGGTCGTGTCCACAAAGAAGACGTGGAAACATATAAAGACACAAATGTGGTTCGCATTTCACCACTTGCAAAACGAATTGCTTTAGAACACAATATTGCATGGCAAGAAATCCAAGGAACAGGTCATCGTGGTAAAATCATGAAGAAGGACGTTTTGGCCTATCTTCCTGAAAATATCGAGAACGAGACACTCAAGTCACCTGCTCAAATCGAGAAAGTTGAAGAAGTTCCAGATAACGTAACACCTTATGGAGAAATCGATCGTATTCCAATGACACCGATGCGTAAGGTTATCGCTCAACGTATGGTTGAGTCTTACTTGACTGCGCCAACCTTCACGCTTAACTACGATGTCGATATGTCTGAAATTCTTGCTCTTCGTAAGAAAGTCCTAGAAACAATCATGGAAGCAACTGGAAAGAAAATTACTGTTACAGACTTGCTTTCACTTGCGGTTGTTAAGACTCTTATGAAACACCCATACATCAACGCTTCATTAACGGAAGATGGTAAGACCATTATCACTCACAACTACGTCAACCTTGCGATGGCAGTTGGTATGGATAATGGGTTGATGACACCAGTTGTCTATAATGCAGAAAAAATGAACTTGTCTGAGTTGGTAGTTGCATTTAAAGACGTTATTGGACGTACCTTGGATGGTAAACTAGCTCCTAGCGAATTGCAAAATTCAACCTTCACCATCAGTAACTTAGGAATGTTTGGTGTTCAATCATTTGGTCCTATTATCAATCAACCAAACTCAGCAATCCTCGGGGTTAGCTCAACAGTTGAGAAACCGGTTGTAGTAAATGGTGAAATCGTGATTCGCCCTATTATGAGTCTTGGATTGACAATTGACCACCGTGTCATAGATGGTATGGCTGGTGCTAAGTTTATGAAAGACTTAAAAGCTTTAATTGAAAACCCAATCTCAATGTTGGTTTAAACTATTTGTTTTAGAAATATAGATAGAGGAAGTAAGATATGGCCTTAGAAGTAATTATGCCAAAAGCCGGCGTGGATATGACAGAAGGACAAATCGTCCAATGGAATAAAAAAGTCGGAGAATTTGTAAAAGAAGGAGAAATCCTTTTGGAAATCATGACTGACAAAGTCAGCATGGAATTGGAAGCAGAAGAAGACGGTTACTTGATCGCTATCCTAAAAGGTGACGGAGAGACTGTCCCTGTTACTGAAGTTATCGGTTATCTTGGTGAAGAAGGGGAAAACATCCCAACAGCTGGAGCAACTGCACCAGAAGCTAGTCCAGCACCTGCAGCAAGTGCCTCAAACGATGATGGTAAGAGTGATGATGCTTACGACATCGTTGTTATCGGTGGTGGACCTGCTGGTTATGTATCAGCTATTAAAGCAGCTCAATTAGGTGGTAAGGTTGCTCTTATTGAGAAATCTGAACTTGGTGGAACTTGCTTAAACCGTGGATGTATCCCAACTAAGACTTACCTTCACAACGCCGAAATTATCGAGAGTATCGGTCATGCAGCAAACCGTGGTATCATGATTGAAAATCCTAACTTCACAGTTGATATGGAAAAACTTTTAGAAACTAAATCTAAAGTTGTTAATACTCTTGTTGGTGGTGTTGCAGGACTCCTTCGTAGCTATGGAGTTGACGTTCATAAGGGTATCGGTACTATTACTAAAGATAAGAATGTCTTGGTAAATGGTTCTGAATTACTTGAAACTAAGAAAATCATCCTTGCTGGTGGTTCAAAAGTCAGCAAGATTAATGTTCCTGGTATGGAGTCTTCCCTTGTAATGACGAGTGATGACATCTTGGATATGAATGAAGTCCCAGAAAGCCTTGTGATCATTGGTGGTGGGGTTGTTGGTATCGAGCTTGGCCAAGCCTTCATGACATTTGGTTCAAAAGTTACTGTTATCGAAATGATGGACCGCATTGTACCAGCTATGGATGCTGAAGTATCTAAGAACCTACGTCTAATCCTAGAACGTAAAGGTATGACTATCTTGACAGGTACTAAACTTCAAGAAATCATTGAAGAAGATGGCAAACTTCGCATCAAGGTTGAAGGAAAAGATGATATCATCGCAAATAAAGCCCTTCTTTCAATCGGTCGTGTTCCAGATCTTGAAGGTATCGGAGAAGTTGAGTTTGAGTTAGACCGTGGTCGTATTAAGGTCAATGAATACATGGAAACTTCTGTTCCAGGTATCTATGCGCCTGGTGATATCAACGGTACTAAGATGTTGGCTCACGCCGCCTTCCGTATGGGTGAAGTAGCAGCTGAAAATGCCCTTAAAGGAAACCACGTTGTTACTAAATTGAACTTGACTCCTGCAGCTATCTACACACTTCCAGAAGTAGCAGCAGTTGGTTTAACAGAAGAACAAGCTCGTGAGAAATACGATGTCCAAATCGGTAAATTCAACTTTGCCGCAAACGGACGTGCAATTGCATCAGATGCTGCTCAAGGATTTGTTAAAGTCATTGCAGACAAGAAGTATGGTGAAATCCTTGGTGTTCATATCATTGGTCCTGCTGCTGCAGAGTTGATCAATGAAGCGTCAAGTATCATCGAAATGGAAATCACTGTTGAAGAAATGCTTAAGACAATCCACGGACACCCAACATACTCTGAAGTTATGTACGAAGCATTTGCAGATGTTCTTGGAATGGCCATCCATTCACCTAAGAAAAATAAATAAGTTATTAACTAAATTTTCTTAAAGTAGTACGGACGGCAGCGACCTCTATTAGAGTTCCATGCCTAAAAATTGAGCCTCTTGTCTCAATTTTTCCGAGAAATGTAACGTGTTATCGTTACATTTCTTTTACCACTTTAGAAAATTGGATTGCTATGAACAGAATTTAAAAACTAGATTTTTGGAAATACTATGAAATACATTATCAATCATTCAAACGACACTGCCTTTAATATTGCTTTAGAGGAATATGCTTTTAAACACCTTTTGGACGAGGATCAAATCTTCCTACTTTGGATCAACAAACCATCTATCATTGTAGGTCGTCACCAAAATACCATCGAAGAGATCAACCGTGATTACGTTCGTGAACACGGAATTGAAGTAGTACGTCGTATCAGTGGTGGTGGAGCAGTTTATCATGATTTGAACAACCTCAACTATACAATCATTTCAAAAGAAGATGAAAACAAGGCCTTTGACTTCAAGAGCTTCTCTACTCCAGTTATCAACACTTTGGCGGAACTTGGTGTTAAAGCTGAATTTACAGGCCGTAACGACTTAGAAATCGACGGTAAGAAATTCTGTGGAAATGCACAAGCCTATATCAATGGCCGTATCATGCACCATGGTTGTCTTCTCTTTGACGTGGATTTGTCAGTCCTAGCTAACGCACTTAAAGTATCTAAAGATAAGTTTGAATCTAAAGGGGTTAAATCAGTCCGTGCTCGAGTAACTAATATTATCGATGAGTTACCAGAAAAGATTACTGTCGAAGAATTTCGTGATTTACTCTTGGAATACATGAAAAAAGAATACCCTGAAATGACAGAGTATGTGTTCTCAGACGAAGAATTAGCCGAAATCAATCGCATCAAAGATACAAAGTTTGGAACTTGGGACTGGAATTATGGGAAATCACCTGAATACAATGTCCGTCGTGGAACTAAATTCCCAAGTGGTAAGGTTGAAATCTTCGCTAACGTCATTGAATCAAAAATTCAAGATATCAAGATTTACGGTGACTTCTTTGGTATCGAAGATGTTGCAGCAGTAGAAGATGTTCTTCGTGGTGTCAAATACGAACGTGAGGATGTCCTCAAAGCCCTTCAAACCCTTAACCTAGGTCGTTACTTCGCGGGTATTACTGCAGAAGAAATCGCAGAAGCGGTTGTAGAATAAAATCAAAAGAGATCCATGTAATATGGATTTCTTTTATCTTAGACTTGATATTCAAAAATAATGAGAGTAGAATAAAGAGGAAATCTGAACAAAAAAGGGGATCATATTCGATGATGAAAATTCCAGTTGAAAATCTTGGTCTATTTGAACAGTTAGATCGTATAATAGTGGCTTTTTTTAGAAAACAACAACCTTCAAGTCCATATGATTTGAATATCAGTATTACACAAGAACACCTTGACCAGAAAAAGCAGGAGCTAGAACCATTAGGCTATCAGGCTGTCCAACTACCATTAGGAATGGCTTTAGATAATGTCATCCAGCAACCTCATTATAAAAGCTTAATCATTGGTGGACTTGCTCCCGACGAAATTATAGTCAGCAAAGAAGAATTAATGCCTTTGAAAGATATTGTGGATAGTTTTTGTATTATGTACGCTGCAGCTAATAACCGCCTTGAAAATAGTAAAGCTTATGATTTAATGAAAATAAAACAGTCTATTTTATTGGTAAACTATTTGCTGACATTCCTCAAAAAGGTGATGAAATTGCTTATATGGGTATTGATCGTACAGCTAGTGACGGTACGCGATATGAAGCTGTTAAATGTTTTTTAACGAAAGAAAGTGCTGAGAAGTACAATGAAGAAAAAGACCCGTAACCCCTGCGAACCTGGCTTATCTAAAATCATTTTTGGGAAAACCAATCGTTATTGAGCCACACCGTAATTATTGGATCGAATTTTTATAGAATAATAAAAGAGCGTAAGATTCGATAAAAAAACCTACGCTCTTTTTCTAACTCTAAAATGTAACATAATTTATATTATGTATCTTATAAACTATCCAGGGCATTTTTCTGTTCATCGTTAACAATATGAGTATACAAGTCGGTAACTTGTGTGCTAGCATGTCCCAGCTGGTGGCTGACTAAAACCTGTGATTTGGTAGCATCATAGAGACGAGTTGCTAATGTATGGCGAAGTTTATGGGGTGTCACGCGGACTTTGAAGTCTTCTGAATACTTGGCCACCATCTTTTCAACACTAGAAGCATCAATTCGGTTTGGAACACCTCGATACAAGGTCAGAAAGAGGGCTGTATCAGTCTTTTCTGTCTTGTAACGTTTGTCTCGGATAGCAAGATATTGTTCAAGATAAGGCTTCGCAAAGGCAGCAACATTGACTGAGTCTCGTTTTCCACCTTTTCGAGTGACGTCAATGACCATCATCTTAAGATTGAGGTCACGAAGGTCTAGGTTAACAGCTTCAGAGAGACGGACACCAGAAGCAAGAAGGAGTGCTATAATGGCTAAATCTCGCTCTTTATTCTTATTAAAGGAAGATAAAGCGCGATTTGAGAGAGTTTTAGGGTATTCCTCATCTATATAATTCAAAAACCCCTCTGTTTCATCTCCTAAAAAGAGTTTTTGCTTGATATTTTCAGCTCGGGCAGCCAAGGTTTCTTTCTTTTTCTTGGTAGCAACCTTCTTCATGACATTGCGATAGAAATAAGGTTCCCCTTGCTCATTTTCAACTTCCTCGGTTAAATACTTATAGAGACTAGATAGTGCAGAAAGGGTACGATTAATGGTTGTTTGAGAGACACCATTTTTAGTTGTATTAGCATTAAGCAGAGGACGTTCACGTAAGTAAAGGATAAAGGATTCCATGTCTTTCTTGGTCATGTGCTCCAGAACGTCTAAAGGGATCTCGGCCATGGTGTTAGCATCCGATATACCAGATTCCAGGACCCAGGTGAAAAATCGATCGTATTCTTTTAAGTATTCGTACAAGGTTGTAAAACTGTAGGGAACAGCCAGTTTTGATTGATAGTATTCAAGGACATACCAAGGCATGACTTGTTTAAGTTTATCGATACGTTCTAATAAGTTCTCGCGTTTCATGTATTTCTCCAAATCTTTCTATACTAGTAGTATAGCATAGCCAGATATATTTTTCAAGAAAATTATAGTTTTTCGGAAAGATGTTATAGGGGAGATTTCATTTAACCGAAAAAAATTTTTGAGCAAAAAATGTACTTTATTCCCGTGAAAACTAAATCTTTCGCATACTAAAATTCTGTACACTATCTACTTGAAAACTAAAAATACAATCTTTTAAAATAATGTACTTTATAAAAATCTATGATAAAAAACAAGTTCAAATTTGAACCTGTTTTTTAAATTTTCCTATAAGGAACAAAATGTTCTCTTTTTCGTCTACGCCCTTTACAAAATATGCATGGCTCGATAGATCGTTTTACATTTGCAATCTTATCTACAATAGCCATTCTATAACGATGCTCTGGATTATTCTTACAAATCCACCAAAATCTTAATTGCGTATTATTTGGGATTCTTTCTGGATCCCCTAGAATAAGATTGTTAAGATAGTCCCACTCGTTCATCAAATCTTCAAATGAGATATTATCTTGTCTTTCTATTAATTCTGCACAAAATGGACACATTTCTTTAAGATCTTTTGTCTCGGAATTTAAATACTTATTTAATATAATGCTGAAGCGCTCATGAAATTCGAAGTTACATTCTTTGCAGCGCCATAAATAAAACCTTTTTTCAGTTAATAATGGAACAAAACTATCTATTGAGACTTTATTATTTGGTGCCCACAATTTTGCTAGTTCAGGGTACAAATAATCAAATGTATTATACCCATTCAGAGGCTTATCGTTGTTACAGAAAGGACAACACTGAGAAACTTCTCTTCGAATTGGGATAGAACATAAATATGTCCCATGACACTTTGAACAATCCCACCAATATTTTTTCGTTTCTATTGTTGTCTGAGATAAATGAATAGGAATTTTATTTTTATCGCTCCATTCTTTGATGAGTTTTGGTTCTTTAAGGAAAATATTATTTTTAAATACCTCAGTCCTCCAGTCACATTGATTGGGACATGTTTGAAAGTTTTGATTTTCTAAATCGGTTCGACTGATCATTTCGGCTGGGCTACATTGAAAGTTGATTTTACAACAAGGACAAACCCAACTAACTACATTATTTGACTTAAACCAATATTCGGAAAAATCCCTTTCATTACTGAGGTCCCAAAATTCCCTCAAATAGGGATGTGTTTCATTTAGTGTATTAAAATCCTGAAGTTTTTCTCTATTTGAACAAAATGGACAAGACCTATCTGTTTTTTCAAATAGTGAACATGAATACTCTCCGTGACAATTCGTACATTCCCATAACACATGAACATTAGATAATGCATCAACTTGATTAGGTACAATATTGTTCCTTTCAGACCACTCCTTGAGCATGGAGGATTTCAAAAAAGATAGAGGAGAAACCTCAAAATTTTTATCCAACAACTCTTCAAATGAAGAATGGCACTCCAAACAGTAATGACCACTTCTTTTAATTCGGTTCAATAATCTATCAATAGATAATTCAAATTTGCAATGACACTTATCACATTCCCAATGAATAGGTACTGTTATATTGTAATTTAGCTTCAGTTCGTTAAATTTAAATTTGTTTAAATGATCGCTATAGATTTTAGCTAAATTTGGATAAACTGATTTGTAATCGCAATGATAGGTAGTTTCATTGCAGCCAAAATGAAATAAATCCCCACTTGTTAGTTGAAATAACCTCTTATTTGTCGCAGAATCTTTCCAACTTAATTGACACGTCGGACATTTAAAATTGAATTTTCTTTTACTATTGAACGGCAAGGTAAGAAGTTTCTCATCTAATTCTTCATCTCGCTCAATGCTGTAGTTTATATAATTTCTGAAATCGGGATAAACCTGAAGGACGCTCTCATTTTCATCAATGGAACGTTCACCTAATCCACAATGGGGGCAACACCTAAGATATTCATAACTGTCAAGCTGCACATCAATGATTTTCGCTTCCCAATGGTGTTGACAATAAGGGCAAGACCAATAGGCATATTTTAAACTATTTGACGATAATTTTTTGGGGTCAAGAACATTTCGTTTTTGATCCCAGTACATGTAAATAGCTGGATTATCTTTAACTTTCTTGTTCATTTCTTTCCTCATTTATAATTAGTTTTGCTGTCTAGTAAGTTTTTAATAGAAACCACTTTAGTTGATTTTTGAGGATTTTCTTGTTCAATAAGACCACCAGAATGAAAATCTATTTCTGAATCAGCGGTGATGATATTGTCTGCTAGGAAATCCTCACTGATAACCTTTTGAGAATATTTTAACAATCCTTCTTCTTTTAAAAGCTCATTCGCAATTTCTGGATAGACACTTGTTTTGATTATTTGTAATAGTTTTTGATTCTCATCACTTAACTCATTTTCTCTTTGTAGCTTCTGTTTTAAATCTTCATTAGTTGACTGTAGTTCAGAATTTAAACTACGTAACTTATCTGCTTCTTGTTTATAGCTGGCCGCAATGTTTGCTATTTTCTTGTAGTATTGGCTAATTTCCACCAATGCTCTTTTCATAGCACCTGGAGCACGATTTTTTGCCATTAAATTGTCAGGATCTATGGTCTTATAAGTAATTACAGCTTCATAATTTTCATCTTGGTATTTAATTTCACTTTCTTTTAAAAAATCCCTGAATCT
Organism: Streptococcus infantis SK970; assembly: GCA_000223255.2. Classification (GTDB taxonomy): domain Bacteria; phylum Bacillota; class Bacilli; order Lactobacillales; family Streptococcaceae; genus Streptococcus; species Streptococcus infantis_G. The sequence goes on along the minus strand of AFUT01000003.1, from coordinate 62,306 downwards.
TTTATTACGTCTAATGGTTGTATCCGCAACATTTTGATAGCCATTATTCCTAACATAGTCACCAAACCGAGGGATTTTTACCAAGCTTAAATCACAGGAACACTGGGAAATTAAATACTGTTCAAACAAATGAATCAATTCATCATCAGAAATTGATTTCTTTCTAGCCATTAGACTTATTCTCCTCTAAAGATAGTTGTTTAGCATTTAAGTAATCTTGATAGGTATTGCTAACTGTTTTTAATTTCAACAAAGCTTCTCCAATATCTTCAATATGACCTTTCCCTTGCCTAACTTTTCTAATCGCTTCATCTACAACCATAGCTTTTTCATCAACTGACTTTTTAAATGTTTTATCCATTGAAAAATAATCTTTACCTGCTTTACGGTAAAAAGGGCAGCTCGTACAAGCACCTAGTTCTGCATGCTCACTAATAACTTTCAGACAATCTGAATAATCACCTTTCGCAAAGCGGGGTGAGTAACACCGTCCTTTATTTTCTAAAGTGATGTATTGTCCTTGTGCTGTATAAAATGGCTGTCTCTTACTTATGGTGTAATTCGTATTCTTACTCGTTAGTTTACGATACATTTGATAACTACGACATTCAATAAATTGGCTTAAATTTGAAAAATAGTGAGATGAAGTTGTCACATCTTCATGACCAGCTAAAAGCATAGCTGTAACAGGACTAGCCCCTTCTGCAATTAAATTGATCATTGCAATGTGTCTCGTATCCCCAATATGAATCAAATTAATCTCGTTTTCATCTAATCTAGCTGGAAAACTAAAATAATTAACTTGATAACCGTATTTTTGAGAAATAATCTCATTAAAAAATACCTCAAAATAGTATTGAGATTAGTGTAAGTTAAAAATCGGTTATTAACACCTGTTCGACGACCCCAACGGTTATAATGAGGATCAGTCACAAATAATGTATCTAATTTAGTAGAATTATCATTTTCCGTAAGTTTGAGGTAAGTCTTTATTTCAGAAGCTAATGAATTAGTAATTTCATAAGTATTCAAAGTATAATCTTCAGAAATTTTATGTGCAACAAGTCGATCCCTTCCTTTGATTATATTTCTCCTTAATGTAAGAAAATATTTTCCATCTTTCTCGGTTAAACAGTTTCTTTGTATTAAAAGAAATTCTCTTGGCCTTAAAGGTAAAATTGCTGTAATCTGCCACCAGAGATACAATGGATAATAAAATAGACGTTCTTTCTTAGATAATGTTTGAGACCAATAATCATTTAAAATGTCATTAAAAGTAAAATAGGATTGAAATTGCGCTAATTGTCTTTGCTGTTTTGACCTCTGCTTTTTTGAAGGTTGATAGTTAATTTATTATCTAATTGCTCCAATAGTTGATTTAGTTGACTATCATCTGAACAGGGAAGATTTGAGAAAAAGTCAATACATAAACCAGGAAATTTTACAGAAATATTTTCTAAATCTAAAAACGTATCTTTGGTTGTATTTTTAATAATTTGTTTAATATCCATTAGAAATAGCTGTAAAGTTTTTAAAACATGTTGTTTCATTGAGAAAACAATAAAACTTTTTAAGTAATCGATAAATTCCTTATAAGGCAACTGAAAAATTGATTGATAAAATCTCCTATATTGAAATTCAGAAATGTTAAAAAATAGGCTAATATTGGCATATTCATTTGTAGTTTCCCATTTCTTATGATCAAAATCGTAACTTAGAATAATTCCTTTATCAAAATAGTCATCGAAAACTTCTTTTGCTCGCAGAACACAATCACGGTCAAAAGTTTCAAAATAATTTTCAATTTTAAAAAGTTTAGCTTGATTGTTCAATTTATTAACTCCTTTATTATTTCTTCGTAATCATGTAACACGTCATCTCCATATTGCTCGCATAAAGCTTGCAACATTTCAGTTAAACAAGGTTTTATTTGTTCTTCTAAAATACTCCGAATTTTACCTTTTCTAAATCAGTTCGAACTCTAGAGTATTGTTTGTTCAAACGATTGAATTCTCCTACTAATAACAATAAAGTAGATTTCGTTTGTAATTCATAATGACAACCGATGCAATGTTGCCTATCGTCATATGGACAAATCTTTCCAAGCGCAGATAAAAGACACATGCTTTCACCTTGTTTTGAGAAGGCTTCACCGTTTCCTATACGATGACAAATAGTAAGAAGTTGATTAGGCTCTGCTTCTTCTTCTACCAAAATATTTAATGCCTTTTGCGATTTCACTTCTGCCTGAATGCTTAAAGCCAATGTTTTTTCAATCTCATTTGGTGTCAAATCTAACTGTTTAATCATCTGAGTCTGTTGACTAGGACTTAATTCTTTATACTTTCCTCTAGTTACAATCGTCAGGATCATTGATGGAATCATAGATAAAACACCTCGTTCAAATAGTTCTCTCGCAACCATTTCTGGTTTAAGCTGGCTTAGTTGGGCATCTTTTAGGTACGTTGTTGTAGTTTGTGCAAATTCATCGAATGAACCTTTATGGCTACGGGCTAATGCGGCTAAAAAATAGCCTTTAATATTTAACTCAGATTTTTCTTGCAAAACATCATCTGCTAACATGGCAACAGTTTGAAGATAGGATTTATTTGCAGATCTAGAACTAAAATTCCTTTCAAGAAATAAGCCTCCAATTTCTTTCCCCATATATCGACTAATTCGTTTATATTCTTTTATTTGTCGAATTAAAGGTTCATCATTATTATCTTTATTCAACTGATAATGAGCTTCACAGATAGCCAACAACGTTCCAATCAATACCTGACAACTCTCAGGGACCTGAAATTTAATCTGACTAATATTTTTAGTTCGCTTTGTTTTGTTTGGAGTAATATTTAAATAAGTTAAACGAGTTGTAATACTTAAAAGAGTTCTTCTTGCCTCACTGCTACTCCAATTACCACTTCTAACTGATTTTAGAACTTCTTTCGGTGTTCTAGGAAGTTGTGGATGTCCAAGTTGTTCTAAATCTGTTCCACGTAGCGCACATATAAAATGAAGTGCTAGAAATAGCCAGGTATCTGCGTAGTCTTTTGAGATTGCTGCTTTATAAAGCATATCTTCTTTTCTAATGTAATTGTCATTAAAAAGAAAATACAGTAATTCTAAATATTCGTCTAACTCATAAGCGTTAGTCTCCTGTTCTAATGTGTATCGAGGTGTAAATTCATATCTTTTGTGATAGTTACATCTCGTTTTATTCATTAACCACTTTAAAAAATCAATAAAAACTTCGCCTTTTTGCTTTTCAAGTGCATATACTGCTTCTTCAACCAACAATTCAATCTCATTATCATTACAGAGAAATAAATCTCTTTTAAGATAAAAAGCAAGAAAATCTTGAACATAAAACATGTTTTCCTTAGATAAGTTGCTATCTTCTGAGTATTGCTGAAAATATTTGTAAGTTAATGGGAATTTTTGTTTAAATATAGGCTGAATTCCTGCTAAACCAGTTGGTCCAAGAAGATAATTGGTTATTTTTTCTATTAATAATTGAGCATCTTTATCTGAGATGGAATAGTTATCCAAATCAATCTCTATATTAAACCAATTGTTATCAACTAAAAACTGACTAATTTTTCCTTTATACTGTGTATCGTTTTTTCCGAGTTCACTTAACAGATTTTCGATTAAAGATTTAATTGAATAAGTCATACATTACCTTTCTAACTTATCACCAAAAAGTTCATTTGCTCGCCAATTCATATAGTCAAAAACACCATTATTAACTTGACCATATTGTTTTGCGATTTCTCCTTTGTTTTGTAGATAAACCCAAGCACTCTCAGGTGATTTATCACCTCTTGGTGACATAAGCTCACTGATTTCAGAAACCCCAGATAATACTAACTGTGTCGTGTACCAGTGTCTGAAAATATGTGGGGAAATATTATGCTCCTGCAAAAGCTGCCCAAAAAAGACAACCTCTGCATCATCAGATTTTAAGAAGATTGGGATCATTTCGTCGCGAATAATCTTACGAAATCGTTGATAGTATACATCGTATGATAATGCTTTTCCTCGTCTGTTAAGATTTAAAGGTCCATAATCCTTCTCATACTTCTTACCTTCCAGATAAGTCATATAGTCATTATAAGTGTCTAAAAAGACCTCCAGAAAGATATAAGGTACTGCTTGAAGTCTTTCCTTTTTAATCCGTCCAGTTGGCTTTAAATCGCTTCGGAGAGGTATTTCTTTTCGTAGATCGATCTCAATCTTAAATACTTGCCCATCACTTTGGTGAAACAAAATACCTGGCCCTAGAGGACTATCTTCACGTCTTACATTGCATGCTTCTGATGGTCTTAAGCCAACAAAGGCTCCCAAGGCCACAACCATGAGTAGATCTTTATGATAGTGTGCTATGTGAGAAAATAACATCTCAAAAGCACTATTTGGCATATCACGAAAAATAGCTTTCTCAGTGTTGCTATCATCTACGTATATTTCAAAATTTGGTTCTTTACGCTTTATAACCCGTCCTCTACTATTCGTAAAAGTTGTCGTAGCATACAATTCTTCTGCTTTTAACTTAGCCTTTCCCTCTCGCTCACTTAAATAAAGAGTTAAGAAGTCAAGAACTGCATTTACACATTTTTCAACGGTGCTTTTCTTTCTTTTTCCTCTATCTCCTGGTAACTGAGATAATCCATAAAGCGTAAAAAATTCTCTAACCATTTCAAGTGTAAGTTGATCTATACTTTTAAGTCCAGAAGTACCAAATATAAAATTTAGAAACTTAACAACGTATGAAAAACGTTTGTTTCCATCGTCTGAGATAGACTTAATTTTTGCGGTAGATTTTACATATCTATGAAAATCAGTGAATTGTAATGTACCATCATCATGTTTGAGTGCAATCAATTGCTTTGTAACGATATTATTATCACCTAGAATCAGCGAATGTTTATATACAACAAATCTCATGCTACCTCCTTGTTTATTATGACTGAAGGTTCTGACTGTGTTTTATAATGTCAATACACAAAAAACGATCAAGTCAGTACCATTTTCCTTTGTGCTCTAACTGCATAAAGGGAATATCGATGAGTACTTTCATTGATCGTTATTATTATTTAAATTAATTCAATAATAAAAGTAACTTCATCTAAGTAATAAGAGCAATTAATTAGCTCAGCAACAACGATAACCACAGCAAATCCTTCTAAACAATGAAAGGAATATCCGCCGTGGCTATCTATTTACTTTTGTTATTTTACTTCTGTAAGTTACTTTTGTTATTTTACTTTTCTGTATTATATCATATTTTGATTAAATTGTCATCTGAGAAAGTGATTTTAAAAAACTGGAAATTTTTTCAATTGTATATTTTGACAATAAAAAACACTTTTATGTCAATTTAATGATTTTAGAGCGTTTTTAGCTTATTTGATTTTAAAGTTGTCGTCTATTCCTCAGAATTACTTGAAGAAGTAAAAGTAACTAATAATGTCAAGTTATTTATTGGAAAATGAAAAAAGCCTTAAAATCAAGGCTTTTCTATACTTTCACAAATAATCCTAATAAATTTCCATTCAATTTCTTCTAAGCATCTTTTCTAAAAATTAAATTGACAATCTCATCTTCTGAAAAGCCTAGCTCACCAAGTTTTTCAAACAAAATTTTAACTAGCTTGTTAGATTCTTGATATCTTATCTCTTTTATTTCTTGCTCGCTTGCTATGACAAAATATCCTAATGTTCCACAGCTAGTAACCAAATTCTGTTCTTCAAGAACTTTCATTGCTTTTTGGACAGTTGCCGGATTACACTTCTCGTTTTCTGCTAATTTCCTTATTGAAGGAATTTGTTGTTCAGGTGCATAATCACCTCTTAAAATCTTCGTTCTTAATTTTGATGCAATTTGTAAATATAGATGGTGTTTCATTTAATCTTTTTATTATCACTTTCCCTAACAAACTTCCAATATGCGGAATAGGGGATTACTGTAGCTAGTAGAAGATAGTATTTATTTGCAAACATATCTGCTACTCCTTTTGCATTGAAATGAATAGGAACTTTCTCAGGGAGAAACCCACAAATAATGACTATGATGACCATCATTCCCAACAAAACCAAAATATCTTTTAACAGTCTATTTTTCATCTTATTTTCCTCCTTTAACTAGATAAAATTTAACTTGGTCATTTTTATATAAACTCTAAACGAAATAGCCAGTAAAATTACTGATACTGCTTGCAAAACAAATATAATCGGAAGATTAAAAAACCAATTAAGCAAAATAGGCGTAATAAGCGTAATCATACTAATAATTCCAGTTACAATAACAGGAAGACTTTGTTTGACAACTATCATCTCACTGTCCCAATCATAGTTAGGATATTTTTTATTTAATGAAATTCCGATTACCATTATAAAAAGGGAGTAACATATAGGAACAATAACTAGATTCATAACTTGAATAGGATTCATATCAAGTTTCAGCATAAATACAGATACAGAAATCATATATCCAATCAAATGAAGTGTAAGGTTGACAGCTATCTTAGCATTTAAAATCGTTTTCACTTCAACTGGAGAACTTTTCAAAATCCAAATATTTTACCTTCTAAAGATATAGATGAAGCTGCTGGACAACTGAGTGAAAGCATAGATGCAATAAAGACGGGAGCTAAGTTTGAAAGATACTCATTTATATTTTCAATTCCTGCTGAATTTCCTATTTGACCTACAGAATTAAACAGGAAACATATACTAAAGACACATAAAAGAATCACTCCAAGCCCAGCATTCAAGACTGCCATATAAGAACTTAAAAATCGTCCAAGCTCTTTTTGATACAAGGAAAAAATACCGATTTTCTTTCATAAGATACTTTGTCATTAGCATAACTTGATTTTGTATTGGCAAGTGTATTAAGTAGTCCATACTTCAACGAAGCAATTTTGACAAATAGATAAAAGACGACTATTGAAAGAACTATATAAAATCCCATCCCATAGTACATTGGAAAATTGTAGTATGACATAAATAGTCTAGAAATTGGATACAGTCCAGTAATTTGCTTAGCCAGAGTAACCCCAATACTACTTTCATCACCTGATTGCAAAGCTGATAATGCAAAATATCCAATTATACCTAGCATTGCAAATGAAAAAATAAGAGAGATAACATTTTTTCTTTTAAAAAAGATGAAGCGACAACAATAACGAGTCCCATGCATGCCGCTATACACATGGGGATCAAAGGGGCAAAAATTATAGAAGTAAAATACAATATAATCTGTAGGAGGTTTAAACTTCCGTTCAAGCCCCATATAATTCCACCCGGAAGCATAAACATCAAGCCTATTAAAAAATTCAATAAGTACATAAACATGAACTTGCTGGTGATAATATACGAACTTTTAACAGGTAAGGATTGGAGAATTTCCATATCTCGACTGCCAAATAAAATGCCATTCGAATAAAATACTGTCAAAAATAATATTGAAAAACTTGATACAGAGACCATATATGCTGGAATCAAGTTCTGCTGTCCGACGTGGACCAATGTTTTCGCTGTTATTATATTGTAAACAAAGCAAAATAAGGAAAGAGTTATTATGCCAAAACTCGCAATAGCCATTGAACTTTGTTTTTATTTCGTGAATCTCTAATCTCGTTAATAGGAAAGAAATTAATCAATTGGGCTTTAAGCAGTATCCAAATGTTACTCATTGTCCTGCACCTCCATGAAAAATGCCTCCAATGATTCATCACCTTTGACGTCTCCTGTATTGCCACTTGCAATTAACTTTCCATTTTTGATAATGGCAATCTTGGTACATAATTTTTCCGCAACATCCAATACATGGGTTGAAAAGAAAATAGCACCTCCATCTGAAACACACTCATGCATAATTTTCTTTAGTAGGAAAGTTGCTTTGGGATCTAGCCCAACAAAAGGTTCATCTAAAATCAACAGTTTGGGAGAATGTACAAGTGCAGAAATAATGGCTGTTCGTTGCTTCATTCCATGTGAATATGAAGAAATAATCCCCGAAAGATGCTCAGTCATATCAAATAAATCACCGTATTTTTGTATTCTCTCCTTGCGTATTTTTGTAGGAATTTCAAACAAGTCAGCAATAAAATTAATATATTGAAGTCCTGTCATATGTTCATACAAATCTGGATTATCTGGGATATACGCCATCATTTTTTTACAAATAACAGGTTCTTCTTTAATAGAATGACCGTTAATAATTATACTTCCGTCTTCAAAATCATGGATACCGACAACTGCCTTTATCGTTGTCGTTTTGCCTGCACCATTTGCTCCAATAAAACCATAAATATCTCCAGGCTGTACTGAAATAGATAGGTTATCCACAACCTTCTTATCCCCATAACTTTTACTAAAATTCTTTATCTCTAACATATTTTCACCTCTATTGACAATTTGTCAGTCATATTTTGAAATAATACCGATAGCTTGTTTTGATTTAGCTATCGGTACATAGTTCTCTTTACAAACATTCTATCTTTTTTTAATTGCTAAAGAGTCCTTTTGTATTTAGATTTTGTTCCAGCATTATCTTAAATGCATTCAAGTAATCTTTGACAGTTTCTTTCTTTGAAGTTTTTATACCTATGTTATTTGAAACAAAAACATAGGCTGTCATCAGAAATTCTGCTGTTTCTGATGGATATTTTACAGAAAATACTTTTTCTGAGATGCCTTGATTTATTATCCTCTCAAAATATATAGTCAGTTTTTCAATGAGCTTATGAGACAACTTATCTAACATATAACGATTTTCTTCAAGATCAACCGTCTTTTGTAACTCAGTTCCTTCTGCTGAAACGTTATCTGTAGAGATTATTGTGGCATCTATAAAGGCTCTTATTTTTTCAATAGCAGTTTTGTCAACATCATTGACAATCACGTGAATATCTCTCAATAATTTCTCTGAATAACGTTCTACAAGACAATACAGAATATCTTCTTTGTTCTTAAAGTGATAGTATAACAAACCTCGTGATATATTTACCTTATCGACTATATCCTGAGTTGTTGTGTTCGCATATCCTTTCTCCATAAAGAGGAGCATAGCAGCATCCATAATCTCAGCCCGTCGAATTTCCGGATCTTTTACATCTCGCATTTTATTCCTCCTGTTTATAAATTATACTACTCTACTGACAAACTGTCAATTATAAAATTACCTTTTTGAGGATACCAAAAAACCTTGACACCAAGGCTTTTTCGTCAACATTTTTCTAAGTTCGTACAAGCAGTGATGCTGCCTCAACGTGGGTTTTAGAGGACTAAATGGAGTCTGAATTGCCTGATAGAGATGTAGTATTGATTAAGCAATCAACAAATTATGTACAAAACAAAATAAAGTACACTGCTTAATGAGTGTACTTTATCCTTCTAATTCAGTTTTATCAATGGTTTAGCTCTAGTTAATTAAGTCGATTAGTTAAATGAATTTAGACTATTGCTTTTTATAACGACTATAAATTGTATGCTCAATGTTATAATTTATCTTCCGAATCTACTTCTTCATAATTTATCGGAATTAAAGCAACTTCACTGCTTAGAGTAGATTGTTTTTCATTTTCACTTATTTGAATGGCATTTTTGAGTGAAAAAATAACTTCTCTTACAAGATTTAATAAATCTAATGTACACTCTTGAAGTTCAAATTCAGTTAGATACAGTCTAGTTTCATTATTTTCTTCACTTCCATCAATAAAATTCAATGTAATATTAGTAAACCTATGCTCTAAATAATTTCTAATAGTTTTTAATAGCTTTGCGTGTGGATTTGCTGTCAAAGAATTATCACCATTATCAAAATCTTTCTCTATCCAAAATATAGATGACAGACCAATATTCTTATCCAACATTTTATTTAAATCACTATTTGATCTCCAAATTGAATGGAAATTTACTTGTCTAGTTTTAATTTTTAAAGAATAATATTCATTTATAAACATAGCTACTTTATCTAATAATGAATATAGTGTTTTAAAAGATGCTTTTAATCCTTCAACTCGGATAGAGTATTGTACATAGTCTAGACAATCAATAAGATAAACATTCACATCAGCATAATGAACCGAATCAACCTCATTGCTATTAAAACAGAGGTAACGCGCATAAACATATTCTTGCTTAATTTGATTAAACATAGAAATATATTTGTTTAAATCTTTATCCGATTGAAATAATAAACTTGGTAGTAAAAGATTGTCATCATATCTATTTATATCGTCAGCTTGTAAGTCATTAAGTGGATTAAGATACAGCCCGTTGTTCCAACACCATTCACGATACTTTTGTGAATTAGAATTATAATCGATTGTTTTACAAGAACATTCATCTAAGTCTTTATAATCAAGATATTGTTCGTAAAGTTTAATAAATTGCTTTTCTGCATTATCAACTCTGTTTGGATCTGAAACAGTTATGCTTGTTTCTATTAAATTTTAATTTTTTTAATAAAGTGAAGGTGTTCGTTATCACTCAAAAAATTACGATAATGATCTAAACAAATAGCCAAGTTACCACTAGCCATTGTGAATTTTGGATTGATTTGTATACATTTACAATACATCTTAATAGCTAACTGTTTTCTACCACAAGCATCTAATAGATTTGCGTAATTGGTGTATAGTGAACATAATGATGGGTAAACAAATCTATTGTTCTCAGGATTTATATCAATATTATTTGAAATTTCGATAGCTTTTCTAAAGTAATAAATTTGTTGAACTATACAATCGGTATCTATGTTGAATACTAGGTTATCACTTAGTTCAAATATATCACCATATGCTGTCCCAATAGAATAAAATAAATGAATTTTGGAAATATCATCAATAGTATTTTCCATATTTTTTCCAAATTCTATTAGTCTATGGATTTCCTCTATATTTTTATCTTTAAAAGCATTATCGAAATCCATTGACAATTTAAGTACACTATGATTAATTGGATTATTTGTTAACATCTTCATTCCAAACTAAATATTTCGATTTTAAATTTGATTTTCCTTTATTATCCTGTTCTTCAACTAACATATCAGATAAAAATTCTTTTATCATGTCCCAATTAAAATTCTCTTTAAATCCTCTACTTCCATCAGAAGGAACATTTAATGAAAATGTTGCAAATACGGTTTCACAAGTTCTTCTTGGAAATTTTGCTAAGTAAGAATCAAAAAATGAATTTGAATACCTATAATGATGGCTATGAATAAAGTCTTTCCATGTATTTAGCATAGTCGCTTCGTCTACAATATCTATTACGGAAACTTCTTCAAGTGGTCTGTCTTCAATATTTCCCCATGCTTTTTTCATTAAATTAACAGCATCTACATCACTTTTAGGAGCACTGTATCCAAAAATAGTTAACATATATGAATGATCAACAAAGTAATCTAATGCTTTCCAACACCAATTTATGTATCCATCGGAAGAATAGTCTTTGTTTTTACGGGATACAATAATTTTGTTGGATTTAATTTTTTATGACATGTTGGGCAATAGTAATCTACTGTTCCAAACTCAGTATGTTCTTCACAAAAACCGACAGCTACATTCCCATGTAAACAAAGAATTTGTGGCAGGTTCAGAGTAATTTTTGAACAGCGAACATAAGCTTGTATAAGTAAAGGGTCCCAATTAAACGTAGCTATGCAATCTTTATTAGTTAAACTTAATATTAAAAGATCATAAATTGTTGGTTCATCAGGTAACTCCAACGAAGCAAAATAATCATAGAGTCTTTCTTCTAGCTTCCTAACTATTTCAGAGCACTCTTCTCTCTCAAATAATTCTGAATAGATATCTTCCAAATTTTCGCTCTTTGTCTGTAATTCAACACCGGCAAGAATTTCTTCTAAATTAAGTTTTTTAGCAATCCATTCATAACTGAAGAGCTTTTCCCATTTTTATCACCATCTGGCATTGCTGCAATAGTAGCACCAGCGCCTAGAATAACTGTATGCGATCTCATCTCATTTCTCCTGAAAGTCTTTTGACACTATTATACCACTGTATCTACTTTATCTATGCTTCAAATACTATTATTATAGCCATAAATATTTTAAATAAAATGCACAATTGAACCGTCACTCCTTCTACTGTTACTTGAGTAAAAAATGTACAAATCAATTTCTTAGATTTGATTATATGATGCACTATAAAACATACAAAATACCACTCTAGAATAATGTACAAAACAAAAATAAAGTACACTTTTTAAAGAATGTACTTTATGCTTCTAATTCAGTTGTATCAATGGTTTAACTCATGTTAAGTCAATTGTACATAAACTTTTAGTTTTTTAGGAATAGATAACTTATCCCCCATAGTTTTAACCAAAAACTAAAAACTTTTCAAATGTACATTTTAACAAAATAAGAACACTTTATATTATTTAAAGTGTTCTTATTTTTGTTATATCTTTTTAAACTGTACGAAATGTTCTTGCCTTCTTCTGTAACCTTTGCAAATCGAACATGCCTTTTTATTTCGTTTTCTGTACGCCATTCTTTCTTTAACTTGAATTTTATAACGATGTTCTGGATTTTCCTGAAATATCCCACCATACAGACATATTACTCAACTCTGTTATTTCAGTTGGATTTGCTATTAGGAGGTTATTTACATAATCCCACTCATTCATTAGACTTTGTTGAGTTGTTGCCAAGTCGTTAAATCCTTTTAAAACTTTTGATTCGTGCACAAGTGTGTAAATATTGTAAAACAATTTCAAAATGTGGTAGACTAGATATGAATTTTGATGGACGATAATTAGGTCAGAAAAAAGGTTACAGATGGAAAAATTAGTTTTATCGGAATGCTAGTGTTCTTGGCATTTGTGTTTATTGGAATATTGTTTTGGCTGCGTTTTAGAATGAAGAACACCTTTGAGAACGGTGTTCCAATGTACGATGCCCCAGCAAATAATCAGACTAGGACGAGTAAGCTAAGCGTAGGAGAGTATGCAGTGCACATAATTTTAATACTAATTAGCGCTGTAATTGCCTTTAAGGTCATGAGCATGTTCCCTCATGGGGGGGCGGCGCCAATTGGTGCTGCTATAATCACGCCTTCTATAATGTCGCTTTTCAATGCACGAAGGAGAACCGGAAAATCTTGGATAGGTATCGTTGCAGTGCTTATGGTATTCGTGTTTTTGATGTTTGTATATATAATTATAGGTCTACCTGATAACGCAGCTCCACTTAAAATTGACGGAACTGAAATTCATCTTACAGAGACTAAGATTTCGGATTTGATAGACAAGGGGTTTGAAATTTATGTATCAAATGGTAGACATGATTATCCTAATTATAACGAGCTTTTGACAACGGGAAGTTATACTAAATACCAAGGAACTGAGGTTAGTGTACCAAACGGCTTTAAGTCATATGATTCAGCAGTTACGCGATCTACCTATCTTCTTGTAAAGAAGAATGTAGTTCTCGGATGTATAGGTGTTTACGGAGATAAGAGAAAGAATACGGAGCTGAAGGACTGTGTAGTTACGCAGGTTTGCTTTGATTCTGAGTGCACAGCTGTTGCCCAAAAATATGGAATCTCATATAATATAGATGGTATAGATTTGCTAAAGAAGCTTGACGAAAACGAGTTCACGAAAGTATTTGGGAAAAAATATGGCTGACTCCAAGCGAGCCAAGAGATGAATATTTGGGACATTACGGCGTGCAGTGGGGAGCAGGTAACAATGAATTCTTTTGGAATCATTACTTTATGAATTTAGACCTTGATTCGAATAATGATATAGTTAATTTTAATTTTAGTTCTAATATTGCAGCAGAGAGATAGAAGAATTTGCAGGGATAATTAGGCAAAATGAAAAAGAAAAAAGTACTAAGTAAGACAAAGTATGCTATTTATCTTCTAGTGGTCCACCTTATATGCATACTTTTCACTATAAGCAAAATAGTGATACCTTCATGGGGTCACTGGTTAGAGACGACACGCTTTCTTTGGACAAGCTTTCCTACCTATGTATGCGTGTTAATAGCCATTTTCCCAATGGTATGCTTTTGGCCATATTTGATTAGTGCAGATTTTAAGCCGGGTACAGCAAAGACCTTGCTTGCGACTTTTGGTCTAATAGTAGGTAACGTGACTCTGATTTTGATATATACGACTGTTTTGCACAAGGTATTATAGGTATAAAAAAATCCCTTTATAGGGATTTTTTGATTGCTTCAAGTAGCTCGTCATATTCTTCAAATGCTGGAACCTCTGGGTGATCCTTCTTGATTGATTCGGTGCTTCTAAACAAGAATCCTTGTGGGTGTCTCCTTGAAACAAGTCGGTTTAATCTACCGACGGTCAAGGCAGTTGATTTGGTTAGTCCAAATTATTCGGCAAGCCATAAATACTCAAATTTCTCCCAAATCTCGATTCAAATTGTTTAACTGCTCATCTGTATAGGAAAATGTCATTATTGCTCTCCTTCGTCTTTATCAGAATAAGTTACCCTGATTTTCGAAGTGGTTTCACCCTTGTTTTCATTCAAAAATTGTCTATCTTTTATTCTTCCTTCCCATTCCAGTGAAGCATCAGTTATTTCCTCAGTGTCTAAAGAATATCCAATCCCATACTTAATTTTTCTTTCATCATTAAATTTGATTTCTACATCACAAGACCATGAACCTGAAGGGCTTGTATATTCTGGATTAGAAATCTTAATCTCTTCTATCCCTTGATAAGAATTCTTTAACGCATTGACCAGACTAACTTCATATTCTCTATTTCGACGCTCTTCTTGGGATTTTCCTAACATGTTAAACATAAAAACACCTCCTGTTGTGATGGGTACGAGTAACAAAGCGATTAGTAACCTTTTATGGATTTTTTTATTGCTGGAATTATTCATTTAAGTGGTTCTCCTTTTCTTCATTCTACTATAATTTAAAGATAAATAATACTAGAATAGAGAAAAATGTATCTAAAACAAGCCCATCAAAACCTGTTCCTCGGTGAAACTTAGTCGCAATAACACGGAATTCTTGACCATCGGAGGTGGTTATAGTGTTAGTTTCATCCGAAGATAACTTATCATTTGTTTTGGCTACAACTTTCTTTTCAACTTCCCTTTCAGCATATTCAAAATTTACACTATAAACATTTTTTCCGTGATTTAATTCATTGAGTTGTTTATCAGTATAAGTGTATTCCATTAATATTCTCCTTCTGAACCATCTGAATAAATAATTTTTGTGAGTTTACTAGTCTTACCCAAGTGACTATTTAAAAATTCTCGGTCCTCTTTTCTATTCTCTCTCTCTAAAGATACATCAGAAATACGTTTATCTTTTTTGAATAATTAATTTTATATTTTATGCTTCTCTCGTTAAAATATAGTTCAACTACGCAAGTCCAACTTCCTGGAGGATTTGTGTAGTTTACATTAGAAAATCTAATTTCTTCAATACCCTCATAACTATCTTTTAAAGTTTCAACCAAACTAACTTCATACTCTCTATTCCGACGCTCTTCTTGAGACTTTCCTAACATACTAAACATAAAAATACCTCCTGCTGTGATGGCTACGAGTGACAAAACGATTAGTAACCTTTTATGACTTTTTTTAATGCTAGAATTATTCATTTAAGCTATTCTCCTTTTTCTTATTACACTATAAGATTAGTCTATATTACACTATAATAAGAAAAAGTTGTTTCAGATTTATCAATCTCAGCAGTACTCCCGGGAACTGTTCCCGCAGCAATCACAGCTACATGTTTGTAATCTGGTTCACCATTGACAATAGGTGAAACTGTCAGCCCATCAAAACCTGTTTCAATGTCAGACTTAGTGGCAACAACACGGAATTCTTGACCGTCAGAGGTGGTTATGGTGTTTGTTTCACCTTTATTTTTAGGCGAAGGAGTAACAATTTTGTAACCCTTTCGCTTGGCGTATTCTGGATTGGAACTATAAACATTTTTCCCTTGATTTAATTCATTAAGTTGTTTATCTGTATAAGTGAAAACCACTACTGTACTCCTTTTTCTTTATCCGAATAATATATAGTAACTAAAGATGTTGTTTTCCCTTTATGAGAATTCAATATTTCCCACTGGTCGTTTATTTCTTTATTTGTTTTTCCATTAACAAAACCATTATAATTTTCAATGTCATTTAAAGAGTGGCCTACACGGTATTCTATTTTTACTTTATCTGAAAATAGAATATTTACATCACAAGACCAGTCGCCCGGAGGGCTTGTGTATTCTGGATTGGAAATTTTAATCTCCTCAATCCCTTCATAGGAATTCTTTAAGGCATTCACCAAACTAACTTCATACTCTCTATTCCGACGTTCTTCTTGAGGCTTCCCTAACATACTAAACATAAAAACACCTCCTGCTGTGATTGTTGCGAGTAGTAAAACTATGAATAATGGTTTATAGCTTTTTCTTAATCTGTCTTTACTCATCATCATTTCCTCTTTTTCTTAGTTTATTCAGTATTGACACTATATACATTCTTTCCATGGTTAAATTCATTGAGTTGTTTATCAGTATAATTAAAATTCATTTACTGCTCTCCTGTTTCACCATTTGAATATCTTACTAATATTGTAGATTCTGTTTTTCCAATGTGTTTTTGAAGTATCGACCATTGTTGATTAATTTCTTCATCAGTATTTCCTTTCATAAGGCCATCGTGGTTTCCTTTATAAGTTAATCTGTGATTAATTCCATAAGTTATTATTTGATTATCACTGAACTTTATTTCAATATCACAAGACCATGATCCTGGCTTCTCACTATAATAAGGTTCCGTAATCTTAATCTCCTCAATCCCTTGGTAGGAATTTTTTAAAGCATTAACCAAACTGACTTCGTACTCTCTATTCCGACGCTCCTCTTGAGACTTCCCAAACAAACTAAACATAAAAACACCTCCTGCAGTGATAATTACGAGTGACAAAACGATCAGTAGTCTTTTATGACTTTTTTAATTCCAGAATTGTTCATTTGAGTTTTCTCCTTTTCTTATTAAACAATAATCTATTATGAAAAAACAATAAAAAGCCGATCTCAACACAGAGAATCGGTTTTCTAATAGTATATTTAACGATGTATTTTTGCATAATATAATTTATGTAAACACCCTATCTTACAATAGCAAATCTTTTACTTTTCCAATTTCACTTTTTGGAATCACGAGATGAATCATATCTCCTAGATACATCCTTGTAGAACCATTAACTGTCTTACTTTTACCGTTATGTACCTGGGTTGTGATAAGTACGTTATGTGGTAAATTGAGTTCATGTACCTGCTTACCAGCTATCTTATCAGAAACTGGGATTTCTATCAGGGTAACTTCTCCATCATCAGTTGCTGATTCAGGTAACATTTTTTCTAGCATGGCTTCATAGACGGGGGCTCCTTTGAGCAAATCCATGACGATGTAAGCAACTAGGGTCACCATCCCTAAAGGCATGAGATTGCGGATGTCACCAACCATTTCTGTCACAAGAATCATAGCTGTCAAAGGTGCTTTTGAAATAGCTCCAAAATAGCCACTCATTCCTAGAATTACAAAAATTGGGAATTGCTGCTGGGTAACGAGGCCAAGATTGACACAAATAACACCGACCAGAGCTCCAAGTAAGGATCCTAAAGCTAAAATAGGTAGGAAAATTCCACCAGGAAGTCCACTTCCGTAACTGATCATACTCCAGATAAAGCGAATGATAAAGTAAAGTAAGAGAATTTGGAAGCTATAATCTTGTTCTGTTAAGGATAAGACAACCTGATTGCCCCCACCAAGTATCTGAGGCAGAAATATTCCTACTGGAATAATAAGAATAAAAGCAAAAATTGGATGATAAGCCTTATCAATGTGAACCTTTTGCCCAATCCAATCATAAACTTTGCCGACATTCAAAACAGCTTTCTCATAAAGAAAACCTGAGAGTCCAAGAAAAATCCCCATAACAAGATAAATCCAATATTGGCTCAAACTCATGAGAGGAATATCATCCGGCATATCCAGAACAGGTGTTAAGCCGAAGATGAGAAGAGAGACAAAGTTTGCTACTAGACTAGCAGCCAAGGTAGAGACCCAGAAGAATCGTGAAAAATGGTGATAGACTTCTTCTACTACAAATAATAACCCTGCAATCGGTGCATTAAAGGCAGCAGCAAGTCCAGCAGCAGCTCCACTAGCTATTAAAGAGCGCTCTTCTACTGGGCTAGATTTCAGCCATTTAGCAATTCCTTTACCTCCAACGGCACCTAGTTGAATACTGGGACCTTCACGACCTAGCATGAGTCCACTCGCAATGGCCAAGATACCTAGAATGTATTTCTTCCAGAGGACACTCCACCAATTGAGAGACATGAGACCTTTCAACTCCGCTTCAACTTGAGGAATACCAGAACCTTTAATATCTTTTTCTGAGCGTGTTAATTTGGCACTAAGTAAGCAAATAAAGATATAAAACAATAAAATGATCAATAGATTTCGAAGTAGATTTTCTTGGTCTTGATAAAACCCTTGAACGATATGAAATCCTTTTTCAATCAAAAATCGAAATGATCCTACAATAAGTCCAACCACTAATCCAACAATGATACCTCGCCCGACTTGTGAAAGTATTGTACTTGATGCAAAGGCGAATTCTTTCTTGGAACTAATTGTTTCCGACTGTTCCTCCATAATTTTTCCTCTCAATTCTTATCTTTACTTGACGCAACAAGTGTTTTAATCGGTTCAAAACTTGTGCGATGAATGGGTGTAACACCGTGCTTTTCAATTCCTTCTAGATGCTTAGTAGTTCCATAGCCAGCATTTTGAGAAAAATCATAACCTGGAAATTCCTGGTCATAATTAGCCATAATCTTATCCCTTGTAACCTTAGCAATGATAGATGCAGCTGCAATGGATAGGGAATTCGCATCTCCTTTGATGATGGATGTCTGAGAAATCGGCAAGTCCAACTTCATTGCATCAATCAAAAGGTGTTCTGGTTGAGGTTCAAGTTGAGAGATAGCTTCCTTCATGGCTAGTTTCGTTGCTTCATAGATATTGACTTGGTCAATGACATGATTATCCATAATCCCGATACCGATTGCTATGGCATTCTCTTTGACAGCCTGAAAAATCTCCTCATGTTTTTCTTAGGGATTTTTTTACTGTCATTTAAACCTTTAATCTTACATTTTTGAGGTAAAATGACTGCCGCAGCAACAACAGGACCAGCTAAAGGACCGCGTCCGACCTCATCTACACCTGCAATTAAGCTAATACCTTGAGCATAAAGCTCTTTTTCGTAAGCTAACATGCCTTCTAGGCGCAGATTTTCATCAATTTCAGCTTGAATAGATTTCTTACGCTTTTCAATTTCCTTTTGTACACCTGAGCGAGAATCTTTTTCAAATTCTTTAAACAAAGGACTGTCAAGTTCTCTTATCTTTGCTAATGCTTCTTTTATTTCTTTAATCGTTGCCATCGAGATCATCCAATGTATCTAAGGTATAGTTACCTAATTTTCCATCACGAACTTCTTTGACGAAGAGGTTGTAAAAACGATCATAATCATCACGGAAACCAAGAATACACGTCATATCCATGATGATATCAGGAGCTTCATCGTCCAGATTCATTTGTTTAAAACGTTCTTGAAGCTTTTCAGGGTAATGTGTTTTAAAGTAATTAAGACCGAAAATCGTCACTTCATCCATTGGAAGCAACTGATCTTTGATAGCTCCAGTTAATGCAAGTTTGAGTGCTACGGTTTCATCTTCGAATTTTGGCCAAAGAATACCTGGAGTATCCAAGATTTCAAGGTCCTTATTGGTTTTAAGCCATTGTTGACCCTTAGTAACACCAGGTTTATTACCAACAACAGCAATTTTCTTACCCGCCAAACGGTTCATCAGAGTTGATTTACCAGCGTTTGGAATACCGATAATCATGGTGCGCAAGGTTTCAATTTGAATACCACGTTCTTTTTGACGAGCAATCTTCTCTGCCATGAGTTTCTTAGCGGCATCCGTTACTACTTTTACTGTTATTTGTTCCTTAGAGTTGATAGCAAGTGTCTGAATGCCTTGTGATTCAAAGTATTGACGCCACTCTTTCGTTAATGCTGGGTCCGCAAGGTCTGCCTTGTTCAAAATCAATAGTCTTGGTTTATCTCCGATGATTTTAGTCAGCATCGGATTTTGACTAGACAAGGGCAAACGTGCATCTACTAAAACTGTTACAAAGTCAACAAATTTTAAATTTTCCTGGACTTGACGACGCGCCTTAGACATATGTCCAGGAAACCATTGAATAGTTGCCATTTTATTTCCTTTTCTTCATACAAACTTATTCTATAAAACATAGATGATTACTGACTATTTTACCATAATTTAGCTAGTTTTGCAGGGTGTTAGACAATTAAAAGACTAGAAAAGCCCCTCTTAAAGAAGTGGGGCTTTGGAAATTTTATTGGTAAATAGCTTGTGCTGCAGTGATGAGAGTAAGATTATAAACATCATCTGAGCTACATCCACGTGAAAGGTCATTAACTGGCTTATTCAAACCTTGTAAAACAGGTCCTACAGCTGAGAAACCACCTAGACGTTCTGCAATCTTGTATCCAATATTTCCTGCTTCGATACTTGGGAAGATGAAGACAGTTGCATGTCCAGCCACTTTACTTCCTGGAGCTTTCAAAGCTGCGGTTTCAGGGTGGAAGGCAGCATCAAATTGCAATTCTCCATCAATTTCAAGGTCAGGACGCAATTCGTGTGCACGTTTAGTAGCTGCTACCACTTTATCAACGTTTTCACCGAAACCAGAACCTTTACTTGAGTAACTTAACATTGCAATTTTTGGCTCGATACCAAACATTTTAGCTGTGATTGCTGAGTTAATAGCAATTTCAGCTAGGGCATCAGCATCAGGATTAATGTTGATTGCACAGTCTCCGAAAAGATAACGTTCTGAACCACGAGTCATTAAGAAAGCACCTGAAGTACGAGTTACATTTGGACGAGTTTTAATGATTTGAAGTGCTGGGCGAACAGTTGCAGCAGTTGAGTGAAGTGCACCTGAAACCATACCGTCAACCAAGCCCATATAAACTAGCATAACACCAAAGTAGTTAACGTCTTCACTCAATAGTCTAGTAGCTTCTTCTTCTGTTATCTTACCGTTACGACGTTCTACAAGAGAAGCAACCATATCGTCAAATTTATCGTAATGATCTGGGTCGATGACTTCATACCCCTCATGAATTCCTTCGATTTCAAGGTAGATTTTGATTTTTTCAGGTTTACCAAGCAAAACTGGGATAACATCTGTTTCTTTCACCAAACGTTTTGTAGCTTGTAGGATACGGGGTTCTTTCCCTTCGGGTAGAACGATGCGTACATTTTTACCAACTAGGTTGGTTTTTAGACTTTCAAAAACTTCCATGAGTTTTCTCCTTTAATATTAATTAATTGATAACTTAGTTATTAAATTCTTAAAATCATCTGGCAGCGGAGATGATATTTCCAACTGTTCTTCAAGAAAAGGATGATAAAAAGATAAGAAATGGCAATGTAGCGCTTGACGCTGTATGCCATGCTCTAAACTTCCACCATAAAGGTCATCTCCAAGTAAGGGAAAACCAATATGTGAAAAATGAACACGAATTTGGTGTGTTCTCCCAGTATGTAATCGAATATCGACTAAATGTATGTCTCCATAGGATGCTATGACCTTGTATTCTGTGTGAGCATATTTACCACCTTTAGCTACACGCCTTGTGATGATAGAATCTTCATCTCTCGCAATGGGAGCTATGATTTCTCCCTGTGGTTCCAGATGTCCATCTCCCTTGACTAAAGCGTAATAACGCTTTTCAATAGCCTTTTTTGTAACTGTTTATCTAATCTGGCATGCGCATAGCCGTGTTTAGCAAAAAGCATCAATCCAGAGGTATCTCTATCAAGCCGAGTTACAATGTGAACCTGCTGATTCTCATAGTTTTGGTTTACATAGTAACCCTTGATAAAGTTGGCAATGGTATTGGAATGATTGACACTAGGTATAGATGCAACTCCAAAGGGTTTGTTGATAATCAAGAAATGATCATCTTCAAATAGAATATCTAGCGGATAATCAATTGCTTCCAGTGTCTCGAAACCTTCTTCTGGAGGAATATCAATGACAACCTCATCCCCAATATCTAAGAGATAGGTTGCATTCTGCGGATGCCCATTGACTCGAATATCACCACCTCGAAACTTAATCTTGGCAAGTAACCCTTTAGAAACTTCATGTTTTTTCAGAAAGGTTTTGACCTTGACATGTTCATCAGCAATAAACTGAAACCTCATTCGTCCACCTCACCAATAAAGGCATCTTTAACACGATTCCAAAAACTGGTGTGGCTTGGTGTCGCTACAAAATGAATCTTATGATGATCAATCTGGTATTCTATTTTCTCAATATTTCGGAAAGAATAAATACTATTATCGATTGAGATTGTGTGATAGTCATTTCGAGTCGGTATCAATTCAATCTTGTCTTTTTTGGAACGATGATTGAAGAACCAAGTGTGCGGTAGATTCGGTTGTTCAAACTGGCAATTTCAGCCAATTGAAGGGCTTCTATGGTCGGATGCAGTACTGCTCCACCAAGTGATTTATTATAAGCTGTACTTCCTGTCGGCGTTGAAACCGTTAGGCCGTCACCACGGAAACGTTCAAAGGGAACATGGTTAATAATGACATCAGCAACCATAGTTCGATCCGCTCGACGAATGCTAGCTTCATTTAGTGCTCGGAAAGACTTGACTTCACCATTTTCGAGAAATATTTTTACACTAAGGAGTGGATAAGAAACTTGAGCTCCATTATCCAACTGTAAATTTGTAACCAATTGGTCCAACTCAAAATCACGATAATCCGTATAAAACCTAAATGTCCCGTATGAACCCCAACAAAACGAACCTTATCCAGTTGGTTTTCATACTTATGGAAAGCAGACAGTAACATCCCATCTCCACCAATAGAGACGACGATATCTGGATTTTTATCATTCAGGATAAAATTATTCTTTTTTAATCGTTCTTTTAACTCAAATAGAACTTTCTGACTCTGAGGCTTACGGTTGGCAATTAGGTCAATTCGTTTACCTGTATTCTTCATCGGTATCGTCACTGTTTCCTACCCCGTCATTTAATTTTCTGTGCAAAGGATCAAAGAGCGCTTGGGCTTCCTGGATATCAGCACGTATTTTACTCATTTCTTCGTCTAACTGGTGAGAAATTCTAGCTGTAATTTCAAGTCTTTCCTTGATTTCTTTTGGGAAATCTCCCTGATATTTATAATTGAGAGAATGCTCGATTGTAGCCCAAAAGTTCATTGCCAAAGTACGAATTTGAATCTCAACTAGAATGGTTTTTGCACCGTAAATCGTATCAACCGTATACTCAATAATCACATGGTAAGAACGATAACCCGATGCCTTTCGATGAGTAATGTAATCACGTTCTTGAACAACTCTCATATCCTGTCTTTTACGAAGGATAGATACAACCTCATTCACATCGTCTACAAATTGAACCATGACACGTAAACCTGCAATATCTTGCAAATCTTGTTCAAGCGTGTCATAGGTTATTCCACGACGAACCATTTTTTCTTTGATACTTTCAATAGGTTTCACACGCCCTGTTACGAATTCAATTGGTGAATGTCGATTTTGTTTGCGGTACTGTTTTCGAATCCCCCGTAGTTTTATTTTTAACTCGCCAACAGCTTGAATGTAAGGATCTAAAAATTCTTCCCATTCAGTAATCATAGATTTTATAGATTCACCCCTCTTTAGCTACAATATTCATTTACTCTTTGATTTTCATTTAAAAATCATATACAATAAATACAGTTATTATTATACCATAAATCGCTTTCAAACAAAATAAAAGGTTCTCAAAATGAAACATTTAGAAATAGAATTAAAAACTCTTCTAAAGAAAGAAGACTATATAAAATTAAAAGAATATTTTTCGGATATTACTCCTATTACGCAAAACAACTACTACTTAGATACTTGTGACTATAAGCTACGTAGCAATAAGATAGCCATGCGTATTCGGACTTTTGAAGATAGCGCTGAATTAACTATAAAAATTCCTCAAGCTGTAGGCAATATGGAATACAATCAAGCTCTCACTCTAGAAGAGGCAAAGAAATGTTTAGAGGAATGCAAACTTCCTCAGGGTATGATTTTAGAAGAACTTTCAAATCGAGGTGTTTCACCAAGTGGATGGGTTGTTTTAGGTTGTTTAACCACTGT
This sequence comes from Streptococcus infantis SK970, assembly GCA_000223255.2. Classification (GTDB taxonomy): domain Bacteria; phylum Bacillota; class Bacilli; order Lactobacillales; family Streptococcaceae; genus Streptococcus; species Streptococcus infantis_G. The sequence goes on along the minus strand of AFUT01000003.1, from coordinate 37,981 downwards.
TCGTTATGAGAAAGAGACCTCTATCGGACTGATGGCACTAGATCAAAGTACCTACTTCGATGTTGTTGATTATGAATTAGAGCTGGAAGTCGAAAATGGAGACCAGGGAAGTCTTGATTTTCAGGAGTTTTTACAGGCAAATGATATCGAATACAAGAAAGCACCTTCAAAATTAGTACGATTTATAGAAAATATGAAAAAATCCTGAAATAATCAACTTTTTTTGATAAAATAAAAGAGATAAAAAATATTAGAATCTGTAACAGAAAACACTTGTTTTAAAATTGTTTGCTTTTGCTGATTCACGTAGTTTATAGAGGACGGTTTATCAATGTCAGATACAAAGAATATGAAGCTTTTTTCACTTTCATCAAACCATGAAATTGCTCAAAAAATCGCAGATGCTGCAGGTGTTCCACTTGGAAAATTATCATCACGTCAATTCTCAGATGGTGAAATCCAAGTTAACATCGAAGAAAGTGTTCGTGGGTATGATGTTTATATCATCCAGTCTACTTCTTATCCAGTTAGCAATCATTTGATGGAACTTTTAATCACTGTTGATGCCTGTGTTCGTGCTAGTGCAAATACAATCAATGTTGTCATGCCTTATTTTGGTTATGCTCGTCAAGACCGTATCGCTTCTTCTCGCGAACCCCTTACAGCTAAACTTGTTGCAAATATGTTGGTTAAAGCCGGAGTTAGTCGTGTATTGACACTTGATCTTCACGCTGTTCAGGTTCAAGGTTTCTTTGATATTCCTGTTGACAACCTCTACACAATTCCCCTTTTTGCTAAACATTACTGCGAAAAAGGTTTGACTGGATCAGATGTGGTTGTTGTTAGTCCTAAAAATTCAGGCGTAAAACGTGCCCGTAGCCTCGCTGAGTATCTTGATGCACCGATTGCTATCATCGACTATGCTCAAGATGATTCTGAACGTAGCCAAGGATATATTATCGGTGAGGTTGAAGGTAAGAAAGCAATCTTGATTGATGATATTCTAAATACAGGTCGTACTTTCTCTGAAGCTGCTAAAATCTTAGAACGCGATGGTGCAATTGAAATATATGCAGTTTCAAGTCATGGACTTTTCGTTGACAGCGCTGCAGAATTGCTTGATGCAGCTAATATCAAAGAAATCTTGGTTACAGATTCTGTAGTAACAGAAAGTAAAAACCAAAAAATGTAAAATACATTACAGCAAGCGAATTAATTGGTGATGCCATGGTTCGTATTCATGAAAGAAAACCAGTTAGTCCACTATTTAAGTTTAAATAGAAATTAGGTGAGTTTTTGATTTATTTGGATAATGCTGCTACGACACCCATGTCATCTGCAGCTATCTCAGCAATGACCCAAGTCATGCAAGAAACATATGGAAACCCTTCTAGTATTCATAGCCATGGGCGACAAGCAGGTAAATTATTACGTGAAGCCCGTCAAGAATTAGCAGGTTTACTAGGTACAAAGCCCCAACACATTTTCTTCACTTCTGGTGGTACAGAAAGTAATAATACAGCTATTATCGGCTACTGTCTTCGTCATCAGAATCGCGGAAAACACATTATTACTACTGCTATCGAGCATCACGCTGTGCTTGAACCAATTGAATATCTGGTGGAAAATTTCGGATTTGAAGTAACTATTTTGAAACCTGTAAATCAAGAAATTACAGCAGAACAAGTCAAAAATGCTCTTCGTGAAGATACCATTTTAGTTTCAACTATGTTTGCAAACAATGAAACAGGGACTCTATTACCGATTGCTGAGATTGGTGAGCTGCTAAAAAATCATTCTGCTGTTTATCATGTTGATGCAGTTCAAGCAGTCGGTAAATTAACGATTCTCCCTGAAGAATTAGGAATTGATTTTCTTAGCGCTTCTGCACATAAATTTTATGGTCCCAAAGGCGTTGGTTTCCTTTATGCTGCTACCACTGATTTTGATTCCTACCTACACGGTGGAGATCAAGAACAGAAAAAAGAGCAGGAACAGAAAACCTTCCTGCAATAATTGGGATGGTAGCGGCACTTAAGGACGATATTGAACATATAGAGACTAACTTCGAAAAAGTTCAAAAGTTACAGGAAACATTTCTAGCGGAAATGGATGGAACAAACTACTATCTAAATCAGGGAAAAGAACAACTTCCCTATGTTCTCAATATTGGATTTCCAGGACAACGAAACGACCTACTGCTACTTCGTCTAGACCTTGAAGGGATTTCTATCTCGACTGGTTCTGCTTGTACTGCTGGTGTTGTTCAGGTCAGTCATGTTCTTCAGGCACTCTACGGAGAAGATTCACCTCGTTTGCACGAATCCGTTCGTGTCAGCATTTCACCTCAAAATACAGAACAAGAGATGATAACTCTCGCTAATACTCTTAAAAATATCATCGGAGGATAACTCAATGGCATTCGAACAAACAATTAAACTAAAAAATTGCCGTTACGATTACACACTTAGCCCAACTGTAAAGAAATTTACTCTTAAAGATAATACTTTTTTGAAACTAAAGTTGGTAACTATGAACTGACACGTCTACTTGAAAAGGTTCCAAATAGTGGAGAAGGTTTCCAGCTGAAAATTATCATTAATAAAGACTTAACAGGCGCGAAAATCAATATCACTGATAAATCTGGTCTGCGTTTAGTTGATATTTTCAAATCAGAAGAAACACATATCCACCAAGAGAAATTCTACTTCTTGATGGATAGCCTGGTTGAACGTGGCGTATTTACAAAAAGCGAAAGATAGAAGGTCATTATGTTTCGATTAACTTACAAGGACTCCTATCAAGTAGAGCGTGTGCAAGAATATGAAGACTATGAAGCTCTTATGCTCTCTCTATCGGGTTGTGTAACCCTTCCTGATACTACTCTTGTTACTTCATTAACACATGATGGAGTTGAAATTTATCAGGGACTTCTAGGTAATCTCTACCGCTTTTTAAGGACTTACCACGAAACTAAGATAAACTAAGATTTTTTCTTAGTTTTTTTCGTTATTGTTGCATTTTTCACAAGCTTTCTATAAAATAGTAGATAGAAAGGTTGTGATTTTGTGAAAGAAAAACAGTCTGCTATTCCTAAAGCAACAGCAAAGAGACTTTCTCTCTATTACCGTATTTTTAAAAGATTTAATGCCGAGAAAATTGAAAGAGCCAATTCCAAACAAATTGCAGAGGCCATTGGTATTGATTCCGCAACAGTTCGCCGTGACTTCTCTTACTTTGGGGAACTTGGACGTCGTGGATTTGGCTATGATGTCAAAAAGCTCATGAACTTTTTTGCTGATCTTTTAAATGATAATTCTATTACCAATGTTATGCTGGTGGGTATTGGAAATATGGGTCATGCCCTCCTCCACTACCGCTTTCATGAGCGCAACAAGATGAAAATCATCATGGCTTTTGACCTTGATGATCATCCTGAGGTTGGTACCAAAACTCCTGACGGTGTTCCGATCTATGGAATCTCACAAATAAAGGACAAAATTAAGGGTAGTGATGTTAAAACTGCTATTCTTACTGTTCCTAGTGTTAAATCTCAAGAAGTTGCTGAACTTTTGGTTGATGCTGGCATCAAAGGTATCCTCAGTTTCTCTCCTGTTCACCTACATCTTCCTAAAGACGTAGTTGTTCAGTATGTCGATCTTACAAGCGAACTTCAAACCCTCCTCTATTTCATGCGTAAAGAGGATTAGAAAGTGTAAATATTTATGAATAAACCAGTTATTGGGATTACAGGAAATGAAACCCCGCATCCAGATGATGAGCTTATGATGAGTTATGCTGCAAAAGGCTTTGTTGAAGGAGTTAAGAAAGCTGGAGGTATACCCATTATCCTACCGATTGGTGATGAAGAAATGGCCAGTTACTACATTAGTTTAATTGATAAACTTATTCTAACTGGTGGACAAAACGTTGACCCTAAATACTATGGTGAGCCAAAAACTATTGATAGCGACGACTACCACCTTCAACGTGATATTTTTGAGTTAGCCCTCATTAAAGAAGCAATTAAGCAAAATAAACCAATTTTTTCTGTCTGTCGTGGTACTCAACTTTTTAACGTAGCCATGGGCGGGTCTCTTTATCAAGATATCGAAGATCATTGGCAGGATAGTTCCGCTGAATACACCACTCAGCGGCTTGTCACCGAACCAGATACTGTTCTTCGAGAAATCTATGGCGAAATCTCTCATATCAATTCTTTCCACCATCAGAGCATCAAAGATTTAGCTCCTAATCTTAAGGTTGTAGCTCATGATCCTAAAGATGGCATTATCGAGGCTGTGACAACTACAGACGGCTTCCCCTATCTTGGTGTTCAATGGCATCCAGAATTTCTTTTTGAAAATCGCCCCAAAGATAAAACACTTTTCTACTATGTTGTCAATGATTTGTAAACCTGTATATGATACAGGTTTTTTATATCATATCTGTCTTCTCACGATAACTAAAATAATCGGAATGTGAGACAATTAGATGGTCCAATAAGACCAAACCCATTATCTCGCAGGCTTCTTTAACAAGCTTCGTAACATGGTCGTCATTTCTACTTGGCATGACAGCCCCAGATGGATGATTATGAACCAGTATCACAGATGTGGCCATATGCTTCAAAGCATAGTGGAGAATTTCCCGTGGTTCAGCAATGCTTCTCGTGGCAGACCCTATAAAAATAGTCTGCTGGTGAATGATTTGATTTTGTGTATTAAGATAGAGCGCCACTAGGTGCTCTTGTTTTTTATCTCCAAGTTCAGCTTGCATTTTTTTAGCTAATTTATGACTGCTAAGAATACTCTCCATTTCCACTGTTTCCCTTTTATGGATACGGTAGCCTAATTCGATAACAGCTTGTAGTTCGATAGCCTTAACACGTCCAATACCCGATAGAGTCTGCAATTCCTGTAGACTCATTCTTTTTAGGTCAGTTAAACATGTCAGCTGATTTAATACCTTCTGAGCTATTTCAAAAACATTGGCCTGTTTCGTGCCTGTCCTTAGTAATATTGCCAGTAATTCTTGATTGCTGAGTGCTCCAACTCCCTCTCTGACTAGTCTCTCTCTTGGTAAAAGCGAATCTTCTTGAAATGAAATACTATACATAAAAATCCTCCTCACTTTATTATTCGTGAGAAGGATGCTTAATTCGATAAAAACTAGTTATTTTTAGATTTTTTCAAGCGCAAGACGCAAATCTTCAATCAAATCATCAGCATTTTCAAGACCGATTGAAAGTCGGATTTGATTTTTAGTTACTCCTGCTGCTTCTAGATCAGAGTCAGACAATTGAGCATGGGTTGTAGTTGCTGGATGAACGACCAATGATTTGGCATCTGCTACGTTTGCAAGGTTTGAAAATATTTCTAAGCTATCAATCACCTTACGAGCTTCTGCTTCTCCACCTTTAACATGGAAGGTAAAGATTGAACCAACACCTTTTGGCAAATATTTCTCCGCTAAGGTATGGTAAGGGCTATCAGCTAATTTTGGATAATTGACTTTTTCAACTTTCGGATGATTCACAAGGAAATCAACGATTTTCTCAGCATTTTGCACATGACGTTCAACACGGAGAGATAGTGTTTCAAGACCTTGTAGGAGCAGGAATGAGTTAAATGGTGAAAGGGCGGCTCCCATATCGCGAAGCAATTGAACACGAGCAGCAACGATAAATGCTGCAGCACCAACATCACGAGTATAGCTTAAATTATGGTAGCTTGGATCTTCATCGACTAATTGAGGGAATTTCCCTGAAGCAGCCCAATCAAACTTGCCGCTATCAACAATGACACCACCAATAGTTGTACCGTGTCCACCGATAAATTTAGTCGCCGAGTGAACCGAGATATCTACACCGTGTGAAAAGACATTAATGAGATATGGTGTTGCAAAGGTATTGTCTGAAACCAAAGGAATTTGGTGTTTGTGAGCAATTTCAGCTATTTTTTCAATATCAGGAATGTTGATAACTGGATTACCCAAAGTTTCAATCAAAACAAGTTTGGTATTATCTTTAATCGCTGCTTCCACTTCTTCTAAATTGTCAATATCAACAAAAGTAGTGGTGATTCCATAGCGGGGAAGGGTTTCTTTCAAAAGGTTAAAGGTCCCACCGTAGATAGTTGAAGCTGCAACCACATGATCACCAGCATGAGCAAGTCCAAGGATAGTATAAGTAAGAGCTGCCATTCCAGAAGCTGTGGCAAGTGCACCTACTCCGCCTTCAAGAGCTGCAATACGCTCTTCAAAGGCTGAAGTTGTTGGATTGGTAATACGAGTATAGATATTTCCAGCTTTTTGAAGGGCAAAGAGTTCTGCTCCTTCTTGTGTATCTTCAAATACAAAGGATGTTGTTTGGTAAATTGGTACAGCACGGGACTTGGTAGTAGCGTCTACCACTTGTCCTGCATGCAATTGTAGGGTTTCAAATTTAAATTCACGAGTCATCATCAGACCTCCAAAGATTTCATTAAATTAATTGTATCATCTATGGCAGTTAGTTACAAATACAACTTTGTTATATATTGGCATAAGCAATAGCTATGGCTATTATTAAAATTGTAGAACTTTTTTCAGAAAGTTTAAAAAGTTTGATTTCACTTCTCCTATACTTTATAATGAATATAAAGGAGAAGAATATGTCAGAAATTACACATGAAATTGATACAAACTTCGCTGGTCGTTTAAATATTCTACGTGCTGGTGTCCTCGGAGCCAATGATGGGATCATTTCCATCGCTGGAGTTGTTATCGGGGTTGCCAGTGCAACAAGTAATATTTGGATAATCTTTCTTTCAGGTTTGGCTGCCATCTTAGCGGGTGCCTTCTCTATGGCTGGAGGTGAATATGTTTCAGTATCCACTCAAAAAGACACTGAAGAAGCTGCTGTAGCTCGTGAGCAATTACTTTTGGATAAGGATATCGAGGCTGCAAAGAAATCTCTCTATGCTTCTTATCTTCAAAATGGTGAGTGTGAAACTTCAGCTCAACTTTTAGTCAATAAAGCTTTTCTTAAAAATCCACTTAAAGCCTTAGTTGAGGAAAATACGGAATTGAGTATGAAGAGTTTACCAATCCTTGGCATGCTGCAGCATCTAGCTTCATCGCTTTTGTTCTTGGTAGTTTACCACCAATGCTTTCCATTACCATCTTTCCAAGTGACTATCGAATCCCTGCTACTGTTTTTATCGTTGCGATTTCTCTATTGATTACAGGTTACACCAGTGCCAAACTTGGGAAAGCCCCAACTAAAACAGCTATGATTCGTAACCTTTGTATCGGTTTGTTAACCATGGGAGTGACCTATCTATTGGGTCAGTTGTTTAGCATTTAAAACATAAAAATACCTCGAAAATATCGAGGTATTTTTTATTATAGCTGGATAATCTTACGATAGCTTCTTGAAGTAATCATAAAGATTAGTACGTAGATAAGGGCAAAGATACCACAAATAGAAAGTGTTACACTTAACATCATAGCTGTATCTACTACCCCAATGACCTTAAGAATCAAACTTAACATGTGATAGGCAAATGCCAAGTGTAGGAAAGCAAAGATTACAGGGAGGAAGAAAACAGTCAAGACTTGCTTGTTAATGGTTTGTTTGATTTGTTTTTGATCCAAGCCCACCTTTTGCAGGATGACAAAACGTTCACGATCCTCATAACCTTCTGAGATTTGTTTATAGTAAATGACCAGTACAGTACCTACCATAAAGATGATAGAGAGGAAAATACCGATAAAGAGAATTCCACCAAAGAGAGCGTTCATTTCAGCAATTGCATCAGTTTTAGTAGTTCCATTATAAACCATAGCATCTTCACTCTTGAGATTATGACTAAAATTGTTCACATACGCATCAAAATCATCAGTTAGCTTTAACTGTTCCTCTTGACTAGCAGTTACATCCATACCACCGTAGAACTGAGTGTAGACAGCGGAATCTTGGTAGTGTTCCAAAAAGTTTTGAAGATTTGGTACAACTAGATAGTTATAATCCGACACCAAGAGAACATATTGATTTGAAACATGATTCATAACAAAATCTTGCTGGATTGCTTCCTTGATCGTATAGTCCTGATTGTTCAGACTGAATGCTTTTTGACCTTTAAGTTGATCATTTCGAGCCCAAAGTCCTACTTCATTACCAGTAAGGTTTAGCTTTTGTCCAGTCATTTTTTCATAATCTTTTTGATCAAAAACCAGGAAGACTGTCTTAGGCATGACATTGTTTTGCCCTTTTTCAAAGATGGTTAATTTGGTCCCCTCTTGACTCGAAAGACCGAAACTTGCATAACTGAGGACGTCCTTATTGCTGATGGTTAGGTTCTTTTCGCTAGCGTATTGAGTCAAAAGCTTGTCTAAATCCTCAACTTCTACATGTTGTCCCTTAACATCAAAATCGTGAGGATACATGAGTTTTTTCATATTCTCAGATCCGTTATAGATACTAGTAGCTGCTGACATGGTGACCAAAACCATGGTTGAAAGGATGGCAATGGTTGCTAATCCGACAGCATTTTTCTTCATACGGAAGATAAGGTTAGAAACAGAGATGAGGTTATTTGGTTGGTAGTAATATCTCTTGTTTTTTTGAGCAACTGCAAGAAAACTGTAATACCTGCATTGAATAGGAGGTAGGTTGCAAAAATGACCAACATAACGGCTATGAAGAAAGTTAAGACCGCTGAAACTGGATCTTTTACGCTTTGTGCTAGGTAGTAGCCACCACCTAGAGTAATTAGCCCTACAAGTGTCTGAAGAACTAGGAAACGCCCCTTCTTCTCACCCTTTGCTTTTTCTCTAGAAAGCTGGAGAGCATCCATACGGATAATGCGTACAGCGTTCAGGAAAACGATGACTAAAAAGATAAAACCGAATACCAGAAGGATTGAAATCACTACGGACCATTGGAAAGTTGCAACTAACTCTACCTTCATCTTTGCAAGTTTAAGTAGTAAAGCGAAAATCAGATTATCAAAGAGGGCACCAATTCCAATCCCGGCAGTAACTGTTACTAGCCCAAATATCAAAAGTTCCTTAAAGGTCATACCAATCAAGTGGCGTTTTTCTAAGCCCAACATGCCATAGACACCCAGTTCTTTTGAGCGATTTTTCATGACAAAACTGTTGGCATAAAGCACAATAATGGCAGATGCAAGTGTCACAACGACAAGCCCTAGTTGTAGGGTAAATTGTATAGCAGATGCACCACGCAAATCCACAATTTTAGGATTAAAGGCTAGAGAGTAAAAGAGATAGCTGATAGTGACTGCCAAAATGACAGACAAAGCAAACGGATAATAGAGTTTGCGGTTTTTGATTAAGTTGGATATGGCCAACTTATTGGTTAATCGAAACATACTAGTTCACCTCACTTGCCATAACAGTCAAGGTGTCAGAAATTTCTTGGAACATCTGACGATCCGTCTTTTCACCACGGTAGATTTGATTATAGAGAATACCGTCCTTGATGAAAAGAACACGTTTTGCACGGCTAGCTGCTGCTGTTGAGTGGGTCACCATGAGAATGGTTTGCCCTTGCTCGTTGATCTGATCAAAGATATCAAGGAGGGCTGCAGATGATTTAGAGTCTAGGGCACCTGTTGGCTCATCGGCAAGGAGAATTTCTGGTTCTGTGATGATAGCCCGTGCTACTGCTACACGCTGTTTCTGACCACCAGAAATCTCGTAAGGGTACTTCTCCTGCAATTGATTGATGCCAAGATTTTCAGCCGTTACGACTAATTTTTTCATCATTTCTGTAATAGGCTTTCTAGACAATACCAAAGGGAGTAAGATATTGTCTTTAACAGAAAGCGTATCTAACAAATTGAAGTCTTGGAAGACAAAACCTAACTTCTCACGACGGAAGCTTGATGCTTCAGAATTTTTAATGGTAGCTGTGTTAGTTCCGTTTAGGAAGACCTGGCCACGAGTTGGTTTGTCAAGCATGGCAAGAATATTGAGTAGGGTTGATTTCCCGGAACCAGACTCACCCATGATAGCAACATAATCGCCTTTTTCTACAGTAAAGTGAATGTCTTTCAAGGCTTCTACTTGGTTGCCTTGAAAACGAGTTTTATAAATCTTTTGAACGTGTTTTACATCTAATACTGTCATTTTAACTTCTCCTTTTTAATATCCCATTAATTGAAACTGAGCTTGCATCATTTCGATGCCGATTTGAACTCGCTCAATATCTTTGTGACTTGGTTTTTTGAAAATTTTTTTGAAATAATTTTTTCATGTTCTTACTCCTTTTTCTTTATGAGTCTAGTTTACCTCAAAAAAACTTGCCTGCCATAACATAACCTTACAAAAGAGGCCTTTAATCTTACATTTTTGTAAGATAGAGATATTTTTTTGAACTCAACTACTATTAGTTTACCACATTTTTTCAAGCAAAAGAAAAACCCTTGTAATTACAAGGGTTTAATTCTTTAATGGATAGTATGGTGGTTACCAGAACCAACCTTTATCATCATCGATTGGTTCAGCCTCTTTAATCTTGCGTGGGCCAGTTCCGTACATATCAGCTTCGATATCTTCCTTGGTTGGCAAGATATAGGCTAGAATGATGTAGATGATGATTCCGAGTCCAAAATTTGCGATTGTAAAGATGGCAAAAATGAAGCGCACGAGTGTCACATCAAGATCCCACCTATCAGATAGACCAGCAAGTACACCTGATATCATGCGATTTCGTCTCATTTTATAAAAATTTTTATTCATGATTTGTACCTCTTTCGGTATTCTTGAAATAAGTATAACATGAACGAAAACACCCTGCATCAGTCCTTAGGCGGATTTTGTAGGATAAGTTTTCCATGACAAAGACCACAGCGAAAACGTCTCGTATCAATTCGACGCTTTCTTTGATAGGATTGGCCACAAGAGTGACATTCATAGATCAAAACTGGTTTTTGACTGACACTTGATAAGGGAGGAACAAAGCGGAGTCCATCCACTTCTTTTAACAGTTCCTTAAAGGCTAAATCCTTATGCTTATACCCTTTTCCCTCATAGTATAGATGATAATGACAGAGTTCGTGACGGACAATCTTTCGAAACACATCCAAACCAAGTTCTTGATAGACTTTAGGATTAAAATCCAAGTGCCCATCCTTAGGGAAAAATCGTCCACCTGTCGACCGCAGACGAGTATTCCATTGAGCCTGGTGTTTGAAAGGTTTTCCAAAGTCTTCTAAAGAGACTTGTCTAACGTAATCAGTTAGATTCATCTGGTGCAAGGAGCGACAGATTTACTTTTTCACGTTGGACATCGATTTTCTTCACCCAAACAGTAACCAAATCACCGACCGAAACGACTTGACTCGGATGCTTAATAAATTTCTTACTCATGTGAGAGATATGAATCAGGCCATCTTCGTGAATACCAATATCAACAAAGGCACCGAAGTCAACGACATTGCGAACTACTCCCTCTAGTTTTTGCCCAACTTTTAAGTCTTTGATATCCAAGACATCCTGACGAAGGACTGGAGCATCAAAAGAATCACGGAAATCACGACCGGGTTTTAGAAGGTCTGCAATAATATCTTTAAGAGTTTCTTGACCAAGGTCTAATTCTTGGGCCATTTCTTTAATAGAAACAGATTTGAGCTTAGCTTGCGCTTCTTCGTTTAGGTCCTTAATGTCCAAACGTTTGAAAAGTTCCTTAACAGCAGCATAGTTTTCTGGGTGAACACCTGTATTATCAAGGATATTGCTGCTTTCAGGAATACGGAGGAAACCTGCCGCTTGTTCAAAAGCTTTTGCTCCCAAGCGAGGTACTTTCTTGATTTGAGAGCGTGAAGTGATTTTACCTTCTTCTTCACGATACTTAACGATGTTTTCTGAAATCGTTTTGTTAAGCCCTGCAACATGGGAAAGTAGCGCTGGACTGGCTGTGTTGACATTGACACCGACTTGGTTAACGACGGTATCTACGACAAAGTCCAGACTTTCAGACAATTTCTTTTGACTAACATCGTGCTGGTATTGACCAACACCGATAGATTTGGGATCAATTTTAACCAATTCTGCAAGTGGGTCTTGCAAACGACGAGCGATAGAAATGGCTGAACGTTTTTCAACGGTTAACTCAGGAAACTCTTGACGGGCAAGTTCGCTGGCAGAGTAAACAGAAGCACCACTTTCGCTAACAATAACGTAGCTGACTTCTGGAAAATCTTTGAGAACTTCAGCAACAAAGGCTTCACTCTCACGACTGGCAGTTCCATTTCCGATAGCAATAATTTCAACACCGTATTGGCCGATCAGATTTGCCAAATCACGCTTAGCTTCCTCAATCTGACGAGCTGAAGCTGGTTTGACTGGATATATAACCTGGGTTGTCAGCATTTTACCAGTCGCATCAACTACTGCAAGCTTAGCACCTGTACGAAAGGCTGGGTCAAAACCTAGAACCACGCGCCCTTTTAGAGGTGCAACCAGAAGGAGATTACGAAGGTTTTCTGAGAAGAGTTGAATAGCTCCTTCTTCTGCTTTTTCTGTCAATTCAGTACGAATACGGCGCTCAATAGCTGGTAAGACTTTTTTCTTAACAGATTGCTGAATGACTTCTTCAATATAGGAATTCTTAACTTTGAAACGAGCAGCAAAGAAAGCTTGAATACGATCAGTCGCATGCTCAAAGCCAATCTTCAAAATGCCAAGTTTCTCACCACGATTAAGGGCAAGCGTACGGTAGCCCTGCATATTGGCAACTGTTTCTGAGAAGTCATAATAAATCTGAAAGACTTGTTTTTCATCAAGACTCTCATCTTTAAGTTGAGATGTAATCTTAGAATGTCTAAGGACCTCTTGATAAGTCATTGAACGCAAGGTAACATCCTCAGAGAGAGCTTCGATCAAAATATCAACAGCACCTGCTAAAGCATCTTGTGGAGTCTCGAAACCTTCACAGACAAATGTTTCGGCTTCTTTTTCTAGGTCAGAAACGTTTTGTAAGATTAAGCGAGCAAGTGGAAAGAGTCCAGCTTCACGCGCAATTGTTGCCTTGGTGCGACGTTTTTCCTTATAGGGAAGATAAAGTTCTTCGACATCTGCTAGTTTTTCAGCAGCTAAAATAGCTTCTTCGAACTCCTTAGTTAGCTTGCCTTGCTCTTTGATTTTTGCTAAAACTGCTTCTTTTCGATCATTGAGAGCAGTTAGGCTTTTATCAAGGTCGATAATAGCTTTAATAGCAACTTCATCCAAGCTACCAGTCATGTCTTTCCGATAACGAGCGATAAAGGGAATAGTTGCTCCTTCAGCTGTCAAAGATAAGACAGTATCAATTTGCTTTAAAGTTACACCCAAATCTTGGGAAATTTTTTCATATTTTTTATCCATGAAACTATTATACCATAAGCAGGAAAGCTTGTTTTCATTAATTTGTTGCTTTCATTCAACTTTATTAAGATAAAAGCAATGTTTATTTTAAAATCTAACTATTTCCCAGAAATAATAGTATAATAGTGTTAACTAAAAGAATCGAGGTATGCCTTATGGCTGTTAAATTTACAAAAACTGATGACTTAGATAAAATGTTCGAAGAGTTTGCTAAACTTCCTGATTTGAAGCAAGTGACATTTCCAGATGATAAAGAAAAGAAAGATAAGGCTGAAAAGAAAAATAGATGACACTCTTTCAAAGTCTACCTTCTAGTGTGTTACAAGCTGGCGCTATTTTTCTATCAATCATCATTGAAGCTTTACCCTTTGTCTTAATTGGTAGCATTATCTCTGGTGCTATTGAAGTCTATGTCACTCCTGAGAAGGTTTATACATTTCTCCCTAAAAATCGTTTGGGGAGAATCTTTTTTGGTAGCTTCATCGGTTTTCTCTTTCCCTCTTGTGAGTGTGGGATTGTCCCTATCATCAATCGTTTCTTGGAGAAGAAGGTTCCAAGTTATACAGCTGTTCCCTTTCTAGTAACAGCTCCTATCATCAATCCCATCGTACTTTTTGCAACTTATTCAGCCTTTGGTAATTCATTTAAAATGGTCTTACTCCGCGCCTTGGGTTCGATTCTTGTTGCAACGATATTGGGTATTTTCCTTGGATTTTTCTGGGAAGAACACATTCAGAAGGAAAATAGGCTGGCTTGTCATGAGCATGATTTTTCTTATTTGACAAAAGGTCAGAAAATCCTTCAGGTATTCATTCAAGCTATTGATGAATTCTTTGATATGGGGCGTTATTTGGTTTTCGGTTGTCTGTTTGCTAGCATAGTCCAGGTTTATGTACCAACTCGTATCCTGACATCAATTAGTGCAACACCACTGCTGGCTATCATTCTCTTGATGGTCTTATCTTTCTTACTATCGCTTTGTAGTGAAGCAGATGCCTTTATTGGCTCTTCACTTCTCTCCAGTTTTGGTTTTGCTCCAGTGCTCGCCTTTCTAGTTATTGGACCAATGCTTGATGTCAAAAACTTACTCATGATGAAGAACTATCTTAAGACTCGCTTTATTTGGCAGTTCATGACAATTGTGACTTTTGTTGTTCTTGTTTATTCTTATATAGTCGGGGTGATGCTATGATACGATTTATCATTTTGTTAAGCTATTTTGTCTTAACCCTTTATCTACACCTATCAGGTAAGCTCAATCAGTATCTAAACCTCCACTACTCTTATCTGGCTTATATCACAATGGTTCTGTCTTTCTTGCTAGCCATTGTTCAAGCCTATATTTGCTTCAAGCGTTTGAAAGAACATAGTCACTTACATAGTATTTCAGCCAAGCTTGCTAGTTTTGTTCTCTTAAGTTTACCCTTGTTAGTTGGATTTACATTTCCAACTGTCACTCTTGATTCACAAACAGTATCGGCAAAAGGATATTATTTCCCTTTGTCGGAAGGAACTGACAAGGCAATCCAAGCAAGTGAAGGAACGAGCAGTCAATATCTCAAACCAGACACCAGTAGATTTTATTCACAAACAGCTCATGAAAATATTATTCGGAAGAGTGCTGATAAATACTTAGCTCAATCAACCATTATCATTAACGATGAAAATTACTTAGAAGTCATGGAAGCTATCTATGATTATCCAAATGAATTTGAAGGGCAGGAAATCGAGTTTATTGGCTTTGTCTACAACGATCCAAATCATACCAATAGTCAATTTGTTTTTCGCTTTGGTATTATGCACTGTATCGCTGATTCAGGAGTTTTTGGTCTTATAACTACTGGAAATACCAATCATTACGAAAATAACACCTGGGTAAGAGTCAAAGGTAAGATTAGTAATCACTATCACAAGGAACTCAACCAAGTCCTCCCAACCCTTGAAGTCAAGTCCTTTGTAAAAGTCGACAAACCAGAGAATCCTTATGTTTATAAAGAATTTTAAAAAGTAGCCTGAATGGGCTACTTTTTTGTCTATTAAGGTTGAATGTTTGACATATTTAAAAGATTAGTTTTCTGCATTACAGAATTCTAATACTGTCTGTTTGTCTATTTTTCTTTTTGGATTTAAACATCCAAACTTAATTTTTGCCATTAGCTCTAAATGAATGTTCAGAAATCCATTTAGTGTAGCTAGCTAACCTTTCATCTGTTAAGGCTTCTACTGCGATAGTCACGCACATAGCGACCGCTTCTTCAACTGTTACAGAAAAACGATATCCATTCAACTGTAGGAATTTCACTAAAACGAAGAAAGCAGTTCGTTTATTAGCATTGGCAAAAACATGCTTCTTGATCAATTGGACAAATAGTATCGTTGCCTTATCAAAGATTGTTGGATAAAGAGGTTTACCGAAGACAAATTGTTCTGGTAAATTGACAATCATATTTAAGGCAGAAGGACTAACTGTTTGAATTTTTTCATTAGGTGAATACCGTTGAATTGCTAAAGCATTGATTTTTTCAATTTGCTTTTCTGTCAGATAGACTGTCATTTTTCCACCAAAGCTTTGAAAACATCATCGTATTCATCAAAAATTTTGTCCAAATTTAAGTCAAAAGCATCATCAGAGACATAAGAAATCTGATGTCCAGACTCTTCGGGAGTAAAGATAATTTCACCACTTGGTAACAATTTTGCTTCGTATTTAACACCACTTGGAATATTGAATTCACTTGGAATGGTGATGGTGATTGAATTTCCTTGTTTTCTTGTTTTTACTACCATCTGATTTCCTCCTTTGAAGTATTATAACAAATAATTACCGTAATTACAATGATAGATTATCATTTAAAATAATTCAGCTTAAGAATTTTCTACTAATAACTCATCAGAATAAACCGAATAAGCATTTGGATCAGGCGCTTGGTGGTCGTTCATTGCTTGCCCACATCTACAAGTCCATTTTCCCATAATTAACCTCAGTCACTACTTAATTCTTCGATGAAAAATTGATTGAGAGCTTTCCAGTCTCTTTTATCCTTGATTACGCTATGTTCATTTTATCAGATTTCTAATACTTTATCAAAAATTAATATAGTATATAAATAAAAACCTCCAAGAGGCTTTTTCTCATCTGACAATATCTTTATACATGTCCGGTCTTCTATCTCTAAAGAGACCCCAGTTCAGGCGCTCATTTGCTCCCTTGTCAAGGTCATAAGTGGTTAAGAGGATGGCTTCGCCTTGTCGTTCTGCTTGGGTCAAGATAGCTCCTGTTTCGTCGGTCATAAAGGATGAACCGTAGAAGTTAAGGCTAGAACTTTGCCCTCCATTTTCCTCGCAAGGTTGTACTTCTTCCAAACCATAACGATTAGCAGCAATAACTGGGACAATATTTGCTGCTGCATGTCCTTGCATGGTACGTTGCCAATGACCACAACTATCTGTATCCAAAATCGGCTCTGAACCAATGGCTGTTGGGTAAAAGAGTAATTCTGCACCATTTAAGGCAAGGCAACGGGCTGTTTCAGGGAACCACTGGTCCCAACAGATCCCAATACCAATCTTGCCATAGCGAGTATCCCAAACTTTGAAACCTGTGTTTCCAGGAGTAAAGAAGAATTTCTCCTGATAATAATGGTCATCTGGTATATGTGTCTTGCGATAAACTCCTAATACTTCCCCATCAGCATCAATAACGGCGATAGAGTTATACAAGACATTGCCATCTTTTTCATAGAAACTGATTGGTAAAACGACCTTTAGTTCCTTGGCAATCACTTTAAAATGCTGAATAGCCGTATTTTCTGACACCGACTGGGCATACTGGTAGTAGTCATATTGACGTTCCTGACAGAAATAGGGACGTTCAAATAATTCAGGCAAGAGAATAATTTGCGCACCTTGCTCCGCAGCTTGACGGACTAAACGTTCAGCTGTTTGGATATTGGTTTCCACATCCTTAGCGCATTGCATCTGAATGGCTGCAACCGTTACATTTCTCATCTTTTTCTCCTATTCTGGAATTTGTTGGGTAATACAGTGGATATTTCCACCACCTAAAAGAATATCTCTTGCAGGGATTCCTACGACTTCGCGGTCTGGGAAACACTTGCTCAGGATATCTAAGGCCACTTGGTCGTTAGAGTCCTGAAATTGCGGTACTAATACAGACTTATTAGCAATGTAAAAATTCACATAGGAAGCTGCTAAACGTTCCCCGGCATAGCGCTCCTCTTCTCCTTCTTCATATGAATAGCCCGGCAAATCTTCTTCCGTCACTACTTGATGAATATCTGGAATTGGAAGTTTATGAATGGTAAAGGAACGCCCCTTTGCATCTGATTCCGTCTCTAAAAGAGCTAAATCAGCTGCAGACATGGCATACTGAGGATCATCGTGGTCGTCCGTCCAAGCTAAAACAAGCTCTGCAGGACCAACAAAGGCTGCAACATTATCGACGTGTTCGTTGGTTTCGTCTTGATAAATACCGTAAGGTAGCCAGATGACTTTTTCAGCTCCGAGGCTCTCTAGTAAGGTCTTTTCAATCTCCTCTTTAGTCAGGTGAGGATTACGACCAGGACTGAGGAGGCAACTCTCTGTGACAAGTATTGTTCCTTGGCCGTCACTGTGTATGGCTCCACCTTCTAGTACAAATGGTTTTGCATCGTAAACAGGTATCTCTAAGACTTCTGCAAAACGACTGGCCACTTGGTCATCTGCTTCATAGTCTTGATAGAGTCCATCCACAGAACCTCCCCAAGCATTGAAAGACCAATCTACCGCCAACTTTTCCCTTTGATCATTAAGGAGAATAGTTGGACCAGTATCACGCGCCCAGGCATCATTTGTCTGAATATCTAAATAAACAACACTATCACCAAGGTAAGATTGAGCTTCGGATAGATAGTCTTGCTCCACCAAAAGGTAGACTGTTTCCCCTTCTGATATGGTCTCGATGATCTGAGTAAATGCTTTTTTTGCAGCTTTTCCTTGAAAAGGCCAAGATCCAGGTCGAGTCGGCCATATCATGAGAGTCCCATGATGGGGTTCATACTCAGCTGGCATACGATAGCCTAATTTCTTTGGACTGTCCATCATGATAATCTCTCCTTAAAGTCTTGGTAGCCAAATGCTTTGACTAGACTGCACTCACCCTCTTTATCCATGAGATACAAACTTGGAAGTCCAATCCCGTTAAAGGTATTATTTTGACAAATGAGTAAATAGCCATGTCTTCAAAATAGAGGCGATCGCCGATTTCTATCGGTTTTTCAAAGCTGTAATCTCCAATGATATCCCCTGTTAGGCAAGTATTTGAAGAGAGTCTATAAGTATAAGGTTTTTCTTGCGCTTCAAATCCATCTCTCAATGGGGGACGATAAGGCATCTCAAGAACATCTGGCATATGGCAGCTTGCCGAGGCGTCTAGCACCAAGGTCTCAATCCCGTTTTCAACAATATCCAAGACTTCTGTCGCTAGATAGCCCGCATTAAGGGCAATGGCTTCACCAGGTTCGATATAGACATCAAGGTTATAAGTTTCTCGAATGCGTTTAATCTCAGAAATCAGTAAGTCCACATCGTAGTCATCTCTTGTAATATGATGACCACCACCCATATTGAGCCATTTAACTTGGTGCAAATAGGCACCAAACTGGTCTTCTACTGCTTTCAAAGTCGTTTGTAAATCATCTGCCCCTTGCTCACAGAGGGTATGAAAATGAAGTCCGTCAACCAACTCCAATAAATCACTTGGTATCTTATCCAAAGTTACTCCAAAACGAGAGCCAGGAGCACAAGGGTCATAAAGCGCGTGGTCACCTTGCGTTGAACATTTAGGATTGATGCGAAGACCGACACTGATACCGACTTCACGACAACGTTTACCATATTTTCGTAGTTGTTTCTCTGAGTTAAAAACAATATGATCCGATATTTGCAGTAGCTCTTCCATATCTGATTCCTTGAAAGCTGGCGCAAAAACATGGACTTCCCCAGGGAATTCTTCTCTAGCCAGCTTGGCTTCATAGAGTCCACTAGCTGTCGTACCTGATAGATACTGGCTAATCAAAGGATAGGTTTTATAGAGAGAATAAGCCTTTTGAGCTAGCAAAACCTTACAGCCAGCCTTTTCCTGAACCTCTTGCAGAATGCTACAATTTTCTTCTAGTTTTGCTAAATCAATGACATAGGCTGGTGTTGGTACTTGTTCTAGCTTCATTAGTCCACCATTTGTGGATTTTCAACCACAACCCATGGCAAACCGTATTTATTTAAAGCTTCCATGAATGGGTCTGGATCCAACTCTTCAAGGTTATAAACTCCAGGCTGTTTCCATGTACCATCCATCACTAATTTTGTCCCAATCATGGCTGGAACACCTGTTGTGTAAGAAATGGCTTGTGAACCAACTTCTGCGTAACATTCTTGATGGTCGCAAACATTGTAGATGTAGATGGTCTTTTCAACGCCATCTTTGACACCTGTAAAGATACATCCAATATTAGTTTTACCAACAGTACGTGGGCC
Organism: Streptococcus infantis SK970; assembly: GCA_000223255.2. Taxonomy (GTDB): domain Bacteria; phylum Bacillota; class Bacilli; order Lactobacillales; family Streptococcaceae; genus Streptococcus; species Streptococcus infantis_G. The sequence continues at coordinate 18,073 of AFUT01000003.1, read as the reverse complement.
AAGGCTGGCAGGATCTGGGAGCAAGGCTTTCAAGAATTGGATTGGTACGATTTCTTGTCCGTTAAAATTAATAGCATCTGTACGAAGGAGCCCAACGTTTTCCAAGCATTTCATATGCGTTAGATAAGATTGGCCAAAAGTCATAAAGAAGCGAATGCGTTTAACTCCTGGAATATTTTTTGCTAATGATTCGATTTCTTCATGGTGGAGGAGATACATGTCTTTTTGACCAACTTGAGGGAAATCATACTCACGTTTGATAGACATAGCTTCGACTTCTACCCATTTTCCATCTTCCCAGTAAGAACCTGGTGCAGAAACCTCACGTAGATTGATTTCTGGGTTAAAGTTTGTCGCAAATGGATAACCGTGGTCACCACCATTACAGTCTAAAATATCGATATAGTGGATTTCGTCAAAGTAATGTTTGAGGGCGTATGCTGAAAAGACGCTGGTTACCCCTGGATCAAAACCAGAACCCAGAAGAGCGGTCAAGCCTGCTTCTTTGAATTTATCTTGGTAAGCCCATTGCCATGAGTAGTCAAAGTAGGCAGTAAAACCAAGCTCCTTACAACGTTTCTCATAAATAGCACGCCATTCAGAGTCTTCTGTATCCTCAGCCTCATAGTTGGCAGTATCGATATAGTGGACACCTGTTGCCAAACAAGCATCCATAATAGTCAAATCTTGGTATGGTAGAGCTACGTTCAAAACAGCTTCTGGCTTGTAGCTTTCAATCAAGGCAATCACTTCTTCTACCTTGTCAGCATCAAGAGCAGCTGTTTCAATTTTAGTACTTGTTTTTCCTTCTAATTTAGCCTTCAAGTCATCACATTTCGACTTGGTACGGCTAGCAATCATAATTTCTTTAAACGTTTCGCTATCTTGGCAAATCTTTGAAATAGCAACTTGGGCAACTCCCCCACATCCAATAACTAATAAACGACTCATTTTTTCCTTCCTCTTCTTCTAAAATGTCTTCTACATACTTAGGCAACATAAAGGCACCAATATGCAAGTTTGCAGTGTAATATTCCGTAAATAACTGGCGTTTTTTCCAGCCTTCCTTGTCAAAATCTTTGACAGGGTGATATTTTTTCGATGCAAATCCAAACAACCAATAGCCAGCTGGGCTAGTTGGAATATGGGCCTGATAGACCCGACTGATTGGAAAGGCTTGATTGACCTTGCGGTGCATGCTTCGGCATGCTGACTCATCTTCGTCAAAGAAAGGACTACCATGCTGATAAATCATGATTCCGTCTTCTTTCAAGGCTCTATAGCTATTGCCGTAAAATTCCTTGGTAAAGAGCCCTTCCGTATGGCCAAATGGATCTGTCGCATCGTTAATGATAATGTCGTAATCATCTTCACAATTTCTCAAAAATCTCAGTCCATTTTGGTAGTAAATGGTGACGCGAGGATCATCAAGTCCTGCAGCAAAGTCTGGAAAATATTCTCGACAAACCTCAACCAGCATCTCATCTGGTTCTACAATATCGATTTGTTCCAATTCTGGATAGAGTGTTAATACTTGGGCAACACCACCGTCACCACCCCCAATAACCAAGACTTTCTTTGGATTGGGATGGACAGCCATAGGAACGTGAACTGTCATTTCGTTGTAGACGAAATCATCCGCATCTGAGAATAAAACATGGCCATTTAAAATTAACACTTTCCCAAAAGCTGGGGTGTCCAGAACCTCGATATCCTGCCATTCACTTTGACCAGAATAAAGCTGTTTGGCTGTTCTCATTGTTAACTTGACATCTGGAGTATGAACTTCAGAAAACCATAAATCCATCTAGTTCTCCTTTCTTTCAATGACATTGATGTGATTGACCTCTGGATCTTCCGTTCCTTGGAGGGAACAACCACGTTCTTTTGCAAATTGGATATAATCAACAATTTCTCGTGTAATCCGTTCACCTGGAGCCAATATTGGGATCCCAGGAGGGTAACACATGACAAATTCCCCACAGACTTGCCCAACAGATTCGTCCAAGGTTAAGCTTCGTCTATCTGAATAAAAGGCTTCCTGAGGAGATAGCACCAACTCAGGTTGAATATATTCTCCAGCAATCAAGTCCTTCCCATCTCGTGAGTATAGTCTCTTGATATCAGCTAAAGCACCGACCAAGCGTTCAATGTCTTGGATACGGTCACCAATCGAAATGTAGGCCAAGATATTGCCAATATCACCAAACTCAATTTGAATGTCATATTCATCTCGTAAGAGGTCATAAACCTCGATCCCTGTTAGACCAATCCCCTGAGTGTACACTGACAGCTTGGTTACATCAAAATCACAAACCGATATACCATCCACTAGCTCTTTTGAGTAGGCGTAGTAGCCACCGATGGCATTGATTTCACGACGTGCGTACTCAGATAGCTCAATGACTTTCTCAAAGGACTCTTTACCACGAAGGGCTAGGTTTCTACGAGAAACATCGAGACTAGCCATTAGCAAGTAGGATGCTGATGTTGACTGTGTCAGGTTAATAATCTGACGTACGTACTCAGGATTCATCCGATCGCCAACTAAAAGAAGCGAGCTCTGAGTCAAGCTACCACCGGACTTATGCATAGATACAGCTGACATATCTGCTCCTGCATCCATAGCGGACAGAGGAAGTTTATCTGTAAAGTGTAGATGAGCACCGTGCGCCTCGTCTACTAAGACTTTCATTCCTGCAGCGTGTGCCATCTCTGTTAATCCCTTAAGGTCTGAACAAATCCCATAATAGGTTGGATTGTTTATTAGGATAGCCTTGGCATCCGGATGTTCCTTAATAGCTTGCGCCACACGGTCATTCTCAAGCCCCAAAGCAATACCGATTTTGGGATCCACACTCATCTCGATATAGATGGGAATAGCACCACATAAAACTAGAGCGTTGATGGCTGATTTATGGACATTTCGTGGAAGTATGATTTTATCACCTGATTTACAGGTGGAAAGAATCATGGTTTGCACGGATGAGGTTGTCCCGCCAATCATTAAAAAGGCATGAGCAGCACCAAATGCCTCAGCCGCTAGTTCCTCTGCTTCTCTGATAATCGAAATAGGATGCCCTAGATTATCCAAAGGTTTCATAGAATTGACATCAATCCCAACGCATTTCTCACCCAAGAGCTCAACCAACTCTGGATTCCCACGGCCACGCTTGTGACCTGGTACATCAAAAGGCACAATTCTTTTCTTTCGTAACTTTACCAGTCCCTCATAGATGGGAGCTTGGTTTTGATTTAACATTATAAAGACATACTCCTTTATCATATTTTTTCACCTTGACCATGCAAAGCTCTAAAGGATACTTATGAAAAAAGAGCAGGTTGGCACCTGCTCTACAATCTACTGACGTGTTTATGTTTGTTTCTTTTGAGTATGTCTGTTCCTGATGTTTCCTAACTCTCTAGTAGCAAATATTACGTACTTTATTGATCGTTTCACAAGATGACGTGTGCTTTCACCACACTAACAAATCTATACGAATTAGGACAAGTGCCCTAACATCAACTTATAAAAGTAGGCTTTTAACCCTATCAATAATGTGGCTTTTTAACCACGCTTCGGCATTCAACCCTGCCTGTCCGTAGGCATTTTTTACTCGGGTTTATATTTGCTAGAAAACATCATCTCATTTTCTAAGCCTTATAACTATATCATTTTTAGAAAAGTTTGTAAAGTATTTTGGGGAAACTTTATAAATTATTTACATTTTTGTTCGTATTTTTACTATACCCAATAATTGAAAACTATTTCAAATTTGCCTTTAAATAATAAAATAGGAACTAAATAAATTAATTCCTTTAGATAGGCATAAGCAAATTCAACTATTCAAAATCGTATTACTCATCACGCGCTATTTGGACCGCTAATTCAAAATCAGTCATCAAATAATTTTCATCTAGACGGATGAGACTATAATACTCATTCCAAAATAGAGAGTCGCTGTTACTTGACCACTGTAATCCATACCACAATTGAGTGACATCACTAGTATGTGATGGGGGATTGACCATAGATGCTTTTTAAAAGTTTCTTGAACAAGCGGGATATCTAGTCTAGTAGTCAAGTCGAGTTCATCTAATTTCAAAGTGATAGAATGTTTCTTTGCTTCTTCAATGCTGTCCTTGTTAAATCGAAGCTGAATAACCTTGGAATCTTCTAAAGCCACATCCTGATCCTCGGCACCGTAAAAGGAAATACTGCCCAGTACTATGCCGTCTTTTGCTAGGAGATAGGGAGCGTAAGGAACAGCATTGCTATCAAGTCTGAAGCCTTTTTCGATAGAGACTGATTTATCTCCTGAATACTTTTGGAAATTGCCATCTGTCAGGAGGTCTTCGTAGTCACTACCACCATCACCTTGTCTTACATAGATATCAAATCCAGCTTCCATCAGATCACTTGCTTTGGTTTCTGCTAAAATGATTTTACTTTCATTAATTTGCAAAATTGGTGTTTGAGGTGGCAAACCAATCGTGATATGAAACATAACTCCTACTAGAAAGACCATAAAGGTTATAAGGAGGGCAAGTAAAGACTTTCCAGTCCTTTTTCTTGCATTGAAAAGGGCCATTATAGCAGGTAGGAGGATTATTTTGGCTAAAATAGAATTCCCCACACCACCTCTATTTAAGGTCTGAAAAGCAAAGATCCCTGCGATGGCAATCAGTGTCAGGTAGACAAAAATCTCACCTAAACCTAGTTTTTCTGTTCGAGTTTGTTGATTTACAGGAGTTTCGTACAATGACTGCCCATTCTCTTTCCTCTTTTTTAGAAAGAGATAAAAGCCCAGACCGAGTAGCAGATTAAAGATTGCAAAAACTATTAAAGTGCCTATAATCACCGTTCTACCCATGGTTCTCTACTCCTTTATGTTCTCTCTCAAATCTTATCTTTCTCTTTAATTCCCAATTCCCAACTAATAAAACTAGCAATAAGAAGGGGCCACCTTCTATGACCACAATAGGCATAGCCAAAATAGCAATCATCAAAAAACTAGCTTTCTTTTGACGCCAACTACCGCCCCATTCTCCGTTTATCAGTCCACCCAAATAGTCAATGTAGTCAGTAAACCAAGTAAATAAAGGTGGGTGAAAATCACTTATCCTTAGGTAAATGAAGAGGGCTGAATTTAAAAGGATGTAGAGAATTCCAAGAACTAGAATAATCTTTTGACTAGTTCGAGTGGCCTCTAGAACGTTTTTTTCTCTCTTCTCTGGTTTTATATCCTTGAGACTTGGATTCTTACAAGAGAGTTTTTCAAATCTATAGACCAGAAATCGGTAGAGATAATACTTTTTTATATCACGATTCATGAAACCCCCAATCTAGAAAGGACACTCAATTATAAATCATGGTTTAAACATCTAATTTCAAGGAATTTCCTTCCAAATAGACGGCTTTTGACTCAGTGATTTTGATTTTTTGATCTTCTGAAAAACCAATGGTTTCACCGTCCTTTAAGGTGACATTACTGCCTAAAACATACTGAAGAATAGACAGGAGGAAATAATATAAGTCGTCATTATCCATAGGGGAGTCGATAATTTCAATCTCAGTTTTTCCAAACTCTTTCAAACCATAAGTGTACATGCTGGTCTTATCTTTTTGATTGATAATCCCCATATAAATCCATAGTTGAAGGGGAAGCATTTCTTCTTTCAAAAGGTCTGCCAGGTCTAGATAAAGATCTTTGGGCAAGAGCAAGGTGGTAGAACCCTGATAAATACCAATAGCTGATTGACTAGTTTGTAGGATAGAGGCATTGACTTTAGTTAATAAGGAATAAGTTTCTACTGGCGAAAGATTGTCAGACAAAATAGAAACAATGGCGTGTTGTGTGTGCTCCTGTGTTTCCTTCTCAACATCCTGCCAGAGATAAGAATAGGCATACAATTTTTCAAATTCTTGACTTGGGATAGGCAAATCCATTAAAGCCAGCGCAACAAGAGCACCATCAATCACAAAGCTTGCACTAGAATCATCCCCAGAAACTTCAGAAATTTCAAGCTCCCAGTGAGATTTCAATTCCTGAACGACCTGATCTAAAGAATAGGCCTGCTGGCCTTTGAAGAGGGGCATGGACAAGATCAGTTGTTTTTTCTTCTCTGACTTTTCTTTCTTACTAGTAAATAGATTTTTTAAAAAATTCATAGGACTTCTCTTTTTTTCATATCAGTTGGAAAGCAAAGCTCTCTTACTCAAAGTAAGTCGCCATACCAAGTTTCCTCATCCTCAAAACCGTAAAATTTCTCATCAAGTAGCCAATTTCCATCCACCAATCTAAGTACAAACTGATGCTTCATTTCTAAAGCTTCTTGATAATGAGTGATGACTCTTGCTTCTTCAGCTTTTGTCATGATAAAATCTACAGAAAAATCATTCATTTTAACATAGTTATACTCACTTAGGGAGCTATAAGAAATTCGAACTCCTCCTTCCAAGTAATTTTGAGTCACTCGTCCAGTTAGAAGTTGCATTTGCCTCTGAAAATAGTCATCCATAAGTTCATTCCACTTGGGATGAATTTGATTTGCTGGGATGCCAAGGCCTTCTTTTCCTTATCCAGTGCTCTGTTACGCTCAAAAATTTCCTCTTCTAACAAGGTTAAACTTTTGAGTAAATCAAGCAAGGGTGGGATGATTATTTCCACCATAGCTCGATAGTTTTCAGGGGTATTTTTATAGTTCACTCTCATGATTACTCTCTTAACTCTCCTGGATTAATTGCTCTAATTCTATTTCTGAAAGAACTCCTTCCTTGTAGAGTTTTCTCAGTAAGTCTTCATCAACTGTAATTTCAAAATAGTCAGTCACAAACTCATGAAATCTCTCAAAGCTATCAAAGAGGTAAGATAGCAACCATTCTCCGCCATCCTGATCTTGGTAAGTCTGTTGATGCGCGTGACCGTCATACCAGATAAAGAAGGTTGTTTCATCTTTTTGTTCTTCTGAATAAAGTGAGACATACTTTTCATCCAGTCCTTTATAAAAACTATCGATGATATCTTGATTCCACTCGTCAGCAGCAAACTGGCTTAAACTGCTTTCATGATCAAAACCTTTTATGAGGATCATTTTATCAGTCAAAATCACATCTAAAGAATCACCAGAGCCATTGTCAATAAGATAGCGGAGTCCATAGTCTTCCTCAGTCTTAATCACAAGTCTGAGCCAATCCTCACTCGGATCTGTCAGATATTCGTCAATGACCAGCAAGGCATCTAAGCGAGTCTTTATCTTGTCCCAATCAATCTTTCTCATCTCTAAAAACCTCCATCTTATTTTTGCTATTTATCAAGATCACAAGCCCTATAACGAGCTGTTAGATAGCCTGAAAAGCTAATCTGAGGGATATTCCACTCATTAGGCAAATAAATGGAGCAATCTACCTGATCACCTAGAGGGGAACTTGCTGAGAAGACATATCTTCCCAAATCCTCATTATTAGGATTTCTTTCAACTTGACCCAATCTGCTAGTATTGAACCAGTCTTTAAACAGTAACCAGATTTGCTCGGCATCTTCGTTTAATAGGGAGACTTTCAAGTTGTAGCTGATTCCGACCCTACATCTTTTTTGAATCCTGACTCATCAGCCTTACAAACCTTTATCGTTCCCTTATCATACTGCCAGTTATCACTATCTAATAGGGGAAATCGAACAGATAGATTGTCTTTAAATCCCTGCATTGCATCTAGTAAATCTTTGGAGGCAGCTTCGAATAATTCTAGTTCTTCCATAGTCTTCTCTTTAATTTTCATAGCGAATCACATTCCGATTTAATCTGCATCAACCCAGATCTGGTATTTTTGACAATGTAGACATCTAAACAAATAACCACAGATAGGCCCGTCTTTGACTAAGTAGTCTTCTACCTCTTGATATTCTTCACGCGCTTCATAGTCTGCCAAGACTTGCTCAGCGATTCCCATGGCCTTCAATTCTCGAGTTCCAACTGTACCCAAGTAAGCACAATAATCTTGGCAACAAGAAAGCCAATATTCTCCCTGCCAACTAGAGTAGCCTGGGGTCTGACAAAAAAGCAACTGATTCTTTTCTGGATCCAATTCACCCTGCCACTCGGCATCTTGGATAAATTCTGCATCAAATTTTTTAGCTGCTTGACCGTTTGCAATGCACATTGGGCAAAGGTATTCTATATCCTCGATACAATAAGGTAGAAGGGTATAATAAACATTGCTTTCTTTCCCACAAGATGGACAAACCTTGGCTTCTCCTTCAACAAATGAACCTGTTGCTAAGGGATCTGGATGATAGATAAAATGTGGCAAAGACTGTAATAGCTTCTGTCTTTGCTTCTTCTCTTCTTTTCTTAGAGGACGAGGAAGAGCAAAACGATCGCCATGACTCTGACTCATTTCTTGTAAACGGCTCAGTTTCTTTATCTGTTTTCGATCAGGTTTGTCTAAGATTTCGGTAAATAAGCTATAGGCACTAGTGTAGAGACCCAATTGTTCATAGAGGTCAACTAAGACTTTCTTCGCCTCTAAATCCTCAGACTTAGCTAATTCATCAGCCAAATCATAAAGGGCTGCAACACTTGAAGGATTTCCATCTTTAGCATGGTATTCCCTTGTTCGGGTGATATATTCTTGTAAATATGGATTCATCTGGCCACCTTCCTAATGGATGACATAAAATCTTAACAAATAGTAACTAGGACATTTCCATTGAGCTCTAACATTGCTTTATATAAATCTTTCATTTCATCACCTGATTTTAACCTCTCATTGTCAGAAAGTCAGTAAATTTCATACACAAGCTCTCTATCAGCTTGAAAATGTTTGTCGAATTTCACTAAAAGATAAAGGGATCCAGCTGGAGAAACACCGGCATCATAACCTAGAGCAAATTCGCCATAAGAACCACTTTTATCGAAGATTAACTCCCTTAATTCCAGTTCTGTAACTGCTTTATCAGGCCAATTATCATGGATAACCTTTTGAGCTTTTTTATCAAGGTGTTCCAAGTTTCTATATAAACTAGTCATCAAATCATCTGATAATAAGACTAAATCCTGTTCACAGTAACCTGTAAAATAAATATTTATGTCTTTATTTAGATATCGCCCTAGAAAAAAGATGCCCGAATCATGTTTTTCCCAGTTTATTCCCTTCCATAATGCCAATAAATCTTCTTTGTTCATTTATTACCTCAAGCAGTTTTATTCTTTTAGGAATGTTTAATAAACTTTCTAACAAATAGTGACCAGGACATTTCCATTGAGCTCCAGAATCTTTTTGTAAAACTCTTTCATATTTACAAAGCTGATTCGGATTTCATCCTTTATTTCTTCCTCTTCCTCAAGATAATCCCAAATATTAGGATACAAGTCAGCTTTCTTGCATGCTTTCATACTAAAGTTAGCCATAGCTCTGTCAATGTCAAAACTTTCTAAAGCTTGACTGATAGCCGCAATTCTCGATTTTTCAGTATAGGCAATATATTCAGATACATCCTCTAGAGGAGTCACCCCTAAAACAGCTTCTCTCAAGGGACTGTCATCCAAAAATTCTGAACTACTAAATCCTGTCATGACAAAGACTAGGGCATCCCACATCTTATCGATATCTATTAAGATATCATGAGTATCAGCGGAGTCCTCAGCAAAATCTAACAATTCATCTTCTTGGTTAGAAAGAGCTTTTATTTGTTCTAATTCATTGTCTGGTAAATATTGATAATTGGCAATCATTCCCATGATTTTTCTCCTTTGAATCTTGTAGGATAATACTGATGTTTTTAGCTCTATTTTATAGAAAATGCTATAATGGAGCTAAGAAATTGTTTTATTGAATGTTAAATAGGGGGAAATAGTAATGTTCACTAGTATTGTTTTGGGTTTTTATGCTCTTTTCTTTCTATCCTTGTCCTTTACTATCTATCTCTATATCAGACTTCTAGTTGCGGTTAAAAAAGGCAAAGACATTCCCAAATGGATTTATAAACTTGGTCATGCTGTTCAAGGAAGAATTCACGTTGACTATGAAGAAATCACTGATGCCAATGCCCTTAAAGAGATTCATTGGTTCTTGCTAATCTATCTAATCGTAAATCTACTGGTATTGGCTGGCTTCTACTATCATGGTAATAGCTTTCCTCAAGCCATTTATGAATGTTTGAAAAAACAATTTTTTATCGTACTTGTTAGTATGGTTTTAAAAAGTATTGGTAAATTTGTTGTACTAGCTATAACTAAAAACTTTCATAACAGTCATGTCTATGCATCAACCAATGCTTTTATCGGGACAGCTTTTTTAACGAGTTATGTTTTTATGTTTTGCGTGATGATGAGCGGCCTTCCAGCGCAACCTGTTCCAGTAAGCATTCAAGATACCACTATCATTATCGGGGAGACCAAGGCTTCCGAGCTTTTGGACCAAGGCTTTAGCTTCGAAGATAAAAGTCCAGAGAGTTCCATCACCAATCCCAAAAACGATCACTTCTACTACGGTCAGCTTCTCGAAGTCAAGCGGGATAATCAGTCCTATGGTTATATGAGCCTTACTCCTACAGGAAAAGATACTGATCAGCTCAAAAACTGCGTCATCACCTATTACAGAACACCTAAGGATAGCAAGCAACTAGAAAAATTTCCATCAATCATGTCAAGCTAGCAAATCTCAAGCTCCAAGACTTTCAAACACGAAAATTAATCGATATCTTTGAAGTCAATCCTGCTGATTATAATGTTTCTGATAAGGATACCAGTTTTATCCTAACCATCCAAACAGCAGATTACGACCTCTGGAAAAGATACCGTATTGAATCCAAGTTCAATTCAGATGGTTCCCTAGATAGTTATGGTGTCAGAGCCCAGCACAGCATGTGGGAATGATTGACCATTTCCCCCTTTATCACATAGGCATTAAACTGGAAAAATATCGTCGACAAGTTTATAGGTTTCGATGAAACGAAGTCCAGAGGAAGCTTTATCTCTAGTGATTTCTTCATAAATATCTTCTAAATTTTGGGCAGGTGCCAGCATCCAAAGACTAAAAGGTCTAAGTTTCACCTGTCCAATTTTTTCAATATTTTCTAATAATTGGCCTAAATCTTTGTGATTGAACCAGCAATCTGTAACGAGAGCAAACTTCGTATTGTCCATCTTACAGGAGATATGCCTGGTCAAAAAATCATCGATGGAGGGCTTTTTTGTTTGTAAGAGGCGTGTGCAAGCCAAATGATACTCAAGCTTTCTAGGACTCTGCTCAACCATAGATACAAAGACAAGACCATACTCATTTTGGAACTTAACAGCAAGGATATCTCCTTCTTCAAAATAAGGTTTGCGTTTAGTTTTGGCTTTGGGGACCTTTAGAGGTCTAGAATTTTCAGTTTGCAACTGAACTGCAAATTTTTCCAAGACCTTCTGCCTTTGCTTCAAAGCCTTTGGATCTATTTCCATCCAAAATGGATCAGCCCCTTTTTTAATAAGCTCCAAGGTTTTATCTCTGATATCGTCTGTCAGATGACCAATCTTCCACAGTGAGTAGGCAAGAGCAGTCCAATAAATCTCTGTAAAAAAGTCTGTTTGACAGTAATCTTTCTCTGCATCAAGGATATCCTTGATAATATTGGCTACATGATCACCGTCTCTATAGCGACCAACTACCTCATTGTAAATATCATAACCTTGATCACTGTCAATGATTTTAATGCCATCAATAGCCATTCTCAACTCCTAATGCTCAATCGACATCTTATTGCTAAATCTCAAAACTTATTTAATCTTATGCTTGTTCATTTTTTCTTGGAAAATATCTGTAAGAATTTGTCGCAATTCTTGAGCTTCCTTTTCAGGAAGTTGGCCTTCTTGTTCAGCTACAGCATATAATTCAGGATACTCAAGTGAAATTCTCTTGACAGTACGTGTAATTGCATGTTTTCTAACAAAAAACGGAATCCGTTTAATCATATCTTGAGGAATTAAAGCGATAATCTTATCAGCAGTTTCCTTGTCGTTCAGTTTAGAAAAAGTGAGTCCCTTTTTAATCATTTCTTGTTCTTTTTCTGTAAAATCTTTAATATCCATTGTGTCTCCTTATGACTATTTTATTTACTACTATTATACTATTTTTTAAATGGTCGAATGGAAAATCTCTATAAATCCTCTCTTTCCCAAGAACGGAATCTGTTGTAACAGGTAGTTTTTTAAGCAACTCTTGAATATCAATATCTTTGGGAAGAGGATTAAATTCTCCCAGACTATTTTCCTGAAGATGTGCTGCAAAGATAAACTCTCCCTTTTCCCAATCCATAGCACAATCATTGATAACATCCACTGGCGACAGGTCCAGCAGTTCTTGCTCTTGCGCTATAAAAGTTTCGTAGAGCAGCTCAAAAATCGCTTCCTTATCAATTTTTACAACTCTTAATGTCTTTTCATCCATGCTTGCAGTCCTCTAATCATATCAATTTAACTATCATTTGATTGGTAACTTCTTCTCCCCCTCTTTAGGCAAATCAGCCAAAAATACTACTTTTAGAGTTGAACCCACTTATCATTATCCATAATAAATGGCTTAGCTAGACCTTCACCTGTATAGTTTTCGTATTTTGTATCTAGATATTTGTAGCAATCTTCCTTGGTCGCAAATTTGATAGCTTGATAAGGCTCCTCAAAGGTTAACTTTTCGACAAAGAGATAGCCGTCCTCACTTGGTACAAGTATCCCGACATGGCCAATAAATAGGGATTGACCATCCAAGTCATCATGGACTACTACAGAGAGCATTCGAGCATTTTCATTAAACTTGAATTGAGAAAGGAATTGTTCCATCTTGGCAGCATGAACTTTGACATCTGTCGTTGCTTCGGTCTTGACTTTTGAGAATAAAATATCAAAAGCATCCTTGTCTTCTGCATCAAAGACCTTACCTTTGTCAATGGCATCATTATCGACAAACAAGAGAGAATCATCTTTCTCTAATTTAGGAATTTCGATAGAATTTTTTAATAAACAATAACTGTTGATACGACAGTTGGTGCCTACAAAATCACCTTTCTTCGATACCCAAAGATTGCTTATCTTTTCAAAATCATAGTCGGTTTTCTTGAAATTACTGAAGTCTCCAGTCAAACCAACAGAGCCAACTATATCATTGTAATCTGTTACCAAACTTAGGAACTTATCCACACTATCCTTGTTCAGATAGGCAGACAAACTATTCCTCACTTCTTCGATACTTTCCTTGCTATTAAGATTGCTATAGGTTCCTTTGTATTTCTCTTTATCTGTCTTATCCTGCTGAATAGTTGTTTTATCCTGTTTTTCCATGGTTTGGTTTTGGTTTGTACCACAGGCGGCTAAAGTAAAGATGGTTAACGCACAGCTGCTTACTAGAATTAATTTCTTAGAAACTTTCATAAAATGCTTCCTTATCTTTTTTCTTGTATACTTTCAAAAACTGAATCATAATTTTGTTATCTGATAGTGTATGCACATTGATTCATTTTTTATGTTGAGTCATCTCTCCTACATTATAGTTCAAATTAATAACAACTCCAAGCATTTTTTGCTAAATGTAGAAGATTTTAATCTATAAAAAAAGGAAGCTGGGACACCGCTATCTCCCTAATAACTGAAATATCTAGAAAATATTTAATTTTAGTCAGCTTTTAACTGGACTTGCGTATGAGCTAGAAGGTCACCTAAATGCCTCTTATCTTTCCTGAAAACCATCATTGCTAGTAAGGCAACTGCGAGGAGAGTAGCGAAAGACGAGAGGATAATAGATAAGAAATCAAACTCACTATAGAAACCATGTATCGTACCCATATGACCTATTTGCCAAGGTAAAATTTAACGGTGTTTCTAATCAAGCTAGCTTGCACTGTTTTTTCTTGTAAACCAATTGAAGTCCTGCTTTCGCCTTCCCAAAACTCCCATTTTTTCTATAATCTAAGAATGTAAAAAGTAGAGTGACTGGCAAAACAGAGGTAAAAAATACAAGACACTGCGATTGAATTTCTGTATACTCTGGGATACCATTAAAAAAATAATATAAAAAAGCATAGAACCTAAAAACAGAAGTGCTAAATAAGCTAGAATGAAAAGATAATCAAATAGTAATTCAATCATTCTTTTTTAAACGAAATAGGATTAATTGCTAACATCTTCATCACCATCGCCTCCTTTATTATCTACTATTCTTTTCAAAAGTTCATTATTCTTTCGGTTGAGAATAGACTTCGATATGCTGACCTAGCACTTTGATTTCTACTGGTAGGTCATCAGATTTGTCACCATCAACATCCGTTTCCAGTTCAGAATCAGAAGAAATTTTTATATGACGAGCTTTTATATACTCGATATTATCATTTACGACGACATCCCCTTTTAATAAATCAGGGATAACTGACAATTTAGTAAGGATTGAGGCATCTTTTAGTATCAAAATATTGGCATAACCATCCTTGTCTTCTTCAAAGATTTTTTTGTCAGCGAAATAATTTGTAAGGAGAACCAAGACATGACTTGCAGGGCCGATGTAATTTCCTTTTTCAGTCTCAACTGTGATGTTAAATGCTTGATCTGTAACCACAGACTTCATGGTATTAATCGCATAGGCGAGCATGCCAAACTTCGTTTTATCTTCTATCCCAACGTTGTGGATGGCCTCTGGTAGTGAACCAATACTAAAGATATAACCAAAATAATTTCCATTTGATTTTCCAATATCAATCTTATTCGTCGTACTAAAATCAAGCTCGTCTATAGCATTATCAATATCTTGGGAGATTTCTAATAGTTTCGTAATGAGATTTCCAGTTCCTCCTGGGATAATCGCCAGTTTAGGAATATAGTCTTTCTCAGCGATGCCAGAGATTACTTCATTAACAGTGCCATCTCCACCAAAAACCAGGACTGAATCATAGTGTTCTCGTGAAGCTTCTGCGGCAAAGTCTGTTGCATCTTGCGCTTTTTCCGTAATCTTCATTTCCACATGTTCAAAGTAGTCTCTAGCTTTATTCTCTAGTTTTACCTTATAATCCAAGGCTTTTTCACCACCCGACGTTGGATTAATAATCACCATGATTTTATTCATTTATAATTCTCCTGTCATTAGACTTCCTTAGTTTAACTTTCATTCTCAAGTTTGGTCCATATATATTTTGACTGCCAAATACTTCTGCTCTTTAACATAGGCAAATACTTCTGAATTTCTAACGTAGTCAAAAATATTTTCCTCTAAATCTTCATCCCAGATCGATTCATGAAATATTTCATTCTCTTGACATGCTTCATAGAAAATATCGAGGTGAACCTGATAAAACTCTTCATCTTCATTTGGGGCTTGCCTTACCAACGATAGTTGAAACATTGGCTTATCAGATATAGCTGTAAATGTCCCTGTTTCAAATAAAATCATCTCATCCTCAATAGGCTCACGGCACAAGTCTTCAAAGATTGCTACCATTTCCTCTAAGGGCATCTTATCGGTGATTCTTTCTCTTAAAAATTCAAGTGATTGCTTCATGTTTCTCCTCTTTCTAGAAGAATTTTCATTCTTGGAAAAATCCTATTAAAAAATAGAATCCTTACACCCTTTATTATACTACATTAACAGAAAAAAAGACTGAACCAGACGGTTTTCACCTTGGTTTCAGTCTAGTTTTTTTATAATCGGTTTTGCCTCTGTAAGGACGTCTATCCCAAAATTAATTCCCTGTAAAAGGGTTAATAAATACATATGCTAGGAAGCTATGGAAATCATAAAATCTCCTAAGAACTAACCTGGCTCATCTTTTAATCTAACTTGATAGTTTCAGATAGGATAATTGCCCCAGTACCACTGACATCGAAAAATCCCACATCATGTTTTATGGCTAACATGAGCATTGTATTATAGGCTGTTTCTGCTTGTGACCATGCAAATCCTGCATAGATAAGATTCTTACCAATACTATAGTCAGTAAAACGACTTTCCAGCTCTTGGTCATTCTCTAAAGCATCATCCATATCAAAGTCAACATTCATAGGAGGAAATAGTTTTATCATGTCCAGAAACCAACTTTTTAGTTTGCTTGAACTAACTTCAATTGAATCATAATCGTGGTCTTCCTTCCACTCCACTTGCTCCTCATACCAATCTAAAAATTCAGCTTTACTAGCTGGTGCGATTGATTTCTCAAATACTACTAAATCATAAGACATAGCTATACCTTTCTCTTTTATTATCATTACACATATTTTCTCAATATCCTATAAAGCTTCTCTCAGCTATGCAAACTTTCAATCATGATTAAAAGCAGAGATTGGGGATTAATTTCAAAGCCATCAGCAGTAATTCTGTCATTAAAATACTTGACCGCTTGATCATGATCAAGAAAGCGATTACTACTAAGATACTGTTCAATCTCATCCAAGAGAAAAGCACTTTCTTTTAAAGATTTATCTTCAAAACCATTCGCATAATGGATGCTCTTCATCATTCGTTTGAGCTTAGTTTTAGGATAGCATTCTTTAAGTTTATCCCTTAAAGAAAGAACAAGATCCTCAAAGGATTGACTATCTATATCATCCTCTAACAAACCTGATATTATATTCTTTTCGTACATATCTTCGATTAGTTCTTTCAAAGCCTGTTTCAGGACAAGATTGCTTTCTTCAGAATTTGGTGTCATATAAAATTCTTTATCCATTATCTTTCTCACTAAATATATTAAAAATTATGATTTCCCACAAAAATATTTCAGTAAACTTTTTAAAAGCGTGCATTTTTAATTTGCAGCTCACCTTCTTCAGAAATTCTCATGAGCGACTTCTTCAAGATAGTCATCCAGATGATGGTAAATTTGTATATCTTCTTCTGAACTATCTTGTAAAACTGCAAATACCTTCACTTTCTCATCATTGACAAATACGAAATTATGTTCACCAAAATAAGCCTGATAACCCTTGTCAACTAAAGTCCAAAGTTCATATTTTTTAAACCAAAAATATCTTTTTTACAAGATAGGTTTTCCCGATTGCCATTTTCATAATGTTTTTTCTCCTTAAGAAACAAATAGTGCTAAAGGTTTTCGTTTTGCTAATTAATCAGATCACACAAGAAGTGACACAATCTCAAAACGAACTTTGATTGACTATTGCACATCTTCCATAGTTTCTTTCACATTCAAAATAAAGAACCTGACAAATTTTTCGGACTCATCGAGGACAATCTAAAGCAGAATCATCCTCTTTTCAGACTGTCTTTAAAACCATTCTAAAGAACAAAGAGAAAATCCGTCAACACCCTTCAACTACCTTATTATTACACAAAATTGGAAGCTTCCAATAATCTCATCAAACTTATCAAACGAAATGCTTTTGGTTTTCAAATTTTGAAAACTTCAAAAAACGAATTTTTATCGCTCTGAATATCAAAAAGAAAGGACAAATTTCGTCCTTTCTAGATCTTAGCTTTTCTTCAACCCACTACAGTTGACAAAGAGCAAGATATTAAGCTTCATCTTCTTTTTGCGTTTTGCAACCAAACCTAGACCTACCAGACCAAGTGCAGCACCTAGAGCAACTACTCCAGCCTTAGATTGCTCACCAGTATTTGGCAACTCACGACCCTTAGGTTTTCTGGAGTTGGTGGGGTTACTGGTGGTGTCGGAGGTGTCGGAGGTGTTACCTTGTTATTAAACTCAGTATCTTCTGGCATTTGTGAAGTAAGAGTTAATACTTTTCCGTCCTTGGTCACAGTAACTCCAACTATAGCAACCATCTTGTCATACTCGACTCCAGCTTCTGTACCTTGTACTTCTTCTACGTGATAGATATATTTTCCTTCTTCACCACGCTTGAATTCAAGAGCTGAGAACTTGATCTTACCTTCAGCATCATTGCTTACAGTTTCAATCACGTTTCCTTTTTCGTCCTTCAGAATAAAACTAAACTCGCCAGCCTTCAAGGCACGACCATCAAGTTTCTTAGTGAAATTAAACTGTACTTTAACTGGAGCTACAACGTAGTTATTGAAAATTGTGTCATCTGTACCAGTTGCTTCACCTCCCGATGCAGTCATTACAGTCTTAGC